>JAWXBL010000016.1:0-61391 GCA_034440075.1 Cytophagales bacterium
CCAGATTGTCAAGGCAATCAAGGATCACGAGTCAGGTCGAAATGCTCTGGAGATCTGCCGGGAGCTTGGAATCAGTACAGCAGCATTTTACAAGTGGCGCCAGCGCTATGGGGGCATGGAGGTCACACTGATTTATGAACAAATCATCTGTGCCAATCTGCGTAATCAGTGGCAAAAGGCATTCAGTGCGTAAGTCCAGTTATCTTAATACGTTACTGTGAGCTGAATTTGCAGATCAGTGACCAACTAAATCTGATTTACCAAAATAACCCATCCGTGGCTTCCTTGTTCGATACATATAAAACCGGGAATCACTTTGACGAAATGTTTGACGCAAAGGGATCCTGCCGCCCATCGTATCGGGCCTTGCTTGAGAGCCTGAGTGGGTTTTCGGAGAAAAAGCTGATGCAACTGCAGCACACGACAGAGAAAGCTCAGATGTCGATGGGCATGACGTTTAATGTGTATCACGACAACAAAGGCATTGAGCGGATACTTCACCTGGACTTGATCCCGCGGATCATCGGCGGAAAGGAATGGAAAATTGTCGACGAGGGTCTGCGCCAACGGATTCAGGCCATCAACCTGTTTATCGACGATATATATCATGATCAGAAAATCCTGAAGGACAAGGTGATACCGTCCGAGGTTGTCCTTTCCAGCAGCGGGTATTTGAAAGCCTGCATCGGGTTGAACCCGCCCAAAGGGATATGGTGCCACATCAATGGCAGTGACATCGTGCGCGACCAGGACGGGGTGTTTTATATCCTGGAGGATAACCTCCGGTGCCCTTCGGGAGTGTCTTACCTCCTGGAAAACCGGGAGATCATCAAGAAGACGTTTCCGGGCCTGTTTGCCGGACTGAGTGTACGGCCTGTCTCCGAATACCCCGGCATGCTGCTGCACATGCTTCAGCACCTCAGTGAAAAGGAAAATCCGACCGTAGCCGTACTCACACCGGGCATTCATAATTCCGCCTATTTTGAACATTCCTACCTGGCACAGCAAATGGGTGTTGAGCTTGTCACCGGACAGGATCTGATCGTTCAGGACAAGAAGGTGTACATGCAATTTACCAAGGGGCTCGAACCGGTCGATGTGATTTACCGGAGAATTGACGACACATTCCTTGATCCACGGGCTTTTAACCCGGAGTCGTTGGTGGGCGTTCCGGGCCTTTTTGAAGCTTACAAGGCAGGAAACGTGGCGCTGGCAAATGCGCCCGGCACCGGTGTAGCCGACGACAAGGCGGTGTATGTGTACGTGCCGGAGATGATCAGGTATTACCTCGGACAGGAACCGATCATTCAAAATGTGCCTACGTATTTATGTTCCAAAAAGGAAGATCTTGCATACGTGGTGGAAAACATTTCTAAACTGGTGGTGAAGGAAACCAACTCGGCAGGCGGGTACGGTATGCTCATCGGTCCCAAGGCAACGAAAGCCCAACACGATAAGTTTAAGAAGCTTGTGAAAGACAATCCCAGGAACTACATCGCGCAGCCCACGTTGTCGCTGTCGACAGTTCCCACCTTGACAGAAAAAGGATTTGGACCGAGGCATGTGGATTTACGTCCATATGTCCTGTATGGAGATTCCATCCAGGTGCTTCCTGGTGCGTTGACGCGTGTAGCGCTCGTCAAAGGATCGCTTGTTGTGAACTCCTCGCAGGGCGGTGGGAGCAAAGACACGTGGGTATTATATGACTAAGATGATTACTGTATGTTGAGTCGCGTAGCAAGTTCACTGTTTTGGTTGGGCCGATACACCGAGCGTGCGGAAAACTATGCCCGCTTCATCGATGTAAATTTCAACCTGTCGATTGACTTACCTCCTGAAATAAAAGAGCAGTGGGACCCTCTCATCACCGCCACCGGAGATAAAGAACTCTTTGTTTCCTTGTTTGGCGAGAAGTCAAACCGTGAAAACGCCATCTTCTTTTTGGCGTTCGACAAGCGAAGCCCCAACGCCATTATCTCTACGGTGGAAGCTGCACGTGAGAATGCGCGGATCGTTCGTGACACCATACCAAGGGAAATATGGGAGGTACTCAACGACCTTCATCACTACGTACAAGATGCTTACCGGCAGAAAACCTGGAAAGACGAAGATCCCAAAGACTGCTTCAAACAAATCAAGAGCCGTTTGCAATTGCTGAATGGAATTTCGTACGACACCATGCCTCGCACACAGGTTTGGTACTTTACGAAAATGGGTCAGTTTCTGGAGCGTGCCGACAAAACTTCACGCGTGTTGGATGTGAAGTACCATTTTCTGCTTCCTTCGGTTGACGAGGTGGGTTCACCGCTCGATTTCCTCCATTGGGTCGCCTTGCTGAAATCGGTCAGCGGGTTTAACGCCTATCGGAAAATGTACGGAAAGATAGCTCCCACATCCATTGTGGAATACCTTGTGCTAAACCGTCATTTTCCACGCTCCATACTCTTTTGCCTCATGGGTGCAGAAAATTGCCTGCATGAAATTTCCGAGGCAAAGCGTGGCTATTCCAACCCTGCCGAAAAGGCCATTGGAAATCTTCGGTCTGATCTGGAATTTGCCGACGTGAATGAAGTAGTCAAGTACGGGCTTCACGAATACCTGGACAACTTTCAGATCCGGCTCAACGAGATATTAAGCGCTGTGCATGAACAATATTTCAGGATTCGGTCTAACTTTACAGACGAAATTCAACACCAGGCATGACCTACTGTTTAGGGATATTAAGTAAAGAGGGAATCGCAGGACTCGCGGATACCCGCATCACGTCCGGCAGCGACACCACCGTCGCCAAAAAGATCTACACAGTCCAGCGCCAAAGTCATGCCTTCTTTATCATGACATCCGGGCTGCGGTCCGTCCGGGATAAGACGGTGACTTACTTCGAAGAAGTGATCGACGCCAATGACATGCAGTTCAATAAACTGTATAAAGCAGTAAACCAGTTTGGCGAGCAGGTTAAGCGCGTGGCAAGCGAGGACAAAGCCAGTCTGGAGGCTGCGGGGATGAAGTTCAATCTGCATGCAATCGTAGGAGGCCAGCTGGAAGAGGATGAGCATCCCAAACTGTATCTGTTATACCCTCAGGGGAATTGGATCGAAATTGGCCCTGGAACTCCTTACGTTATTATTGGGAATACCGGTTTTGGCAGTCCGATCCTGAAGCGATCCATTACCTACGATTCGACCCTGAAATTTGGAATGAAGAGCGGCTTTCTTTCCTTTGACGCCACAAGAATCTCTGCAAATGATGTTGACTATCCGCTTGATACTGTGGTACTTAAAAAGAATGAATTCAAGTTAATTGAACACCGGTTTCAGGAGAAAGATTTGCGGGAAATGGCGGAATTTTGGAACGGCCGGCTTGCTGATACAATTGACAATCTGCCTGCCACCGTTCTGGACAAGGCGTTCGAAACCCCAGAGAAGCAAATGACGATCTTGCAGAATGCGTCTTCGGATTGAGCACAAGACTATTTACCGCTATTCTGCCCCGGTATTTCCCGAACCTCACCATTTGTTCTTTTACCCGGATCACCGGCCGCATCTTCAATTAATCCACTTTCAATTGGATGTTGTTCCAACACCCTCCGGTCTTGCGCTGCGTGTGGATGCCGAGAACAATACCTACCATCAATGCTGGTTTGACGGAGTAATCAATGCCATGCAGATAGAGGTGAAGATGGAAGTAGAATCTAAAGAGTTCAATTTCCTCGACTTCATTGTGGAAGGAAAACCGAAGACGGATTATCAGGCGGTGCTCCAGTTGTATAGGGATTCCTCAGCTCCATTAACTCCGGAGATAAGGGTATGGATCCAGCAGCTGAAAGCCGGAGCGAACGGAAGTCCGGTGAATTTCATTGCGTTGCTTTGCGCCGAAATCCGGAAAGGCTGGACCCATGCCATCAGTTACGAGACCGACCTGGTTAACCCGGCCTCCTGCTTTGAATCCAGGACAGGATCCTGTCGTGACCTCTCGTGGATGATGATGGAAATTCTGCGCGACCAAAAAATCCCGGCTCGCTTTGTTAGCGGTTATTGTCACAATCCAGAACTTGAAGGGGGCCACGAGTTACATGCGTGGGTCGAAGCCTGGGTCGCAGGCGCTGGATGGATAGGAGCGGATCCATCTTCCGGCTTACTGACAACTGCTGGATATGTTCCGGTAGCTGCAAGTTACCACCCCGTCAATACGCTCCCTGTTCAGGGCTCGTACCGCGGAGACGCCGTATCTACGCTGGAAACATCCGTACACATTGAGGTAGGGTAGGCACAGCGATCATGGGACTTCACACCATCCGACGCATATATGACTATGGAAGCCTCGCCAATAGCAACGCCCTACTCCAGTCAAAGGCGATTCTTCTTTCGCAGTTTCCATACTTAAGCGAGCTCGAGGCCCGGGAACTCCTCCAGGCTGCCGAACGATCCAGTCATCCTGCTTATTCCTATGTTGTGCTCGTTGCGGAAGGCCGGCACAAGCAGGTACTCGGGCTGGCCATCGCGTCTTATTTTCATGCCCACAACTTTTATTTCCTCGATTACATAGCAACACGTGCGCAGCGCATCAGTGGTGGGATTGGCGGGGCGCTTTACGACCGCCTTCGGGAGGAAGCCGTCACTACATCGGCAACTGGAATATTCTTTGATTGTCTGTCCGATGAGCGATCCCAATGCGAGAATGAGGAGGAGTGGAGACAGAATGCTGCCCGACTAAAATTTTACGAACGCTACGGTGCGAGGCCCCTGGAAGGCACCACATATGAAACACCTCGAAATGACCGTTCCGTTTTTCACCTGGTGTTTGACGGGCTGGGTGTCAGCCGCCCGCTGACCGTCCGATCGTGCAGGGGAATTATGAAATCCATTCTGGAAAGCAAGGCGTCCAAGAAATGTTCGTTGGAATATATTAACAAGGTGATGACATCCATCAAGGGTCCCGTCACGATGCGACGTCCTCGCTATCCGGTTCAGACCGATCGAGCGGCAATTCCGCTTCGCATTCCAGGTGACAAGAAGATGGCCTTGGTGGTAAACGAAGGTCACCTGATCCATCATGTCAGGGAGCGTGGCTACCTGGAATCACCAATACGTGTAACGACCATTCTTAAGGAGTTACGGAAAACGACATTCTTTGAACATTTGGAAACTAAGCAATTTCCAGAGAAGCTTCTGGAAGAGGTTCATGATAAGGCCTATCTCCGCTTCCTGAAAAAGATCTGCAAATTAATTGGGACCAGTGAAACGCGGTATGGCGATGTGTTCCCCATCCGCAATCCAGCCAGACTTCCGAAAGATATCGAACTGCAGATAGGCTATTACTGCATCGACACATCCACGCCGTTGAATGCAAACGCATACATCGCAGCCAGGGCAGCCGTAAACTGCGCCCTTACAGCCGCCGAAGCCGTGCATGAAGGAAAGCATTTTGCATACGCGCTCGTGCGACCGCCGGGCCATCACGCCGAGCGGAAGTATTTTGGGGGCTTTTGTTACCTCAATTCGAGTGCCGTTGCCGCACAATACCTGAGCAAACAGGGACGGGTGGCTTTGCTGGATATTGACTACCACCACGGAAACGGTCAACAAGAAATTTTTTATCATCGTGCTGACGTATTCACCGTTTCCATTCACGGGGATCCGGAGTACGCCTATCCGAATTTTACTGGCTTCGCGGATGAGCAGGGAGAAGCGGCCGGGGCGGGTTATAATCTGAACATCCCTCTTCCCAGAAGTGTCGGAGGGCGGGCCTATCACAAGGCCCTTTCGTTGGCACTGACTGCGATTCGTAACTACAAGCCCTCCAGCCTCGTCATTGCATTGGGTCTTGACATCGCCAAAGGAGACCCAACAGGCACCTGGACGCTCACACCCGATGATTTTTTTCAGAATGGAAAATTAATTGCATCCTTGCATTTACCGACGGTGGTCGTTCAGGAGGGAGGCTATAAGAACAAAGTGCTGGGAACCAATGCGCGTCGTTTTTTTGAGGGGCTGTGGGAAGGATATTATGGGTTACAGAGCAAAAAGAAATAGCACCCCGCCGGTTTTGAACAATAGATGATGAAGTGGTTATTCTTTTTGTTACTGACAAACGTCACCCAGTTACTTTTCGCGCAGAAGACTGTGATGGGTCTTGTCAGAGATTCAGGTTCCAGTGAAACACTTCCGTTCGCAACTGTAGTCATCAAAGGATCGCAGCAGGGAACGTCCACCAATCTGGATGGCCACTTTACACTCCTCAATGTGCCTTCCGATACAAGTACCCTGGTCATTAGTTATGTCGGTTACAGCTTGAAGGAGATCAAACTGTCGCCCGGCATGATCCAGAGCAGCGTTGCTGCACTTCTTGACCCACTGTCCGCTTCGCTGGAAGAACTTGTAATTTCTGATTACGCAAACAAATTCCTGAACATCTCCACCGGAGTGAGTCATGCAACGATTGCTACGCGGCAACTTTCGCTGCTGCCTACCATTGGCGAAGTAGACATCTTCCGGTCGCTTCAATTGCTGCCTGGAGTCAGCGGCACCAATGAAAACTCATCCGGGCTATTTGTCCGCGGTGGCACGCCCGATCAAAACCTTGTGCTCCTTGACGGGATGACGGTGTACAAAGTAGATCATTTCTTTGGTTTCTTTTCCGCGTTCAATGCCAATGCCATCAAGGACGTCCAACTCTATAAAGGAGCATTTCCTGCACGCTACGGAGGGCGAATTTCAAGTGTGGTTGAGCTTACCGGTAAAACGGGAAATTTTACCCGGATAACTGGTGAAGGTGGAATCAATCTCATCAGCGCCAACGCTTATCTGGAATTGCCAATATCAAGTAAGTTTTCGTTTCTACTTGCCGGCAGAAGGTCTTACACCGACATTCTTCAGAGCGATGTCTTTCGGGCGATCACCAACAACCTGCTTGGCGGAGACCCTTTTCCGGGCCTCCCAAACCTGACCAACACGCAAGTCAACGTGGTACAGCCCCTCTTTTATTTTTATGACTGGAACAGCAAACTAACCTACCGGCCCAACGACAGGGACCTGCTCACAGTCAGCGTCTACCAGGGCCAGGACTACCTCGATAAGTCCAGATCCTTTGTCCGCACCATTCCACGGGGAAACCAGGATCCGGTGGTGGTGACAGGCAACATCAAAGAGAAGACGGATTGGGGAAATAAAGGTATTAGTGGAAAGTGGTCCCGGCAGTGGGGTCCGAAATTTTACAGCAACATGCTTGTGGCTGCGTCTTCCTATAACAGTAATTACAACCGGAAGGGATTTCTGGATGTGGGTATCCCGGCACAGGACTCCACGATCTTCTCCGGAAAACAATTCACCGCGGAAGATAACAACGTGCAGGATGTCTCCGCCCGGTTTGACGCAGAATGGCTGGTGTCTTCCCGGCACAAGATCGAGTTTGGAATCTCTTTTACAGAATCAGATATCAACTACAAGAACATCAGAAACGACACGGTGACCATCCTGGACCGCGTTCAAAACGGGACATACTCCTCGGCGTATGTTTCGGATACGTGGCAGCCGGTCCCAAAGCTCACTGTCACCGGGGGCTTACGTGCTTCGTACTACCAGCTAACGCGCGACTACCTCTATGCACCTCGTTTTTCGGCATCGTATGGACTCACGAACCGGATAAAGCTCAAGGCAGCATTCGGCAGGCACTACCAATTCACGAATCAAATCATCAATGAAAATCTAACAGAAGGTTCACGCGACTTTTGGCTTCTGGCTGATGGAAACCAGGTCACCGTGAGTTCGGCCACGCATTACATTGCGGGCATAAGCTATGAAACGAATGGTTGGCTCGTCGATGTGGAGGCCTACCACAAGGACCTCAGCGGGCTGACGGAATTTTCGTTGCGCTTCCGCCGCGGACTGGAAATCAACGGGAACCAGTTGTTCTTTACCGGTCAGGGCATTGCAAGGGGTGTGGAACTGCTCGTACAGAAAAAGGCGGGAAACTATACGGGTTGGATAGCCTATACGCTGGGCCGGGTTACTCATAATTTTGCGGGCCTTAACGAAGGGCTTGATTTTTCTGCCCTGCACGACCAGCGGCATGAATTCAAAATGGTCCACAGCTACCAGGTGGAGCGATGGAACTTTGCAGCCACGTTCATTTTCGGTTCAGGGAAACCTTTTTCAGAGCCGGCCGGAAAATATGACATTGGTCTGCTGGACGGTCGCTCCCAAAGCTACATAGGAGTGGGACCTAAGAATGGATCGCGCCTGCCTGCCTATCACCGATTGGATCTTTCGGTGCATCGGTTCTTTCCATTGGGAAAGAAGTTGAAAGGGGATCTGGGAATCTCTGTGTTTAATGTGTACAACCGACAAAATACGTGGTACAAGGAATTTGACTTCACGCAGGATCCCGTGCTGATAACCCAGGTCACTTACCTGGGCATGACACCCAACGTTTCATTCAATGTTAAGTTCTGATGCGCCGCTTTAAACACTTCCTGGTTGTCACGATCCTGCTTTGCGGCCAGGGATGCAGTGAGGATACCTTCTTGACAGAGGAGAATTTTGTTGTGGAGGCATTCTTATTTGCCAGGCAACCCGTCAACCAGGTAACCATTAAGCGGCTGCGCCCGCTTACCGGCGATCCGCCTCCCGATGTGCTTATTCCCGACGCAGCAGTTTCGTTGAAGAAAAATGGAGTGACCTACACGCTTATTTATAATGCGCAGACCGGAAAGTATGCATATACCGGCGTCGACCTTCAGGTGAATCCGGGTGATCACTTTGAACTTCAGGTTGTAAAAGGCAGTCGCGTGGCTTTCGCAGAAACGATTGTCCCCCAACCAGCTGCCGATGTGATGATCTCCGGCAATAAGATCATCATCCCGGCAATCAGTATCCGATTTGGCATCGTTGAAGAATTGGTACAACTGTTTAGCAATGCCAGGCTTACACTAACTTGGTCAAATCAATCCAACAACCTGCACTTCATATCGATTGAACCTGTTCAATCCGGAGATCCGATTTTTCCTCCCGGTTTCCCCATTCCTCCTGCCACGCTGAAGCTCGTCCAGAGCTTCCGCTATATCTCTGCGCCCACC
The DNA here is from genome assembly GCA_034440075.1 of Cytophagales bacterium. GTDB lineage: Bacteria > Bacteroidota > Bacteroidia > Cytophagales > Cyclobacteriaceae > ELB16-189. Next base: position 9,074 of record JAWXBL010000016.1, read on the forward strand.
ACCGAAACTTTTTTTTCAATACCAGGACTTAGCCTTGACACATACGGGACCTATCGTGCATACGTATTTCGTGTTAACCGTGAATACGGCGAACTGTATAACAACCAGGTACAGGATTCAAGAGACCTGAACGAACCGCCATCCAACATCCGCAATGCGCGCGGTATTTTCACCGCCTTTGCGGGTGACTCCGTTACCTTTGAAGTATCCAAGCAGTAAATGCATGCCTGATTACGTCATTCAACAGTCCACCTGGGATTTTCTAAAGCGTCTTTCCAGAAACAATAACCGGGATTGGTTTGCCGCCAACAAGCTGCGCTACCAGGAAGCCCAGGCAAATGCCGTCGGATTTTTTGAAGCGCTTATTGATACTATGAACACGCACGACCGGCTAGAGCCCATTCCAGGAAAGAAGGCGCTTTACCGGATATACAACGACGTCCGGTTCTCCAACGACCAGACGCCTTACAATCCCCGGTTTGCAGGACGCCTCCGGCGCGTGAAGCCGATGTTGCGTGGAGGGTACTACCTATGGCTAAAACCAGGCGCTTCACGCATCGGGTGCGGGTTTACTTATCCCAACCCGGAAGACTTGTTGCGAATAAGACTGGACATTGACCGCAACTATTCGGATTGGAAAAAGCTGTTGAAGACAAAGTCGATAACCAAGTACTTCGGCGAAATGCAGGGCGACCATGTCCGTACGGCACCCAGGGGATTCCCCCGCGATCATCCGGCAATTGAGTTGCTCCGATTCAAACAGTTCTGGTTTGAGCACCCGTTCAGCGATCAGGAAGTGTTGAGTGATGGATTTGTGAAGCAGGTCAGCAAGACGTTCCAGGGGATCCGCCCATTTTTTGACTACATGAGCGACGTACTGACCACAGACCTCAACGGAGAGTTGGTGGTTTGATAGGATGTAGATCTGTGAGAATTGTATTAATTTCACGCTGGTAAACAAAAACTAAATACTCCATTATATGAATGCGTTTTCAAGAAGCTGGATGATCACCAAACTTACCTTTGAGGTGATCAACAAGGATCGTGAACTTCTATGGTTTGCGCTTTTATCTTTTATTTTTTCCTCGGCTTTTGCGGTGGCTATGATTTTTCCAACCCTGGTTCCTACACTGATGGAAGAAGGCGTGTCGCAGGACTCCATGCAACTGTTTGAGTATGCCATTGTATTTGTTACCTACTTTGGATTGGCGCTCATTGCTACCTTCTTCAATGTATGCGTCGTGTATACCACCAAGGTTCGCTTTGAAGGAGGAAATGCTACGTTTGGCGAAAGTTTGAATTTTGCGGCCTCCCGAATTGGTGTGATTGTTCAATGGAGTTTATTATCCGCCACCGTCGGCCTGCTTCTGCGCGTGCTCCACAACATCGCCTCGCGTTTCGGTAAGGTGGGCCAACTGATTTCGAATATCGTGATAGGTCTGCTGGGTATGACGTGGAGCATCCTGTCTATCTTTGTAATTCCAACGCTTGTTTATGAGGGGGTAGGCCCGGTTGAAGCTGTCAAGCGGTCAGCAGGGGTGATCAAAAAGACCTGGGGCGAAAGCCTGATCAAGTCGATCGGTCTCGGGATAATTCAGTTTCTGACCCTTTTCCTCGTCCTGGTTTCTTGCGCCGGGCTAACGTATCTACTCATCGCGGCTTTCGGTACTCCCGGCCTGTTCGCCGGAATTGCCATAGGTGCGGCGCTGTTGTTATTGACCGGATTGATTTTCACAGTTGCAAATACGATTTTCAACACCGCACTTTACGTTTATGCCAATCAGAAAACAATTGCCTCCGGCTTCAGCGAAGACGTGATTCGTGGTGCCTTCCGACAGAAGTAGTATATTTGCCTTCTAACCAAAATCCATAACCATGAAGAAGAAAATATTTATGGGCATTGGAGCAGTCATTCTCCTGCTCGTTGCCTACGGAACGTACACAGCCCTCTTTGTTCCACCGAAGAGTCCGACAACCAACGTGAGCTATAGCGATCGCGGACTTGATCTCAGTGTTTCCTACAGCCAGCCGTCCAAGCGTGGCCGCCTGATCTTTGGCGAGGAAGCAGCAGGAGCGCTCCAGCCTTACGGAAAGTATTGGAGGCTTGGTGCCAATAAGGCAACGGAGATTACATTTAGTAAAGATGTTAATTTCGGTGGGCAGCCGGTGAATGCTGGAAGCTACCGCATGTATGCTGTGCCAAATGCACAGTCATTCAGCGTTGCGCTTAACAGCGAGTTGGGAGTCAATATCATGGCTGTCCGCGATGCGGACCATGACCTTGATGTTGCCACACTCGATGTACCTGTTCAGGTCGCTCCAATGGAGACCGAAATGTTCACCATTGCCTTTCGCAGCGACTCGGTCGGTGTACTGATGGATTTCATGTGGGATAAAACCCACCTTACAATTCCGATCACGGCCCGGTAGCACATGGCCGTTTCCAGAAAGGCATGGGTCCTTGTACCCATTGCCATTCTCGTTTTCCTCGGTTTAGCCCTCTGGCTTATTTACCGCATTCAATACCAGACGAATGTCATGGATGTGGAAGAATACCAGCCTGTTTCCACGCTAAAGGTACCTGAACACAAGCTTCGGCGTTCGCGCTATCCATTCGTTGATGTTCACAACCATCAGTGGATCATGCCCATTCAAAACCTCGACAAACTGGTCGTGGAAATGGATTCGCTGAACATGGACGTGATGGTGAACCTCAGCGGCATTCGCGGCGCTTACCTGACGTGGACGCTGGACAATGTGAATGACAATTTCCCAAACCGGTTCGCCGTCTTCATCAACATCAACTTCGAAGACCTGGACGATTCCGGCTGGCCTGAAGAACCGTTGCGCATGTTGGAAGAAGGAGTGAAGCAGGGTGTGAAGGGATTGAAAGTATACAAGGGGCTTGGCCTGACCGATGTCGACAACGACGGAAAACGCATTGCCGTAGACGACCCGCGGCTGGATCCCGTGTGGGCCAAGTGCGGGGAACTGGGTATTCCCGTCCTTATACATACCGGAGAGCCCAATTCGTTCTGGAATCCAAAAGACAAGTACAACGAGCGGTGGCTGGAGCTTAAAAAGCATCCGGAACGGTATCGCTCTCCAGACAAATATCCATCTTTTGAAAAAGTGATGGCGGAGCAGCACCACGTGTTCCGAAAGCATCCCGGCACCACATTCATCAATGCGCACCTGGGTTGGTTTGGAAACGACCTGGAAAGGCTGGGGCAATTGTTTGATGAACTACCCAACGTGCAGACAGAACTGGGAGCTGTGCTCGCTGAGCTGGGGAGGCAGCCGCGATTTGCCCGGGCGTGGATGATCCGCTATCAGGATCGCGTGTTGATGGGTAAGGACACGTACGATAAGGAAGAATACTATACGTATTTCCGGGTCCTGGAGACGGAAGACGAATATTTCGACTACTACCGCAAGTATCATGCACATTGGAAAATGTACGGCTTGGGGCTTCCTGACTCGGTGCTGCAAAAAGTATACTACAAAAATGCACTTCAGGTGATTCCAGGAATCGACAAAAGTCTATTCCCAGAAAACGGCAGGTAAACCCGACCTTCCATAACAGACAGGGTTTGGGATGAAAACGTCGCCGTAATCCCTGCATATCAATCTTTATTGGGAATCCACCAAATTTTTTTGTATCTTTGCAGGATATGAAATCCATTTCACTCTCGTAGTTCTCGTTTTACGTTCCTTTTCTTTCAAGTCCCCATTTTTCAGTCAGGTATTGCGCGATCAGCAATGATGCTGATAACCACTGTATTGCCGGTTTGCTGCTGAATGGATCATTTAATAACACTAACTGAAATAGCACACACATGAGACAACTGAAGATTACCAAGAAGATTACCAACCGCGAGTCACAATCGCTTGATAAATACCTTACTGAAATTGCAAAAATTGACTTGATTACTGCCGATCAGGAGGTTGACCTGGCAAAGCGCATCCGCGCCGGCGATGAAAAGGCGTTGGAGAAACTTGTCAATGCCAACCTTCGCTTTGTGGTGTCTGTAGCCAAGCAATACCAACTCACCGGGATGACCCTCAGTGACCTGATTAACGAAGGAAACCTGGGTCTTATCAAGGCCGCCTCACGCTTCGATGAGACGCGCGGATTCAAATTTATATCATATGCTGTTTGGTGGATTCGGCAATCGATATTGCAGGCCCTTGCGGAGCAGTCACGGATTGTTCGTTTGCCTCTGAACCGTGTCGGATCGCTTAACAAAATCAGCAAGACCTTTTCTGCTCTCGAGCAAAAGCACCAACGTGAACCAACACCGGAAGAGTTGGCGGAAGTGATGGAAACTACTCCGGAAGACATTCGCACAACCCTGAGCTACAAAGGCCGCAAGGTATCCATGGATGCCCCGTTGGGACATGATACGGATGCCGGAAGTCTATTGGATGTGATGCCTGATCAGGATGCTGTGAATCCGGATGCCGTGTTGATGAATTATTCTATGCAGGAAGAAATTCAGCGCGCCCTCGCGACGCTCAGTGAGCGTGAAGCGCAGGTTCTTTCAATGTATTACGGATTGTCTGGCGGTCATGCTGTCGGCCTGAGCGACATCGGCGACCAATTTGATCTTACGCGCGAGCGGGTACGTCAAATCAAGGACAAAGCAACCCGGAAGCTTCGCAATACAGCACGGATAAACGAATTGAAATCATTCTTGGGGTAATCCTTAAGAATTAAGCACCAAACCGGACCTATTCGTCCGGTTTTTTTTTGCTCCTTGCTGAACCGGCGTATTCGGATTCCGGTAAACAATAAAGACGTATTGGTGTTACCTGTATATGAAGAATTACCTAATAGTCGGCGGGTCATCCGGAATTGGAAAGGAACTGGTTTCCATACTGGCTACAGAAGGTCACCGCGTGTATGCAACGTATAACCAGCATCCTTCAGAAAGTGCTCAGGAAAATGTATCCTACCATCCGGTAGATGTTACAGAGTCTGTTCTTGATCTGGATTTTCTTCCCCCTGTATTGGATGGGCTGGTGTATTGCCCAGGAAGCATAAACCTCCTTCCATTCGCGCGCATCAAACCCCATGACTATCTCCTGGATTTCGAGCTGAATGTGGTGGGCGCGATAAAAGTCCTTCAGGCTGTACTTCCCAGGCTAAAAGAAAGCACTGCCGCGTCAGTCATTTTATTCTCCACCGTGGCGGTACAGTCGGGATTCAATTTCCATACGCAGGTTTCCGTATCCAAAGGTGCCATCGAGGGATTAACCCGATCTCTGGCAGCTGAACTGGCACCAAAAATCCGGGTTAATGCAATTGCTCCTTCAATCACGGACACGCCGCTCTCCTCCAAGCTCCTGCAAACCGACGAGAAGAAGAAGGCCAGTGCCCTTCGGCATCCGATGAAGCGATTCGGAACCCCCGCTGACAGCGCAGAAATGGCGGCGTTCCTTCTTTCAGGAAAAACCGGTTGGGTTACCGGACAAATTATTTCGGTTGATGGCGGTATCTCCACCTTGCGATCCTAACAAACAGCCAAACGCTATGATAAATTTTTTTAAGAAAAAATCAAAATTGGAGATCCTGCAGGAGAAGCACCGCAAACTTCTTGAGGAAGCCTACACACTGTCTACCATTAGCCGAACGAAGAGCGATCAAAAACACGCGGAAGCTTTTGCATTGATGGAAGAAATTGAGGCCTTGCAACAGACGACCGGAGATAACAGCGCCAAGCCTTAAATTCGAAAGCGATGAAGATTCTGCTGACTGGGGCAACCGGGTATATTGGCAAAAGGCTTCTGCCCGTCCTCATAAGCCAGGGCCATCACGTAGTATGTTGTGTAAGGGATGCCAACCGGTTCAATCCTCCCGAATCCTTGCGCAGCAGCCTGACCGTGGTTGAGGTTGACATGCTGGATGCTGCTTCACTCGCGAACATTCCCGCTGATTGCCAGGGCGCATACTACCTCATTCATTCGATGTCTTCTGCCGCTGATTACAGCAGGCTGGAAAAATTATCGGCCATCCATTTCAAGGAGGCCCTTCGTAACACCTCGATTGAACACGTGGTGTACCTGAGCGGAATTGTAAATGAAGAGTCCCTTTCGGAGCACCTCGCTTCACGGAAAGCGGTAGAAATGGAACTCGCAGACGGCAACTATCACTTCACCACGTTGCGTGCAGGTATTATCATTGGGTCTGGAAGCGCTTCCTTTGAGATCATCCGCGACCTGGTCGAAAAGCTCCCTGTCATGGTTACCCCAAAATGGTTGAATACGCGATGTCAGCCAATCGGAGTTCAGGATGTGATCACGTTCCTTGGGCGAGCGCTTTTCAATACCCGAACCTATGATCGTAATTTCGACATCGGTGGTCCGGAAATACTGACATACAGGGAAATGCTTCTTGGCTATGCGAAAGTCAGGGGACTAAAAAGATGGATATTCACCGTCCCGGTTATGACGCCGAAATTGTCTTCGTATTGGTTGTACTTCATCACGTCTACTTCTTTTAAGCTCGCATCCGCCCTGGTTAGCAGCATGAAGATTGAGGTGATCTGCAAACCGAACGACATCAACGAAGTGCTTGCCCTTTATCCCGAAGGGTATGAGGCTGCCTTGCGAAAGACATTCCATGAGATAGATGATCACCAAATCATTTCCAGTTGGAAAGATTCGCTCATCAGCGGGCGATTCGATCTTAGTCTGTCCGACTTTTTGGTGGTCCCCACGCACGGATGCATGGTTGATACCAGGACCCGGAGGGTGCTGAATGCCGAAGATACGCTGGACAAGATATGGCGCATTGGCGGTGAAAGCGGGTGGTATTTTTGGAACTGGCTTTGGGTGGTACGTGGATTTATAGACAAACTCTTTGGCGGCGTGGGATTGCGTCGGGGACGAACCAATGCCACGACCATCGCCTCCGGAGATGCGATTGATTTTTGGCGCGTTTTGTATGCCAACCGGCAGGAAGGAAGGCTGCTCCTCTTTGCTGAAATGAAACTTCCAGGAGAGGCCTGGCTTGAATTCAGGATGCAGGGAAAGGAGCTGAGGCAGACGGCTACCTTTCGTCCCAAAGGATTGTTGGGCCGAATGTACTGGTACGTTGTCTTTCCACTACATGTGCTTATTTTCAGGGGACTGATACGGCAGTTAGCAGGGGAGCATCAGACTTAAATTTCAGGAATTGCCCCGATTTTTAGGATAACCGCAAGTTTGGTCTGGCCGCAAAAATCCGGATGAACGTAACTTATTCACCGAAGATTCGTTCTTCCGGGAGTCCTGCACAAACAATCAAACAAACCCGCATGAGCAAAAGCAATCAATTTGGCGAAAACGTGGAGGGATACGCCATCCCGGTCCTCAACGAACGTGAGATACGCGCTACCGCCGGTATTCTTTTTCTGTTCATGTTCATCAGCATCATGATTGTCATCTTTAAAGGAGATTTCCTGATGTTGAAATACATGGTGTCCATTTTTCTGGCAGACATGATCGTCCGGGTGTTTATTAGTCCGAAATTCTCTCCCTTGCTCATCATCGGGCGCATGATCGTTAGCCGCCAAACGCCGCTCTACGTAGGGGCAGCCCAGAAGAAGTTCGCCTGGATAATCGGGTTAGTCCTCTCGGGGACCATTTTCATTCTACTCAATGTGGTAAACTCGTTCAGTGTAATTACAGGCCTCATCTGCTTTGTTTGCCTGATCTTTCTATTTTTTGAGACGGCCTTTGGCATCTGCATTGGGTGTAAAGTGTATGGACTATTCAACAAAGACAAAGCGCAGTACTGCCCGGGTGAAATCTGTGACCCCAAGGAAAAACAGGATATTCAGAAAACGTCAGGCGTTCAGCTGGCCGTCGTTTTTGCCCTTGTTGGATATGTTGCAATGACCGTCGTCCTTTTTAACGACACCTTTCGGGAACGGCCGAGGGACTTGTGGAAGATTATTGGCGAGACCTCTTCCAAATAGAACTGACGGCTTTCGGATAAGCATGATGCCCTAAACTTACCGCTGGTTCCGCAGGTTAGCCTCAACGTCAAATTTCTAAAGCCATTACGCATTGGCCTTGAATTGCTATCTTTCCGCAATGAAGAAAAAGCTGTTCACTGCTTCGCTTATCTGGTTCTCCTCGCACATGGTGACGGCACAAAGCTCCATTGACTTGTTCACGTTCTCGGGGTTTTATGGCTCTCCATCGTCTTACCAGGCATCCCCCGGTGGAAAAGCCACCGAATCCGGAACACTGCTTAACCTGAAGGTACCCGTCGTATTAAGTGAAAAGACCATTTGGTATAACGACTTTACCCATACGCTCTTCAACATCGACACGGACCTTAGTCCGGGACCGTCTTTGATGTTGACCTCGATGGGGCTGCATGCCTTTATTCTCCAGACCGGAATAGCACAAAAGCTAAATGATCGAAATGGTTTTCAGCTTCTTTTGGTCCCACGGTACAACAGCGATATGAAAGGTAGCACAGATGGTCGGTGGCAGTTTGGGATGGTCGGGCTCTATGAACACAGGCAAAATGACAAACTCCTTTGGCGGTTTGGTGCACTATACAATCAGGAGTTGTTTGGTCCGCTCTTGGTCCCCCTGGTATACATTGATTACCAGCTGTCGGATCGGTGGAGCATTGTCGGTTTGGCCCCCATCAATCTGAAGGTGAACTATAAGATCAATGACCGGTTTACCACCGGCTTTAGTCATTTTGCCTTTATCACGACCTACCGGATCGGGCAAGACCCGTTCAGGACGGACTACATTGAACGGAACAGTATTGACGAATCCATTTTCTTGCGATGGAAAATGGTTGGAAATTTCCATGTGGAAACACGCATCGGCTATTCGCTCGGACGCATTTATGAGCAGTACGCCTCGGATCAAAAGATGGACTTCCGACTTAGTCTTGTTCGGTTCGGCGACGAGCGGGTGAAAGAAAATATGAGCTTCGGGAATGGGGCCATAGCCTCCTTGAGGGTAGTCTACAATCTACCCTTGAAGTGAAGTGTGCCACGCTCCGAAGTGCGTGGTTAAGGAAATCGTCGCTTTAGTCGACTGGGAACAAGAATGATTCTCTGGCTTGCAGACATAACCTCAAATTAAGAAAGCATTTAGTGCGCTTCCCGCCTCAGTAATGGGTATTTTCATGATGCGATTTGTTGGCTGTACGAATTTTTGTGGAGCCAACTAAAACAGAGAAACACATGAAAGAATTTGATGCAATTATTATTGGAACAGGGCAGGCCGGGCCTGCACTGGCAGCCCGCTTTGCAAAAGAAGGGAAGTCGACGGCGATTGTGGAGCGAAAACGTTTTGGAGGAACTTGTGTGAACAACGGGTGTGTACCAACCAAAACACTGGTTGCCAGCGCCCGAACAGCGCATGTGGCAAGGCGTGCTGCTGAGTACGGAGTTACCGTAGAGGGCAAGATTTCCGTGGATATGAAAGCGGTGAAAGCCCGTAAAGACAAGATCGTAAACGAGTCCACCCGGGGAGTCGAAACATGGCTACGGAGCACAAAGAACCTTACCGTGTACGAAGGCCACGCCATGTTTGAAAGTTCAAATGCCGTGCGGGTAGGTGAGGACGTGTTAAAAGCAGATAAGATTTTCATAAATGTCGGGGGGAGGGCATCCATACCGGAAGGCTTTGCCGGCGTGAAGCATCTCACCAACAGTACCATCATGGACGTTGACTACGTCCCGGAGCACTTACTTATTATCGGTGGGAGTTACATCGGGCTTGAATTCGGGCAGATGTACCGCCGGTTTGGGAGCAAGGTTACCATCTTCGAACGGAATTCCCGATTGGTCCATCGGGAAGACGAGGATGTGTCGGAGGCCATAAAGGAAATCCTGGAAGGGGAGGGAGTTCAGTTTCGACTGGATGCAAATTGTCTGGGTGCGAAACCGAAAGGAAGTAGCGTGGTAGTCAGCGTCGATTGTGAAAGCGGCGACCGGGATGTGACCGGAAGTCATCTGCTGCTGGCAACCGGGAGGCTCCCCAATACCGGAGACCTGGGCCTGGACAAAGCGGGGGTCAAAACCGATGAACGGGGATTCATCACCGTCGATGACCAATTGCGCACCAACGTTCCAGGTATCTGGGCCTTAGGCGACTGCAACGGAAGGGGAGCGTTTACACACACGTCCTACAACGATCACGAAATCGTCGCCGCCAATATATTTGACAACGATCCGCGGCGTGTTTCAGACAGGATCATGTGCTATGCCTTGTATATCGACCCTGCCTTGGGCAGGGTAGGTATGACGGAAGAGGAGGTACGGAAGTCCGGGAGGAAAGCACTCATCGCCACACGTCCAATGTCCAAAATCGGCCGCGCCAGGGAGAAGGGAGAAACGCAGGGGTTCATCAAGATCCTGGTGGATGCCGAAACCGAACGAATCCTTGGGGCCAGTATCCTGGGGATTGAAGGAGATGAGATCATTCACTCCATCCTGGACATTATGTATGCGGATGTTCCGTATACGGTTATCCAACGGGCGGTACATATTCATCCTACGGTTTCCGAACTTATCCCGACCACGCTGGCTGAATTGAAACCGTTGACCTGACCTTGTGCCGCTACTCCGTGTAGAATTCTTTTAGGGCACCGAAGTAGGAGGAATTCCAGCCCTCCGAAATATCTGCAAATGCCTCGTCGGGGATGTTGGTATGCTTTAGTTCGACTGACGTACCGTCCTGCGCCGGGTGAAGTTTGATGGTAACGATCGATTCTTCTTTCTGATCTCCAAAGTACCACTGCTGGACAATCTTTTGATCTTGCTCAAATTCTATGTTGCGGCCGGTGATACTTCCATCCCACAGGGAGAATTCCGAGCCCGGTTCGGTCGACATTTCCGCGGGTTCGCCGGTCCACAATTGGATGGTGAGTGGATTGGTCAACCCCAGATATACCGTTTCAGGAGGAGCGGGGATGGTGTAGTATTTCTTAAAGTCTTTCACGGTGGTCGTTTTGTTCGCAAATTACAAATTACCTGTTGACAAACCCCCAAGCCCTACTTCGTGTACGGCGAAGTTGCATGGACCACCGTCCAGGATTGCTCGAGCACGGTAGCTCCTGCCGACAAACGCCAGATGTAGCTACCCGCCGGAAGAAACTTATTATAATGAATAAAGTAGGGAAAATCACTCATCTCCCGTACCGTCACTAAATCCCATCGGTATTCATTGAATCCTGCAGACGCTGGGAAGGAGGTCTTCCACCATTCCTTTTTGTCTTTGTCTAGCAGCGTCAACGTAACCGTTTCTGGTTTTGCAAGCCAGAACGGAATGCTTGTTTTCTCCACGGTCCTGTAATCTGGATCACGGTGCGACGAGTTGTACCAGGGCCTTTTGCCAGGAAGAATTTCGAAAAGCCTGCTGGTGCTAACGGGCAAATTACCCGCAACCATGATCTGCAACGGCCGGAGATTAATTTTATAGATCCCCCGTCCATGCGTGGCAGCTACCAGGTCCATAGTTCCTTCGTGGATTTCCATATCCGCGACAGCAACACCTGGAAGACTGCGCCCCAGGTAGGACCAGGTTTTTCCACGGTCGATAGAAACATACATACCACGGATCGTCCCAACGTAAAGAATATTCTGATTTGTGGGATCCTCCAGGATTACATTTACTGGCTCATCGGGGAGTCCCTTGTTTATGGGGTGCCAGGTTTTTCCATAATCCTCAGAAGCATAGAGGTAGCTACGTAAATCGTCGTAATTCAAACCTGTCATGGCCACATACACCTGCCCTGTTATATGGCGGGACGGGCAAATGCTGCGGATATAGTTGTTTGCAAGTCCAGCACTATGCTCATCCCATGTTCCTCCGTCATCTTTTGAAACCCAGAAAGCGCCCTTGTCAGTACCGGCGTATAAAAGTCCTCGTGTAAGTCTTGACTCTTCCAGCGCACCGACCGCAAAAGACCGTTTCTCTTTGGATGCTGAAATGCCAAGGTTTGGACTGATCACTTTCCAATGATCGCCTCGGTCCATGCTCTTAAACACATAATTGCCGGCATGATACACCGTCCTGCTGTCGTGCGGTGAAAGAAAGTAGGGGGTGACGTAGTTAAAGTTCAGGGTATCCTTGATTTCTTTGGGGAGCCTGGGCATAATGGAACTGGCTGAGTCGAGGCGGCGGTCAAGGCGTTTTGCATTTCCATGCTGCATGCTGTAATACACGACCGTGTTGTCGGTAGGGTCTACCTGCGTCACACAGCCGTCACCACCGTCCCAGGCATCGATCCAGAGATACTGCCACGGATCGGAGAAGCGCGGGTTGAATTCTTTCGGTGGCCCATAGACCGTGGCGTTGTCCTGGGTGCCACCATAAATCGTATAGGTGCTTTGGTCAACGGTCAGGTCATAAAATTCCCCGGTGGGGATGTTGTTGTAGTGCATCCAGGTTTCTCCTTTATCATAGCTTACATAAAACCCGCCGTCATTGCCCACAGCAATATGTTGGGGATTCATCGGATTAATCCACAGTTCACACTGATCCAGGTGAAGCCCTTGCGCCAGGCTTGGATTCATGCGTGTCACCGTGCCGCCAAGAAATGAAAACGACTTTCCGCCGTCGGTGCTGTGCGCCAGTCGTATACCCAGGCAATACACTTCCTCATCGTCCTGGGGATTTACGTACACGTCGGTAAAGTACCAGCCGATACCAACAAAAATCTTGAACGGGGCATCGTGCGTCTTCATCCAACTTTTTCCTCCATCGATGGTCCTATACAATTCTGCAGATGCATCGCGCGCGTTATTGAGGTTGTCGATCAGTGCATAGGCTTTGTCTGGATTGGAAGCAGAGACGGCAAGACCGATTCGGCCAATTTTTTCGCCGGTGGGCAATCCGTTTCCGGAAGGGACCCAGGTTTTTCCGCTGTCCACACTCTTATACACACCGCTGTTGGCACCGCTGATACCGGGATACACCTCCCACATGGAAGCGTACATGACAGACGGATTCGACGGCGAAATAACAACCATGTTGGCGCCTGTCTTTTCATCTTTGTACAGCACTTGCTGCCAGGTTTTGCCGCCATCCTCCGTGCGGTAGAGACCGCGATTCCTGTTTGTCGACCAAAGGTGGCCGAGCACAGCTACCATGACGATATCCGGATTTGTCGGGTGAACGGTTATCTCTGCGATCGACCACGAGTCACGCAGGCCGATGTGTGTCCATGACTTACCTCCATCGTTGGAGCGGTACATGCCCGTGCCGGGCAACGTGAAATTTCGCGGCTTCTTCAGGTTTTCCCCTGTCCCCACATAGATTATGGATGGGTTCGATGGTGCCAGCGCCATGTCGCCGATTCCCAGGGACGCCTGCTCTTCAAAAATCGAAGTCCAGGTAACACCGTGGTTGGTAGTCTTCCATATACCTCCGGATCCAAACCCCACATACATGGTTCCCGGGTTCGTGTGATCAAGCTGAACTACGTCGGCCCGCGCGGAATTTACAGCGGGGCCAAGCGATATCCACTCCAGGCCGAATGGGGTTTTCTCCTTCATACTACGGTACGCGAGAAAGGAGGCCTCCAACGGGGATGCGGGTTGCTGGGCGCACAATCCGGAAGCGAGAAGCACACCGATCAGTGTGGCACTTGAAAGGCGATGACTACTTTGATTCATGAACACGATTTGAGACCAAAATAGCATCCTTTTTGCAATCAAGTCTGTAGTAATCACATTATCTTTGATAAGTCGCTCAAGCAAAACAAGTAGTATGAAGTCCTACCCTAGCATCTTCAATGACGTCATTGGTCCCGTCATGCGGGGCCCCTCGAGTTCGCATTGTGCAGCCTCCCTTCGCATTGGCAGAATATGCCGTGACCTGATGCAGGCTGACATTCGCGAAGTGCGAATTGAATTTGATCCCAACGGCTCGCTGGCCACAACGCACAAAGGGCAGGGGTCCGACATGGGATTGTTTGGTGGGTTTCTTGGATGGGAAGCCTTCGATGAGCGGCTGCCGGGATACCTTCAGGCGGTGGAAGAGGCAGGCATAAAAATTACCATCGACATCCACGCGATTGGTGCGACGCATCCCAACACATACAAGATCACGCTGGTGAATGACAGTGAAACCCGGGCGGTTACCGCCCTTTCACATGGAGGGGGAATGATTGAGGTTGTCGAGATTGACGGTGCAGCCGTAAGCATGGCCGGCGATTATTACGAGACGCTAATCTATGTCAGGAGTCCGGATAAGGTGAAAAGGCTTATCGAAACAGGTGCATCCTTTGATGATTTGACAGTCCACAAGGGGTCTTCCAATTACATAGAAGTAAAATCGAGTCAATTCCTCCCGGAAAGCCTTTGCGAAGAGCTCCTGGCAATGGACGATGTCCTTTTCATCCGCAAGTTGCACCCCGTGCTTCCGGTGTTGTCACGCAAGGATCTTACGGTTCCGTTCATCACGTCCGAGGAGATGCTCGCCTACAACAAGGACAAGAACCTGGAGCTGTGGGAACTGGCGGTGGAATACGAGCGCATCCGCGGCGATATTTCTGCCGAAGAAGTGTTCGAGAAGATGCGCGCCATTCTGACGATCATGCGCAACGCCATTGACCTCGGACTAAAAGGGACAACATATGCAGATCGGATTCTGGGCAGCCAGTCCGTTGAATTCCAGAAAAAGTGGAATGAAAAAAAACTCATTGAAGGGGACGTCCTCAACCGGGTAATCATGTACACCTCGGCGATGATGGAAGTGAAGAGTTCCATGGGGGTAGTAGTCGCTGCCCCAACCGCGGGGTCTTGCGGAGCGCTGCCCGGCGCCGTCATCGGTATGGGCACGGAATTGAAATTGTCGGAAGACGACATGGTGAAGGCGATGCTGTCGGCAGGAATCATCGGTGTCTTTATCGCGGCTCACGCCACGTTTGCTGCCGAAGTAGGGGGATGCATGGCGGAATGCGGATCCGGATCAGGAATGGCGGCGGCAGGAATCGTGGGTATGAAAAAGGGAACGCTGGATCAGTCACTGGCCGCAGCGTCGATGGCTCTACAGTCGTGCCTGGGAATGATCTGCGACATGATCGCAGACCGGGTGGAAGCCCCATGTCTGAACCGCAACGTGATGGCCGCTACCAACGCGCTCTCGTGCTCGAACATGGCCTTGTCGGGTTACAACCATTTGATTCCGCTTGACGAAGTTATCGAAACGATGAAGCGCGTGGGCGATGCGATGCCAAACACCCACCGGTGCACGGGCCTTGGCGGACTGGCCATCACCAAGACAGCCAAGAAAATTGAATCGATGCTCGACCAGAACGAAAAAGAGCGCAGCAAGACGTTTTTCAAAGTCTGCTAACGTACCGGCCCTTCATGATTACACTTATCTGGATTTCACTGGCGATACTCGCCGCCTGGTACCTGTTTGTATTTGTACGTGACCTTATCCGTCACAAGGATAATCTTGGCAAAGCAAGCTGGCTCAAGACAGGTGTCATCGGGTTTGTAGTCAACTTCTTCGATGTGCTCGGCATTGGGTCGTTTGCTCCCCAGACGGCGCTGCTGAAATTTACAGGCCAAACGGAGGATCGTCAGATACCGGGTACACTGAATGTCTCCAATACCATTCCGGTATTGCTGCAGGCGATTGTGTTCATCACCATCATTGAGGTAGATCCGCTTACGCTGATCCTTATGCTCGTTGCCGCTGCAGTGGGCGCCGTGCTCGGTGCCGGCATTGTAGCGAAATTGCCGGAGAGGAAAATCCGGCTGACGATCGGATTTGCCTTGCTGGCGACGGCCTTCTTCATGTTTAGTGGGAAAATGGACTGGATACCCGGCGGGGGTGAGGCCATTGGCCTATACGGTACCAAATTGGCTGTCGCTGTTGGCGTTAATTTCATTCTGGGTGCATTGATGACCGCGGGTATTGGGTTGTATGCTCCGTGTATGGCGTTGGTATTTGCGCTTGGCATGTCTCCCAAGGTGGCGTTTCCCATTATGATGGGATCGTGTGCCTTCCTCATGCCGCCGGCGTCCGCGCGGTTTATCAGCAAGGGTGCCTATAACCGCAAGGCTGCATTGGGCATGGCGCTACCGGGTATTGCCGCGGTTCTCCTGGCCGCTTTTGTCGTCAAATCGATGGATTTGGATGTGCTGCGCTGGGTTGTCATTGTCGTCATCCTGTACACTTCGGCGATTATGATTCGGGCAGGGTTTAGGAGCGCACAACCACACCCTGAACTTGATTCCTGAAAGGCAAAATGCGTAGATTGGAAGTTGCGCTGAACTGCTGCTTTGTGCAAAAGCATTAAATTGACCCTATGAGAAACAAATCAGTTTACATAACCGTCATATTGCTTCCCGTGGCCTTTGGTCTGGCGACTTCTCAAGATCAGCACCGCTATCAAACCGACCTTCCAAAAGAGGAATTCGTAGAGCGAAGAGCAGTAATATCAGATGCCATTGGTAACAATGCCGTCGCACTCATCCAGGGATCAGCCGGCATTGCCGGGTTTAGCGTTTTCCGGCAATCCAACATCTTCTATTACCTGACGGGGCTTGAATCGGCACACGCCTACCTGCTTCTTAATGGAAAGAACAAAAGATCAACCGTGTACCTCCCACACCGCGATGAGGGAGCGGAACGCGGCCAGGGGAAGGTGCTTTCGGCCGAAGATAGTGAACTTGTAAAGCAGCTCACCGGAGCAGACCAGGTGAAAGGCATTGAATTTCTATCAGCCGATTTGGTTGGCACCGGATTGATCAGGCCCCCGGCGCCGCTTCTCTATACCGAATTCAGCCCTGCCGAGAACGGCAACGACAGCCGGGACGAATTGCTCTACGGCCAGGCACGGTCTTCTTCCGACCCATGGGATGGACAAATCACCAAGGAAGCATCCTTCATTCAGAAACTCAGGGAACGCGTTCCCCAGTTTGAAATTCATGACCTGTCTCCGATTTTGGACGGCATGCGCCTCATAAAAAGTCATAAAGAAATTGAGCTTATCCGCAAGGCAACGCAAATCGCCGGGCTGGGAATCATCGAAGCCATGCGGTCAACCCAGCCCGGTGTATATGAATACCAGTTGGACGCTGCGGCGAAGTATATTTTCCATGTGCATGGCTCCCGTGGTGATGGCTATGCCTCTATCATAGGAGGGGGGACGAATGCCTACATGGGACATTATTTTCATAAGACGGACATATTAAAAGCAGGTGATCTGGTGCTCATGGACTATGCCCCGGACTATAAATATTACACCAGCGATGTGACGCGCATCTGGCCGGTGAATGGAAAGTTCAGCAGCGAGCAAAAAGAGCTGTACAATTTTATCGTGGCTTACCGCGATGCCCTTTTCCGATATATTAAACCGGGTGTTACAGCCAGTGAGGTGCTCGACAAAGCGGCAGCCGACATGAAGCAGTATTTGGTCGGCAAAAAGTTTGCGAAACCAGCCCATCTCAAAGCTGTGGAGGAAGGTGTGAAATTCCGTGGACATTTTCAACATCCCGTGGGTATGGCAGTGCACGATGTGGGTCAGGTGCACGGTGTACCATTACGACCGGGAATGGTATTCACCATTGATCCCATGATCTGGATTCATGAAGAGAAATTATACGTGCGCATCGAAGATGTTGCCCTGGTCACCGCTGATGGGGTGGAAAACCTGAGCGGTTTCGTACCCACCAGCATCGTGGATGTGGAACGCACCATCAAGGAGAAAGGACTGATTGAATTCCGTCCTGTCACTGATTTACCATTTAAAAAATAGAACCCATCTCCATGAAAAGGTTGCTGAGTATCGTCCTCCTTGCTTTTAGCACGGTTGCTATCGCAGATACATACCCCAAAAATCCAAAGATTGACGTACTGAACTACGTATTCCGCATAATGTTGTCGGACGCTACCGATGAAATCAAATGTGAAGTAACCATTGACATACGGTACCTGGGCGAGGTAAAAATCCTTCGGCTAGACCTGATAAAAGCGAGCTCCACACTGGCAAACAAAGGAATGCGGGTAAGTCAGGTGGTGTCTGAAGGGAAGCCGCTGGCTTTTACCCATGAAAAGGATGAATTGTCGATCACGCTGGGATCAGGCACGAAACAAAATCAGCGAAGTACATATACAATCACCTACTCCGGCGTTCCCGCCACCGGCCTTAAGATCGCCAACAACAAGTACGGCGACCGCACTTTCTTCAGCGACAACTGGCCAGATAAGGGAAGAAACTGGCTCGCCATGGTTGATCATCCGTACGACAAAGCCACGTGCGAGTTTATCGTTACTGCCCCCGTGCATTATCAGGTGGTATCCAACGGCTTGATCGTGGAAGAATCCGATGCAGCGAACGGAAATAGGGTAACCCATTGGAAACAATCTGTTCCTATAGCTCCCTGGCTATACGTGCTGGGTGTTGCCCGGTTCGCCATGCAACAAGTGGATGAATTTGACCACAAGGCGATCGAAACCTGGGTCTATTACCAGGATCGGGAGGCAGGCTTCTATGACTTTGCCGTGCCGACAAAAAAGGTTTTGGAGTTCTATAGCGAATCAGTGGGACCTTTTGCCTACGAGAAACTAGCCAACATTCAATCAAACAGTGTAAGCGGCGGGATGGAAGCTGCCTCAGCAATTCTTTACAGTGAGAATTCCGTAGTAGGCGACAGGAATGAGCGCTGGCGCAACGTCGTCATTCATGAGATCGCGCATCAGTGGTTTGGAAATGCCGTCACCGAATACGACTGGGACGATGTGTGGCTCAGTGAGGGTTTTGCCACCTACTTCACGTTGCTTTTTATAGAACACGAGTATGGCCGTGATGCCTTTTTGAAGGGGCTGGCATCAAGCAGGCAAAGTGTGAATTCGTTTCACGCTAAAAATCCGGGCTATCGGATCATTCATGACAACCTGAGTGATATGGGAAAAGTGACCAGTTCACACACATACCAGAAAGGGAGCTGGATATTGCACATGCTGCGCGGGGTCGTTGGCACGGAGGCATTTTGGAAAGGCATCCAATCCTACTACAAAAAGTACCAAAACCTCAACGCTACGACAACCGATTTCAGAAAGGAAATGGAAGCAGCATCCGGGATGGACTTGAATCAATTTTTTCAACAATGGTTATACAAGCCGGGCGCCTTATCGTGCAAGGGAACCTGGCAATACGAAAGCAAAAAGAAGGAGTTGAAAATCATCCTGGATCAGGTGCAGACAGACGGCAGCACTTTCATGATGCCGATTCAGGTAGCCATTCTTGCCCCAGGTGAAACGGAGCCGATAATAAAAACCATTCAGCTTACTGAAAAGGCTAACGTGTTTACTTTCACCGCTGAAACAGAACCGAAACAAGTGCTCCTTGATCCCAATTCATGGGTATTGATGGAGGCCATGTTCAGTAGAAAATAGGTGTCCTACACCTAGACCAGTTTCTTCTTGAAAAACTCCACCGTCCGCTGCCACGACAGTTTCGCTGCGGGCTCATCAAACCTTCCAGTGGTGTCGTTGTGAAATCCGTGGTTGACACCCGGATAGATATATGCCGTATATTCCTTGTTGTTGGCTTTCAATGCCTGCTCGTAGGCCGGCCATCCTTCATTCACTCGGGTATCAAGTTCTGCATAATGCAGCAGGAGAGGGGCATTGATGTTCTTAACCTCCTCCAACGGTGCCTGGCCGCCATAGTATGGCACAGAAGCAGCGAGGTCGGGGAGCTTTACTGCCATCATGTTACAGACCCCTCCACCATAGCAAAAACCGACTACGCCTACCTTGCCTGTGCAATCTTTGTGATTTTTCAAGTACGTGAAGGCAGCCATAAAGTCTTCCAACATCTCGTTGCGGTCGCGCTTGCTCTGCATGGCTCTGCCGTCGTCGTCGTTGCCGGGGTATCCGCCCAGGGGAGTAAGTGCATCGGGAGAGATAGACACGAAGCCTGCCAGCGCTGCCCGGCGGCCCACATCGGCAATGTGCGGATTGAGTCCCCTGTTTTCATGGACCACCACGATCCCCGGCAGCTTTCCCTTGGCATCGACCGGCTTTGACAGTTGTGCTTTGATAGATCCGCCTCCTTTGGGAGAATCATAGTTGATAAACTCCGTCTTGAGACGAGGGTCATTTTCAGCGACCTGAATTTTCTCCTGGTAGTTGGGCATAACGAAACTCATCAGCGCTGAAACTGTCATTCCTCCTACGGCGTACAACGACAGCTTTTCCATGAACTCCCGCCGTTCGATCCGGTTGTGGGCATAATCATCATAGAGGTCGAATACTTCCTGTTTGACGTCTTCTTTTCTGATCGTTTTCATAGGGTGGTCTCGAGGTTGGTAATTTATGAGGTAAATATAGGAAGACTTGGTTTCGATTAGTCTCCCGTGGGCCGATCTTGCTGTCTTGGGCGTTGCTACAACGTTCGTTATAACAATGTTATAACTTTATCGTATATTCGGATATGATAAAGACATTAACAAGAGTAGGGAATAGCAAGGCCATTATTTTACCCGCTGAAATGATTAAGAAATACAAACTCGACAAAGTCGTTATTGAAGAAACCGAGGAAGGTATTCTTATTCGATCCGCCCGTTCCGATACCCATCTTCAGCTTGCCATTGAAAAATTAAGGAAGAATAAAGCCGCCGTGTACAAGCGGATGGAATCGCAGGCCAAGCACCCTGAGACCATAACGTATTACGGCAAGCGCAGTAATAATATGTCAGATATTGACCTTGATATTCTGTAAGAATGAAGCATGCTGAAGTTTGGTTAGTTGACTTTGCGCCCAACGTTGGGCTGGAGGTCGGCAAAGTAAGACCGGTGGTGATCGTAAATCACGACAGCATGGGGGCACTTCAATTGAAAGTGGTGGTTCCTGTTACAGATGCAGTGCGTTCCATTCGGGATTGGCACATCCCACTCATCCCTTCAAAAGAAAATGGGATTAGTAAAGAAAGTGTTGCTGACTGCTTCCAGATTAAATCTATTTCCAAGGCGCGATTCACAAGACGGCTTGGGATATTATCTCCCAAAGAAATGGACGAAGTAAAGCTGGGTATGATGAAGGTGCTGGACTTACTCTAACCGGTATTTGGATAACGCACAAAAAAAGGTGGCCCGGATCCCGAGCCACCTCTTTGAAAGACTTACATGAACTTACTTTCTGACCAGGTCAAACCGGTCCAAATCCATTACTTTGGCCCACGCCGCCACAAAATCCTTCACGAATTTCGCTTTAGAATCACCGCTTCCGTAAACCTCTGCCAGCGCACGAAGTTCTGCGTTCGATCCGAAAATAAGGTCAGCCCTCGTGCCTGTCCATTTCACGGTTCCGGTCTTGCGGTCTCGGCCTTCAAAAACAGTCTTGGAATCGGAGGTCGCCTTCCAGGTCGTATTCAGGTCAAGCAGGCTAATAAAGAAGTCGTTGGTAAGTGACTCCGGCTTCTTCGTAAACACACCGTGCTTTGACGTATCAAAGTTTGTGTTTAGGACGCGCATCCCGCCAACAAGCACGGTCATTTCCGGCGCAGTCAGCGTCAGCAGCTGGGCGCGGTCAACGAGCATTTCTTCGGCAGGGGCCCTGAGTTTTGAACCTGTGTAGTTGCGGAATCCATCGGCTTTCGGCTCCAGGGCATCGAACGACTCTACATCGGTTTGGTCCTGTGAAGCATCCACACGGCCAGGCGTGAAGGGAACGGTCACATTGTGTCCGGCATTCTTTCCAGCCTTTTCGACCGCGGCACAACCGCCCAGCACGATAAGGTCTGCCAGCGAAACCTTTTTGGCTCCTTTGTTGAATCCCTTTTGAATGTCTTCCAGCGTCTTAATCACTTTTGTCAGCCCCGCCGGATTGTTCACCTGCCAGTCCTTCTGCGGAGCAAGCCGGATGCGCGCGCCGTTGGCACCCCCGCGCTTGTCGGAGCCGCGGAATGTGGAAGCCGACGCCCAGGCGGTAGTTACCAGTTGAGACACGGATAGCCCGGATGCCAGTATCTTCTTCATCAACACAGTAATGTCCTTCTTGTCAATCACTTTGTTCTTAACCGTTGGGAGCGGGTCCTGCCAGATCAGCACTTCCTTCGGCACTTCCGGACCTAGGTAGCGGGCGATCGGGCCCATATCGCGGTGCGTAAGCTTGTACCACGCGCGGGCAAACGCATCCGCAAACTCTTTTGGATTCTTGTGAAAGCGTTTTGAAATCGGTCCGTAGATCGGATCAAACCGCAGCGAAAGATCCGTAGTGAGCATAAAGGGTGCGTGCTTCTTTGCCGCGTCGTCGGCATCGGGCACCAATCCGGCACCCGCGCCGCCTTTCGGCTTCCACTGATGCGCACCGGCAGGGCTCTTGGTCAGTTCCCATTCGTAGCCGAATAGGTTTTCAAAAAAGTTGTTGCTCCACTTTGTTGGTGTCGTCGTCCAGGCACCTTCCAGTCCGCTCGTAATGGTATCGCCACCTTTTCCGCTGCCAAAGGAATTTTTCCAGCCCATGCTCTGCTCTTCGATGCCGGCCGCAGCGGGTTCACGTCCTACATGTGGGGCTTCGGCGGCGGCGCCGTGAGTTTTTCCAAACGAATGACCGCCTGCGATTAGCGCCACCGTCTCTTCGTCGTTCATCGCCATGCGCCCGAATGTCTCTCGGATGTCGCGCGCGGCGGCCAGGGGATCAGGATTTCCGTTCGGGCCCTGCGGGTTTACATAAATGAGTCCCATCTGCACGGCACCCAGTGGATTCTCCAGTTCGCGGTCGCCGGTATAGCGCTTGTCGCCCAGCCACTCACTTTCCGAACCCCAATAGACGTCTTCTTCCGGTTCCCACACATCTTCCCGTCCTCCAGCGAAGCCAAAGGTTTTGAACCCCATTGACTCGAGCGCGCAATTGCCGGCGAGGATCATCAGGTCGGCCCAGGAAATTTTGTTTCCGTACTTCTGCTTGACCGGCCAGAGAAGCAGGCGGGCCTTGTCGAGGTTCGCGTTGTCGGGCCAGCTGTTGAGAGGGGCGAAGCGCTGCGTGCCCGACCCGCCGCCACCGCGGCCGTCGGAAATGCGATATGTACCCGCCGAGTGCCACGCCATCCGAATAAAGAGCGGCCCGTAATGGCCGTAGTCGGCAGGCCACCAGTCTTGCGACTTGGTCATTAGGTTCCTGATGTCCTTCTTAACAGCCTTGAGGTCAAGCGATTTAAATGCTTTTGCATAATCAAATTCTTCACCCATCGGATTGGACAGGCGGGAATTTTGACGGAGGATATTGAGTTTGAGCAGATTGGGCCACCACTCCCGGTTTCCCGTGCCGCCGCCTGCGGTCTGCTTTACTTCGCCATGTGTAAACGGGCATTTACCTGCCCCATTTATGGAGTGTGCTTGCTTTTTCGTATCGGTTGGATGTACCATGGGATGATTTCAGTTAGTGATTTAGGGAATCGGTTTACCAACGTTACTCCGAATTCGAAAATAAATCAAATTGATTATATTTATGATCGTATAGATACCCTCTATGACATTAACACAACTCGAATACATCGTTGCGCTAGACACATACCGTCATTTTGTACTCGCCTCCGAAAAATGCTTTATCACCCAGCCTACTTTGAGCATGCAGGTCCAGAAACTGGAAGAGGAGTTGGGTGTCAAACTTTTCGATCGAACAAAGCAGCCGGTCATCCCCACCGAAATTGGTATCAGCATCATCAAGCAGGCACGCGTTATTCTGCGAGAAGCGGGAAGGGTGCAGCAGTTCATTGATGATCAAAAAAATGTTACCACCGGAGAAATCCGCCTGGGCATCATCCCGACCCTGGCTCCCTATCTTTTACCCTCTCTTTTCAAGCGGGTGCGTGAAAAGTATCCGCTTCTTGATCTGGTTGTTAAAGAAACTATCACAGAAGAGGTTATACACGAGCTCAAGAACGATAAACTCGATTGCGGCCTGGTGGTAACTCCCCTGAAGGATCCAGCTATCAAGGAAGATGTACTATTTTATGAAGAGCTGTTCGTCTATGTCTCCCGGAAGAATTCGTTATACGACAAGAAATACGTGCTGGCCGATGAAATTGATCCAGACCAGCTTTGGCTGCTGGAGGAGGGGCATTGTTTCCGGTCGCAGGTGCTGAATTTATGCGAACTGCGGAAGAGCGCTGACTTTCATTTCAAGTACGAGACTGGAAACATAGAAACGCTGAAGCGGATGGTAGACAAGAGCGACGGGATTACAATTTTACCCGAACTTGCTGTGATGGAATTTACCAACTCCCAGCGCAGGCTGGTAAAGCGGTTGATAGAACCCAGTCCTGCACGCGAAGTGAGCCTGGTCAGGCACCGCGATCACATCAAAACCAAACTCCTCAAAACTTTGAGAGAGGAGATCCTGAATATTATTCCCAAACCTATGCGAAAGCTGGGGGACAAGAAAGTGGTGGAGATTAGCTATTGAAACATAGATATTGCAGCGGTTTAAATAAATTGGGTTCATTATGGTCTTGCGCGTGGTTGTATTTATCGTCTTGAATTTTGCCGCATTGGGAATCGGCGGTGCTTTGATGGGGAAGGGGGCTGCGTCCGAGTGGTACCAAAGCCTGAACAAAGCACCCTGGACACCCCCGGGCTGGGTGTTCGGAGCTGCCTGGTTTTCCATTATGATCTGCTATGGATTTTATATGGCCAAATTGTGGAGTACCGAGACAAACCGCACAGTTCTTCTTTCACTCTTTGCGGTGCAGTGGCTGCTGAACGTCGCGTGGAATCCTGCCTTCTTCCGTTACCATCAGGCCGGTACCGGACTGATACTAATATCCCTGCTGACGATCCTGATCGGCTATTTCCTGATCCGGTACGTCGCTTCCATTAAATATTGGAACCTGCTGATCCTGCCGTACTTTATTTGGCTGCTGATTGCTACTTCGCTGAATGCGTATATCTATTTCAAAAACTGATCAAGCAATCAAAGGCCATTCTCCCGAAACTAATGCGCCCGCATGTCTATGATCTTGTGCTTGTCCAGAAGGAGGGGCCGGTGATTCCCGGATTGGCATTGCCGGCAGTGTCGTTGTTGGAACCATTCCGGCGGGAAGATTGTAGTATCGAAGCACCATTTGATCTATTCAACAACTACCATGTCACTTACCCTATCAAAAATGATGGAGCTGGGAACAACAGCTCCCGCTTTCACATTGCCCGATACTATTTCCGGTAAAGAATTATCACTTGCCGGGTTGAAATCGGATAAGGCAACCGTTGTTGCCTTTATCTGCAACCATTGCCCCTATGTCCATCACATAAATTCAAAATTGGTGGAAGTGGCAAATGCATACCAGTCTCGAGGTGTGATATTTATTGCCATAAGCAGCAACGACGTTACGTCCCACCCGCAGGATTCGCCGGCATTGATGACGCTGACTGCCAGGAAGGAGGGGTACTCCTTTCCCTATTTGTATGATGAGTCCCAGAAAGTGGCCAAAGCATACGGTGCGGAATGCACACCCGATTTCTTCGTGTTCGATGGAAATATGGAATGTGCTTACAGGGGTCGGTTTGACGAAACCCGTCCCAACAAGGGCCAACCGACCGGCCGTGATCTGTCTGCCGCGCTGGATGCAATCCTGACTGGAAAAAAGGTGAACGCAGACCAGCAGCCGAGTATGGGTTGCAACATTAAGTGGAGGTAAGTCGCGGGTTCAGCCCATCAGTGATTTTCCAAACGCCTGCCAGTCAAATCCTGTTTCAATCCGGTTGTGCCGCAGGGCAGGAATCTGCGTAGTGATCAGCAAGGTAGTTCCGGAAAAATCTGCCCGGTGATGTTGTGGAATTTTCCGCCCGATGGCTTTCACACCTTTGAATTTCACTCCCGGAAAAAACGCCTGGACCAATTTTTTGATCCGGTTGATGTCAGTCATTCCGTACATGAGTACCACTTCGGGTTTATAAGCGTTCATGTTTTTCAGGATGCTTTCCATGCGGCTTTCGTATACATGCTCCTGATAGGCCGCGCGGCTTTTCAGAAAACCCAGGTGAGGCAGATCGAGCCAGCTGTAGTACCAGGCGTGGCTGTGGGCCGGGAGTGGAAACAGCCGCAGCAAGGCCTCGCTTTTTTTGGATGCCAAAGCAAGCGTCTTTTTCTGGTAAGCATGCAAGTCGGGCAGGGGCTTGCCGCTGTATCCGTGCACAAAAGCGATGAGATTTTTCCACGTTCCGTGTTGCACCGCACGACTGCCGAATCGGTATTCGAAGAGGCTGTTGAACAGGTCAGCCCGCGGGCCAGTCACGCTAAAAGCAACATGCTTGTATAGTTCGCGGATGTCGCACAGGTCGCCGGAGGATTCCGGGGGGTGCGCCCAGTAAAAATAATCAAGCTTATCGGCTACTTCCTGCGGCGAATCGCCACTTTCTTCCTCCGGAGCGATAAACCAAAAGCGGGCGTTCCATGACCCGTATCCATAAAAATTGTCAATCCAGTGTTGGAGTCCTTTCTCGGTGATCAGCATACAGAAAAGATAGCGAATGAACCAGGTAAAAATGCGAAAGGGTGATAAACTGCCGTTGTAGTTACGGATTCCTCTTAATAAACACAAAGTCCCCACCCTCATCTCCTGTTTCCGCAATCACACCGTCTTGCGGGATGGCCTGGGAGTTGTTGATCACGGCTAGCCTGAAACTGTCAAACAATTGCTGCGAGGCAAGAAAGGGTTCCTGATTCTCTTGCAACCGCTTGAACAAATACTGAAAAAATACAGATTTATCCGGAACCGTTGTCATCGTTCCACTCGTAATGGCTCGCCTGCTCGGTGTCCGGTACAAATACTGGATATCGAGTCCGGCAGCCTTTATAGAATTGGCGCTCCTGGTTTTAAAAATACCTCCGCTGAAACAAGCATCAGAAACCAACAGGGTGTGTCCGGACTTGATGCTTCTGATCTGCTCACGCACATCGCTGTTGGATAACCAGTTGGAAGGATCATCCGGTATGGCATCAGACGGCCACCAATAGCCTTGCTGAGCGGCTTCATCCCAATATCCATGACCCGCATAGAAAACGAGCAGGTTGTCGTTCGGGCCAATAACTTTTCGCAACCGAAACAGTTCAGCTATCAATTTTTGTCTTGTTGGATTCAATACCAGAAAAGTGGTGGAGTCGGAAAAGGAATATCGGGTGACCAACAATTCCTTCAATTTTTGGGCGTCCTCCGTTGGCTGATTCAGACTAAGGCGGCTATCCGCGTAGGTAGAAACACCGATGAGCAACGCATAGTGTTTGCCTCCGGGTTTCACCATCACAGGTCGGGCAGGGGAGAACGGAATAGCCTGGGGCTCATTTGCCTTTTCGTATGCCAATTCGCCTGACCCTTTCTTGAGGTAGTTCACGGTGATAAAGTCCACCGCTCTTACAGTATGCACACCAATCGTTTGCTGCGAAAACGGTTTGTACATCGCTGAGGCTACCAACTCCCGGTTGATGAAGAAATACATTCTCCCATCAATTTTCCGGATGGTGATCAGAGAAGGCTTGGTTCCGATGAAGGAAAACGGAATCGGGGGTGCTACGGTGTGGCTGGATGCCAGGTATTTCCCATACGAATCGGGTTTGTTCAGAAACATGACACCCGTGTTGCACGTCAAACCGAACTGATTCAGACAAGTAAAAACCACCGAATAATCTCCCAGGTAAATTTTTGGAAAGACGCCCTTTTCGTAGGCCATTTCTGCTGATATCTCCATTTCAAAATCGCGGTTCTCGTCGAGTTGAACCTGCTTGAGGGCCATCCCTTTCAGTACATGCGTCCGTGCGAGCCAGCCGCCAGTCATTTGATACTCCGTGAGTTTCCAGCCTCCGGCCTCATCAAACTGGTCAGAAGAAATAAGTTCGGCCTTGCTATACTCTGCGTAGGAGGACTGCCCTGCGCAAAACGTGGAGGGTATGCTGATGCAAAGCGCCCAAACCAAATAACGAAGCGTCTTCATCCGGTTAATGAAATGGCTGTAAAAGAGTAACAAAAGTTACAAAAAATATCCAGCCCGGCAAGAGTCGACCGAAAACTAAAGAGCTTGCTGCGGATTATCCGCCATCCCGAAATTTCCCGTCAACCGTCTTGATAGATTGGAGTAAGAAAATCCAATGAAAGGTGACGCCAACCAGCACGGCCATGTGAAACAGCTCATGGGCTCCAAAATAACCGGGGATTGGGACAGGATATTGTATCCAATCCACAACGGCCCCCAACGTATAAGCAAGTCCTCCATACACCAGGTATTTGATGGATATGACTTTCTTCAACTTCAAAATCCCCACGACGGACACCAGGCCGAGCCAGCCGAATACGAGGAAAACCGAATGCGTCACATAAGTCTCAAGGTCCCCAAAGTAGATTGCTCCCAACGTAATGCCGAACGCGGCGATCGTTGATGCAGCAATGATTACGCCCCACTTCATCAGGCCCGAAAACAAAATCCAGTGCACGGCGATCAACGTACCGGCGATCAGCAAAAAGATGCCCGCGTGGTCAAGGATCCTCATCACATACCGGGCTGTTGTGTCCCGTGACAGAAGATGGTATACACCGCTCATTGAAAGCAGGAAAATGCATGAAAACCCGTACGTAACTATCGGAAATGGATGTCTTCTGCCGACTCCGTTTGGTTTGAAAAGGATGATCTGGAGGACACCCACGGCGAGGGCTCCAAACAAGTGTGTCCACGAATCAACGGGGTCTTCAAAGCCAAGTAATGCAGTAGTTTCCATGGATGCTGAAAATAGCCGCAAATATGCTTCAAACAGACCATAACCCACAGGCATTCACTAAAAAAGGCTACGTCCTTAAATAAATCCGTGTTGTATAATTGGCTGCCGATTAAAAGCCTTCCATTCTGACTATCTTTGCAGCTATGAATATTCTTAGAAGCTGGAGAGAGCAGAAGATTATACTGAAAAGAATGTTTGCCAATCTAACCGATGAGGATTTCCTATTTGAAGAAGGGCAGCGGGAATTCATGCTGGAGAAGCTCGGTGCAAAACTCGGAAAGACTAAGCCAGAACTGGAGTTGATCTTTGCCGAGATTCAGCTTTCCTGATCGGATAGCTCTCGGCGGCTGCATTGGTTAAATAGTCCCATGTTAACGCAGCATATCAGGCGGCAGCCTTATGGCTGTTCCAGTCTTCGATTCAATGACATGATGTAGGCCATCTGGATGTTCACATCGTCATGGCCCGATGTCATGGCCCTGTACTTCGCCAACAATTCAGGATTCTGTTTCAGCAGCTTTTCCAACCGGGGGATGTCGATGGGTGTGATGGCGCCGCTCTTCATGTCGAGCACAATCACATCCAGGTGTGATCTGGCGGCCGCTGCTGCAAAGACTCCAAATCCAACCAATGCAAAGGCGTATGAACCAGCGCCCACGTAATGATCGTACCATGCCAGATATCTTCCCACTTCCTTTACCCTGGCATAAATTCCGGCTGGGTTAATGGGATTGTAAGAATGCGTATTGATGTAGATGTCTTTCCCGTCACAAAATCCGTACGATTTTTTGATCACTATTTTTGTTGCAGAATCACGCAGTCTGATCTTGCTTTTCTTTTCTTCTACGATGAAGGCAGGAGAGTCCACCGGGGAGTTCGATCTTAGTCCTTCGAAACTCGTATAGATCCCCTTTTTCCTTACTGCACACGTTGTAATGTTATTTTCCGAAGCAAGGGTTTCCGACTCGGCGGCCCGGCTGGTCCAGGGTGTGCGTGGCAGATGCTCCCAGTCCAAACGGGCAAACTCTTCCACACAATTGCGGAGCGCTTGTTGAATTCGCAACCCGTGTGTGTCTGTGACGTCCATGCCGCCGGTTTCAACAGATGCCTTGGTCTTGTGCAGCGTCATGAGTCTGCCTGAATCAAGGATGCAAAAGGTGATGGAGAGGTCGGCGATACCCCTTTCACTCAGGTTATTTGTGCGCTCTGATATCCAAAGCCCGTCAATAACAACCGTGAGCCGCTGTTGGACGACGCCCGGGAAGTAAGTGACCTGAACAAAATAATTCTCCAGTGTTGGGACGAGGCCACGCTCAAAGTCGGCGGCTACCTGTTTGTTACCAAGTCCCACCTGCACAACGCCGATTTCTTCGGTTATAACCCGGTTGTCGACGACGCTGTCTACGAAAAACGTTTTATTGGCAAGTGGAAATGCGATGGGCCTGAACTCAATGAATGTTTTCTGTGCTCCTGCCTGATAGGAGGTAATGGTCAGCAGGAGGGAGCCTACAATTGCTGCGGGCCGCGTTGTAGTACGTTGTAGAAAACGGATGCCTGGAAATTTGGCCATAAGCTGGGTGTAATATACGTTGCCAGTCGTTTACGAAGCAACTAATTGCAAAGGTCATGGCCGGGGCTCAAAGACCCCAGGAAAAGTTACATCAATACAATTTATTAGAGCTACCTTCCGGAAATCCTTAGTAAGCAGAAAGGCCATGCGCGTATCCGTGATAAGAAAGAATGTGAGATTCAATCCTGATTCAAGCCGCGTTGTTGCGCGCTATTTCATGAATGGTGAACAGCGCACTCAGAAAATGGTGAGCCGCATTTTGATGCTTGATGATAAACAAACTACTACCGCGCTTGAACATACCCTGCGTGAGTTTGCCAGTCGCCACCGGAATATATCCAGGGTTTTTCTCAAACACTGCGCGAATGTTCAAAGCATCATTGAAGGGATGGAGATTGACTATGCCGGTCTTTCTGAAGAACGCAAAATGCTTATTGGCTCATATTGTACAAGTGAATATTCCATTGAAGCAGCCGCCTTTTTCAACCCTTCCATTGTGGAAGATTTCGATCAGCTGTACCTGGAAAAAGGAGAGCGGCGCGTGATTATTTCTTTCCGGGCCACAGGTGAAGGACATATCTCTTCTATCGTTTTCAGAAGGGGCGTGCTGGATAAGAATAATGATATGCAGGTTATGAAATCGGGAGACCATATCGATATGGCTGAAGTTTCTCACAAAAAGCTGTATAACAAAAAACGATTTATGCGCAAGCTTAAAGAAATGGATATTCC
This sequence comes from Cytophagales bacterium, assembly GCA_034440075.1. Lineage (GTDB taxonomy): Bacteria > Bacteroidota > Bacteroidia > Cytophagales > Cyclobacteriaceae > ELB16-189. The sequence goes on from JAWXBL010000016.1 coordinate 40,072, forward strand.
GGATAAATATTCATTGACCATCATGCAGGCGCTGCCCGATAAGTTTGAGTATTATTCCTTAAAGCAAGAGGTAGCAAAAGTATTAAGTGGCAATTCCATCAGCGACAATAGAAAAAAAGCATTAGACGAAGTAACCTGGCTTGCTGATTCCTTCTACGATGTTAAGTTTAAGCATGACTCTGATATTTCCGAACGCGTACTTTTTCCAATTTCAGATTCTGAGAGCCGTGGCATTGAAGATGCCCGGTTTGTCAGATTCAAGGATGACGACAATACTGAAAAGATTTACGCCACATATACAGCCTACAACGGGCATACGATTTTGCCTAAACTTTTATCGACAGAAAACTTTTATACGTTTCGGGTGATGCCGCTACATGGGAGTGGGGCCCAAAATAAGAACCTGGCGTTGTTTCCCAAAAAAATTAAAGGCCAGTATGCCATGCTGGCCAGAATTGATGGCGTGAATAACTACCTGATGTATTCCGACAGGACAACCGTTTGGAATAACCCCGTTATGATTCAGGAGCCCCGCTATCCCTGGGAATATGTTCAAATAGGCAATTGCGGCTCTCCCATATGGACAGAAGAAGGCTGGTTAGTTATTTCACATGGCGTCGGCCCCATGAGGCGTTATTGCCTCGGTGCCTCGCTGCTTGATTTGGATGATCCTTCGAAAGAGATTGGCAGACTCGATGAGCCTTTGCTTTCTCCTCGTGAAGATGAGCGCGAGGGGTATGTGCCCAATGTGGTGTATTCCTGCGGAGCAGTCATTCATAACAATAGCCTCATTCTGCCGTATGCGGTATCCGACTATTCTTCTACTTATGGGGTAGTGGATATTCCAGAACTGTTGCATGCCATCAAGCAGAGCAATTAGATCTTTCATTGTGTGAATTAGTCTATTGCTTTTGAATAATTTCGGCATACACCTGAATGTATGCATCTATCATTCGGTCCATGCTAAACTTACTTATGGCATGTTCGCGACAGGCGAGGGGATCAACCTGGTTTAATTTAGCAACCACCGCGACTGCTTCTGAAATATCCCTCACCTGAAAACCCGTTTCACCATCCACAATCAATTCAGCCATGCTTCCCCGGTTGAAGGCGATCACAGGAGTTCCGCACATCATGGCTTCGATCACACTCAAGCCGAAGGGTTCATCAAAGTTGATGGGATGAAGAAGGGCTTTTGCACCACCCATTAATTCATTGCGCAACGCTGGATCTGCATTCCCCACGTACTCCACTTGATCATTATCTATTTGTGGTTCAATTTTTTCCTTGAAATACGTTTCATCCTGAATTAATCCCGCCAACTTCAAAGGCAAACCGCATCGCTTGGCAATCTCAATGGCTTCCGCAGCCCCTTTGTGCGGATGAATTCTACCAAAGTATAAGAGATAGTTGTCTTTATCATGACGATAGGTAAAGCCCTCAGGAGGTATGCCGTGATAAATTGTTTTTATGTATTCCAGTTCCGGATGTCGGTCGGCATTGGAAATGGATACGTACGAAGAGGTGCTGTTGTATTTTTTGTAAACAGGAATTATCTGTGAAGAAGAAAACCCATGGATCGTTGTTACCATGGGTGTGTCTATCAAACGCGAATAGGTGAGGGGCAGAAAGTCAAAATGATTGTGAATAATATCGAAATCACCTGCACGCTCCATGACATTACTGATGTGCAGGCACTCCCATACTTTGGGATCAACCTGATGATCTTCTGCATACGGACGATCGCAAACTGAGCTCAGCTTTGCATTTGTTATGGAATCGCCCGTTGCAAAAAGGGTAACGTCTATTCCCCGGGCAATCAATCCTTCGGCAATTGTAGAAGCTATCTGTTCCCACGGACCATATTTTCGAGGAGGAGTTCTCCACGCAATGGAGGAAAGTATAGCCACTTTCATATACCTGCGTTATGAACTGCCGCAAGAGGGTAGGGCCTCTCCTTTAAGATTGGATTGCTGCCAAATTTGTTTAGTAGGAACTCCATCAATCCAGCTCATAAAATTCTTCGTAGGCCTGAAGCACCGTAAGATGTGAAATCAGATAGGCCAATGAACTTTCAGCCCCCTGATTCCTATTGACGCCATACTTCTCAAAACCATCACAACATCCTTTTGTTTCAAAGTCATAGAGACTCATACGCAAGTCATTTTCTCCAAGAAACCACATGAAGGAAGTGTACAATTGATTCAGGTACTTTTTATCTTTTGTTAAATGAAATGCCTGGTGATACATCAGCACCATGGCCATGGCATCAATCGGCTGTTGAGCAAACATGGATCGCTCACCATCTTTTCGGTACCATTTCTTATTGCCAATTACTGACAAGTAACCGTCTTTCATTGTAATGTTAGTCAGGAAATTCATGGAATCCAGTCCAGCCATCTTCACCTTATCATCATGCAGTATCTCTGCCGAATGCAGGAGAGCAAGAGGCAGTATTCCATTATCATAGGCCAATAAGGATTCAAACCATTTCCACGTTTCGGTGCTGTTGTCTTCCAGGTTCTTAATGAGCAGGTTGGCCATTTTCCTTAACCGCTCAGTCATTCCGTCATCCGATAGATTACTCCGGAGATAATAGCTTATCCCAATCATCGTGTTGGCAATACTTCGTATCGATTTCAGTTTTTCAAAATTAGGGGCAGCCGTAAAGAAGACCAGCTTGCCCATTTGGTAATACGCATCATTTGGTGCATTGCCCAGCAAATAGCCGAGCGCCCAGATGGCTCTTCCAAAAGAGTCTTCCGATCCAACTTTATCCAGAAATTTTCGGCTAAAACTCAGAAAATTTCTGAATGTCCCGTCCTTATTCTGCATATAATGAATATAGCTCATGTAGACGGGTGATAGCTCCAGCGCCAGGAGGTCCTTCTTTTGCTTGTAGGCCATTAAAACCATCAACAGCGCCCGGGCATTGTCATCCAGGCAATACCCTTCCTTCAGATTGGGTATGCCGAATTTTGCGTGTTGTATTATTCCGGTGTCATCCGTAAGACGTTTTACATGGGCCAGTGAAAAGGGAGGAAGCAATAGCGGATCTACAATGGTTTTCTTTTTAACAACCGCTTCAGTTGGCTCGCGCAACATGACCTCACTCAGCATTCTATATTTCCCACCAATTTTTGGCCAGGTAATTTGCTTCCCATACTCATAGGCCTTCGCCTGAATTGCTTTCAGTCTGTCTGGATGATCCAACAATTCCATAAGAATGGTTGTCAATTCATCGGAGTTAGCAAAATCAAACAGCTTTCCCCGGCCTTCGACCAGTAATTCTGTCGCATGCCAATACGGTGTGGAGATCACCGCGCACCCTGCGCCCAACGCATACGAAAGCGTGCCGCTCGTTATTTGGGCCTCATTGACATACGGTGTAATGTACATATCACAGGCGGCCAAATATTTAAACAGCTCTTCCTGATCTATAAACTCATTCAAAAACAAAACATGGTCTCCCAGATTGAGACTTTTGACAAGTCGATGCAAAAAGTTACGATACTCTTCACCGGAATGGCGAAGTATGTTGGGATGTGTCTTGCCCAGTATGATATATAACACATCCGGATATTTTTCAATGATGCGAGGGAGGGCTTTTATGACTGTTTCTATCCCTTTATTGCGCCCAATAAATCCAAACGTCAGTAAGATCTTTTTGCCCTCCAACTTGAATTCCTTTTTTACATCCGCCTGATTAAAATGAATGTCAGGCACACCATGTTCGATGAATGAAATTTTCTCCAAAGGAACTCCATAGATTTCATCCAGGAAGCCAATGGCCTTCTTATTCATCACCACCACCTTGGCGGCCATTTTACAAATTTCTTTCAGGATTGCTTTTTCATTGTACGATGGCATTTTAAGCACGGTGTGAAGTATTGCCACAACGGGCATATCCAATCGATGGAGGAGGGGAAGAATGTATACACCGCTCAGCCCTCCATATATCCCAAATTCATGTTGCAGAATACAGTAATCTGCCCCGCTTATATTGATATAGTTGGCTGCCTCCAGATAATCTGCCTGTTGTTCCTGATGAATCGATAATTTTACTTCCGGTCCGTAGGGATACGTCTGGTTGTGATCATTCATGGCGACAACAAAAGCGGTATCGGGTTTTTCTCCCGTATTCGGCTGGCTCACCAAAGAATGCAGTAGATTTTGATTGAATGTAGCGATACCGCACTCACGCGGTGGGTAGCTACTAATAGTGGCGACTTTCATGTTCCTGATTCCGTAAAAACAACTCCTGGGATTTCCTAAGCAAAACGCCGGTGTATGACCCGGTAAACGAGAGGTACATGGCCGCAAGAAACCTATACTCACAAGTTAGGTATAATTCGCGCGTTATTTCCGGATATTCGATTGATCAACCTGTTAAATCGCGTTCGCAAAATGCCAAATTGTAGCCTTAGAGTACATAATGATGTTCGAGAGCACGGTGTTTACTATCTCCCAATTTTATTTACTTCGCTCCCCCTTTAACCGAGCCGTGCAACAAAAGATCGGGTCAGGCGTCTTTGGCGTTGAGTACACGATAAAAACATTTAAGTTAGAGCATGAAAGAAGATCAGCAGCAAATGGAATTGGTTCGTACGGCCCGTATCACCGGCGTTTGGTATTTATTGTTAGCCATTACCGGCATGGTAGGATTTCTCCTGCTGCATTCGCGCATTTATGTGGCCGATGATCCGTCAAAAACACTGGCGAACTTAACGGAGCATGAAATGCTTGCCCGGATGCGGCTGCTGTTTGAACTCCTGATTATCGTGTCGCAGGCGCTGGCAGCTATTTGGTTTTATAAACTGTTCAAAGACATCCGGCCCGTTGCCGCCTGGGCACTGGCCGCCTGGGGTATGATGAATGCAGCGGCCATTATGATCAGCGCGATGGCCATGGGAGGGGCGCTCGAGGTAGCCAACAGCACACAGGCCGTGAACGAAAAGGTGCTGATGATTCAAGTTTATAATCAGTTTATTAAGAACGCCTGGGGCGTTGGGGGTCTCTTCTTCGGACTCTGGCTTATACCCATGGGATACATCGTAGTGAGTTCGCAGCGTATGCCCGTGTGGCTAGGCCGGGTACTTATTCTTGGAGGCGCCGGCTACCTGGCAAGCACGTTCATCACCTACATGGGAGTGCGCGAGAGTTGGGTCGAGATGCTGGTGATTCCGGCAACGGTTGGGGAGTTCTGGATGATTGGGTACTTGTTGATGTATGGAATAAGACCTGGTAAATCGGCGTGACTTTTGACTTCCATTCGCCAACTCTTCAGACTTACGTATTTTAGTGTTGGCTTGAGCTGAAAACTCTGCACTTTTCAATGAAAAAAACGTTGCTTATCCTGGGTGGCATCGCGTTGTTAATGGGGCTGCTCTTTGCCCGGTTAGTGTTTAGGGACAGAAGCACCTTGATCAACGAGCGGCATTGGTTTGCCCATGCGTTGCGCTACGAATTTTCCGCTCAGGTTGATAGTGTGCGGATGTTCAACCAGCATACCGCCCGGCTTTGGTGCCGGATCACGGCCGGTGACCCGCAGACCTATCGCGAAGACAGTTTGAAGCGGTATTTTAAGAAACACGATATGCTGTACCTGATCTTCCATCGGTCGGGGGATTCCATCATTTTCATCGTGCCCAACGGTGAGCTGGTCGCCCCGGGTGACAGCGTGCGGGTAAGTTCGCAGAAAAATACTATTCAGTTTTTCCGGGCTGGAAAGCACGTGGCTGCTGATTCCTTGAGCGCCGCGCTTACAGGGTTTGGGCGGCCATTCTTTATGAAGAAGGACTAGGCGATGCTTACAGCATGCCTCCCCCAGGCATGTTACGGTAGCAGGGGCAGGACTCAAGTCCGGTACCAACGGGTAGACTTTACAAGAAGCCTGGAGGAATGGATTAAACTCCGGTAGTTACTTTGACTAGGTTATGTTTAAAGTATAAGGGCAGATTCCGCTGCCCTGCCAAAAAAAACCAGGTTGTTGCTAGTTGCCAAAAGCATATTTTTGGCTATCAGACTGTTGATAGCATGCAACGCCACCTATATTCTGGATTCCTGGTAGCCATCTTTATCTCATCTGGTGGGTTTGCGCAGTCAATTGACGAGTATCTACTTTGGGCAAAAACCTCAGGGTTTATTAATACGCCCTCATCCGTGAATCAAAGCGACCTTGACGGCCAAAGCAATCTGTATGTGATTGGGTCTTTCTACAAGAAATTCCCTGTGGTATCAGATCCAACGCAAACAGCATCCTATCAGCATATCTTCCTCAGAAAGTATGACGCAGATGGCAACTTGCAGTGGTCGAAGGAATATGGGAATAACGAGCATTTTGCATTCGGCGGTGATATCCGTGTGGATAGGGCAGGTGACATTGTCTTCACCGGATACGTGGAAGATCCGGACGGTAGCAATTTTGGGCAGCCTTTCAATGGCTTTTTCATTTGCAAAGCCAATCCCAACGGGGACCTAGTTTGGTTTAGTCCCTTGTCTCACACCTTTCTCTTAACATGGGGTCTTGGACATGGGTCGCTGAGCAAACAATCGCATCTTGAGATAGATGCCGACAACTCAATCCTTTGGTACTCTAACGGAAACCCTTCTGCCTCTGCACCAAACCCAACCTATGGACTCTATATAAGCCGATTCTCGGCTGCTGGAAACTTGATGAATCAGTATCAGATTACACATGACGACAATTTTGACTCACCTTTTATTGGTGGCATTGCCACAGACGGAGATGGAAACATGGTGATCACCGGCTCATACCAGGTCAGTCTGAAAATCGGACCATTGGTTTTCGGAACACCTGGACCTCAAAGCAATGGGCCACTAAGACTGTTTGTTGCAAAATTCACAGCTACGGGGGATTTTCTTTGGGCAAAGTATGGCGGCCTGGGGATCGGTGCGGATGTAGCTACAGACGAGTTTGGCAACATATACCTGACTGGTCAGGTGGTTGGGCACGCCTCACTCGGAGGAGGCGTGCCACTCAACGCGACCAATAATTTTAGCGGGTTCATCGCCATGTTAAACCCAGCCGGAGAAGTTGTCTGGTCGAAAACAATGTGGGGCGGTCGTCCCATTAGTTTGACTCGAACTGCCTCAGGCAACCTGTACTTAACTGGCGAAACTGCTGGTGACATTAAGTTTGAAGACTACCGGCAAGCATGCAACGTTGAATCCACCTTCGTCATGATGATCAAGCCGGATATAACATTTGGTGGAGCCATTGTAAGCAATAGCCTGCCATTTGGCTATACGGCCAAAGCAGCGCACAATTCCAATGTTGATAATGATGGTAACGTGTACACAGTTGGCAACTTTAATCAGCTTATCGTTTTTGGTTGTGATACTTTGATATCGGGGGGAGGTGAAATGAATGATATGTTCATTACCAAATTCAGCAGCCTACCTCCGAGCTACCCACTTGATATCGATGGCCCTGCTTTTCTTTGCCCTGGAGGAGCCCTCACTCTTTCGGTATCACCCGTTCCCGCGCCCGCGAGTTATTTCTGGCTGATACCCAATGGGGTTACTGTAGTTAATCAATCCGAAAACTTAATCAACATATCGTATTCGGCTTCAACCAATCTGGCTGAGGTGAATATCATGGTCAAGAAAGGCTGTTATCAGTACTGGAATCCAGAACCCTACGTTCTCCATCTTCAATTTATACCTGGAGCTGTCGCGGTTTCAGGCCAGACGTTGTTTTGCAATCCAGGCGTGTCACGGTTCACAACCATCACCTCAACCTATGCTACTGCATACCAGTGGACACTTCCGGAATCGGTGACACCTATCACCGGAACTTCGATTACAACAACTTCTTACATAGATGTCTTTGTTGCCGCCACGTTTGAAGTGGGTTCCATTTCTGTGAAAGGAGTCAATGCGTGTGGTGAGGGACCACTTTCGTTGCCACTTGAAATACGATTGACTCCGCCACCTGCTCCAGTATCATTTATTGATGCTGCCGATACGATCTGCAATCGAGGGCAGGCAGAGCGGGTTGCGGTTACACCTTCTGAGAAGGCAACGGAATATGTGTGGACCATTCCATCTACATTTAAAGAGGAGGGAGTGGTGACGACAAGCAGCCCTTCTATCCGACTGAATATCCGCCAGTCTGGGGTTGGTGAAGTGACCGTCTTCGCGAGAAATGCTTGCCGAAGTTCCGACCTCTCAAGTCACACCTTTTCAGTCGACGATCCACTGAATGAGCCGCAACTCACGAAGTCAAACTGCGATCTTGAATTGTACACCAATGCACTGGAAAATTTGCAGTGGTATAAGCACGGGGAGAAAGTTGGTTATGGGGAGCTCCTTTTTCGGATTCCAGGGACAGGATCTTACTATGTTACCACAACCAATTTTTGCGGAACTGTCCAGAGTCAGACGCTTTATGCCGAACCTGTCACGGATGAACAGCTGTTCATTCCTAACGTTATCACCCCCAACAATGACGGCAAGAACGACTTATTTGTAATTGAGCCCCGTATGTCAGGGCTCAGCGTGATGGTTCTTAACCGTTGGGGAAATGTGGTGTTTCAAGCTTCTAACTACCAGAACGATTGGGATGCTGTCGGGTTGGCACCTGGGGTTTACTACATCCAGATGAGCCATCCATGTTTGAGTCAGACTTACAAAGGCTGGATTCAGGTTCTGCGGTAGTTGCATCAGAACGCAAAACCCTAGAGAGTTATTATAGTGGCGAGCGTACAGTCGCAATGACGATTTAGTTCTGAGATATACCCTCAGCGTCCGGAGGCAGAGACGCTGCGGAGAAAGAAATGGACAAGGATGCTTATGCTAGTATTATTTACCTTGCGCGTTATTGAAAGATCTTCATGAATCAGATTAAGAAAGCCCCGACCACATGCTCGCTCATTTTCATCAACGTGGTCGTTTTCTCAGTCAATTATTTTACGATAAACTCATTTGCTGAACCCGCCTGGACGCTGCACCTATTAAATCAGGGCGCAGAATTCAATCCGTACACGCTCGATGGTCAGTGGTATCGGATTTTCTCGCACATGTTTATGCATGGTGGTATTGTGCACATCCTATTCAATATGTACGCACTTTACTCCGTGGGTGCACAAGTGGAGGGTGAAGTAGGCCTTAAAAAATTTCTGTGGGTGTATTTCCTTTCAGGTATCGCGGCTGCTCTTGCAAGTCTGTACTGGAGTTTGTTCACCATCGGAGTGGGAGCTTCGGGAGCTATCTTCGGATTGTTTGGTTTTTCACTTATCATTAATTTGTTGCGCAGCCGCAAACTCGGACATTCCCTTGCGCCCATCTTTATAAACTTCGCCATTTTCCTCGGTATCAATCTTTATTTTGCAAAGACCTTTCATGCAGACACAGCTGCTCACCTCGGCGGATTGGCATGCGGCATTGTACTGGGAGTTTACCCTACAATGCGCAGTGAATGGTTGCGACAGGTGAAAGTGGAGTACGCCCTTATTCCTTTGTTTGTCTTTGTATATAGTGTGTTACCCCGCTATCAGGTAACGTATTTGAACTTCTTTCAATATGTGCTGGCATCGGAAGATTCTGCCCGACAAATCTTTGGCAAAGATGCTTCTGATGAATATTACCTTGCTGCTCTTAAAAAAAGTGACGCTCGCTGGGATACCGCGCTCCAGTTGCTGAACAACCATGCTTATTTACCAGCAGCATTGCACAGCGATACATTCAAACTTCGGCAATACATCAAGCTCCGGAAGCAGGAGAGTGCGTTCCGGATTAAAATGATAGAACACGAATCGTTCATATACATAGACAGCATTGAAATTGCAGAAGATTCCATGCGGCACTTCTACAAACTGGACTACCCGCTAACCATGACTCGCCCTCCAAAAGAAGAACAGTCTTCTGCGGAAGAGGAAAAGCCGCGCCTGGAAAGCATACGGGTTTTATACAATGAAGACTGGGAAGAAATACTCGAGCCGCCTTTTACATTCTATCGTGTTGGCACGCGTGATTCGCTTGGCCGATGGCAGGGAAGGGTGATGGACTTCTATTTGAACGGTGATGTGCAAATGAAAGGGTCGTATGCCGATGATAGCCACGAAGGAATTTTTATTTTTTACTCCAATCACAAGACCTACACTTCGGCAGGGCGCTATAGCGATGACAGGCCGATCGGCAAATGGGAAACATTTCACAACAACGGAAGGCTGGAATCTGAAGTGTATTACACCGATCGGTACTTCCTGAAAAACCGCTGGGACTCCACCGGCAATCAACTTGTGAAAGAGGGTTATGGAAAGATAATAGAACATCATGCGAGTGGGGCTGTTTCAGAAGAAGGCGAATATCACGATGGATATAAGGAAGGATACTGGTATGGGCGCCATGCTAACAGAGATATGTATTATGAAGAAAATTATTTCCACAACCGACTGATGAATGGCCGCTCACGCAATTTGGAAGGTGACACCTTCGTCTATGATGAGAGCAGTCTCTTTCCGTTGCCGCACGGAGGATGGCCAACGTTGATGGGATACATTCAATCAACTGTGAAACAAGTTGATTTAGCTGCAGTGGGAACAGTGCGACTGTCGTTCCGTGTTACCGAAAAAGGCAACCTTACCGCCTTTAAAGTAATAGGAAGTGTATCCAGGGAAGCAGATGAAAAGGCAAAGCAAATTTTAAAGGAAGGTCCACGATGGATACCAGCCAAAGTTCACGGTCACAAAGAAGTGAATGGCTTTGGGTATGCAGAGGTTGTATTCTAGTCGGGATGCGCGGCTATTTAGCATATTCGAGGGCAGGCAATAGTTATATAATTTATATTATGTTAAGTGTATTTCTAACCCTGTGCCGTCCTGGGGGCTGATGTGGTCCATCAGCCCTCACCTGTTCTCCACGAAATACTTCTGAAACAACGGCTGGAAGAAAGGATCGCAAAAGACCGGACCCCCGGTTGCGAAATCGAGAACTTCTGAATCTTGCAGGGTATCCATAATCCGCTTCACGTTGCCCTGGCTGCCGATGCCATACCCGGTCAATACGCGCTGCGAAGTGAATTGGGATTCGCCCGCCACCACGGCCCGGAGGTAGTTAACCTGATACAGGGTCATCCCCTTGCAGATCTGCTGAAACAGGGCCACGTGGTCGTTCATAAACTCCTCGTAGGATGCCTGCAGGATCTGAGCAGTCACCTTGCGCGGCGTGTTGTTCCAGCAAATGCGCCCCAGATACTGAACAAAATAGGAATGGCTCTGTACCCGCTCGACCAGGTCCATGGCCACCGCTGGTTCGATGGACTTCCCGGTCCGTTGGAACTCACTGGTAAGGAACCGAACCCATTCGTCCTTGCCTATCTTCTCCAGAAACAGCGTTTCTCCAAAGCGGTAAAAGGGTTGCGATGAATCGGCAAACATAGAAGCCATCAGGTGGCGCTTACTCCCATAGAGGCAATACGATACTTCTTTGTGCTTTTGCCAGTGCGAGCGGAGCTTCTCCAGCAGCGATGCGCCGCCGGCCCATTCAGAAACTTTCTGGAATTCATCGATACAACAGACAATCCTCACCTTGCGCTGATGGGCTATCTTTTGCGCCAAGTCCAGGATCTCATCTACGCCAACTTTCGATGAGGGCACGTCCAGGGATATCCTGATCTCCTCTCCTTCCCCTACCGCGTATTTGATATAGGGAATCCAGGTGCGAACGAATTGCTTCACACTGTCTGCCACCTGCTGCACCTTTGAGCTGGTGGCCAGGAGTACAGCCTTTAGGAAAACGACGTAAAACTCTTCACTCGATTTGATTCCAAAGCAGTCAATCTTTATGGCAATCACCCGGCCCTTGTAGGTATGGAGGGCCTGGTTTACCAGCGATGATTTTCCCCACCTGCGGGGAGAAATCAAAACAATACTTTGGCCATCCCGGAAAGCCGCATGTAGCCGCTTTTGCTCGGGCAGCCTATTACAAAAATTCTCACCGGTGCTGAGCTCCCCGTACTTGAATGGGTTCTGTTTCATCAGTATTATACAACAATGTATAATACAAATATAGGTAATAATTACTACCTATCAATAGGTATCAGTTAATTGTCTCTGAGCCCTTTGGGGCCTATAACCGGTCCAGCCACCGGCCGAGCAGCACGTCGTGGATCCGGTAAACACCCTCCTCTTCGGTAATGATATCCTTTTTCATCAGCGACTTGAGGGCGGCACTGACGCTGCTGGCGGCACCCAGCCGGTGCGCCGTGAGGAACTCGTTTCCCATCGGGTTCTTTAATGATTCCTCTTTGGCTACCGCCTTCATCAGGTCCCATTGCGCCCCGGGAAGGATTTTTTGGTAGTTGGCATACACGGGCGTCTCCTGGTCTAGAATTTGGCTAAGTACCTCGTCAAGAACCGCATCTGTAATGGGTCCACCCCGGCCATACACGTGGTTGCATACCAGTTGAATGGCATACGTCTGTCCGCGGGCCCAGCCGTACAGCCGGGTGATCAGCGCATCACCGAAGATGCGCTTCCCTTTGCGGAAGTGTGTGCGTATGAACGCGCGGTACACACGCTCGTCAAGCGGGTTCAGGCCGATCAGCTGCGAACTCCGGTAAAACGGCCGTTTCTCTTCCGTAAAGATGGCCCGCATCAGGTGGCGGTTGCTGCCGCTGTAGATAAACCGAATTTTTGGAAATGCCTGCATCCACGTACGGAACGTTGCTTCCGCATGCTCCTCCCCGTAGCCGGATACCTGCTGGAATTCGTCCAGGGCGATCACCACCCGCTTTTTCCTTGCCGTCAGGAATTTGCCAATCGCCTCCAGCGACCGTGCCGGAACCGCCCCCGGTTTCAACTGAAACGATAGTTCGGGCGCCCCGCTGTGTGCATCAAAGCCGATGCTCATCCCGACGAGGGAAAACAGCTTCCGCAACTGCTCTGAAAATCCGGAACTGGTTTTACCATAGGCCTCGTGCACCCCCAGGGTGATGGCCCGGATGGCTTCATCCAGGCTCTTCGTCACCAACAGGTCCACGTAGAGTACCTCCCACCGATCGGTTGTAAGTTGGTCGAACAGGCGCCTGATCAAGGCTGTCTTACCCATCCGGCGCCAGGAATGGATGACCACGTTGCGGTCGTTCTTCAGATGATCCTTCAGCGCCGACAGCTCTTTTTCCCGGTCGCAAAACCAGGAGGTGCCGTAGTAGCCGGTGAGTACAAAGGGATTGTTTGGTCGCTTCATAAGGTACGTTACGTAGTTTGCGTTACGTAAGTTACGTAATTATAAGCCCATCAGCAAACCAGCCCAGTTCCCTACTTCCAGCCGCCGCCCAGGGCCCGGTAAATGTTCACGATCGCGTTCATCTGCCGCTTCTTCGTTTCCAGGAGCTCAAACCGCGACGTCATCGCATCGCGCTGCGTCAACAATACTTCCAAATAGTCAGCCCGCGCCGACCGGAAAAGGTTATTCGAAATTGTTATCGACTGAACGAGGGCTTCCACCTCCTGTGACTTCATGTCGTAGCTTTGTTCCATGTTCTGAATCATCGCCAGCTGGTTCATCACTTCCACATACGCATTGAGCAACGTGCGCTGGTATTGAAACGCGGCCTGTATCTGCATGGCATTCGCATTATAGTAGGAGGCTTTTATGGCATTCCTGTTGATCAGTGGCGCGGTTAAATCTCCCGCCACCGAATAGGCCACCGACTGGGGTGTCCGGATCAGGAACGCCGGATCAAAAGCCTGAAAGCCAATGCCGGCGGAGATTCCCAGCGACGGGTAGAACCTGGCCTTGGCCACCTTCACATCCAGCTTGGCTGCTGCCAGGTTCATTTCCGCCTGTCTCACGTCGGGGCGATTTTCCAGAAGCTGCGACGGGATGCCCGCCGAAACGAGCGTCGGTACCAGCGCGCTGAATCCCTGGAAATTTCTTTCTACAGGCTGCGGATACCTTCCTACCAGGAAATTGATCCGATTCTCCGTTTCTGTGATGTCCTGCTGGATGCTATACTGCAGGTTCCGGGTGTTCAGCACTTGTGCCTCAAACCGCCGCACCGCCAGTTCCGTCACGCGCGCGGTTTGCTTCTGGAGCCGCACCACTTCCAACGCACTCTCCTGAATTTCAATATTCTGCTTTACAATCAACAGCTCATTATCCAACGCCATCAGCTCGAAATACGAGCGGGCAATTTCCGCGATGAGGTTGGTGACCAGAAAATTCTTGCCTTCTGTGGAAGCGAGGTACCTGCTTACCGCCGCTTTCCTGGCGTTGCGCAGTTTCTTCCATATGTCCAGCTCCCAGGTGGCTACCGCTCCCACGCCGTAATTCTGCAACGGATCGGGCGTTTCCCTGCCCGGCATAATTTCGATCGCTGCCTCGCTCGAGCCCCTGCTGGTATATCGTCCGGGCTTCTCCACGGCCGCTGAGCCACCCAGTCCCACAAAAGGCAGGTACTCCCCTTTCCGTGCCCGAACTTCGTTTCTGGCAATCTCGATCTCCTGCAGTACGACATTCAGTTCCTGGTTGTTCTTCAAGGCACTGTCAATCAGCGCAATCAAATGGGGATCTGAAAAAAACTCCCCCCACTGAATCCGGGCTGTATTGGTTGTATCGACTGAACTTTTATAGTTGCCGGGAAGCGCAGCATGCCCGGATTTATCAACGTTGGTAAGCGAGACGCACGCGCAAAATGTCAGGGATATCCAACCGACTCCAACGATTTTGAGGACGATACTTTCTATCTTAAATTTCATTTTGATTCGCGGTTGACATGTTGAGGTTCCTCTGTCAAAGGCCGGTCGTATTCGTCCCGGATCAATTGGCGGCCTTCAGCGAGTGTTCCGAAAATGTAATACAGTCCGGGGATAATTAATACCCCAAAAATAGTTCCGAAGAGCATCCCTCCCATCGCCGAAGACCCAATCGTGCGATTGCCAATAGCCCCTGCTCCCGTTGCTATAACCAATGGGATCAATCCGGCAATAAAAGCAAAGGAGGTCATCAATATCGGTCGGAAGCGTACCTTGGCTCCCTCAATCGCTGCTTCCAGAATGGTGGCACCGTGACGATGTTCCTGGACAGCAAATTCTACGATCAACACCGCATTTTTACCCAACAGACCAACCAGCATAATGAGTCCGATCTGGGCGTAAATATCGTTGTCCAACCCCATTAGCTTAAGCATCATAAACGATCCGAATATCCCCACAGGAATAGAAAAGATTACGGCCAGCGGAATGATAAAACTCTCGTATTGGGCAGCCAGCACAAAGTAGACAAAGACCAGAACGATAATGAGCACATAAATTGACTCGTTGCCTCTCCTTGATTCGTCATACGACAACCCTTCCCAGGAGATGTCGTACCCTTTTGGCAACGTCGAGCTCGCCACTTCGCGGATCGCTTTGATCCCATCAGCGGTTGTGTAACCAGGTGCAGGCAGGCCGCGGATGGCCGCCGAGTTGTACATGTTGTACCGTGTGATTTCATTGGGGCCCTGCTTCTTCTCAAGCTTCATAAACGCTGAGTATGGAACCATTTCTCCTCGATCATTTTTGACAAAAAGATTCAACACATCGGAAGGAAGCCTTCTGAACTCCGGCGCGGACTGAACGTAAACTTTGAAAAAGCGATCAAACCGAATAAAGCCCTGTTCATACGTACTTCCAATCAGGATATTCAAATTTTCCATCGCCGTACCGATTGAGACGCCCTTCTGCATGGCGAGCTCATTGTCTATTATCAATTCATACTGAGGATAATTGGCTGCGAAAAAAGTGAACAAGCCTGCGAGCTCATCGCGCTTACGCAAATCATCCATGAATTTCTTGTTGATTCTATCGAATTCCTGATAGTCGGTATTGGATGTCTTATCAAGCAAGCGCAACGAAAATCCTCCCGACGATCCAAACCCCGGGATGGCCGGCGGTTCAAAGAATTCTACAATAGCTCCCAGATCTTTGGACTTCTCTTCCAACTCTTCCATGATTTCTTTGACCGAATGGCGGCGGTCAGACCAGCTCTTCAGGTTGATCAGGCACGTACCTGCATTGGAGCCTCTGCCTTCAGTCATAATCTCGTACCCGGCCAGGGAGGACACAGATTCTACACCCTCAATCATTTTACATATTTTCTGAAGCTCCTGGGAAACCTGATTGGTTCTTTCCAGGGTTGCCCCTGGAGGCGTTTGAATGATTGCATAAATGGTACCCTGGTCTTCGCTGGGGATAAATCCCGCAGGCAAAATTCTGTTTTCAAAGAATATGCCCAAGGCGAATGCCACCAGAATACCGAACGTAAGCGCCCTCCTGCTTACAATCACCCGAAGCAATCCTACGTACCATCCCGTGAGTTTTCCGAAACCACTGTTGAATTTGTCCAGCGATTTGGTCAGCAGCTTTTTCTTTTCAGGCTTTCCATGTTTGTTTTTCAAAAGCATGGCACATAAAACAGGAGTTAGCGTAAGCGCTACGAGGGCCGATATCACAATCGCGCTAGCCATCGTGATTGAAAATTGCCGATAGAAAGTTCCTACGGGGCCCGTCATGAATGAAATGGGTACAAACACGGATACCATGACCAATGTAATGGCGATAATCGCCCCGCTGATCTCCCCCATCACTTTTTTGACAGCGTTGTAAGGCGACAGGTGCTCCTCTTCCATTTTGGCGTGAACCGCCTCCACAACAACGATGGCATCATCAACAACAATGCCTATGGCTAATACCAATGCAAAGAGTGTTACCAGGTTGATGGAGAGTCCAAAAAATTGAATAACAAAAAAGGCGCCGATCAAGGATACCGGAACGGCCAGGATCGGGATGAGTGTGGAACGCCAATCGCCAAGAAAAAGAAATACGACCAGCGCAACAAGTATGAAGGCATCCCGCAACGTATGCGTCACTTGCTCTATCGATGCGTCCAGAAATTTAGACACATCATAACTGATCTTGTAATCCACACCCGGAGGGAAGTCGCCCTTCATTACTTCGAGTGTTGCTTTTACTTCCCGAATGACGTCGCTGGCATTACTTCCAAAGTTCTGCTTCAAAACAATGGCCGCGGAAGGGTGGCCGTCCAGGTTGGAATAGATATCGAAGAATTCACTGCCCAATTCGACTTTAGCTATATCCTTCAGGTGGATGCTTTCCCCTTCCGGATTAGCTCTGATTATTACCTGTTCATACTCTTCAGGCTTGTTGAACCTTCCTTTGTAAGTCAGAACGTATTCTAGCGATTGAGCTGCAATGCCTGAACTTTGCCCAATCCTGCCGGGGCGTCCAATTATACTTTGCTGGGCTAATGCCTCCATAACTTCCTCCACGGAGATGCTATAGGCTCGCATGCGGCCGGGGTTCAGCCAAACGCGCATCGCGTAAGTTCGACTGCCCAGAATCTGTGTTCTGCCAACTCCTCTGATCCTGTTTATTTCAGGTATCATTTTTACGTTGGCGTAGTTATACAAGAATTTTTCATCCAGGTTCTTGTCGGTGCTGTATAAATTGACATACATCAACATACTCGGCTGGATGGGCGTGATGATTACCCCTTCACGTTGTACCAGGGCAGGCAACAGCGGCATCACCTGATCCACTCTTGTTTTTACGCGGATAACTGCCTGATTGGGGTCGGTGCCTGGCTCAAAGATGATGGTAACGGTAGCCTCTCCGGCACTGGTGGCATCGGTGGTCATATACCGCATACCCTGTACTCCGTTGATGGAATTTTCCAGGGTGATAAGGGTTGATTTCACCAACACATCGGCACTGGCTCCCGGATACGCAATAAAAATACTCACCGTTGTCGGTGCAATTTCCGGGAATTGGGATATGGGCAGTTGCCGGATTGCCAAGGAACCAACGAAAACGATGATCACTGAAATTACAATGGCAAAGACGGGTCTATGGATAATCTTACTAAACATTTTGCTTGAGTTTAGGATGCGTAGTTATTCCGCATAAAGGCTTAAGTTCGAAAGTGCGGTCATTGGCGCTACGAAAGCATAGTTTATTTTATTCCGCTCTCGTACAAGCCGAAGACCATCCAGCAGGATTTTATCGGTTTCGACCAGCCCATCCTGCACAACATAAATGTGAGGCAACTCGGCCGCAATAGTGATCTGGCGAGACTGTACAACGCTGTCTTTATCAATTACAAATACATAGCGCTTGTCTAAAATTTCAAAAGTAGTTTTCTGAGGTATCAGCAACGCCTTTTTGAAGGGCACAGTCATAATCACATTGCCTGTTTCGCCATGGCGCAGGAGCCCTTCCTTGTTCGGAAAGGTTGCTCTGAATGCAATATTTCCAGTCTCGTTGTTGAAGTCTGCTTCAATAGCTTCAATTTGTCCGTGATGTTGAAACAGCTTGTTATTCGCCATCATAAGCTGTACCTGTACCAAACTGTCTTTGTTGATGGTCGATTTGTAATCCAGATATTCTGCTTCAGGAACATTGAAGTAGACCCACATTTTGCTGTTGTCAGACAAGTTGGTAAGCAAATCTCCTTCATCAATCAGGCTCCCCAACCGTACGTGAAAGCGATCCATGATGCCGTCAAAAGGAGCCTTGATTTGTGTAAAGCCAAGCCGGACCTCAGCCAACGCTAATTCTGCTTTCGCTTTGTCATATTTAGCTTTCATCATTGCCAATTCATTGGGCGCTACAATGTTGCTGTCGGCCAGTGACTTTGTGTTTCTGTATTCGATTTCAGCAAAATCGGCTTCAGCCTGTGCCTTTTGTAATTCAGCCTTGTATAGCATCGGCATGATTTGAAACATCAGTTGCCCTTTCTTCACAAATTGCCCTTCATCGACAAAGATTTTCTCGAGATAGCCTCTTTCGAGTGCCCTTACCTCAATATGCTGTATCGCACGTATTTGACTCACGTAATCCTTGGTTATCGACGTGTCCATCTTAACCGGGCTTGTAACCAGAAATTTGGCCTCCGTATCCGCAACTTCTTTCTTTGATTTACAACTGGTCTGGATCAAAAGGAACATAAGACCCATCAGCAACAGAATTTTCTTCATAGTAAGTACACTTTAAAAAACGAAATGATGAATTTTTACTTTTATCAACACCGCACGAGACGTAACAACGGAGGTGTCAGATTCATTTAAGAACACAGAAATAATTCCATGAGCATTCTTAAGATGGGCGATGCCCATTCAAATCCTGAAGACCTCAAACAATTGGTGTTGCTTGGGAGGATGGAAGAAATGGTAACTCGCCGGGATATGTATCGGCGCTACTTTAATACGGTGGTGGCTAATATTGCCTAAGTCTACCAGCTGAAAACTCCTTTTGGCCTGCTGCGTCGTTGAAGCCAACTTGTCCTGTTCGAACTCAGCAATGGATGGCTGTAAATTTATTTTTCTTTTCTCTTTACCTGCAGAGGCCGGCTTTAGAACCGGAAGGAACGCTTGATGGAGGTTGCTGCAGAAGCTAGTTTCTTGTCTTTCGCCCGAGGGACTTTCGGAAAATTGAACACTGGCCTGATGGATCTGTGCACCCACCAGACAGTACCCAACAACCAGAAAAATGCACTGCGAGAGAATGAACCTAACCCTGGACATTTTCATGAGGGCGCAAACTTAGATAAAGTTGAACAAGGAGCCAAACGTCTTCCTCCTTGAATTGTGACGGACAGGTCCATTGGTCCTGGCCATTATGCATTGTCGGCATAAAGGCCTGTTGCCGCTTGTTTTGGCACCTTTTTCCTTTGGCTTTTCACTACACTCTTTAGCAACCTGTGCTGTAGCTGCCCCTTACCGGATCATCAACCGCCGGATCTCCGCGGTGTTGCCCGCCCGGATCTCCATCACATACAGCCCGGCAGACAGGCCGTCGAGGGAAATGGAAATGCGGTTCACTTCGTGCTTCACCAACGGGTACGTGTGTGTACTGGATTGGCTTCCAGCCAGGTTAAGGATCCGCACTTGTAAAGTTTCTTCTTCGGTATTGATGAACTGCACCACAGTAGGCTGTCCTGCCAGGGCCGGCACGGGGTATACGGCGTACCGATTAGTAGAAGTACTTGAGGTACTCGCATTGGCCGCCGGCGCAGGAACCACGGTGATCACGTTGCTCACGCCCACGTAATCAACACACCCAACTCCTGCCAGTCTTGCCAGCCGCACGTAGTATGTAAGTTGGGTGATACCCAACAGCGGCAGTTCCGGGGAATGCCGATCGGGCAACAGCGACCAGGCCGGGTTTCCGATCACCTGGGATGTGTTGCTGGTTGTAGTACTTACAGCCCAGGCGTATTCCACGGGTCCGTACGGACTGCTTGCGTCTTTCTTGCTCAGAATTATGTTGCCGGTCCCAGCCTTGATGACGCCCTGCTCAAAGGAAATGGATCCGGTCACAAAGTAGTCCGGAGCGCAGGCGTTTACTTCTACTTCCACGATGTTGCTCTGTGCAATAAAGGTATTGCATCCTGTCACCCGGGCCGTGCGGATAAAGCGTGTAGTGGCCGTCAACAGCGGAATCTTCAACGTAGGATCGGTGCCCCCTACCACTTCACTCCATCCGTTGCTGCCGTTGCTGAACGGGAGATTAGTAGTGGTTGAATACCACCGGTACTCCATCACCACGCCGTCGCCGAAGTCGCTCGAGGCTTTCTTCTTGCTGGTGATCACGTTGGTGGCGTTTGGATTGTAAGCAGCGATGTGCTGGATTTCTCCGCCATGGGTGAACTCCGGTAGGCACCGATCCACCGTAACGCCCACGATGTTGCTCTCGCCCCAGTAGATCTCACACGTTGCTGCACGCGCACAACGGATAAAGTACGTTGTCTGTGTCAGCGTGCCCAGGGTGAACGAAGCGTTGGTGCTTCCGGGTATCACCGTCCATCCGTTCGCTCCATTGTTAAAGGGAACGTGCTGTTCATTCTTCAACCAGACATATTCGATGCCGATGGTCGGACCAAAGTCGCAGGTTGCAGGGTTGGTGCTGGTAACGACATTGGGGGTGTTGGGATTGAAAACGCCGCTGAATGAAATTGTCCCGCCGTGAATAAAATCAGGGCTGCACAAGTCAACGGGTACGGTTGCGATGTTGGTCTCGCCCCAGTACATCTCGCACGTCATCGCACGGGCACAGCGGATGTAATACGTGGTCTTCGTCAGGCCGCTCAGCGTGAGTGATACTTGATTCTGACTTCCGGGAACGACTGTCCAGTATGGGTTGCCGATATAGTTGGGAGTATTCACAGCACTGCGAAGCCAGATGTACTCCACGCCCACCGATGGGCCAAAGGCGCTGCTCGCTCCTTCTGTGCTTTGAACCACGTTCGTTGCCGTGGGAATGTAGTTCCCGGTAAATGATATAGCTCCCGGATGA
>JAWXBL010000017.1:0-169025 GCA_034440075.1 Cytophagales bacterium
AAATCGCTAAAAAACCGATACGGAGCAACATTAGTTAGACGACCGACCCTCAAATATGGTCAATTTGGACATGTGCAGGTGCCGGAGATGCTTCCTGAATCGCCGCTGCCGTTCTCTACGGCTCCGCTAAACGTCCAAACGAGGCCTGAAACGGTTACTGTGGGCGGAGTAGCGGAAAACGTCGTAGAGTAAAAGGAGCTTGGATCCCCGGAAAGGACAAAGTTGATGGTCTGCCGGGAGCTATTCTTCAAAAGGGTCAATTCCTGCTCACCAGGTGCGTTGGTAGCGGTTACTGAGAATTCACCAGGCTGAAATTCATCACATGAAACATCGGGCAAATTCAGTGGCTTTCCTTTAAATGTAATGTTGCACCCCTTGGTAGGCGTCACTGTCGCCGTTTTGCTGCAGGAAACCCCTAGCACGACCAAAATCACCAGTACCGAAGATATCTTTCCGATGCTATTCATAAAATGCTAGTTCGTTTTTTGAGCACGCAAAGGTATCAGAAAAAATCGTCCGGCTTATGAGTCTACCCTCAAAACCCATCGTCTGACTTGTTATCCTTCTTTTTGTCCTTCTTCCTGGCAGAAGGGGCCGAAAGCTCGTACGGGGCCTCCATACCGTAATAACTCTTTCTGAACCGATTAATAAAGGAAAGGGTTTCCTCATCGCTCCCCGGGATGAATACCAGCTCTCCCAGCTTCGCCTTGGAAGCGTTGGTTCGTTTTGAAATTTGATTGTTAAAGTCCACACTCGAGGACTGAACCATCAGCCGGTTGTCCTCGTACCCAAAGTAGTACCAGGAATCAGGTGACGCCTTCAGAAAGACATGGAATACCGGGCTTCCGTCTTCATTCCTTTTAATTTCCAGGAATCCCTCAAATCCCCCGTTGATGTCGGTCTTGAGAATATGACTTAATCCCAGGAGTCCGTCGCTGTAGAAGGCCTTGTGTTTCGAAGACCACTTCAGGTTCACATTGGCAAAAACGAGGGGCAGGCTTAACGACTGCAGCGTGCTCAGCGACACGTAGCCCTGGTGCGATCGTTGCTCAAAATCCTTGACCACCTTCTCCCCCACCAGGTCGGCTATTTTGTAAAGCAGTTCAGTTTGATCTCCGACGCCTTCCGGTATGTTTTCGTTTTTTACAACGGCCTGCAGGTCGAGCGCCATCGCCTGGTAAATCTGGATTGGCAAATTCAGATCCGCCATGATAAAGGCGTTCGCCCTGATTTCGTTGGTCTCCATATTTCCGGAACCAATGGCTGAGGCAGTCAGATGAAATTCCCTGGCATCACCGAAAAAATTAACCGGTCCCTCAAACCGAACTTCCTGCTTCTCTTCATTATAGCTAAAAACCTTTCCCGACAGCTTCTCGCCGGAAGATTTCAGCTGGTCCTCTATCTTGAATTCGCCGCTTTCCTTGTCAAAGAATAGGGACCCTCCCGGGACAAAGAAATCATCATCATCCGGACTCTTTTTATCACTCACAAAAGTAATGTACAAGCTATTGTCGGCAGACAAATGCAGGCCTGCCTCTACCTTTTTACCCTCTTCTGTTACCGCATTGTCAAAATCGATCTTCACCTCTTTTTTGTCGCCCGCCTGCTTGTACACAATCCAGGTATTGTAGTTCTTGATTTTCTGCAAGTCGAGTCTCACATAGCCGTCAAGCTGCAAGGCCGGCCGGGTAGCATACATGACCATGTCCCCTTTGTAGAAAATCCGGGGAGCCAGTATCAGCTTGGCTTTGTCCTCCACCTTCCCGTTAGCCACCGTGTGCATCTCCATCACCTTACCCCGCTTGCCCTTTGCCTCACTTTCGATGGGCTCCACCTTAAAATCCTGCATTTTGATGGCAAAGGTGTCTTTCACCGCATTGATATACTGATAGGTTGCATACCCTTTAAATTCCTTCCGCGAAATGATATCTACCACCCCGTTGATCATTCGGTGATATCCGTGCAGTGTATCCAGTACGATAACGGTATTCTTCAACTGATCAATCTTGGCGTTCTCCAAAATAAGTACCTCGTTGTTTTCAGGCGTTATCTTCGCGTCTGCGACGATGATATAGGGTATCCCGCTTACCTTGAGCTGCTGCAATTTGATGTCGTACTCCGCTTTTTCAGCATTGAACGCCAGCGAATCAAGTTCTTTGCGTGTAGTATAGAAATGGGAATTTTCCAGTGACACATTCGCCCCCTTGGTCATAGTAATCCGCTGAGTATTTAAGTCCCACCGGGCTGTAGGAATGGACGTCCTTACCTGAGCATATGGAAAGGCAATGGCGGTCTCCCCTTCGATCTCCGGGCTGATTTCAGCAAAATTTTCTGCCAGGTTGAATTTCAGCCGGATGTCTTCACCCTGAAGGGCCGGCTTATCCGGATTGGTGGTTTTTACCTGGAAACTCGCGTGTCGGGCGGAAAACTCTTTGGCTGAAAAACTCAACTCATTCGAGACCGCCTCCGATCCCCGCGTGATAAGTTTGCCGGTTCCTGTTACTCCTGCCTTTGAGACCGTCATTGTCCCGTCCAACTGAGCTGTGCTCTGATAGAAATTGAACGGACCCTTTAGATTTCTCAACCGGAATCGGTCATGGTGTGGCTTCCAAACCAATTCATATTCCGGAAGGACGACCTGGGGAAACCATACTTTCCCAAACTGCTTCTCTTTCAACTCGCCGACGGTGCCTTTCGCCACCACCGAGTCCGGATAAAACACGAAATCATTGGACTGCACGCTTGCGGCGAGGTATTCAATTTTGCCGTTTACACGCAGCCCGGCGTTGTCCATATTCAATCCTCCATAAACTTTTCCATCACCCTTGAAGAGCTGATACCCGGTTTGCGGAATCACATGGGTAAACCCGAGGGACTTGTCAGGCATCGTATGCAGCTTCTCCTTGAAACTTGGAAACATTCCGCTCGAAACGAATGTGCCGTCAAAATGAATCGACCCTGGATCAGCATCGTTCAGGCTGTCCAGGTTGAACGGGGGCACCGCAAAAAAGACCGACCGGTCATACGCCCCACCCAATACTTCGCTTCGGTCAAAATAGATGACTCCGCCTGCTGCGGCATCCAGCCGTGGGTAGTGCGGCGCCTTGACTTTCCCCGATTTGTTGCCCGGAAGATTGATGTACAATGTTCCGGAAGTCTTTCCCCCACCCGACTGCATGCCCATCTCCGCGGAGGCCGTGGAGTCGGCACCAACCATTGCATTATTCACCCGACGCCTCACCGTCTGGCCCTTGGCGTTTTTCTCTGTGATGTAAAACCGGATGGAGTCGATTGTATTCAAGCTGATGAAGAAACTGTCGTATTTGAAGGTGAAGTTCTTCCCGTTGATTTCAAAATTCCCTGCCGTGATCTTCCCATCAAACTTAATATCACGGTTTTGAAGGATCGTGATTACGCTGCTGTCGGGTTTGAGAATAACATTCAATGAATCGCTGACATTTACCTCATCTACGCCTCGAACAACCATTCTTCGCTGAGGAAAGTTGATGGTTGCGTTTGCGGCTTTGTCTGAAATGGAATGGATCTTCAAGTTGTCATAATCCTCAAAGCCCCTCTTTGAATCGATGATGTGGAACGCCTTCTCTTTCACCTGAACAACGCTGGTGGCCGGATTGTAGTTGATCATCCCTTTCTGGGAGAGGAAAGCCATCGCTGCCCGGATCTCATCGTAACTCAGATGTGATGATTGCACCAGATCATCGAGGTAGAATTCCTGCACGCCGGCGTTTTTTGCATAGTTGACAACAACGGCCAACGGATGAAACCGAAATCCCTTCCCGGTCAATAGCATGTAGTCGTTTGGATGATAATAGCCGGTAGACTCTATAATCATCGGAGCTTGATTGTTCCCCCCGTATGTACGCAGGTTCATACTGTCCGATTCCAGATCCCAACGGATCAGGTCTGTACTGAAGTCCACGTTGAAGAACGTGGAAGTAAATGGAGCATCCCGCAACTGACCTTTCTCGCGCTCCACCAAGAGACGGTGCTTTCCATAGTCAAATTGCATTTGCACAGCCGGATGATAAATCGAGTCGTTAAGCTGGTACAGTTGTATCCGGGCTCTCTTGGCCGTGATCAGCGAATCCCTGAACTCAAATTCACGGGACCGGGCGGTGAACATCTTTTCTTCTTTTCCCGATACTTCCAGCTTGGCATAGTCGCCGCTCACTGAAGAACTGAATATCCGACGACCATTCAGGGCAAATCCACCCGTGTACTTCACGTTTTTGTCGCTCAACCCCTCCATGACCACATTGCTTTGAAACGACATGAACCGGGGGTACTCCGAAGATTTCTTGTCTTTATGCCGCGCACTGCGAAACTCAAAGACTCCGTCGATTTTTTGGGACACCTTGCCAAGGTACCGCAACGATCCCTGCTCTGCACGAATGTGCGCCAGATCTACGTTGAAATTATATTCCTTAAACTCAAAATAGACCGAATCAGAACTTAGCCCGGCGGGCTCCCAGCCAAAGGTTCCCTTTTCCCCGACAAAAGTTCCGTCACGCAGACCCAGAGTTCCCCGCGTATTCTTCAAGGACGCTGAATCAAAGCGTGTGGAAAAATTAAAGGTCACTCCCTCCAGCTTCATTATAGGTCCGCCCAAAACAGGCTGCGGGGTAATTTCCATCCAATACGGAGTGGGGGCCGTCTTCACGGTATCATCCTGCCAACTTGTGTTGTCGTCGGGCGGCGGGTTAGGATTATCCCATTGACCAAATGTGTCCGCCGTATTCGTTGGGCCCGGGAGCGCGTCTCCCGAATCATCGACATACTCGAAAGAATAGCTGTCTGCTTCCGCATGCATGCGGAAAGCACGGTCATAATGAAATGCATGGTATTCAAAGAAGTCGCGGCAGTAATGAAAAAAGGAAGCGATACTCTTTCCGTTTTCCTTCTCAATTACCTTCTGAGCAACCCGGAGGTATGAATCGATCTTATCCTGATCGGCCCCTTCACGCTCCACAGCAAATGCGATGGCGCCATAGTAGTCCGACAAAAGCGGAAAGGGCTTGTACTTTCTTTTCCGGAGAACGTCGGATTGCCGCACAATCAATTCCTGCTGGTCCAGGCTGAGTTTGTGCCAGGCGGTCGCAAACGTACCGCCCACCATCGATGTTTCTGTATTCTGGTTAGTTTCCATCATCACCCGCACGCTATCCTGAAACGCGAGCTTGTAGGCGCCAGGCGTTTGTGCCCAGACAGCCGGTGTTGTTGCCAACAACAAAATCAGGTAAATACAGGTCTTTTTCACGTTGTTAATGCCTGAAATTCGCAAATAATTTGGATAAAGCGGGGCCTGTCCTTCTCTGAACGCTGCGCCGTCCATTTTGTTGATGAACTTCGGCTACTATTATTCGCCCTTCTTCAACTGAAGGCATGCCCACTGCAATCGCTCATCGCGTGATTGTTCAGCCAGCCCATGACGGCCTGCCTCCTGAAGCAGATCGGGGATATCAGCAACAAAAAATCCACTAAGCAGCAGGATTCCCCCTGGAACCAGGTGTGCAGCATACGCCTTCATTTCCCCTAACAGAACATTCTTGTTGATGTTGGCCAGCACGATGTCAAAGGGTTCAGGCCAACTAAAAGATTCAATGGTCCCCTGACGGATTCGGATATTGTCACAGACATTAAGTTCGGCATTTTCATTCCCGTTGCTCAGACTCCATTCGTCAATATCAAACGCTTCCACGCCGCGTGCCCCCCGTTTGGATGCCATCACCGACAGGATGGCGGTTCCGCAGCCGGCGTCCATGACCCGCTTGTCCTGATGGTCGATGTGCAATTGATTTTTTACCATCAGGTACGTGGTAGGATGGTGCCCGGTTCCAAAAGACATCTTGGGCGTGATAATGATTTCATAGGGATATGGCTGTGGCAGCGTATGGAATTCCGCCCGGATCACGCACTGGTCTTCCACGACAACCGGTATTACGTTCTTCTCCCATTCCTCATTCCAATTCTGTTTTTCAACGAAATCCTGCACCACTGTAAGCGGATCAAGGTGGTCGTACTTCTTTCGGATTTCCTCCACCATCTTCAGGTCTGCCAGATGCTCCTCCGCCGTGGCCTCAAAGCCCGTCTCTGATTCCATGAAAATGTCGAAACCAGCTTCCGCGATTTCTGCTATGAGGATGTCGGTGTAGTCCGGCGGGCAACGAACCTGCAGGCGGGTATATCTCACGCCCAAGGATTAGTTTTCTACTTCGACAATCATTTCAATCTCCACTGTGATGTTCTTCGGCAACACATACATTCCAACGGCGGAGCGGGCGTGTTTTCCTTTTTCTCCGAAAACACTGACCATTAAATCAGAGAATCCGTTCATCACCTTGGGTTGATCGGTAAACGTCTCCGTACAGTTCACCATGCCAAGCACTTTCACAATTCGTTTTACCTTGTTGAGGTCCCCTATTTCGGCTTTCAGAGAAGCTAAGAGGTTCAGGCCAGTCGACCGGGCTGCGTCATATCCTTGCTGAATAGTCATTTCCTTGCCCACCTTCCCGGTAATGTCTGTGCCGTCGGGGTTGGACGGACCATGTCCCGCCAGAAAAACCAGGTTTCCTGTGCGTACCGCTTTCACATAGTTGGCGATGGGTTTCTGCGCAACCGGAAGCTGAATTCCAAGTTCCGCCAATTTTTTCTCCACATCGGACGTTTGTGCCGTTGCGTTCATGAGCGTAAGCGCCAGGCACAGGGTGATCAAGTATTTCATGGTAATTTTTTGGTTAAGATAGCCCAATGCGGTGAAATTATTAAATTCAATCCCTGATGTCATCCTCTGAAAAATCGCGTTGTCCCTGGTGCCTCGGCTCGGAAACCTATGTGCGTTACCATGATGAGGAGTGGGGTGTTCCAGTGCATGACGATCGGACCCATTTTGAATTCCTGATTCTCGAAGGCGCCCAGGCCGGACTAAGTTGGTCTACCATCCTCAACAAACGGGCGGGGTACAGGAAACATTTTGCTGATTTTGATCCTGAGAAAGTAGCGCGTTTTTCCGATAAGAAAATGGAGAAGATGCTTCTTGATCCGGCCATCGTGAGGAATCGGATGAAGGTGGCTGCTGCCATCAACAACGCAAAGCGGTTTCTTGAAGTGCAGGAAGAATTCGGAAGCTTTGACGATTATATCTGGCGGTTTGTAAAAGGAAAAACCATCCGCAACAAGCGACGGACTATGAAAGAGGTTCCCGCAACATCGAAGGAATCAGATGCATTGAGCAAAGACCTCATTCAGCGCGGATTCAAATTCGTCGGCAGCACAGTGATCTATGCACACATGCAGGCCTGCGGCCTCATCAACGATCACCTGGTGTCGTGCTGGAGATACGATGTTTCCGGCGTCCACTAGAAAAAGTACCTATACCAGGCATACATTCCCAGTGATAAAAGCACCAGTCCTGGAATAACTTTTATCAAGCGACTTCCCTGCACGTAGGGCGCCAGGCGCTTGGCGAAGAAAATCAGGGACGTCAGCAAGGCAAGAGCACCAACGGATGTTCCAAAAACATAACTGTGCAACAGCCCGGTGGTCCGGAGGTCGATCCAACCCTGCACCTTAAGATAGGCCGTAAACCCCATCCAATAAGGAATGGCCATGGGATTCAGAATGCTCAGGATAATCCCACGTCGAAACCCGCTCTCGCTGAACTTTCTGGCAA
This sequence comes from Cytophagales bacterium, assembly GCA_034440075.1. Lineage (GTDB taxonomy): Bacteria > Bacteroidota > Bacteroidia > Cytophagales > Cyclobacteriaceae > ELB16-189. Next base: position 7,691 of record JAWXBL010000017.1, read on the forward strand.
TCCCCGTCGGCGCTTTGGTGGGCCAGAGGTTAAACACTCCCAGCAACGTCATAACCATAGCGGTGATTAACTCGAAATTGCCAAGCACCACCGGCGAAGAAGAAATGTAGTACTCAAACTGAACGCCTATCCAGGCGTAGGGATACTCGATGATGGCAACGGCCAGCGCGAACCGCATGGCCACCTGGATGTTCTTGTCCAGCCCCAGCTGCAGCACCGTGATGTTGAGTGTCCCCGGAGGGATAGACCCCACGAAGCTGAAGATGAACCCCATCAGAAAAACAAGCAGATACTCCATCAATCCGTGCTGGTCAGTTTACTGAAATTCCTGTAGATGGACCATGCTTCCCTATACGGAAGGTACTCTGCCCCGCGCTCGTGGTTTTCGACACTCACCCGGTAAATGTCGGCCCAATGGGTGAATAATACACCCATTGCCTTGAATAAAGAGAAGCCCGGGTGGTAAATGTGTGAAGGTTCGGCCCCGCATCCATTCAATTCCATCACCATAACGTTTCCCTGCTCGAGGTTAGCTATGGAAGAAGCCCGGACATCAAACCGACCGAAGTAAAATCCATCCACGTGTTTGCTGATGGCATCAAAGGAAGCTGAAAGTTGCGCTGTAATCAGGTGGTTCTCATTGAGGAATTTCGTCCCCAGGCAGTGGTTTCCAATGGCGTTAAGTTCTATCCGCTTGTCACGGGGAATGATTTCAACCAGCCTGTCCGCAAACCGCTGCTCCAGAAGCTCCCATTGCAGCTTGGAACGATCCTGCGCAAGGATCAGCTCACGCAAGGAGTTGACCCCGTTGCCCGTTACAGACAACATTTCCTTTCCAACGATCGAGGTTACATGGCCCCTCTCGTCGCTGGGATAACGAATATAAGATACACCGTACTCCAACGGCAGATCAACAAAGGCCTGAACAAGAAATGGAATCTGGATCTTCTGCAGATACGCAGACAGATCCTTTTCATTTTGAATTTTCTTCACCATCCAACCCCGCTCGCCAAGATCAGGTTTGCAAATTACCGGAAAGGGCAACCCGCCTTCTGCCATGGCTTCCAACACCTTTTTCGTCAATACGGGCACCTCCACACGGATGGTTGTCGGTCGGCATGTATCCGGAAGTTGTTTCAGGGTATCAAACTTTGATTCACCAAACATCCCCCCCATGAGGATTCCAGGATTGGAGGCAGAAAAGAAGACAATCGACCTTGCCTTTATAGAGAGCCATATCCAATAAAAATACAGCGGAGCATGGAGTACATGGAAGGGCCAATACTCCCAGCTCCTGAGTTTGATGATAAAATTGCTGCGTAGAATACGTGAAACAAGATGCATCTTATCCGTTCATCGCGCGGCCTGCAGGGACTCGCGGTAGCGCAGCGTACTGTTTGCAATACCGAAATCCAATGGAATCTGAACATACGGGGCCACCTCGCGAAGGCCGATCTTTACCAGCGCCATGTGGTGGACCGCGTGTTCCAGGTTGTACACCAATTCCCGGGCATAATTGGTTGGAAGGGTGAGGCCGCTGTCCTCTGCATCTCCTACTTCCAGCAAAAGGTCCTGATGGTCCATCGGTCGTGATACAAATTCCATGATTTCTGCTGCGAGGTCCAGGGCCCGGTTCTTGTCTGATTCAATCAGCAGATCGTGCTCCCGGTTGTCGTAGTTAACGACTCCGGAAGCGGTGCCCTGCTTCAGACAAACAAAAAACTCGAGCGTATGGCGGATGTGCTGCCCGATGGTGCCTCTGCTCAGAGTCACCGAAGGAGCGCAATAGTCTTCTTCCTCTAACTGCCGCATAATACCGGCCAGTTGATCAAGGATGTGTTTACAATCAGTCTCTAATTTCATATTCAAAAAAAGTGTTCAAATCTAGGATAAATTATCCGGAGCAATCGGGATGCTGGCGTCAAGGAACAAACCTCTTCCAGTTTTGATCGCCATTGTTCTTCAAAAGCGGCTCATCTCTATTCCAATCGGTGAGCGTGTTGTTGCCCCAGAAATTATAGAATAGGTAGAGTTTATCGTTGATTACTTTATATGTCTCCGGGTCAATTTTCACTTTTTCACCGGCACGACCCATCGCATAGGCGCACCAGCCACCGTAGGCAGGCTCATACTTCTCCGGCGAACTCCGGAATCGGGCCAGGTTTGCCTGCGTGGCAAACTGATACGTCACACCTTCCTGCGTAAACCGCATGGCCGATTTCCCTTCCTGCGGACGGCCATCAAAATAACTTACCGGATCGTACCCCTCCATCGCAACGCCCCGCTTGACGTTGAAGTTTTTCTCCCGGATGTCCTGTTGCGCGGATGCGGATGCCGTAACGAAGAGTGCAACAAGAAGGATTTGGGACTTCATGACTGGTGGTAACGCCATCAAACGAATGTAGGTTCAGAAAAAGCGGCCCGAATGTCGGGCAGAATACAAATTAACCTATTTCAGTATTTCCTTGAGCGTGGCCCACACCAAATCAGCCTCATACCCCTTCCCAATCGCAAATTGACCTGCTTTTTGCCGCGTCCGGTATATGTTGGGCTCATCCAAACGAGAGATTTTCTTCTCCAGCAGGTCCCGGAGCACCTGGTTGTAGGAAGACTGATCAATCTCACGCAGGCCCCGCTGAATGCAGGTTGGGGTAACTCCGTGTGTCTGCAGAGCATGTACAATCTTATTCTTCCCCCATTTATTCATCCGGAACTTGCCCCCTGCGAATGCCTTTGCGAAACGCTCCTCATTCAGGAATCCCTCACTGATCAATTGGGTCAACAACTCCTCAACTTCTGATTGGTAAAGTCCATAGCCGTACAACTTATTGCGGACTTCCTTGTGTGATCGCTCCTGGTAGGCACAGTACCCGGAGGCCTTGCTGTACGCCTCGGAGGGTGAGTGACGTTTTCTGTTTTTGCTCGGGCCGTCGTCGGAATTACTGGTGAAGGCCATGGTACCTTTTGATGCCCCTGAAACTACTTCAGCAGGCCTTTCGTTTTCAAAATACTCCCAAGAAATTTCCGTTCGTTGTCGCTATTGAATATCCGGTACGGCAGGTGGATAAGTTGGGCCCTGTTTACAAAGAGGAGAAAGTAGTCCTTCCCGGTTTTCGCCCGCTTGATCTGGTCCCACTTCAGTGGCATGCCCTCCCTGGGATTTATTTTCATGACGATTTGCTGGCTGGTGATCTCGTACGAGAAACGCTCAAACAACATCTTCCCCTGTTCCAATTGTGTGACGCCGTAAAACTGGATTAACCAAAATAGGACATACAACCCATACCCCAGCGTCCCGGCCAGGATCCACCAGATACTCGGAATCCAAAAATAGAAAAGGCAGATTCCAACCGCAATGGGGATGGTCCACCACTGATGTTTAAGAACATTGCTAAGGGCTAGTTTTATGTAAAAGGGCTTGTCTAGCCTGTAATTCTTTGTTTTTACGATCATAATTTGATTGCTAGGGGTGTAAAGTTAATGGCCACCTTTCAAACTGCCTACTTTCAAACAAGAACCTTCAGACTTAGGTCAAGGCTTCTCACGGTGTGCGTCAACGCACCCATGGAAATAAAGTCCACCCCACACCCTGCCACGTCCTTCAAGTTGTTCTCGGTGATTCCGCCGCTCGCCTCTGTTTTAAAGGCTCCGTCGATCTTCTTCACCGCCTGTGTCATTTCCGCAAGGCTCATGTTGTCCAGCATGATGACATCAACCTGACCGACGGCCAGCACCTCCTCTACCTCCGCCATGGTCCGGGTTTCCACTTCGATCTCCAGTTTTTTCCCACTTTCCTGCAGGTATTTTCTCGCGCTTTCTATCGCCGGCCGAATCCCTCCCGCAAGGTCTACGTGGTTGTCCTTAATCATGATCCGGTCGTAGAGGGCAAACCGGTGATTGGTGGCCCCGCCAATTCCGACGGCCCATTTTTCCATCAGCCTGAAGTTGGGCGTTGTCTTGCGGGTGTCCATTAACTTGGCCTTGGTGCCCGCCAGCAACTTGCAAACCCGATGTGTATAACTCGCCACGCCGCTCATTCGCTGCATGCAGTTCAGGATCAACCGCTCGGTCGAAAGAATGGTGTGTGCCCGGCCCTCCGCGATGAATGCTATGTCTCCCGGCTTAATTTCGGATCCATCTTTTAACAAATAGTCAACCTGGAGCGTGGAATCTACATGCGCATATAGCTGCTGCGCCAAGGAAACGCCCGCAAGAATTCCCGTGTCTTTAACTATGAGCCTCGCTTGCGTAATCCGGTCACGAGGGACGGTTGCCAACGTGGAGTGATCGCCCTCTCCAATATCCTCGGCAAGTGCCGATTCGATAAAAAACGTGATTGCCTCTGGCGTCAGGTAGGAAGGATGCATGAAGAATGAATCAAGAGGGCTGAGGAAACATTACTGTTTCACAAAACTGATCTCGTGGACGAGGTACGTTTCACCAATTTGCCGTACACGCATCAATACATTATAGCTCTCGTTCGCACTCAGGTAATTACCAATTGCAAACTGTAACCCTCCTTTGGAAGCGCCTGTGTGAACAATGCTGAAATCGTTCACAGGATGCTTTTTGAAGAATTCTTTCAGCACAAACTCTGACTGCGCCTTGCTATAGGTATTGATGTTACCGTCCAGGTTGATGTCAACAGATTGCGCAAATGTCTTTACCAGCGCCGTGGCGTTATTTCCCTTGATTGCCTCCTTGACGGGATTAAAAATCTCAGGTTGCGACCAGGCGCGAAAACTGATAGCCAAGACCAAGACCGTTATCGCTGTTGCGTACTTCATCATTTGCAATTACCATCCAAAAGTATGCCATTAAATTCTGCCAGCCAACAAAGTAGGTAATGTCTAAAATCGTCCCATTCGGGCCTATATTTGAAGGAAAAACGGGGAATGCATCGGAAAGTCCTTCTCATGATTTTGGACGGCTGGGGAATCGCCAAAGACAAAGGTGTTTCTGCGGTTGATCATGCCCAAACTCCTTACATCGAGTCCCTGTACCGCACCTGTCCGCACAGCCAGCTCGAGGCCTCCGGACTGGCTGTCGGGCTTCCTGTCGGCCAGATGGGGAACTCAGAAGTAGGACATATGAACATCGGCGCCGGGAGAATCGTCTATCAAGATCTGGTAAAAATCAACAAGGCCATCGCCGACAAAGAACTTGAAGAGAATCCAATCCTGCTCCAATCATTGAGCTACGCCAAGACAAATAACAAGGCCGTTCACCTGATAGGCCTGTTGTCGGATGGAGGTGTGCACTCACACATAGATCACCTGAAAGCAATCTGTTCCATCGCGCACGCCCGTGGAATAACCAAGTTGTTTGTCCACGCGTTCACCGATGGCCGGGATACCGACCCCCAGGGCGGTGTGGGTTACATTACCTCGCTGCAGCAACACCTGGCCGCTTCAACGGGAAAAATTGCTTCGGTCATCGGTCGCTATTATGCCATGGATCGCGACAAGCGATGGGAGCGCGTAAAGCGTGCCTATGATTTGCTCGTTCATGGAACCGGGAAACCTACCACGGATGTGGTGTCGGCGCTAAAAGCATCGTACGCCGCAGGCATTACCGATGAGTTTGTGGAGCCGCTGGTGGTGACGGATAGTGCTGGTGCACCTCTTACTACCATCCAACCGGATGACGTGGTCATTTGCTTCAACTTCCGGACCGACAGGGGACGTCAAATTACGCAGGCCCTCAGTCAACAGGATTTTCCGGAGTACTCCATGAAGCGCCTGAAACTTCATTACGTTACACTGACGAATTATGACGAATCCTTCCAGGGGGTGAAAACAATTTTCGATAAGGATAATCTGGGCAATACGCTTGGCGAGGTGTTGTCCCGTGCCGGCAAGAAGCAAATCCGCATTGCAGAAACGGAAAAGTATCCGCACGTAACCTTCTTCTTTTCCGGTGGCAGGGAAATTCCCTTTCCCGGCGAAAGCCGCATCCTCTGCCCTTCCCCAAAGGTTGCCACCTACGACCTGAAACCTGAAATGAGCGCCGCGGATATACGCGACAGGATCATCCACGAACTGGAAAAAGGGGAGGCTGATTTTATTTGCCTGAACTTTGCCAATCCCGATATGGTCGGGCATACCGGTGTATTTTCCGCCGCCGTCAGGGCGTGCGAGGCAGTTGACCAATGTAACGCGGCGGTGACGGAAGTAGCACGAAAAAACGGGTACGTCGTGATTATCATTGCCGATCACGGCAACGCCGAACAAATGAAAAATCCCGACGGTACTCCCCATACGTCCCACACTACCAATCCGGTTCCATGCATCCTGGTGGACGATGAGGGCAAGCGGTCTATCAAGAATGGAGTATTGGCCGACCTTGCTCCTACAATCCTCTCGCTGATGGGGGTTGCCGTGCCGCCGGAAATGACAGGGAACAATTTAGTGAGTCCGTAAGTTTAACTGCATACCATGTACCAACCATTTGAAACGATGCCTCCTCCCTCCCGTCTCTGGGTGTATCAGGCAAACCGCTTGCTTTCAGACTCCGAGAAAGCCCTGGTGGATAAAAGCCTTCGGGAGCTGTGTGACCAATGGACGGCCCACGGTGCACCCCTCCACACTTCATTCGCTGTTCACTACAATCAATTCATTGTTTTGGCTATCGATGAGGACCTGGCGGGTGCAAGCGGATGCTCCATTGATGGGTCGGTTCGGATTCTGAAGAACCTGCAGGAGACTGCCGGGCTGGATTTTTTCGACCGGTCCAAGGTTGCCTTTCTGATTGGCGATGCAGTGGTTCTCCACCCCATGTCGGAACTGGAAAAACTCTTCAAGACCAAAACACTTTCCGCCGACACGCTCACGTTTAATAATACTGTCACCACCAAAGAAGCATGGGAACAACAATGGAAAATCCCTGCCCGGAATACCTGGCTGGCCCGTTATTTGCCGAAAAGTAACGGCAGAAACCCCGCCCGCCTGAAATTTTCTTTTTTGTACCTTTCATGGCTATGACCATTCGCACCAAGTCATTTATTGCTTTCAGCCTTGCCTCGTTGCTGGTCGTCATCCATGCTTGTAGTCCCGAAAAAAAAGCGCTCAAGAATTTCAGGTATGGGAATTTTGAAACAGTTATTGCGTATTACCAAAACGTATTGAAGTCCCAGCCTCGAAACGGAAAGGCCAATTATTATATCGCTGAATCCTACCGGCAATCCAACCGGATCAAGCAAGCGGAATCCTACTACGAGAAGGCCGGAGGTCCCGGTGTCAACAGAGACTCTGTTCTTTTCTACCTCGCCAAGTCGCAACAGGCAAACGGAAAATATGCGGCCTCTGCTAAAACTCTGGAAGAACTGCGTACCATGAGCACACTGGAAAGCATGCGCGATCGTGCCGCAAAAGAACTGGAAGGACTGGCCTACCTGAACAAGTTAAACGAGCGAACGAGCTACTACAGGATCAAGAACCTGGAAACCCTGAATTCTTCGTTCAGCGAATATTCCCCGGCCTACCTTGATGGGGCGCTGTACTTCACTTCGTCGCGCTCCAACGACAAAATCTACGGCACTACAGGCACCCCCTATACAGATATCTACAAGGCCGAAACCCAAGGAGCCATTGTTGACGTCAATACCGTAAAGCCTCTTCCTGAATCCATCAACACCCCGAATGTAAATGTGGGCACGATTACGTTTTCCCCGGATGGAAAGACTATGGTGTTCGCGAAAGGCAATACGGGTAAACGCAAAGGGGCCAACGATGTGGATTTGTTTCTGTCCCGGTTCCGCAGCGGCCAATGGTCGGAACCCCAGCAGATAAATATCAATCAGCCCGATTCATGGGAATCGACGCCGGCGTTCGGGCCAGACGGAAGGACCCTGTATTTTTCCTCCAACCGGAAAGGGGGCTTTGGAGGTCTGGACCTGTATACGGCTCACATGGATTCGCGTGGCCGCTTTTCGCGGGTGAGAAATCTGGGGCCGGAAATAAACACATCGGGAAACGAGACCTTTCCGCATGTCTCCGAAAACGGAAAGTTGTTCTTTTCTTCCGACGGCCATCCCGGATACGGTATGCTTGATATTTTTGTCGTCAACCGTGTAAATGGAAAAACGGCAATCGAGAACCTGGCCCAACCGGTAAACTCAACAGACGATGACTTCGGAATATTTCTTTTCCGTCCCGACCGCGGCTTCTTCACTTCCAACCGCGAAGGGGGAATGGGCGACGATGACATATATACGTTCGTCAACGAAGACCCAAGTCTCCGGATCGTGAATTACCACCTGCAGGGGGTCACCTATTCGCTGCGGCCAGATAGCACACGCGAAATACTTATAAATACAAAAGTTACTCTGCTGGATTCCCGGGGTGACATCATGCAGGATTACGTAACGGCCAATGACGGAAAATTCCTTTTCCGGGTCTATGAGAATGAGAAGTATACACTGATTGGCGAAACCGACGGTTACCTCGTCAAGCGCGGGCCCTACCAGACCATTGGAAAATCGGTTCCCCTGGAGACGCTGAAAGAGTTGGTCACAAACATCACGCTAGACACCTTGCTTGTGCTCGATCGCCTGGAGAAGAACAAGGTGTTCGCTTTGCGTAATATTTACTTTGGATATGACAGCGCCAACATACGGCCCGCCTCCGCCCGGGAACTGGATAAGCTCGTGGACGTGCTGAACGACAATCCGGAAATAAAAATTGAAATGTCATCGCACACCGACAGCATTGGATCCGTCGAATACAATATCAATCTTTCACAGCGCCGGGCAGCAGCCACAGTCAATTACCTGATCAAAATGGGTATTCCTTCGGAGCGGCTCGTAGCCAAAGGATATGGTGAATCCAAGCCCATCGCGCGAAACACCAACCGCGACGGATCGGATAACCCGGATGGCCGCCAAAAAAACCGTCGCACCGAATTCAAGATTCTCGAAATCGGCATTCGCCAAATCAAAGACGGCGAAGTGGATGACGACGACAAGTACTTCAAGGGCGAACGAAACCCGCCCGAGTAACCGTCAGTACCCTTTTTCGATCCCTTTTTCGATGGCGGGAACTCCTTCCTTCATCCAGTCAGGCTGCGCAGCTCCTTTCAGGTAGAAGTCAAAAAACTGTTTCATGCGGATCTGGAAGTCCATCCGGTTTTCACGCTTCACCGGCCAATGCGGTTCGCCGTTATAATTCAGCATCCACACCGGCTTGTTCAACCGCCGCATGGCCAGGTACATTTCAATCCCCTGGTACCAGGGCACTGCGTCATCGGCATCGTTGTGGAGAAGGAGCAGCGGCGTCTTGATCTTATCGGCGAAAAAGAGCGGTGAATTCTCTATGTAGTGCAGGGGTTTCTCCCACAGCGTACCTCCGATGCGGCTCTGTGAGTGTTCATACTGAAACATACGGCTGAGCCCGGATCCCCATCGTATACCCCCGTATGCGCTGGTCATGTTTGCTACAATGGCCCCTGCCTCCGCCGCCTTGAAGAGGTCCGTCCGCGTAATCAGGTAGGCTGTTTGATACCCTCCCCAACTGTGTCCCTGAATGCCAATATTCTTTTCGTCCACAAAACCTTTGACAAGCAGCGAAGTGATGCCCGGCATGATGCAGTTGAGTGCGCTTTCTCCCGGAAAGCCGATCTTATACTGGATGTCCGGAACGAACACCATGTACCCGTCACTGACATACGTTGTGCGGTTGATGGTCGAGCGCAGGGGAGTAGGCGGAATATGGGCATGCAGGTTATCACTCTCCCGCTCGTAGAAATAAACAATCATCGGATACTTCTTTTTCGGATCGAACCCTTCCGGCTTGTAGAGAAGGCCATTCAGCGGAACATTGTCGTTGGACACCCACGACACAGTTTCAACCGTCCCCCATGCGTATTTCTTCATCTGCGGGTTCGCTTGGCTGATCTTTCTGGGGCCCGCGAAATCCAGGTTGCTGGTCCACACATCCGGAAATTCCCGGAAACTTTCCCGGGTGAACAGCAGGCGATCACTCTTTTTTGCCTTGGACAATCCCCCAAACCGGAAGTCATCCATGATCAGCCGCGTGAGTTTGCCATCCTTCAGGGAGAGCTTGTAGTAGCCTGAAGCCTTGGTGTCCTTTTGAAAAGCTGAGAGCAGGATTTCTTTCTCTGACTGGATGAAGCGCTCTTCCGGATCCAGCTTCACATAACGAAAAACTATTTTCTCCTGCCTTCCGATCTTTGTCAAATTGACGGGTGGCTTGTTTCCCGAGGGATCAAGCGCCCAAAGATCGTATCGATCGTAGGCAATGAAGAGTTTGTCCTCTTCAGTCCATCCTGCCGAACCGTACGCACCCGGATAGTCAGGCTCATCGTTTTCCTCGTTGGCAAACAGCACCGGCAAGTCCTTTGTAAGTACGGTGGTCTTGCCGTCGGCAACGGAATAACTGTTCCATGCGGTGTCGGGCAGGCTGAACCAGTATACGTATCCTGCTTTCGGCGATAAACTGGCATTCCCTTTTACACCGCGGGCTACGGTGGTGCGTACTTGCTTTTGCAAGTCGAAAAGATAAAAGTCGGTATAGGCCGACGGATCCCAGGTGATCATTTTCCGGTATGGAACATTCGTTTCGCCCAGAACAACAGGCGCGTTGCCCTCCTCGCCCATTTCAACAGAAGGAACCTCCCGGTCACCCAACTGCATCACATTCCGGTTAACCAGATCGATGACGGCCACGTAGGCCCGCTTTCGTTCTGTATCCAACTGCTTGTTTTGCTGCGGATAGATGTAATCATCTTCTCCGCCCCAAACCTCCACCTGTACAATCTCTTCGGTAAGCCGGGTTGTATCCTGCACGATTGGTATTGGAGAAGATCCAAAAAACAACCGCGCCCCATTCTTCGAAAAATAGGGTGTGTAATTTTCACTGACGATCCAGTTCTGCGGAATACCCATGGATCGCTCCACATCCATGAGCGTTGCGCGGGCATCCCCTTCTTTCCAGTGATGAAGCTGGTAACGGCGAACCAGTGCTTTCGTAGTGTCCGGATCGACGAGGAACGCAACTTGCTTGCCGTCTTCGCTGATGGAAAGGCCCTTCATCCGGTATTTGCTTTTACCCTCGTATAAAACCTGGAGCGTCTCCTTTTGCAGATCGTACCAGTAAACGCCCGCCTTCGTTGTGCTGTCGTTGCCGGTCCCAACAAAAAGCAGACCCTGACCGAACTTGGCAAACGTGTAGTCCTTTACAAAGTCAAAGACGTTCTCTTTCCGGGTCGTAAGGTTCCTGAGCACCAGCCGGTGTCCGTTTTCCTCTGAAAACTTCTTTCCCTTTTTAGACTTTGCACTCTTATCCTGTGTATTCCCTTTGTCCTCACGAGGAGCCTCTTTTAGGTACGCCAGCCATCCACCTTGTTTCTCTGGAAGGCGGAAGGACTTTACCTCCGGGATCTTTTCAATGGCACGGGTGAGAAAGGAGTAGACGCCAAGCGTATCCCGTGGAAGGTCTTCTTTTTTCTTTTTCTGTCTCCGGAGATCCTTAACAAGTCCCTGAGGCGGCTTGACTTTGAACACAGCGAAGCGGCTGTCAAACGCCAGGGAAATATTCTCTGCCCTGGCTGCGGAATCACGAGCCCCCGTTTTCGTATTGTAAAAGAACAATTGACCGTCCCCGTCCTGCGGGTTAACCGTGTAGCAGGCAAAGGCGCCATCCGGAGTAAGGGATTTATACGTAATCTCTTTCCAGCTGTCGTAGTCAGTGTGTGAAAGTACTTTTTTGGGTGTCGGAGCACTGCTGGCTGGCTTCCGCTTTTGCGCATGAACGGTTATTGAGAAAACCGCGAAGAGGAGGATGAGGATTCTTTTCATGGTCAGGAATTTGGATCGAAAATAAGGAAAGGGGTCCGGGAGAAAAGGACAAATTCTATGATCGGTTGAAGCCTGGCGCCGCCTAATTGTAAACAAACTCGCCGTGCGGACTTTGGATAGTAAGTTTCTTGACGGCAGCAGCTTCCACCCGTCCAACCACCTGTGCTTCGACCGAGAAGCCTTTTGCAATTTCAACGATGCGGTCTGCGTCGGAAGCGGAGACATAGATCTCCATGCGGTGACCCATATTGAATACCCGATACATTTCTTCCCATGTGGTCGCACTTTGCTCGTAAATCAATTCGAACAAAGGCGGGATGGGAAACAGGTTGTCCTTAATTACATGCAGGTCGTTTACAAAATGCATCACCTTCGTTTGGGCACCGCCGCTGCAATGAACCAAGCCGTGAATGCGGCTACGCATTTCCTTCAGTACCGGAAGGATCACCGGGGCATAGGTCCTGGTAGGAGAAAGAACCATTTTACCGGCATCCAGCGGGACGCGGCTGATGCAATCCGTTAGCAAGTATTTACCGCTGTAGACGAGGTCATCCGGTATCCCGGGATTATAGGATTCAGGAAATCGCTTGGCATACGTTTTGGCGAAAAGGTCGTGACGCGCCGATGTGAGTCCGTTGCTACCCATGCCGCTGTTATAGGCAGACTCGTAGGATGCCTGACCAAAGGATGCCAACCCAACAATTACATCACCCGCCTGAATATTTCCGTTGTCGATGACTTCTGATTTTCGCATGCGGGTCACCACCGTGCTGTCTACGATAACAGTTCGCACCAGGTCTCCCACGTCGGCGGTCTCGCCTCCTGTGCTGTGAATCTCCATGCCATGCTTTCGCAACATGGCAAGCACTTCCTCTGTCCCCTGAATGATTGCGGAGACGACGTCTCCTGTCACCAGTTTCTTGTCCCTGCCGATGGTGGATGAAAGAAATACCGGACCGGTTGCTCCTACGCAGAGAAGGTCATCCACGTTCATTACGACCGCATCCTGAGCGATGCCCTTCCATACGGAGAGATCTCCTGTTTCCTTCCAATACAGATACGCCAGGGAAGATTTGGTTCCCGCCCCGTCGGCATGCATCACCGTGCAGTATTCGGGATCGCGGGCCAGCAAGTCCTCAGTAATCTTGCAGAACGCACGGGGAAACAGCCCCTTATCCAGGTGTGCGATGGCCCTGTGAACATCTTCTTTCGATGCGGAAACTCCCCGCTGATTATAGCGATCCGACATGCTGGGAAAGGTACACTACAATGGGTGTAAAGACTACGCGCACGCTTCTATTTCAGTTTCAGCACTGTCCACGCATACATGCTATACGTTAATTTGGGATTTCCGATCATGCCATCGTAACCCTGCATCCTGCTCATCTGGGAAGGGTTTGTATAGTCGATCATGGAACCTCCTTTGGTCTTGGTGGTGGCTTTGGGCACCACATACTTGCCAGTTTCAAAACCGATGCTCATTTCAGAGAGCGTTGCGCGGGAAAAGCGATATGATCGAAAAGGGATCAATGCTTCGTACACATAGGCCCCGGATGCATCCATGGCAATAGCCACTTTAATCCCGTTGGTAATTCCTGATCGGGTGCTGGTGATGGGTTCATCGGAAAGACCGATCAGCTCCATGATTTCCAGGTCCGCTATCAACCGCCTGTCTATCATTTTTTGATAGTCGGCCTTCTCTCCCATGGAATTTCCCTGCGGTCCCTCATCACGGATCGCAGCGGCCCGTTCCTCTGCCTCGGTTCCACCTACCGGAAAGCGCAGACCCACCCTCTTCTTTTTTCTACCCGTCGCATCCATCCACATCGTAAACCCAAAGGCCGCTATTTTTCGCTTTGCGTAATAATCACTCGTTTTGACTCGCACATACAAGTTGTTGTCATCAGCACACACATTGTAACTGAAAATTTTATCATCGTCATCGACCCAGGCCATAGGCCATTCATCCGAAGCGCCGTCGATAACAACAGCCCCAGATGCCGGACACGGCTTACCCGCTTCCTGTCCAACGGATGTCCCAATGCCTGCAATGAAGAGAGTGATGATAAGAATGCCTTTCATAATGTGATTGTATGCATGCAAATTTAGAAATTCCGCCCGGACATTCTTTTCGGCGCCACGATTACGGGCGTTTTTTAAATAATTCCCAGCATACGATACCCGTGCACACAGAAAGGTTGATTGAGTGCTTGGTTCCCGACTGAGGTATTTCCACGGCTTCGTCTGCTTCAGCTATCACTTCCTCCGAAACGCCATGAACCTCATTTCCGAAAACCAGACACACCTTGTCCCCGGGAGGCATGCTGAAATCCTGCAACGCAACACTTTCTGTAGTTTGTTCCACAGCTACAATGCGATAGCCAAGTTTTTTTAGCCGTTGGATTACAGTGAGCGGTTTTTCAGCATATTCCCACAATACTGACTCGGTGGCTCCAAGCGCAGTCTTGTGTATTTCCCGATGCGGAGGCACGCCTGTAATCCCTGTGAGATAAATGCGTTCGCAACGAAAAGCGTCTGCAGTCCGGAATACCGACCCAACGTTGTGCAAGCTCCGTACATTGTCCAGGAGGATGCTGACCGGAAGTTTCTCTGCGTCCCTGAACGCATCTACGGAAATCCTGCCCAATTCCTCCATCTGAAGTTTCTTCATGATGAAAATTAGTACTTCGGTAGCAGATTCTGGCAGGAGATTGCAACTGATCCTGGAATTGCTCCGTTCTCAGTTCGTATGAGGTCTCCTCTTCTCGCATTGCTTTTTGCCGCTTTTGCTTCACCCGCACTGGATCCTTGGAAAAACGTGTATGCCGAACAGGCCTGGGTTGAAAGGGAGGCCGTCTGGTGATCTGCGAGCCCATCGCGGAAGCCCGGCGCAAGGCGGCCCGACCAGGAGCAACGCCATGCACTGGGTCTGGAGCATGCCGCGAATGATCTGCGGAAAGCCGGGCTCCTCATTCAAACCCAACTTGATCCGTTTGCCGATCAAACGCAAGAAAAAGGCGACACGATGTGGTTGATTGTAGCGAAAAAATGATTGCATCGACCCCGAAGTAGGGACCGTTCGTTCTAAATTGCAGGCTCCATGTCGAGCCGCACAGAAACTCCGCTATCCAAACAATACAACGCCATCAAGGGAAAATATCCCGGGGCGCTCCTTCTATTTCGGGTAGGCGATTTTTATGAGACGTTCGGCCAGGACGCCATCGAAGCGAGCAAAATTCTGGATATCGTTCTCACCAAGCGCGGCAACGGCTCCGCTTCCGAGATTGAATTGGCCGGTTTTCCGCATCATGCCTTGGATACGTACCTACCCAAGCTCGTCCGCGCGGGGCATCGGGTGGCCATCTGCGACCAGTTGGAGGATCCACGGTTCGCAAAGGGCATCGTTAAGCGGGGCGTTACAGAATTGGTGACACCGGGTGTCTCCTACAACGATCACGTGCTCGACCGTAAGCGAAACAACTTTCTGGCCTCAGTCTTTGCAAACAACAACATTCTTGGCGTTTCCTTTCTGGATATTAGTACCGGGGAATTCTATTGCGCACAGGGTGCCGAGGAATACATTCTCAAACTCGTTCAGAGCTTCGCCCCGTCTGAAGTAATTTTTTCAAAGAGTCAGCGCGCCCGATTCGAACCCTACTTCGATACGGATTACGCCACCTTCCAGCTCGATGACTGGGCGTACACGTTCGATTTTGCCCAGGAGAAACTACTGCATCAATTCAAGACAGCCTCGTTGAAAGGATTTGGCGTTGACGAACTCTCCGAAGCCATCGTCGCAGCAGGGGCCGTGCTGCACTACCTGGAAGCAACAGAACACAAGGAGACGCATCATATCGCCGCGCTGGCGCGAATGGATGAGGAGTCCTACGTCTGGATGGATAAATTTACAATCCGCAACCTGGAGTTGGTGTCCTCCCCCAACGAAGGAGGGGTTCCATTATTGAGTATCCTCGATCAGACGGTAACTCCCATGGGGTCGCGCCATCTCCGCAAATGGATGGTCCTGCCGCTGAAAGATAAGGAGGCCATCGAAGAACGACTTTCGGTGGTAGATATCTTCTTCAGGGAAGTGGATGCGGCTGAAAAAATCACCGGCCTTTTCCGGCAGGTCGCCGATCTGGAACGATTGATCTCCAAGGTGGCGGTCGGCCGCATCAATCCAAGAGAAATGCTTCAGTTGAAGCGCTCGCTGCAGACCGTTGGCCCCGTTCGCGAATTGTTGCTGCAACTGGAATCCCCGGTGTTGAAGAAAATGGCAGATCAACTTAATGCCTGTGATTTTCTGTTGAAGAAAATAGAGTCCGAGGTAAAGGACGATGCCCCGCTGCTGATTCACCAGGGTGGAATTATCAAACCCGGCGTTGATACAGAACTCGATGACCTGCGTTCGGTGGCTTTCGCCGGAAAGGATTACCTGCTTCAGGTACAAAAGAGGGAGGTGGAGCGTACCGGGATCAACTCGTTGAAAATATCCTACAATAAAGTCTTCGGCTACTATCTGGAAGTAAGTCATGCCAACAAAGACAAAGTTCCTCCCGACTGGATCCGCAAGCAAACGCTGGTCAATGCCGAACGCTTTATCACCGAGGAGCTAAAAGTGTATGAGGAAAAAATCCTGAATGCGGAAGAGAAGCTTTCAGTGATCGAACAACGGCTCTTTCAGGAACTGGTCCGGCATGCCGCGGATTACATTCTTCCCATCCAGCAGAATGCGCGTATCCTGGGTACGCTCGACTGCCTGTTGTCCTTTGCCTCGGTGGCACGGGCCAACCGGTATGTACGGCCGGACATCAACACCTCCCTTCAGCTGGAAATCACGGCCGGAAGGCACCCGGTCATTGAAAGGCAACTGCCAGCCGGCGAGCCCTACATCCCCAACGATGTATACCTGGACAGTGATACCCAGCAAATCCTGATCATTACCGGTCCCAATATGGCTGGAAAGTCTGCCTTGCTGCGCCAAACAGCCCTGATCGTCCTCATGGCTCAAATCGGATCGTTTGTGCCTGCCGAAAAAGCAACACTGGGAATTGTCGACAAGATTTTTACACGCGTAGGCGCCTCCGATAACTTGTCGCGCGGCGAATCCACGTTCATGGTTGAGATGACAGAAACCGCCAGCATCCTCAACAACCTGAGCAACCGCAGCCTTGTATTGATGGACGAAATCGGGCGCGGCACCAGCACCTACGACGGTGTGTCTATCGCGTGGTCCATTGTAGAATACCTGCATCAGCATATTTCATCACGGCCCAAAACTCTTTTTGCAACGCACTACCATGAACTCAATCAGCTGGCGGAGGACTTTGTGCGAGTGAAGAACTTCAATGTGAGCGTGAAAGAGGTAGGCGACAAAATCCTGTTCATGCGAAAACTGAAGCCGGGAGGCAGTGAACACAGCTTTGGAATTCACGTGGCTCAACTGGCTGGCATGCCGAACAAGATTGTCCTTCGCGCCAACGAGGTGCTCCATTTTCTCGAAAAGGACCGGAGAAAAAAGGAATCCAAAAAGCTTGCTGACCTCCCCCGCGAAACTTCACAAATGGGGTTGTTTGAAGAAGATCCTCAGATTAAGAAAATAAGGGAATTGCTCGGAGCCATCGATATCAACGCCATGAGCCCTGTCGAGGCGCTTCTCAAGCTCAATGAAGTCCTCATGCTGCTGAAGAAATAGCTACCGGCGTCTGAATCCCTTGGTTGGATTTCTGCTTCCTGTGCTTTTTTTCCTGTCAAAGACCCTTGCAGGCTGTGCCTCAGGTTGATAGAGCGGAGCCTCTCCCAGCGAGGGGGGCAGCGGAAGCTTGGGGATGTTTTTATTGATCATGCTTTCAATCGCATGAAACTTGCGCTGATCCCTTTCGTTGACGAAGGTAATGGCCGTCCCCGTTGTCTCCGCGCGGGCCGTGCGTCCAACACGGTGCACATAATCTTCCGGATCCGGTGGAACATCGTAATTGATTACCGCGCTGATTCCCTCCACATCAATCCCACGGGATAGCACATCGGTGCCAATGAGAATGGTAAGCCGTCGGCTTTTGAAGGCCCGAAGGATTTCTTCCCGCTCCGACTGTTCCAGGTCGGAATGAAATGCCTTGGCAGGTAGTCCGTTTCGTTCAAACGACGCGCCCAGTTTTTTCACAATCTCTTTCGTCGACGCAAAAATGATAACGCTGTTCCACGCATGGGTTTTCAGCAGAAAACTCAGAAGCGCTGCTTTCTGTGAATCGTATACAACATAGGCCTGTTGCAGAATCCCCTCCGCAGGTTTGGCGATGGAAATGCTTATCTCCACAGGTTGATTCAGAATCTTGTTTGCCAGTTGCCTGATCCGGGGTGGCATAGTTGCAGAAAACAAAAGGGTCTGCCGCTCTTTAGGCAAATAGCTGATAATCCTCACAATGTCCTCAAAGAATCCCATGTCCAGCATGCGGTCGGCCTCATCGAGAATAAGATGCTTCAAATGGTCGAAGACAACCGTGCCTCCAGCCAATAGAGCAATCAATCGCCCGGGAGTCGCAATCACAATATCGGCCCCCTGATCCAGTGCTTTACGTTGCACCTCCCAGGTCGCGCCGTCGCCACCACCGTATACAGGGATCGAACTTACTCCGGTAAAGTAGGCAAAGCCTTCAATCTGCTGATCGATCTGCTGCGCCAGCTCCCGGGTCGGGGCAATTATCAGCGTATTCAGGTGCCGGTGATCGGTATGAATAATCTTGTGAAGCACCGGCAAGATATAGGCGGCTGTCTTCCCTGTGCCTGTTTGTGCGCAGGCAATTATGTCCTTGCCCTGCATAATGACCGGAATGGCCTGCACTTGTATGGGGGTGGGCTTTTCGTAACCCATCGACTCCAGGCCTGCCTGGAGTTTTTCTTCAAACTGAAAATCGCTAAAACTCAAATCGTGTTATTTATTGTTAATGATTTCAAAACCAGTAAAGGGCACCAGCGCCTTGGGAATTCGGATACCGTCAGGAGTTTGGTTATTCTCCAGAAGGGCGGCTACAATGCGGGGCAACGCCAATGCACTTCCGTTTAATGTATGAAGCAACTCCGTTTTCCCTTCCTTGGTTTTATACCGAAGGTGCAATCGGTTCGCCTGATAGGTTTCAAAGTTGCTGACTGAACTCACCTCCAGCCACCGCTCTTGTGCCGCTGCATAGACCTCCAGGTCGTACGTCATTGCGGCGTTAAAGCCCATGTCTCCTCCGCACAGCAGCAACTTCCGGTAGGGGAGCTCGAGTTTTTCGAGCAGGGTCTGAACATACAGACACATTTTTTCAAGCACCCCGTACGATTCTTCGGCACGGCAAATCTCTACAATTTCCACTTTATCAAACTGATGCAGTCGGTTCAGGCCGCGTACGTGGGCACCCCAACTGCCCGCCTCTCTTCTGAAACAGGGGGTGTAGCCAGCATGGCGAATCGGCAGGTCTTTCTCTTCCACGATGACGTCCCGGTACAGATTTGTAATCGGCACCTCCGCAGTAGGTATAAGGTAGAGCCCGTCGTTGCCGATGAAATACATCTGACCCTCTTTATCGGGCAATTGCCCCGTTCCATATCCGCTGGCCTCGTTCACAACAATGGGCGGTTGGATCTCGGTGTATCCCTGGCGCGACGCCTCTTCCAGGAAGAAATTGATCAGAGCCCGTTGCAATTTGGCTCCCTTCCCTTTGTACACCGGAAATCCGGCACCGGAAATCTTGTTGCCAAGATCGAAATCAATGATGTCGTATTTTCGGATCAGTTCCCAGTGCGGCTGCGCATCGGTGGCGAGTCTTGGCAGTGTTCCAACCTCAGAGACTGTCAGGTTATCTTCCGCTCCTTTCCCACCGGGCACTTTTTCGGCCGGCACATTGGGAATTTTATAAAGAATTTCAAGCAAGAGCGCCTCCTCCTTCTTGAGGTCTTCTTCCAGCAGTTTTATCGCTTCCTTTTTCCCGCCCACCTGGGCGCGGATTTGCTCCGCTTCTGCCTTTTTCCCTTCCCGCATGAGGCCGCCGATCTGTGTGGAGAGCACATTCAATTCAGCACTAGCTTCATCCCGCTGACCTTGCTTGTGTCTGCGCTCTTTGTCGTGGGCGATCGCCGCGTTCAAAAGCTGCTCGGCGTCCTTGAGATTTCTTTTCTTCAATCCCACCAAGGCCTTATCTATGTTGTCGCGAATAGTCGCTACCTGTAACATTTCATTTTCCGGTTAGGACGGCAAAATTACCACAATGAGGTCATAATTTTTTTTGCCTGATTTGATAATAAGTCAATTTGACCTATACTTGCAGTGTCAATCAGGCCCCCCAGGCCGTTTCTTTATAGAAAATCAATATTTTGTTTAGTCTGGCTTGCTGAAAACTAATTGATATTTCAACGACTGTCCTGATAGCCTTCCACCGGGAATTCAAAACGTAAATTTTCCCGCACATACTTAAATCCACAATCATTTTTTTACCCTCATGTACACGATAGACGATCTCAATGTCCGGCTACTTTCTGAATTAAAGGATCTTGCCGAGGAAATGGGCGTTAAGAACGCCAAGAAATTAGCAAAACAAGAACTCGTATATAAAATCCTTGATCAGCAAGCCTTGATGGAAACTCCTCAAAAGAAACAAAGCGACGATGCCGGCGACCGGAAGTCGACCCGTCCACGGAAAAGAGAGAATGTTGCTCCGGCGGCCCAGCAAGCTGTTGTAAGCCAGGAGCCGAAATCGGCCCCAAGGAATGAACCACGGTCGGCGATGGCGTACGAAGAGCCCCAACCCAAATTTGAAGAACCCAACCGGCCGGCCCAGCAGGAACGTCAGCAGCCTCCCCAGGGAAATGAAATCGTTCAGCGGAATGACAACCAGCAGGACAAACAGGACAAGCAACTGCAGGCACGGATCCTCAATATCAAGGACTTTGACGGCGCGGTTACCAGCGAGGGTGTATTGGAACTGATGCAGGATGGATATGGATTCCTCCGCTCGTCCGACTACAACTACCTGGCCAGCCCGGATGATATCTATGTGTCACCGTCACAAATCAAATTACTCGGACTTAAGACCGGAGATACGGTGCGCGGCCAGATCCGGCCGCCCAAAGAAGGAGAAAAGTATTTTGCCCTGCTGAAGGTTGACAATGTCAACGGAAAGACTACCGAAGAAATTCGTGACCGCGTTGCCTTTGAATACCTCACTCCCCTGTTCCCCAACGAAAAGCTGAAGCTCAGTACAACGCCTGACAACATGTCGACGCGCATTCTGGACCTGTTCGCTCCCATTGGTAAAGGCCAGCGCGGTATGATCGTTGCCCAACCCAAGACGGGTAAAACGGTATTGCTTAAGCACATCGCCAACGCCATTGCAGAAAATCATCCGGAAGTATACCTCATTGTACTGCTGATCGATGAGCGCCCAGAGGAAGTTACCGATATGGCGCGCAGCGTGCGGGCCGAAGTGATTGCATCCACATTTGATGAGCAGGCCGAGCGCCACGTAAAGGTGGCCAGTATCGTTCTGGAGAAAGCCAAGCGGATGACCGAGTGCGGCCATGACGTGGTCATCCTGTTAGACTCTATCACCCGACTGGCCCGTGCCTACAACACCGTTGTACCATCATCCGGAAAAATTCTATCCGGTGGTGTTGACGCCAATGCACTGCACAAGCCCAAGCGGTTTTTCGGTGCCGCCCGCAAGATCGAGAACGGTGGGTCACTCACCATTATCGCTACCGCCCTTATTGACACCGGTTCGAAAATGGACGAGGTGATCTTCGAAGAATTCAAAGGAACAGGTAATATGGAATTGCAGCTTGACCGCAAGTTGACCAACCGCCGCATGTACCCTTCCATAGATGTCCCCGCCTCCGGAACCCGCCGCGAAGACCTCCTGATGAAAGAGGAAGAGCTTCAGCGTGTATGGATCCTACGCAAGTTCATGAGCGACATGAATTCCGTAGAAGCGATGGAGTTTTTACAAAGCAAGATGAAGGGAACGCGAAATAATGAGGAATTCCTCATTTCGATGAACGGATAGAACCTCATCCCTGGGCTCTCCGTTGATACAGTAGGAGATCCATGAAAAAGCCAGGAATTAAGTCATTGTTTTTCTTACTCGTGCCGCTGTCGCTGGCTGGTCAGTCTATTGAACCCATTCACTACATCAAATTAACAGTAGCCATGGGTGAGACGCTTGAAGTTGCAGCAAGCACTATACAAATTGACACCCTGATAATGGAGGACGATAGTCGCATCGTATTTCTTGCGCCAAAGACCAATCTGGTAGTTAAAAATGCATACATCGGCAACAGTTGCACCTGGGATACTTCCGGACAGGATGGACAACGTAGAAGGATGAGCAAAAGCCAATATCCAAGTACCGGCCAGTCGGGTTTTGAACCAAGGTATTCGTACAAGTCATCTGACCCATTGAAGCTTTCACATGGAAAAGACGGGAGAGATATTGTAGCTATTGTTAATTTTTGCTTCCTGAGTCGCCTTACCGTTGATACCAGTGGCGGCTATGGTAACATGGGTAAGCGAGGTTTAGCCGGCTATCAAGGAAGGTCCGCATCCTTCGCAAATCAAGCAGGTATGCGAGGTGGAGATGGAGGTTCTGGTTATGATGGGGGAAATGGAGGGGCGTTATCTTTATTTTATTCCTGTAAGGGTTTTGTGCCTGTGTTCAACGAACAGAATTTTCGCGCGATTTATCTAAAGTCTGAAGGCGGTTCAGGGGGCGCGGGGGGCGAAGGCGGCAAGGGCGGCAAAGGCGGCATCCCCGTTCGAACCATTGATTTCCCGAATAAAGTAGTGGAGTGGGAGGGGCAACAAGGTCTTGATGGGCCCTACGGTTTACGGGGTACGCCGGGGGGTGATGGGAAGGCGGGAGTTCTCACCCTAACAAAAATCAATTAGCTATTTTCTTTTCCGTTCGTGAAACGCCCCTTTGAATGTGGGGTCTTCATACCTTTTTTGCCTGTCAATTTCCCGGTTTTGCAGCTGGAGTTCCTCTTCGGGGGTCTCTTCGCGGATTACTTCTTCCGGCAGCGCTCTCACTGGGATAGGCTCCCTGATAAGTTCTTCGATTTTCCCGATGTGATACGCCTCTGCTTTGGTAACAAAAGTGATGGCCTTGCCCTGCTGAAAGGCACGCCCTGTTCGTCCGATCCGGTGCACATAATCCTCGTAGTTGATCGGAACATCAAAATTTATGACATGAGAGACATTGGTGACGTCAATTCCCCGGGAAGACACATCGGTTGAAACCAGAATGCGGAGGTCCCCTTCCTTGAATTCGTTCATGGAATTGATCCGCGTGTTCTGACCCTTGTTGGAGTGGATCACGCGTGCAGGTCCCAGCTTTTTCCGGTCGATGAATTTGAATACGTCATTGGCCGACTGCTTGGTGCGGGTAAATATCATCACCCGGTGAAAGGATGACTGATCCCGCAGCAGGTATTCCAGCAGGTTGATTTTTGTTTTCAGGTTCGGCACGTTAATCCGTTCCTGCTCCACTTCCCTGGCGGCCGTTGCGGGTGGGCTGATCTCCACCCTCGTAGGAAACTCCAGAAACTCCCCGGCGAGCTTCTCAACTTTTTGGTTAAACGTTGCCGAGAAAAGAAGATTCTGCCGCTTGGACGGAATTACTTCAAAGACTTTCCGCAGCTGGTGCATGAATCCCATGTCCATCATCCGGTCTGCCTCATCGAGCACCAGGGTTTTGATTTGCTTTACGACTATTTCCTCCTTGAAATACAGCTCCATAAACCTGCCCGGCGTAGCGATCACCAGGTCTACCCCTGCCCGCAGCTGTTCGAGTTGCTGTTTCGGCCCAATCCCGCCGTAGAGCGTGGCGAGCCTTAAATCCAAGTACTTCATTAGGGTGTTTGTATGAGCGGCAATCTGTACGACCAACTCCTTGGTTGGCGCCAGTATCAGCGCTCTCGGGCCGCCTTCTTGAGCAAAGTTCAACTTTTTCAATACCGGCAACAGGTACGCAGCCGTTTTCCCGGTGCCCGTTTGAGCAATCCCAATGACTGCCTGTCCCCCAAAAACAAGGGGAATGACTTTCTGCTGAACTTCGGTAGGGACCTTAAACCCCGCTTCGGCGACACCCTGCAACAATTGTTTGTTGAGTTTAAGATTCTCCCACCCTATTGTCCCCGTGACTTCCACCTAATTGCGTTTATCTTTATGGCCGATGAATACACTCCTTGTAAATGCGAAGATAGTAAACGAAGGGAAGGTCGTCGCCGGAGATGTCCTAATCAAGGACGACCGGATTGAAAAGATTGGATCTCACCTTTCATCGGAAGGCCGTGTGGTTGATGTAAAGGGAAAGTTTCTGCTCCCCGGGGTTATCGACGATCAGGTGCATTTCCGTGAGCCCGGTCTCACGCACAAAGCAACGATTTTTTCCGAATCACGCGCTGCCGTTGCGGGCGGCGTCACATCGTATATGGAGATGCCGAATACGGTACCTCCTACATTTACTCAGGAGTTGCTCGAACAAAAATACCAGATTGCTGCTCGGGATTCGCTCGCCAACTACTCATTCTACATGGGAACCTCCAGCGACAACCTGGACGAGATTCTGAAAACAGATTTAAGCCGGGTTTGCGGGCTTAAGATTTTTATGGGATCCTCCACGGGTAACCTGCTGGTGGATGACCCTGCCATACTGGAGCGCATCTTCTCCAGTTTCTCCGGCGTCATTGCCCTTCATTGCGAAGATGAAAAAACGATCCGGGACAACATGGAAACTTTCAGGCAGCAGTTCGGTGAAGACATGCCGCTGGAATATCATCCACAGATCCGCAGCGAAGCCGGGTGCCTCGCGTCGTCAAGTTTCGCGGTTTCGCTGGCAAAGAAGTGTGGAACCCGTATCCATGTTTTACACCTGTCGACGGCTGTGGAGACGGAGCTTTTCAGCAATGTGGTACCCCTTTCTCAAAAACGGATCACAGCAGAGGCATGCATCCACCATCTTTGGTTCAATGCGGGGGACTACCCGCGCCTCGGCATGAAAATAAAGTGGAATCCTGCTATCAAGACAGCCATAGATCAGCAGGCCATCCTGAAAGCGGTTCTCGACGACCGCATTGACGTCATCGCAACCGACCACGCCCCGCACACCCTGGAGGAAAAAAAGAATACCTATTTCAAAGCGCCGGCTGGCGGCCCGCTGGTTCAGCACGGCCTGGTAGCCATGATGGAGTTTCATAGACAAGGCAAGATCTCCTTAGAAAAAGTGGTTGAAAAAATGTGTCACAACCCGGCCGTATTATTCCGCATAAAAGAACGTGGATTTATTCGCGAAGGATACTTTGCGGATCTGGTCGTGGTGGATCCGGCCGATCCCTGGAAAGTGGATGCGTCAAACATTCTAGCCAAATCGGGCTGGTCCCCGTTTGAGGGTCAGGTCTTTCAATCCCGCGTCACCGATACATTTGTATCCGGTCACCATGCGTTTGCCTCGGGAAGGTTTGATGAAACCCGGACCGGCCAACGGATGACTTTTCATACGAATTGACAGGCCTTTTTGGCATTTGTATACCCGCGTACTACCTTTGCAGTCCTTAAATGGTGAATGTAGTTCAGTTGGTTAGAACGCCAGATTGTGATTCTGGAGGTCGCGGGTTCGAGCCCCGTCTTTCACCCAAGCCCCAATTCGGGGCTTTTTATTACCCGCTCGCGGCGGGCCTGATGCCAGCATGAATTATACCCATGCGGCCAACCTTTTCGATGAGTGATAGTACGACTGCTGAATTGATCATCGGGTAAAGTTTTTTTACTTTTATCCATGATCTCGTATCACGATTTCCAAAGCCAGGCGCTGGACAAACAAATGGTCCTGATCTCCAAGCACGGTTCCTGCGTGATGAGCATCCGCTATTACGGATACAAAGTGAACCTCTACCTTCTCGGGAATTTTTATCTTGAGGTATTCTACAATCAAAAGAACGATCTGGTAGAAAAGATCATCCCGCTCGACGTCCTCCACAGCCGCATAAAATTTTACACCGACCAGATTCGCTTACCGAAGCCTCTCTAAAAACAAAGGCCCTTACGGGCCATTTGTTTGATTCTATAGTTTATGCTCTACGCGGTTGCCGCTGCAGGTGTCTTCACCTGTACTTTGAGCTTCACCGTCTTGCGAGCCTTGTAGCCGCAGTAGCTGCACTGGTAGTGCTTTACAATCTCACCTTCCTCAATCTCGGTAGGCTGCTTGAGGATCTCCTCACGGTTTACTTTGAAGGTCTGATAATTGCATTCCGGACACTGAATGGCGTGCAGGTGGCCTGCATACTTTTCAATCTTGATAAACCCGGTTTCCTCGTCTTTCCAAACATCGTAATCAACCGAGTACACATTCTCTTCAGCCTGCATCCCCTCGTCGAGGTGGGCATCTTCTTCTTCTTCACTCAGCAACTTCATCGGCTTGCCCGTTTTGGGAGATATCCGCGGCTTATACCGCAGTAACTTCAGGCGCTTCTCGATGAAGAATGGATAGTAGAACTTCAGAAGATTCAGGACAATCATGGCCGCAATCGTTCCCATCATTCCGGTAAGGAAGATGCGGACAAAAGTCAAAACCGTAGTAAGCTCGTAGATGTTCCCGTTAAAATAGAGGCAAGCCCCAATAATCATGATAAGGGCCGAGTACCACAACAGATTTACTTCGTGGCGGTTGATGAAATCATATTTGTCTTTGTTGTCCGGAATGGTGGACAACCTGACTATATAACCCAATACAACCAAAATACCGAGCGCCCAACTCGCGTAGGCAATGTTCAGGGCCATACTATTCCAGGCGGCGTAAGGACTTTCAACCATGGTACATTCGTGTTTTCAGTTAATAATCAGACAAATATAAAGAGTATCCAAATTCCCGGCAATCTTTTAAAGAATCACCAATTTAGCGGGATTCGACCTAAAATTCCAACGCCCGTCAAAATTAAATCGATTTATTGAAAAATACCTTGGTGGCGAATCGTGAAATCATATCCTGACACTGCTTTTCGGCCTCGAAAATGCCCATATGTGCCACTCCTGGCAACTCGTAAAACAAGCAATTTTTGTTCATTCCGGCCAATTTTTTCAGACTTTCAGCCGAAATTATCGGGTCGGCCTTACCTGCTATTATCAACGTCGGTAACGCACTTTTCAGCAACATTCCGATCCGATCTGGTCGGTTACTCATGGCCTGCGAAAAGCCAATCAAAGTGTCCTGACTCGTAGTCATCGCGCGCTGTCTTGTTGCCGCCATTTGCGGGTGACCAGGATCCAGAAAAAGCCCCGGCACAAACGTGTTCACAAACGGTGCTACTCCGTTCTTCCGGACGAACGCCATTACTTTCTTCCGGGTCTTCCTTCGTTCCTCTGAATCGGCATACGGGGTGGAATGAAACAAGCAGATGCCCGCCAGCAGATCAGGTTGCAGCGCAGCAACGGCCAGCGCCACGTAGCCACCCAGCGAGTGACCGACGATGATCGGCTTTTCCAATTGTTTCTCCTGAATCCAGCGGACGATTGCATTTCCGACATCATCAATACCAAACATACCCTGCAGCAGATCAGATTGACCAAACCCGGGTAAATCCGGTGTGAGAATCCGGTGGCTGGCTGAAAGGGGAGCAACAAAAGTGTCCCAAACTTGGTGAGTATCGCAAAAGCCATGAAGAAAAACTAACGGAGAGCCGCTGCCTACATCCTTTGAGAAAAGGAGAGGCATTTACCGGCTTTTTGAAACCGTCTCCAGCATGGAGTATACGGTTGCCTCAATTTCATCCGGGCCAAATCCAGCCTCGTTATGCAGTTCGAGTTGCTCACCGTGCTCGATCACTGCGTCAGGAATACCCAATCGCTTCACGTCGGCTACGTAGTGGTTCGCCGCCATGAATTCAAGGATGGCGCTCCCGAATCCTCCCTGAAGGCAGCCGTCTTCCACGGTGATAATTTTTCCGAAGGTGGCAAAAATCTCGTGGAGCAATTTCTCGTCCAGCGGTTTGGCAAAGCGCATGTCAACGTGTGCGATGCGGATGCCGTGCTTTTCAACACGGTCACAGACGTCAACGGCATAATTGCCCACATGGCCCAATGAAAGAATGGCCAGGTCTTCTCCATCGCGCAGTTTCCTCGCGGTTCCGATCTCAATTTTTTCAAATGGAGTCTTCCAGTCAGGCATGACGCCCTGTCCACGCGGGTACCGGATGGAGAACGCGGTTTCCGTCCGGGGGAGCTGGGCTGTATACATCAGGTTTCGCAATTCAGCCTCATTCATCGGCGCTGAAACGATCATGTTGGGCAAACACCTGAAAAAGGCAATATCGTACGCCCCGTGGTGCGTAGGTCCGTCTGAACCTGCGAACCCGGCCCTGTCCAGACAAAAATTTACAGGCAAAGCCTGAATGCACACATCGTGGACTACCTGGTCGTAGGCCCGCTGCATGAAGGAACTGTAGATGTTGCAAAAAGGCACCAACCCCTGCGTTGCCAGGCCGGCTGAAAACGTCACGGCATGCTGCTCGGCGATCCCCACATCAAAGGCCCGGTGAGGCATCTCCTTCATCATGATATTCATGGATGACCCCGACGGCATGGCCGGCGTGATCCCAATGATCTTGTCATTCTCTTTGGCGAGCTCCACGAGCGTATGTCCAAAAACATCCTGGTATTTCGGGGGCTGCGGCTTGTCGTGGACCTTCTTGTGAATTTCCCCGGTGATCTTGTCAAACGTTCCAGGCGAATGCCACGTGGTTTTGTTACCTGTCTCCGCGGGCGTATATCCCTTTCCTTTTACCGTGATGCAGTGTAGTATCTTGGGGCCCTTGATCTGTTTTAGATCCTTCAGGACGGCCACCAGGTGATCGACATCGTGGCCATCCACCGGGCCAAAATAGCGGAGGTTCAGAGATTCAAACAAGTTGCTTTGGCTTAGTAAGGCCGCTTTCAGGGCTGTATCTACTTTTGATACAACCTCCTGCGCATTCTTCCCAACCTTTGAGAGTTTGCCCAGCAAATTCCAGACTTCATCTTTGAGCCTGTTGTACGTTTTGGAGGTGGTGATGTCTGTCAGGTAATCTTTAAGCGCTCCCACATTGGGATCAATGGACATGCAATTGTCATTGAGAATGATCAGCAGGTTGGTGTTGGAAACACCGGCATTGTTGAGTCCCTCAAAAGCAATCCCACCTGTCAGCGCCCCGTCTCCGATAATGGCAACATGCTGTTTGTCATCGAGCCCCTTGTAACTGGAGGCCACGGCCATTCCCAGTGCCGCAGAAACAGATGTCGACGAGTGGCCCACGCCAAAAGCATCGTATTCGCTTTCTTTTCGCTTCGGAAATCCTGAAAGCCCCTTGTATACCCGGTTGGTGTAGAATGAATCCCGGCGGCCTGTCAGAATTTTATGGCCATACGCCTGATGCCCGACATCCCATACCAGCTGGTCGTAGGGGGCATTGAATACGTAGTGAAGCGCTACGGTGAGTTCAGCAACGCCAAGGCTGGCGCCAAAGTGGCCTCCATAAATAGAGACATTATCAATGATGAACTGCCTGAGCTCCTGGCACAACTGCACCAACTGGGCCTGATCCAATTTTTTCAGATCAGCCGGGCTGTTGATTTCTGCAAGAAGGGGTCCGGGAGTAATTAGCATAACCGTGCGTATAATTACTAAACAGCGATTTAAGGTAACTGTTTTGGGTCTATTTTGAATAGAAATTCCCGCAAATCTACACATTTGAACCTTCCGCATGGTTTGTGCGTCTAATTGAATAATTTTGCGCGCCTATGACGGTTGAGAATTTTGAAATCAAGCTGCCCATCTTCGAAGGTCCCTTCGACCTGCTCCTGTTTTTCATCGAGCGCGACGAGCTGGACATCTACGATATCCCAATAGCGAAAATCACCAATGATTTTCTGAACTACCTGCATCAACTGGAAACGTTGAATGTGGAATTGGCCAGTGAATTCATTCTGGTGGCAGCCACCCTCATGCGCATCAAATCCAAAATGCTGCTGCCCCGCCCCCAGTTGGATGAGGCCGGAAATGAGATTGATCCGCGCGAAGAACTCGTCAAGCACCTCCTGGAGTATAAGAAGTACAAATCGGTGATCGAGTCGCTCCAGAAAATGGAGGAGGCAGAGCTTCAGAAAGAAAAGCGGGGAAATATTCTGCGTGAAATCAAGTCTCTTGCAGCCACCGTAAATGTGGAAGCTGAATTGCAGGAAGTGGACTTGTACAAGTTGATGCAGGTATTTGAAAAGGTGACCAGGCGGTTTGAAGAAGAGAAAAACCGCCCGGTCCACCAGGTGGTCCAATACCCATTTACAGTAGAGGGTCAAAAGGAGCATATTCTCAATGAACTCACGCGCAAGCGTACGCTCTCCTTTTCGGAAATGGTGCAGACCAATCCAACCCGTGTGGCCCTGATATTTAATTTCCTAGCTATCCTGGAAATGCTTGCCCTTGGCAACCTGGACATCCAGGTGGGCGAAGGGTATAATAACTTTTGGATTACGCTGCGGGAGTCCGTCGAATCGGCCTCCTGATCCTAACATCAAAAATTTGCCTCCTGCGGAACTTCTCGCAGGTCCATCCCAGTGAAAAGCTATTTTTGGCCCCTATGAAGAATTTTCTAACCTGGGTAATCCTATTTCTTCCCCTGCTGGCTGCCAGCCAGGAGTCCCTGACGCTGGAGCAGGTGATCCAGCGCGGCCTGAAAAACAACTTTGACATCCAGATTCAGAGCGCTCTGGTAGACATCGCTAAGAATAACAACAATGCCGGTGAAGCAGGCCGGTTTCCCACCATCAACCTGCTCCTCAACAGTACTAACAGCATGGTGGAGCGTGTTCCCGCTAACCCGTTTGCCGTTGCGGGAACCAACCGCGCACACAGCACCCCCGGGCAGCTCGACATCGGCTGGATTCTCTTCAATGGCTTCAATGTGAGTATCAGCAAGAGCCAATTGGACCGGCTAGAAAAACAATCCGAGGGAAACGCATCCATTGTCGTTCAGAACACGCTGCAGAGCATCATCCTTGGATACAGCCTGGTGCTCCTTGAAAAAGAGCGGCTCGAAGTCCGGAAGAAGTTGCTTGATCTTTCAAAGACTCGCTACGAACAGGTGAAACTCAAGAAGAGTGTTGGAAGCGCTATCACCTTTGATGTGCTTCAGGAAGAAAGCAATTTTCTTACCGATTCGGGAAACCTGATATTGCAGAGGCTGAATTTCAGAAATGCTGTCCGCAACCTGAATGTCCTCATCAATGAACGGGTGGAGAAGACGTACGCGTTTCCCAAGCCCCTGGAGTTTGCGGCGCCGGCCTATTCCTACACCGATCTGGAATCAAAAATGGTGGCCAATAATTTTACTTTGAAGAATCAGTATATCACCCAGGCCATCCTGCGCGGCAATACCCAGTTGGCCAGCACCGGCTTGTATCCAACGTTCAGCCTTAACCTCGGGGGCCAGGGAAGTTTGGACTGGCTTAATGCGCGATTCCGGCCCACGGAGGCTGGAACACCAGTTAAGAATACTGTAGGATACCTGCTCGATGACCCCGCGCAGCCGGTGGTAAACACAACCTTTGCGCCTGAAAACAGGACAGTAAACGGAAATTCCTACGGCGGTTATGCCAATTTTTCATTGCGCTACACGCTGTTCAACGGCGGCCAAATCAAGCGCAGCATCGAAAATGCCCGGACCCGCGAACTTATAGGACAACGTGAAACAGATCAACTCAAGTTATCCCTTCAACGCGATCTTCAAATTGCCTTTGACCTGTATGAACAACGTAAACAGATTGTTGATATCACCAAAACCAACCAGCGAGCCACCGAACTAAATCTGAATCTTGCTGAAGAACGGTATCGCGTCGGATACATCAATGCCATTGACCTTCGGTTGATCCAACTCAATTACCTCAACGCCTCTCTGACAAATCTGGAGGCGCTCTACAGCCTTATCGATGTCTACACCGATCTGATGAGCCTCACCGGCAGCATCCTCGAACAAACGCAGAACTTCGGGAACTAACGTCGCGTGTCCATGAACGCACTTGATGAACTCCAAAAATTCGGTACCTTCATCGGTAAAGAAAGTTCACCATGAAACATCTCCTCGCTCTGCTTTTTATTGGAATAGGATGCGCCGCTGTTGCGCAGTCCAAGTCTTATCTGCTACAGCCCGATCGGGTATTCGACGGATCTGACATGCGGGAGGGGTGGGTTGTTCTCGTGGAGGGAGACCGGATCACTGCGGCGGGAGCCAAGGAGTCGGTAAAGCCGCGCAAGGAAACACAGCTTATTGCCATGCCGGGCATCACACTGCTACCCGGTTTGATTGAAGGACATGCCCACCTTTTGCTCTATCCTTACAACATCACAGACTGGGATACCCAAGTGCTGAAGGAAAGTGATTCCTACCGCACAGCCCGCGCAACGGTGCACGCCAAGAATACCCTGATGGCGGGATTTACGACGGTTCGTGATCTCGGTACGGAAGGAGCCGGGTATTCCGATGTTGCATTGAAACGCGCCATCAACGAGGGGATCATTCCCGGTCCGCGATTGATCGTCGCCGGACGGGCGATCGTTTCCACAGGTTCTTACGGACCCAAAGGATATGACAGCGACATGGATATCATGCTGGGGGCAGAGCCCGCTGACGGAAACGACTTAATCCGTGTCGTTCGTGACCAAATCGGAAAAGGCGCAGATTTCATTAAGGTCTATGCCGACTACCGGTGGGGCACGAAGGGAGAAGACCAACCATCATTCACGCTCGATGAACTTAAGCTTGTCAATGAAGTAACGCGCAGCAGCGGAAGATATCTCGTTTGTCATGCGAAGAGCAAAGAGGCCATGCGCCGGGCCATCCTCGCCGGTGCAGAAACCATCGAGCACGGTGATTTCATCGATGAGGAAATTGCACAGCTTATGAAAGAGCATAAGATCACGTTCTTCCCCACCGTCGCAGCCATTGATGCGATTCAACAATATCGCGGCTGGAAGAAAGGTACGGACGAAGAACCGGCTGCCGTGAAGCAAAAGAAAAAGAGCCTTCGCATTGCAGTGAACGCCGGCGTGACGATAGGGCTTGGCGGCGATGTGGGTGTTTTCCCGCACGGGGAAAATGTTTATGAGCTGGAACTGATGGGAGAATACGGCGGAATGAAACCCCTCGACCTTCTGCGTTCTGCCACAACCGTGAATGCACGGGCCCTTCACATGGAAAATGAAATCGGCGCTGTCCGGGCGGGGATGAAGGCAGATCTGATGGCTGTCCGCGGCGATCCATCGCGAAACATTTCAGAACTCCGCAAGGTCACTTTCGTGATGAAAGACGGGGTTATCTACCGCCAGGAAAAGTAAAACCATGAACCGAAAACAGGCACTTCAGTCGCTCGCTGCCGGAATTGCCGGCGCAACGGTCCATCCGCAAATCGCACAAGCCATGGATGAAAGCTCCGGGTCCCTGAAAAACAACATCAACCACTCAGTCTGCCAGTGGTGCTATCAGGATATCCCCCTCGAACGCCTTTGTGAAGCCGCCAGGGAAATCGGCATCACATCCATCGATCTATTGACCTCCGCGCAGTGGGCTACCGCAGCGCGGTATGGATTGACGTGTGCCATGGCCTACGCGACTCCCATCGGGCTCAGCCGTGGATTTAATGACACGTCCCTGCATGAAACACTGCTAAGGGACTATACTCAGAATATCCCGAAAGCTGCCGAAGCCGGGTTGAAAAACGTGATCTGCTTCAGCGGAAACGCCAAGGGACTGACGGCCGAACAGGGGCTGGAAAACTGCGCCAGAGGCCTGGACCCCGTCCTGAAAATTGCTTCACGACACGGCATCACCGTGTGCATGGAGTTATTGAACAGCAAAGTGGATCACAAAGAGTACCAATGTGACCATACCGAATGGGGAGCAGCACTCTGTGAAAAAACTGGCTCTGAAAATTTTAAGCTTCTGTACGACATCTACCACATGCAAATCATGGAGGGCGACGTTATTGCAACTATCCGGAAGTACACCAAGTATATAGCGCACTACCATACAGGCGGTGTCCCCGGAAGGAATGAAATCGATGAGCGTCAGGAGTTGTACTATCCAGCGATCATGAAAGCGATTGTGGCTACCGGCTTCAACGGGTTTGTAGCCCAGGAATTCATTCCCAGTGATTCGGATAAACTCGGGTCGCTGAAAAACGGCGTACTGATTTGTGACGTTTGACCGCTTCGTCAGTATCTTCAAGAAGGTTGCTCCCCTTTTCCAAAACACCCTTTACGAGCCTTTCTTCACCGGTACGGACGCTTCATACCATTCCGCCATGGGAATGGGTGGACCTACATATATTTGAATAACCAAAATCTCATTCTCATGAAATCAATTCTCACGGTACTGGCTTGTGTTTTGTTCGTTGATGTTTGCTGGAGTCAGGAATTCAACAACCTTCCCGTTCACACCCAGAAACCCCCTTTGCACGGGCGGCATTGGATGGCCATCACCGGGAAACCACTTGCTGCGGCCGCAGGGGCGACAACCTTCACCAAAGGGGGAAATGCGGTGGATGCTGCCTGCGCCATGCTGGCCGCTTCCAGCACGATGTGGGATGTGCTGAGCTGGGGCGGGGAAACGCAAGCGCTGATCTACAATCCCAAAACCAAAAAAGTTATCGCCATCAACGCGCTGGGGGTTGCTCCCACCGGAGCCACCCCTGAATTCTATAAAAGCAAAGGATACAAGTATCCGCCGCAATACGGACCGCTCGCGGCTGTCACACCTGGTACACCGGGAGGATTGATGACCATCCTGGCCGAGTATGGCACGATGAGCCTGAAAGAGGTGCTGGCTCCAGCTATGCAGATGGCGGAGGGATATCCCATCGAAGCACAGACGGCGAATTCCATCGAACGCGGTAAGGCGGAAATCAAAAAATGGCCGTATTCCAAAAAAGTTTTCCTCACGCATCTGGGAGAAAAAAGAGAGGCTCCTGATGCAGGTGAAATCTTTGTACAGAAGGATTTACTGGCCACCCTTCAGAAGATGGTTGATGCCGAGCAACAGGCCCTCAAAAAAGGCAAGTCACGCAAAGAAGCAATCTATGCAGCGTATGACCGATTCTACAAAGGCGATATCGCCAAAGAAATTGCCCGCGGCTGCCAGGAACAGGGAGGTCTGATCACCGAGCAGGACCTTGCCAATTGGAAGGTAAAGATCGAAGAGCCAAGCATGACAACGTACCGGGGTATCGAAGTGTACAAACTTCAGCAGTGGACACAGGGACCAGCGATGCTTCAGACGCTCAACATTCTGGAAAATTTTGATTTGAAGAGCATGGGTTACAACTCTGCGCGCTACGTACACACGTTATACCAAGCCATGAACCTCGCGTTCGCAGATCGCGACTTCTATTACGGCGACCCTGCGTTTGCTCCGGAGGAACCGATGAAAGGGCTGCTCTCAAAAGAATAC
The DNA here is from genome assembly GCA_034440075.1 of Cytophagales bacterium. GTDB lineage: Bacteria > Bacteroidota > Bacteroidia > Cytophagales > Cyclobacteriaceae > ELB16-189. The sequence continues at coordinate 43,002 of JAWXBL010000017.1, forward strand.
GCCAAGGAGCGAAGCAAAATGATCAACTGGGAAATGAATGACGCAAAAGCAGGCCCGGGCGATCCGTACCCCTTCGAGGGAAAACAGAATCCGTACCTCGACTTGCTCAAGAATTGGGGGAATAGTCAGGCCTCCAATTATTCATTCTCTAATCCTTTAGACGAAGCATTTAGAGATTCATTTGCAGCGGGCACCACCTCCGTGGAAACCGCCGACAAGGAAGGATGGGTGGTCTCCATCACGCCGAGTGGCGGATGGGTACCCGCCTGTATCGCTGGGAATTCCGGTGTGGGGCTGAGCCAGCGTATGCAGTCCTTCGTTTTGGACGCCAGCGAGAACCCATTCAATGTGGTAGAGCCCGGCAAGCGCCCCCGGGTGACCCTGACGCCCAGCATGGCCCTGAAAGACGGAAAACCCTTCCTGTCGTTTGCCAAGCAGGCTGGAGACGAGCAAGACCAGCTGCTTCTCCAGTTTTTCCTCAATATGGTTGAGTTTGGAATGACCGTTCAGGAGTCATGTGAAGCCCCCAGTTTCAAGACGTTTCAAATGTATTCCTCCTTTGGCGACCATGAAAAGCGGCCCGGAGCACTGACCCTCAATAGTGCCATGCCCCCCTGGGTGCGGAAGGAGCTTTCGCGGATGGGATACCGGATTTCCTATGAAGACCGCACCAGCGGTCCCATCAATGCCATCTGGTTCGATTGGAAACACGGGAGCTTCTGGGGCGGATCAAGCAACCACGGCGAAGACTACGGTCTTGGCTGGTGACAAAATTTCAGCTCAGGTTGTCTCTGACAAATTCCATACAGTAGGTTTTGATCTGATCGCGTGTTGAGCGGAACGCCGTCATAATCTCTGCCTCGGCCCCCTTCGCCTTTGCGGGATCGGGAAAATCGCGATGAAACTTACGTGCCTTTCCAGGAAAGACCGGACAGTGTTCGTTGGCGTGATCACATACGGTAATTATAAAATCAAAGTCAGTCTGCGTATAGGTTTCCACCGTGTTTGAAGTGTGGCCGGAAATATCAATTCCATCTTCCTTCATAGAGACAACCGCACGCGGATTCAATCCGTGTGCCTCCAGGCCCGCACTGAATACTGTTACCTGAGGACCTGCAAACCGTCGCAAGTAGCCTTCTGCCATCTGACTTCGGCAGCTGTTCCCTGTGCACAATACCAGTATTTTCTTCATACGCGATGTCAGTTGCAGCACGCAGGACCGCAGCAGTTATTTGATTTTTCAGCGTAGACCGTGATACTGAAGATCCCAGTGTCTCCGCTCTTGAATTCGGCAATTTCCTTCTCACCCAGATACTCCTTCAGAAGGGCGTCCGGAATGTTGATTCGCTTCTCTTTTTGAATCACTATGCGGTCAAAACCGGCCTCCCGGATAATGGTCAGATAATCGTCCTTTTGGATGGCTCCGGAAACACAACCCGCGTAAAGTTCTGCCGATTTTTGTAGTCCCAGGGGCAATTCTCCAGATAAGACGATATCGGAAACACTGAAGTGACCCCCTGTTTTAAGTACCCGAAAGGTCTCTGCAAATGCCTTTTTCTTGTCTGGAACAAGGTTCATCACGCAGTTGCTCACCACTACGTCTGCCACCCCTCCGGCCAACGGCATATTCTCAATATCGCCTTGCCGAAACTCCACATTGGTATATCCGAGTTTAGCGGCGTTTGTGCGCGCTTTTTCAATCATCTTCTCGGTAAAATCTATTCCTATTACCTTCCCGGAATCACCTACTATGGATCGTGCAACAAAACAATCGTTCCCTGCTCCGGAGCCCAGATCGACGACGGTATCTCCTGGTTTGATTTGCGCGTGCTCTGTCGGCAGACCGCATCCCAATCCCAGATCCGCATCCGCTGCATACCCTTTCAATTGACTATAATCATCTGCCATCACGGTGTAATCAACTGGTCCACAGCTGCTCCCCACACCGCAGCAACTTCCCTCGTTAAACGCTTTTGACTGCTCGGCTATTTGGCCATACTTTTCTTTTACCATTTGCTTGAGCTGATCGGATTGTGTTTCGGTTTTCATGATTGCTACTATTTTGATTAAACATTTCTAACAACATGCGGGGTCCTGGAAGCTTTCGAGGAGCTGGTTCATCGATCCCTTCATCCGGTTCCAGACAGCTGCATCGATGCAATAGCAAACTCTGGGCCCCTCAATGTTTCCCTGGATGAGTCCTGCCTTTTTCAGTTCCTGCAAATGCTGCGAGACCGTGGACTGAGAAAGCGGTAATTCGTCAACGATATCTCCGCAAATACAAGACTTCTTTTGAATGAGATGCTCCAGAATGGCAATCCGTGCGGGATGCGCCATGGCCTTGGTCCACCGGGCTAGCTCGTTGTGCGAAGCCGCGAATTCTTCGGTTTTTGATAATCCCATATTCCCTTAATCGTAATATTACGATTAAGGTTCGCGAATTGTCAAAAAGTTTTCAAAACCCTCATTTAGACCCCCTAATGGGGCCTTTGCGAGCCTAGAAATTGGGCGAAAGTAAATACTTGGCGTAAAAATCATCAATAACCCGGACGGCCTCCTCGGGTGTATCCACCAGATTAAAGAGGTCCAGATCATCCTTGTTCACCATACCCTCAGCAACCAGAACTTCTTTCATCCATTCAATCAGACCATGCCAGAACTTCTTCCCGACCAGTACGATCGGGAACCGTCCAATCTTCTTCGTCTGGATCAAGGTGAGGGCTTCCGTCAACTCATCCATGGTGCCGAATCCTCCGGGCATCACAATGAAGCCCTGCGAGTATTTAACGAACATCACCTTGCGAACAAAAAAATAATCAAACGTAATCAGTTTGTCCGGATCGATGTATGCATTCCCTTTCTGTTCAAACGGTAGGAAGATATTCAGACCTACCGATTTTCCGCCGGCGCGATTGGCTCCCCGGTTTCCCGCTTCCATAATACCTGGACCCCCACCGGTCACCACGCCATAGCCGTGTTGAACCAATTTGAATGCAATGGCCTCCGCTGTCTTGTAGTATGGATGACCCGCCTTCATGCGCGCCGATCCAAAGATGGTCACGCAGGGCCCAATCTTTGCCAGCTTTTCAAACCCCTCTACAAACTCGCTCATCACTTTGAAAATAACCCACGCGTCCGAGCTCTTAATCTCCGCCCAATCTTTGTCCTTGAATGCCTTGCGGATCTTATGCTCGTCCTCCATCGCCTCCTTGATCAGGTCCTTCCCTTCCTTCTTTTCCTTCTTTTTCTTAGTCATAAAAATTCGTTCTGTTTGACCGAAGTTATAAAAATTCAATTATCCAGCCTTCTTCACGTGCCGTCCGTCATCTTTTCAACAAATCGTTCAGCGCTGAACCCAGGCCTGGAAAACGAAAGGTGAACCCTGTCTTTTGAATCTTTTGCGAGGAGACAAGACTCCCCTTCAACACGGCATCGGCCAGCTCTCCCAAAATGAAATACAACATGAAACCAGGAATCGGTGGCAGCCAGATCTTCCGATTCATGGCACGCGCGATGGATTCAGTCAACACGCGATTGGTGACCGGGTTGGGGGCGGTTCCGTTATAGACACCCTGCATGGAAATGTTTTCGATCGCTTCCGCAAAAAGACGACAAACATCATCCACGTGAATCCAACTGATCAGCTGCTGCCCGGTACCAAGAGGCGCGCCCACAAACCATCGCACGGGTCGTGCTATTTCTTTCAATGCACCTCCTGAATTGCTCAGTACAATACCCACGCGTAATTTGACAACCCGGAGACCCAACGACTCAAACCGGCTGGTCTCTTCCTCCCACGCGGCTACAACCGAAGCGAGAAAATCATTTCCCGGGCCATCTGATTCCGTAAACACTTCATCCGCACCGCCGGATCCATAATAGCCGATCGCCGAGGCACAAACAACCGATTTGACGGCATGATCCCCTTTTGACAATTGCTCAACCAGCAGCGCAGTTGACCTGATCCGGCTCTGAAGAATCTCATTTTTCCGGCTTTTTGTCCACCGTTTGTCTGCTATCCCGGCACCCGCCAAATGAACCAGGGTATCCACACCGGCCAGCGCCTGTTCATCCATCGTCCCGCCCTGGACATCCCAGACAAACGAGGGCACAGCGCCCGTGCGTCGCGAGCGGCTCAGGTGTGAAACACGGCAACCTTTTTGCAGGAGAAGTTCCGTAAGACGGCTTCCGATCATCCCAGACCCGCCGGTGACCAGAACGGAATTTGTCAAAACTCTAAATTTTGAATCATCTTTACACTCAAGTTAACTATTCGCCTATGAAAAAGTTTGTCATCCTCGTAATTGTTTTGCTGGCCGGAAACGCTTTCGGGCAAAAAGTTTCCGTATCCAAGAAGAGCGAACGGATAAAGGGGGAGTCCGCCGAAGGATACGGTACTTCGCTGGAAGGAAAAAAAGAGGATGTGGCAACGGCTTGGGGCCGGTACATCAAAGATCTTGGCAAGGTGAAGAGCGGCGTTGATTACCAGTATGTAGAAGGTGCGGCCATGGGAGGCACCGTTTATACCACCGGCATCGTCTACGCACGGTCTGGCGGCAGCGCTGAATCCGGATCTGTCTGGCTTGGAATAAAAGCCGCAGAGTGGACCGTCAATGACATTAAGCTGGTAGAAGACCAGCTGGAAAAACTGGTTTACCAATTCGGCATCAAGTTTTACAGAGATAAGATCCAGGCACAGATCGACGAGGCCCAGCTGGCGCTGAGCATTGTTGTCCGTCAGCAACAGAGGCTGGTAACTGAAAACAAGAGCCTGAATACCAAACTAACCAATAATGAACTGCAGAAAATTCAGTTGGAAAAATCACTTGAAGCAAACAAACTGGAGAACCTGGTGCTGTTGCAGAAAATAATTAACAATAAGAACGCACAGGATTCCGTGGGTGCGGCCACCATTCCCATAAAGAAAGTAGTGGACATGCACCAGGAGCGGCTTCGCAAAGTCAACTGATTACCGGGTCTTCCAGGCCTTTGTCTTCACATCAAAATACGTTCGATCATCAGGAAATTCAATGTATTCCGTATCGCCTGATTGGCCGGGGTACCAGGAATGGAGCTTCTCGTTTTTCACCATTTTGTCGAAAAGGAAGATGCTTCTTTTTGCAAGCGTGTCGGGCACCATCTTCCAGGTGCGAAATACTTCTTCGTACGCCGTCAATTCACCAGCCTGGTTCCTCGTAAGTGTGCCGCCGATAGCGATACGCTTCTCCGCCAGGCTTGGGGCGATCCTACTAACCAAAAAGTAGTGTTTTCTATTTTTATCAATGTAATACGCCTCTAAACGGTGAAGCCGCTCCTGTTCACGGTAGTAGGTGTCATATCCTTTGTAAAACCGTTCATCAGGAGTAATTCCCTCCGGGGCACGAGCCATGTAGCGAACCATCCGACCCAATATCTCATCCTGTTCTATAGCCGACAAGTATGCGGATGGTTCATATGTGCTTTCATTCATGCATGAAAGCATCAGGAGCATCAGGGGGAAAAGCAAAATCCGCTTCATCCAATTAAGTTAAGACAAAAAAGAGAAGCCCGCTCGGGGCTCCCTCCTTGTTGGGTAAAACGATGTCAATAAACCTTATTGAGCGGCTGGAATTCCGACCATCCGTCCGTCCAATCGGAACCGGAGGCGAATGCTCCCCGGTACGTAGTGGTTGCAAAAGAAGCCAGTTTCGGGTTTGCAAAGTTTGCACCCGTATTCAGATTATTTCCACCCGCAACCCCCGCTCCCAGCGCGAAGTTCGGATTGGAGGGAAAGGTGGACGAGGTCTGTGCGCCCCAGAACAGGGACCCGGCTACACCCAAGTCATCGAATACACCGGTGCTGGTCACATTGTTAAACACGGTATTGTTGTTATTGCTCCAATACGCAGAAATGGCTGTCGCATTTCCGGCTGCTTCCGGCGGAATGGTCAGACCCGTAGCAAACGCGGCGTCGGATGCAGTCGTGGAAGTCCCAATAAGCGTTGAGCCGGGCACGGACAACACATTGTAGCCGTGTACGCCTGCGCCGGAGTTCAGGTTGTCCAATGTTCCCTGATCATCGACACGGATTCCTATTCGGAAACCGGCAAAGAACGAGTTGAAAATGGAAATTGCTGTTCTCCTGCGCAGATGCGCTGCATTCTGATAATTGCCCGAAATGGAGCGGCTTTGAGTCTCACGTGGCCCCAGAACAGTAATGTTTGAGAAAACTCCGCGGGTACAACCCGTATTGGTCGTTCCATCGCAAATGCCTGCAATGGCATTGCCGTTCGACTGGTTGTCACTCTCAAAGGCATTTGAACCGGACTGATCAGCAGAGAAAGGATTGCGAACCGCAAGTCCAAATTGAACATTCCCACCCCAGCCGAAATCAGTATCAAAATCGTCGTCCCAGGCCGAAAGGGAAATCAGGTATTTCGCATTTACGGTTCCTCCAAACCACTCAAAAGAATCATCGCCTCCAAACGAAACCTGAATGTTTTCGATGGTCGTTCCGTTTCCAACACCACCCAACGTAAGGCCATTGGTTTCATTGTTGGGCGTAAGTTCGACGCCGGCGTACTCGATTCGCACGTACCTCAGTGTACCAGAATTGTCAGCGGCGTTGGTGGCAGGCGTTGCGCCGTCAGCCGCTACACTTCCAAATGTCTGAGAAGGTGTAATTCCTTCAATGGCTGGCTTTGCCGTTTGATTGACAAAGGCATTGCCCAACAGAACTACCCCGCCCCAATCGCCGCGGTCCCTTTCACCCACACCCTTTGCTGAAGTAAAGACGACCGGACTTGTAGCTGTCCCGTTAGCCATCAGCTTTCCGCCCGGTTGAATGATCAGGGTTGCTTTCGTTGCCTTTTCGCCTTTGATAACTGTGCCGGCCGGGATGGTGAGCGTTGCACCAGAGGGGACGAATACCTGTCCTTTGAGCAAATACGGCTTGCTGGCATCGAGGGTCTGTGTAGCAAGAGTTCCCTGCAGAACATTTACCGGATCTCCTACCGTCACCACAAAATTGGCAATTTGAGAAAGATATCCTTTGCTGTCGACCACCTGGAATGAAACGATGATTGTCGATCCAATCAGGGCGTTGGAAGGGATAGTGTAGTCATAGGGAATCGGAGAACTTGAACCACCGATCTCCAGAACATCCACTTCCACCCCTGCAACATATACAAACAACTGTCTGGCCCCATTAGGCGCACTGAAATTAATGTTGGTGGTAACCGTGCCCCCGGGGATATTTGCCGACGTTGCAGGATCCACCGTCACGCTGGGCGCCGGTTGAACTTTGTCTTCACTGCACATCACAAAAACGGATGCGATGAGGGTCATCGTGAGCAGAATTTTACTGTACTTCATACTTTTTTTATTCAAAACTAAGTGACTGATCTGGCCGGGTGATTAAGGCTGCGTTACTTCTTGGTTAAGTTCCGGTTAACCCCGCTCGCCGAATTTCCAAGAGAAGCCGATGTTAAATAATGCACCGACCTGGTACTGCCGGATGATTGCTTCCTTGCTGGTGTTGATAGTGTTGTCGTTGTTATTGTCCTGGTAAATGCTGTAGGCTGCATCGAGCAGGTTTTTCATGTTAATCTTTGTTTCAAATCGCTTGTTCCAGGTTTTGGAAATCTGAAAATCAAGCGAGTTGCGTGGCATCTCCCACCAGGATGGGAAAATCTTGTCACCCACGGAAAATATCCGCGGACCAAAAATGTTGTAAGCCAGGTTGAGAGACAGACCGGTGTTTTCGTCATAATAGTAAACACCCATGTTGATGATATAGGGAGACTGTCCTTGCAGCGGCCGGTTGCGGATTTGATTGGTGGCACTTGTGCCAATGTCCACGCTGCTTTCAATAAAAGCTGCATTCAGATTGACAGAGGTGTTCCTCAGAATTTTTGACATGCCGAGGCTCGCCAGTGATTTTCTAAACTCTACTTCGACGCCCACAGAGGTAGCCTTGTCGGCGTTTCCGTAGTAAAGTTGCGGGTTCTCCGTGGTCACCTGAAGATAGCTTTCGATAGGGTTGGTGAAATTCTTATAGAATCCGCCTATACTGATCATTTCACCGGGATTGGGATACATTTCCCAGCGCACATCGATGTTGTCAATGGTAGCCGTTTTCAGAGTCGTGGAGCCAATTACCGCCGCTTCATATTCGAACTGGTAATACAGGAAAGGGGCCAATTCGCGAAACTCTGGTCGGTTGACTGTGCGTCCGTAGGCCAACCGCACCAGGGACCGGTCTGTAAGATTGTACGCCACATTCAATGAAGGGAGCGCCGCAAAGATCGGGTTGTTGATGCGAACGGGGCCAACATTGGTTATTGCATCCAGCCGCTGAACATTGTATTCGCCGCGAAATCCCGCCGTAATGTCAAATGACTTTAATGGGAAAGAGAAGCTGGCATATCCTGCTGTCAGGAGGTTATTGCCCGAATAGGAATCCTGGGGCTGCGTCCCTTCCTCCACGACGAATCCATTTTTGCGTTTGATGTTGTCCGGCGAAAAGATGGTGTTAAGGGGCTGACGGCTGAGTTCATATCCTACGGTCTGATCAAAGTCAGCCGTATTGGGATACAGGTAATTGATATACCTGGCATCAAAAGAGCGGGTTTTGTATTCTGCGTAATAGCCCGTACGGATCGTAAGTTTGCGATTCTCCGGATCGGAGCCGAATCCTTTTTCAAAATTCAAGGCATTGGAGTATCCTTTATCGGTCAGTTCAGACCAGAACCTGCCCGTTTCAAAAACATTTCCCGATGCAGGCAATTGCATGACGAACGGTTCCTCCGATCCGGAAAATGCTTTGTCGCGGTACGTTCTGAAGCGTCGGAAGTCAGGCTCATTCCTGCTGATGTAGTTCATGCCAATCAACCAATTCAATTTTGAGGATCCGTCGCCCAGTTGGTGCACGCCGCTCAGCTGACCTGAATAAATGGAACGGCTCAGGTAGTGATACAAGTAATTCACCCGATCAAAATTTGGATTCTGAATTTTGTCGTCTCCCTTTCTGATAATCGTTTCATTCTCACCCAGCTGAACGAGAAGGTTCTTGAACTCCAACTTGTTTCGATCGTTCAGGTCAACCGTCCAGTTGTGCACCACATTAAAGCGGACATCATTCCCGTAAAAGGAGTCCTTGTAAGCAAACCGCTTCGTTGCTGAAGAGTCTGTGAATTCATTGTAGCGGAGAAAATCGGCCTTGGTATTCTGATAGGAATTTGAATACATCAGCGAAGTCAGGTTGCTGAATTTTACCTTACCCACCGCGAAGTTTCTCACCATGGCAAAGTTGAAGCCGACGTTAACTGGGGCCTGCCGTACGATCGGCGCGAAGTTGTTGGTAAGCGACTTTCCCGCACGCTCACGCAGGCTTGAATTTTTCTGTGACGTGCGTAGGATGTTGGAAGCCGGGAAATTGAGCGGAAGGTCTCTGAATCCGTTGTCAAAGCCTAGAAAATCTGTTGGGCTGCCCTGAGAAGTAAGTTGGTTCTGGAACGTTGTGTTCGAACGATAACCAAAATTAAAGCCCACACTCGTGAAGGCCTCGTTGGCAGGCGATTTAGTAATCAAATGAATGGCGCCCCCCGCAAAATCACCGGGCAACTCTGCCGACGCCGACTTGTAGGTGAGCATCTGGTCGATGGACCCCGCAGAAATCAGGTCGAAGGAAAAAGATCTCCTATCAATTTCTGTACTCGGGGCAATGGCCCCATTAATCATCACCTGGTTGTAGCGCTCCGGCACTCCCCGTACAATGACAAAGCGGTTGTCGACAACCGTTACGCCGGGTACCCGCTGCATGATCTGGGCCGCATCGCGATCCGGCATCTTGGCTATTTGTTCTGCCGAGATGCCGCTAACGACATACTTCGCATTGCGAATCCCTTTAATGAGGTTTCCGTCGGTATTGATTTCTCTCCGGGCCGTAACCACAATCTCGGCAAGCTCCCCAATGTCTTCAACCAGGGGCACATCGAGGGTTGTTCGCTTTCCCGCCTCAACCACCACTTCATCCAGGATGTGCGTTTTGTAGGTAACGAATGACACCGCCACCGTATAGGTGCCCGGTTTCACGTTACTGATCAGGAAGTTACCATCCAGGTCCGTTGCCGCCCCAACCGTCGTGCCTTGAATGACGACATTGGCTCCGACGATAGATTCATTGCTTTTCGCGTCCAGGATTTTGCCTCCGATGGTTCCTTGCTGGGCAATCAAACTCACGGAGAAAAAGAACTGGAAAGCGATTACGTAGAATGTGCGCATGGTTGTAGCCTTTGTTGGTACAAAGGTCCCCAACACATGTTACCCCAATGATGCGGGTATGTTACCTAATTGTTATGATAGAGCGACGCCGATAACTGCGACTTGGAATCTGCAGCAAAAACAATATAAAAGGCCTGCGAGGACCTTCTCAGCCGTAGAAAATTCGGCTACTTCCCGATGGGTACTTTGTTGAGAATCGCGCGGATAATATCCGTTGTCTGGACATTGTCTGCCTCAGCCTCGTAATTGAGAATGATGCGGTGATTCATTACGTCTGGCGCCACCTCTTTAATATCCTCTGGCAAAACGTAATCCCTGCCATCCAGGTAGGCCGCCGCCCGTGAGGCGAGGTTGAGATTGATGCTGGCCCGCGGTGAGGCTCCGAACTGAATGTATTGTGCTTCGTGATCGAGCTTGTACTCCTTCGCCTTACGGGATGCAGAGACCAATTCGATGATATATTTTTCAAGCGACTCAGAAATTTTCACTGCATTAACCTCCCGACGAATGGCAAAAATATCCTCCTTCGTCAGGATGGCGTTGACGGTAAAATCAAATTGCATGTTCGAGATACGGCGCATGATCTCCAGCTCTTGTTCCTTGCTGGGATACGTCACAGAAACCTTCATCATGAATCGATCCACCTGTGCTTCCGGCAGCGGGTACGTTCCTTCATTCTCAACGGGGTTCTGCGTTGCCATTACCAGGAACGGTTTATCCAGTGTAAAGGTGGTCTCCCCGATAGTTACAGTTTTCTCCTGCATGGCTTCCAGCAACGCGGACTGAACTTTTGCCGGTGACCGGTTGATTTCGTCGGCTAGAATAATGTTGGCAAAAATCGGCCCTTTCTTTACCTCGAATTTTCCTTCGCGCTGGTTGTAAATCATTGTTCCCACCAGATCCGAAGGGAGCAGATCGGGAGTAAACTGAATGCGTTGAAAATCCAGGTGAAGCACCTGGGCAACGGTAGAGATCGTCAATGTCTTGGCAAGTCCTGGTACTCCTTCCAGCAAAATATGCCCGTTCGTAAACAGGCCAATGAGCAGACGGTTGACCATGTAGTCCTGCCCCACCACCACCTTGGCAACCTCGGTGTAAACCAGATCGATTTTTGCGCGATGCTCTTGCTGTTTTTCGGTTGTTATTTCAAATGCCATGGCTAATTCGGGTCCAAAAATTTAACCGCAATAATAAAGAATTAGGTTCAAAAACCTGTTTGGAATACATCTTCCCGGTCCAGGGACCTCTCAATCGGGCATATGCTTATTTGCGGCATCCACCAGATTGCGGAATTCTGCCTCTGTCATGAGGGATTGAATGGAAAGGCCCTCCCTCCCAAGAAAATTAAGGTCTTTCTTCTTCATGATGACCCCCGTATACGACCATGGCGGCAGCAGGGTGCCTAAATCTCGGGATGAAACCAGTCCCGGCCATAAAGTTTCGGTTGGGGTTGCTGTTTTAAGGTTAACGACCAATAACGCCGCTACAAGCCACCCGCGTCTCATTCCAGAAACACAATTTCTCTGTCGCCCGGGTTTTGCATGATCGTGTCCACCAGATTTTGGGCAACATAATTCTCTGTAGTTCCCGATACCAGTTTCCGGGCATCATCCAGCGATTGGAGTGCGGCTCCTTCCGGAAAGAAACCAAAGCCGGCGTACACTCCCTGATCGACAAGGACCAGGGATTTTTCGTGTGCCACTCTCCCGTATCCAACGATGGCCAGCGTATCGCCGAGGGGCGCAAAAGAATCGATCAGCTCCTGGACGCGCTGATTGTACGCTTCCACCGACTCCTTTCCTTCGCACGCTCCCCGGCAACTTCCCGATTGGTGTGCAAAGCAGGCACCCTTTGCCGTCTGCAATCCGGAAAGCTTCGGACAAAGCCCGGCCTCCTTCACCTTGCTCCACAAGAAATTCCAGGTCTCTCCCTTTGAACGAAACACCAGCAACGGGCGTGCGGAACGCGTAACCGCATTTACAACAAACCGCCGATACCCGTTTCTATCTTCATACGTGAACACTCCCCATTGATCCAGCCGGTGCTTCTGCGCGAGGTTATAGCGGGGCCAACGTTTGCGTATTTCCTCTGCCTCAAGTATCAATGCGATCAACTCATTTCCTGTTGGTTCGCAGCGAATGTCGTGTATTTCGTTCCGGATATTGGAGCGGTTCCACTCCGGAGCATCGCCCGTGAAATGACCGGTGATGCGCTTCCGGATATTTTTTGCCTTACCAACATAAATCACTTCTCCGAATCCATCGATAAAAAAATAAACACCGGTTATGGCAGGCAGTTTGTCGTACACTTCCTTTGGCAAGTTGGGCGGCAGCAGGGTTTCCCCGGAACCGCGCTTCAGCGCTTTCTGGATTACCCCCTGATCGTCGCGCTTCAGGAGGATGTCAAAAATTCGCGCCGTGGCCTCGGCATCTCCGCCGGCCCGGTGACGATCCTGAATGGCAATGCCAAGACTCTCGGCAAGTCTTCCCAGGCTGTAGGAATCGAGTCCGGGAATAATTTTCCGGCCAAGCCGCACCGTGCAAAGTTTGCGGGTATTCCAAAGAATTCCTGCATCGTCCAGTTCCTTCTTTAGAAAACTGTAGTCGAAATGTGCATTGTGCGCAACAAAGATTTTATCTCTCAATTGCTCATAGACCTCCCGCGCGATTTCTTCAAAAGAAGGCGCCTCACGAACCATCGCATCTGTGATTCCGGTAAGACCCGTAATGAAATAAGGCACGCGGCGGCCCGGATTGATCAGCGTATGGAAACGGTGGGTAATCTGCATTCCATCATGATGAATGATCGCAATCTCCGTCATCCGGTGGTTCTCCGCATACCCTCCGGTGGTCTCGATGTCAACAATGGCGTACACGATCCCGAAAGTAGTTACCCTGCTGCTGGTTAAAAAGTCCATCCATGCTCTATATTCTTCCACTCGATTTGTGGATATTCACGAAGTAAAACGACTCTTTATGAACCTGCTCTTGCGTTTCTTTCTATCTGGCGTAGCCGTGATGCTGACCGCCTACTTGTTGCCGGGTGTCCACGTAGTCGACTACTGGGCAGCCCTGCTGGTAGCGGTTCTCATCTCCTTTTCCAACGTTATCATCCGGCCCATTCTCATCCTTTTAACGATCCCCATAACCATTTTTACACTGGGCTTGTTCCTACTCGTGATCAATGCGGTTATCATCATGATGGTGGATTATTTCGTCGCCGATTTTACCATTGACAGCTTCTGGTGGGCGCTTGCGTTCAGCCTCATCCTCTCCATTTTTAATAGCCTGTTCAGCGATCTCACAAAAAAGAAGGACAAATAAAGAAAGCCTATTGCTTCATTTCTTTCTGAATTCCTGAATCGGGGCGAAGGGACCGTACCGGTGCTGTTCCTCCGAAAATGGATCCACATACGGACCAAATGGATGATCGATTGGTTTACCGGCAACATCGGGCCAGTCTTTTGAAAGGTCTTTCGCCGGTCGCGGCATGGAGCTAATGAACGCAGCAACATCCCATGCTTCTTCATCGTCCAGAAGGGGGCCCGTAGCCGTAAGATCATTTGGCATATTGAACTTTATATACCCTGCCATTCTCGTGAGGCGAAGAATACCTGCGCCGGTGTTAAAACTGGCGGCACCCCACAGCGGTGGGTACCTCCATTGCTCGTTTTCCTTCAGGCCCTGTCCTTCTTCTCCATGACACCGTGCGCATTGATTCGCAAAAACCACCATTCCCTTTTTTGGATTCGCCGCGCGCTGCAGGCGAGTAAGCTCTTTCACACCGGCACCAGCAGGCGTTACTCCTTTGGGCACGTCCTTTCCAACCCATTTTATATAACTCACGATGGCTCGCATTTCGTGGCTGTCGGTTGCTAAGCCCCTGCCGTTAAGGCTTCGCTCCAAACAATCATTTACCCTCTTTTCAATGCTTTCCATGCCCCCTGATCGTGCACGAAATTTTGGATAGGTAGATTCTACCGAAGAAAAGTTTAGTGCAAAAAGTTTCTTTCCAGCCTTCAGGTGACAATTCTGGCAATTCATGCCGTTGCTGAATGCATCCACGGAACCACTGGGTCCGAGGTAGGTCGCTGTGTGCGCTATCAATTCACGGCCGTAACGGATTAAATCCCCCTCAGGGGTATCAGGAATCTTGGTGGAGTCGGGAGGTGTCCAGGGCAAGGGAGTTGACACTGGACTTTCCGTCACGCCTAGGGGTGGGATCTCCTCCGTGAAGTCCAGCAGTGATGGATTGAGTAAGAGAAGGCACAAAAGAAGAAAAAGGAGCAACAGCAGGGAAACCACCGAGAGACTTAGCTTGATGGTATCCACAAACCGCTTTTCTTGGCCACTCATAATCAGCGCCTGCGAAGGCTCTTGATGGCTTCATTGAACTTCTCCTTGATCGCCTGACCACGAATATGATGCTGACCCTGGACAACCCATTTTCCTGCGATCAGCGTTCCCAACACCCGACTCGAGTCTGACGTGTAAATGATGATCGGTAAAATATTTTCGGGTGAAGCATTCTCTAAAAGATGCGAACCCGCGTTGTAAACGACGGCATCAAACAGTTGACCCGGTGCAACGTGCTCAGTTGCTGCAACCCCCATGGCTTTCCTCCCGGCAGAAATGGATTCATTGACCAGGTAATGCGACGCATTCCCGTCAAACGTATTGCGTCGGTTCGTGAGCAGCCGCTGCCTGTAATCAATCATGCGGAACTCTTCCAGCGGATTCAGCCCAATGTGGCTGTCTGTCCCGATCGTCCATTTTCCACCGAGCCGGACATATTCCTTCATTCGAAAAATTCCATCGCCCAGATTCCCTTCGGTTGACGGGCAAAGAACAACGCACGCCCCGGAGGCAGCCAGGCTTTTCACTTCTGCATCGTCGAGGTGTGTTGAGTGTACCAGGAAAAATCGCTCATTGACAGGGAGATGATCGAGCAGCCATTGCATGGGTCTTTGTCCACAATGTGCTTCGCAGTCGGCTACTTCCTTTTTCTGTTCCGCCACGTGCAGGTGAAACGGCAGGTCGCTGGGTCCGTCAGAAAAGGTCCTGACGATGTCCTGTTGATCTACCGCCCTCAACGAATGAACGCTGAACCCCAGGCTGGCATGCTCATATGGAATGATTGATCTCTTAGATGCCTCCAGAAGACGCAAGTAGCCCCCGACGGAGTCGGAAATAAACCGTCGCTGGCGCTCCTGGGGAGCTAGTCCAAATCCGCCTTTCTGATAGAAGACCGGGATGAGCGTAATCCGTATACCTGCTGTAGCCGCTGCCGCCACCATCCTATCTCCCATTTCTGACAAATTGCTATAGGGCTTACCGTCCTTGTCGTGATGGAGGTAATGAAATTCCGCCACATGGGTGTATCCCTGCCTGACCATTTCGGCATATACCATCGCAGCAATCGCTTCCGCCTGATCGGGATCTACCGCCAGCGCGCAAGCATACATCTCTTCGCGCCAGGTCCAGAAATCATCATCCGTGCCAGGTGGGTGATTCTCCGCCCATCCTGCCATCGCGTACTGGAAGGCATGCGAATGCGCATTTTGAAATCCGGGAAGCGCATACCCATCCACCGATTCGATGGCCGCACCGCCTGCCGGGGGAAGGTTGGAAACATACCGCGTCACCCCGTTCACATCAACCCCAACAAAGGCAGGCGACAGCCAGTCTTCCCGCTGCAAGAGGCCTCTGAATCGAAAATAGCGCACGACGGTTTCCTTGCTCACAATTGCTCGATGAGTTTTAAGAATACATTCTTGAGAAGTCCCTTCATTTCGTCTGCTTTCGCGACGTCATATACTTTTTCGCTTGCGTCCATGTAGTTTACCTTGGTCATTTCGAGTTGCAGTGCGTGCCGGTTTGCAGCTGGCTTTCCGAAATGACGTGTAATGTAGCCACCTTTGAAAGGAAAATTGTGGCGTGTTTGATAGGTGGAGTGATCCAGAACTCCCAGCGCGGCCTCAATCAGGCCGGGAGAAGCAGATGTTCCATCGGCATCACCGAGAATAAGGTCTGGAAATTTTCCCTTGTGAATGGTGGGGACTTCCTGCCGGATCGAATGACAGTCCCACAACAGCGCACGGCCGGACGCTGCCACCATGTTGTCCAGGATTTCTGAAATCGCTATGTGATACGGCTTGTAATAGGCTTCCAGCCTCCGTTGCACTTCCCCTTTTTCAACTGACGTTCGCTTGTCTTTATACAACGACTCACCCAGAAATGTGGTAGTCGGGCAAAGGCCGGTGATCAGCCTTCCGTCATGGTAAAGCGGTTTCTCCTCAGGGTCACGGTTCAGGTCGATAACCCAGCGGCTTACGCGGGCAGAAATGAGGGTGATACCCAAATCGGGCGCGAAATCGTAGAGCCGGTCGACAAACCAATCGGTATCATCGGGTGATTTGATTAGCCTGGGGTCGTAATGCCCGCTCACCTCCTCCGGAAAGTCCGTTCCGCAATGGGGCACGCTCAGCAGGATTGGAACCGATGGGGCACGTGGCGTAGTTACGTTGAATGTCTCCTTCCTGCTCACTTCCCTTTTCGCTGGCGGCACTGGTCCAGTTCATATTGAAGTACTCTCGCTTTTTCCTCTTCCTTCTCGGCAGCCATTCTTCTCACATCGCCAATCTCTTTTTGTCTCGTTGCCTCTTCGGTGGCTTCCGCCAACGACCGCTCGCAGATGCTGCGCTCCACCTTTGCCAACTCCAGTGCCGCGGTTGCTTCAACCTGCTTGACTAAAGCGTAGACAATGGAAATCAAGGCGAACACTGCGAGCACACCAAAAACGACGGCCGTTTTGCGCGCTTGCTTGACTTGCTGCTCGTAGGTTAGATGTTTGGGATTCATAATTTTGGAGGTACGTTTTTTCAAGTGTCAACCCTTGGACTCACTTCCCGCCCTGACTCCGGCACAACATCAGCGCATCCTGACATATTTTGGTCATCGCTTCCGCCTTTTCAGCTACCGCCGACGCCAATTCCTTCTGCTGATCCGCTTTCATCTGCTGAACCACTCCGAAAATTACTGACAGCAGTGTCACAATGACCAACAGACCAAATCCGAAACTGCCGCGGGACCGTGAGCGCTTCGTTTGAGACTGAAGTTTTTTCAATTCATCGCGGAGCAATAGGATTTCCTGATGTGCGCCCATTGATTTCCTGTTTTGGTTTTCTTCTTAGATTGTCTGCTCGATAGGTGCGCGGTAATTCATCCTCCTTAATGCCCAATAATCCGTTATTTCTGTTTGATGCGGAGGCACTCCGCCAACTGAGCGGCGAGTTTCGCTTCCTGGTCCCTCGCCCGCATGGCCAACCCGATCGCCTCTGCCTGCTGATCGGCTGCCTTCCGCTCAATTTCGATCACTTGTGAACGCAGCAGATTCAATTCTTCCCGCGCGGCCATCGCCTCTGTCTGTTGCTGGAATCCAAAGACGGCAAACAGAATAGCCACAACGCCCATGACCAAAATGGTGACCCAGGGACTGATTTTCGTGTTGTTTTTCATACGCTACGATTTTTTACGTTTCTTTTTTCCTTCCATTTTCTCATGCCCGGTGCCTGCTTCCTTTTGTTGCTGGACGGGGGGATCCGGCTGCGGGTTCAAGCTGTCCATCCTTACCGACGTGCGGCCAGCCAGGGTCGTGCCTCCCTTCAGCCTCATGATCCGGTTGTATGCCTCATGGATCCGTTCCTGCTTAATCTGTCCGCTCTGTACCAGCCCGCGAATGATTCCGTGTACCTTATCTACTGTCCGCTCCTCACTCCCCTGGATGTTGTTGGAGAAACACAGCACATCGATGCCGGCATTGATTGCGCGTTTGATTGACTCTTCAAGTCCATACTGTTTTGCGATGGCTTGCATTTGCATGTCATCGGAAAAAACGACTCCATTGTACTGGAGTTTTTTTCGCAACAGGCTGTCGATCATGCGCGTAGAAAGTGTTCCCGGAAATCCTCCCGGGTCGAGTTGGCGATTAACGATGTGTGCGCTCATCACCGCGTCGGCATCACCGGCCTGAATCAATAATTCGTACGGCACCAGCTCGGCGGCGGTCCAGGTGTTGGTAACGTCCGCCACGCCAAAATGCGTGTCGGCCAGAGAGCTTCCGTGCCCCGGAAAATGTTTCAATACGGTGATGACTCCAAATTTCCGATGCATCCGAATGAATTCACCGGCAAGCACCGCTACCGAATCAGGCTTCGCGGAAAAAGATCTTCCTACTTTATAGATGACCGTATTCTCCTTGTTCACTCCCAGATCTACCACGGGCGCAAAGTTGACATTGATGCCCAGCCCGGCGAGTGTAGCGGCAGTTGCTTCAGCGTAAAAGCGTACTGAATCGAGTGACTGCGCCCTTCCCATATCCTGCGCGGTTATTGACCGGGTGAACCCATACTTCTCCTTAAGTCGATTAACTTTTCCTCCCTCCTGATCAATAGCTACAAGCAACGGGATAGGGGCCGCCTGCTGATACGTCCAGATAACTTTCTTCAGCGGCGCAAAGGCGCTGGCACTTTTAGGAATATTCTTCTCGAAGAGAATGATGCTGCCAACTTTTCCAGACCGAACTTCCCCGAGCACTAACTGATCGACTTGCGTGCCGGGAACACCAATCAGGATCATCTGACCAATCATGATATTCAGCGAGTCGGAAGGCTGCGCGGTCAGGGAGGCCCAGGCAAAGACCAGGATTCCAATGAGTGAACCAATGCGACTAGTATTTTTCATACACAAATTTCAAAACAGTTTCCATCCTCTTCCTGACATCACCGGTGCTTGATGTAAAGTTATTATTCATCCAGCTAAAAAGGAGTGTTCGGCCCCGCCGTGTGATGAGAAAACCGCTCAATGCGTTGTTATTTCTCAGTGTTCCTGTTTTTCCGTAAAGGAAAGGCTTCCCGCCAATGTAATAATCCTGGAGCGTGCCGTTCATTCCCCCTGCAGCCAGCATGGCATAAAGCCTTCCGCGCGGCACCACGGCATCTATTTTCTCCCACATCCGCACCACCGACCGGGGCGTGGCCAGGTTCATCCGGGATAATCCGGACCCATCTACCCAAACGGGTGGATCGGGTAAGTCTTCAAGGAATCTCTTCTGGGCTTCCCGGATCGCGATTTCCGGCTTCAACGTATCGCTCAAAATTCCGGCGCACACGATCAGTAACTGCTCCGCAAGGAAGTTATCACTTTGCTGCATCATGACCCGGTACAGGCTGTCGGAAGGCACAGAGTACAGTATCGCAGCCTGGGTCGACACCGGCATTGAAAGCGACTTGATCTCGCGGTGAAGTGTGTCCGACAACAACCGGAGCATCATCCCATCGGTAAAAGAGACCGGGATGTTCCAGGTCGACCCTCCATTGCTTTTGCTCCCCGGGGCATACACAAGCGCATTGGAGGCAGGATCCCGTACCAGCTCATGCTTTTCCCGCGATGTCGAGGTCTGCGCAACGTCCGTCCTAAAAAACGCAGGACTGATCTGGAAGGATCCATTCGCTTTGCTTACCCGGAAGCGGTTGCCATATATGGGAAACGTTGTCCGCTCCACCTGGTACGCGTACGAATAATCATCCCACGACCAGCCCGGCCCAAAGCGATCCGGGCTCACGGTCGGTGAAGACATATAGAGAGATGACGAGTGCTGCCTCAGGAAGGAATACGTCCGGTTTTCCTGCGTCACCTTATCGTAAAGAAAACTGGGATCACCTGTTGCCCAAAGGATAAGCGAATCATTCCGTTCCAGATATTTCAGAGAAGGAATCGAGTCTCCCAGCAACTGAAGGCACGCGTACAGAGTGAATATTTTGGTATTTGAAGCCGGGATGAAATACCGGTCGCCCTGGTAATCCAGGAGCGTCTTGCGCGTCTGCGGATCGTAAAGGAAGAACCCAATGTGGTTTTGAAAGTCCTTCTCCGCCTGACTCACCTGGTTTCGCAGATATCGGCCCGGAGAACATCCGGCCGCTAGCAACCATACAGCCAGCGATGCCCACAGCGGCACCCTCATCATGCGGCGAGGTAACGCTCCCGGAGAATCTTTACATGATGTGTTTCATGACCCGCGATGATGATCCCCAATGCGACGACCGACAGTTCACTTTTATTAGAAACGCCTTTGCGTTTCATCATTTCCTCGGTGAAGCTCTCAAACAAATCCACTGTAGACGAACGCAGGTGCTGCATTTCATCACCGATTTGCTTAAGCGTCCGGCCCGCAGCATTCATGTGCCGTGCAAACTCATTCTCATCAAACCCCGGAAGTTCCGTGCGGTCATTCCGGGCAAACCGCAGGGCCCGGTATCCAAAGATTCGTTCGGCGTCGAGCATATGGCAAAGCACTTCGCGTATGGACCATTTGCCCTCCGCATACCGGAAGTCACTCTTGGCGTCGGGAATCGAATGGATAAGCTCCATGGTCCGGTAGCCGGATATCCGCAGTGCCTGCAGTACATCCGGATGGCTAACCAATTTCACATACCCTTTGTAAAATGCGGGGATCGTCTCCAGGTTCAGGAACATCGTTTCTAGATTTTATAGTGAAAATACAAATTGCAAGCTCAAGTTTAGTGCTTTCCCTGTTCGGACGCCTTCACGATTCTTTTCCGAAGGAAATTTTCAGCCGGGAGGACGACCAGGGCAATCATGACCTGGATGAAGAAGTCGGTTACCGGTGAACTTTCAAATTTGATATTCGCATACGCGATTGTCTGAATAAACTGAATGAGGAGAACGACCGTAAGTGCTGTCAGGAACTGGCTTACATACCGGTACCGAATGCTGGAAGCTTTAAGCCGCAGGGACAGGACGACCAATGCACCGAAAAACAAGAATTCTAACGCATAGAATATGGGGCGCTTCCAGTATGGTGGTACCACACTAAGCTCAATGGTCTCCAGTGTAGTTACATTGCCAAACAGGTCACGCGACTCCACATGCACACTGTAGCGGCCAGGAGGAATGAACGGGAAGCTGACTACGTTGTTCATTGTTGACCATTCCGACCAGGTGTTTTGGAGTCCTTTTATCCAGTAGTGGTATTCCACAGCTTGCAGGCTGACGTAATCGGGCTGAATGAATTCAAAGGTCAGCGCGCTTTCGCGTTCATCTACCAGCAACGACTTCGGAGAAAGCTTTGCCTGCTGGTTTCTCACTTCTTTCAGAAAGAGTGGATTTTGCTGCGTCGGCAATTTTTTCAGATCGCTCGAAAACTTGTACAGTTCATTCGACGCTGTTATGACCCACAGGCTTTTGCCCACGTCAGCAGGCGCCAGAAACCGAATGTCGGGAAACAATGCCAGCCATTCTGTTTTAATCTCTCCCTGCACCTTCCGGTCGATGGTTCTCCATCGATGTCCGTCATAAAACCAAAATGACCCGGAGGAAGCAAAGTACTTTTTGGGGCCCGGCAGGGAATCGTATTTAATAAACGTGTTTTTGAAGCTCAGGTACCGGAAAAATTCGCCGTTCTGGGTTATGTAGATTTCCTTTCCGTATGCAAGTCCCACGGTCCGATCCATCGACGTGGATGGTAGCGAAATGGTTTCGGCGTCGAGAATCTCCCCGGCTTCAATCTCAATCCGGAAGACCCTGTCTCTGGCGCAGATCCAAAGGTTCTGCAGATGATCTTCAAACATGTAATCCGAATAAATGGAAAGGGAATCCGGAAACGGTGTGGATGTCCATCCCTTTTTTGAATCCTTGAATGCCAGGATACCTCCGTAGTAGGTGCTGACTAGTACCTGGTTAAGATTTTTTGAATAAAATACTGAACGCGCAGGCAGGTTGGTCAGTGGAGTGGCTTTTGATCCATTCACTTCAAATGCGCCGCTGATGCCCCCGCCGATGAGTTTTTTTCCAACGATGATCAATTGATCCACCTTGCCATCTACACCACTCACCTGCTTGAATGAATGTTCGATGCCGGTAAGTATACGCCTGACTTTTTGAACCTGCCGGTGTTGTTTGGCTGCCGGTGGCCTGGCTACTACCGGTGGCGGGGCTGCTGTCTTCTTTTTACCGAGGCCGAGAAAGCCCCGCCTGCTTTTCTTCCTTTCGGCGATCACTTCCCCAGCTGGTTCAGAGCTGACCGGTATGGTCTGCGTTACTTCATACAGTTCATTTGCAAAGATTTCGTCTTTCGACAAACGGAACAGGCCTACTGAGGTGCCAACGTACACATCTTCATCAAACGACTGAACACAGAGCAGGTTGCCAGACACACCGGGGTAGTGGTTAAAAGTCCGGAACGGGAGAAAGGGCGCGGCCCTGGAAAAACCATATTCGTGAGCAATCCAAACGCCCTGATGGTGGTCCGTGTGAAGTGAAAAAATTTCGTTGTCAGGGAGTCCGGTGAAATAATTGACGATCTCTGCCGTCTCCCGTGTTTCCATGTCAACAAATACAACGCCGCCGCGAAGGGTCCCGAGGGCCACCAGCCGATCATTGACCCATGCGCAGTTAACTACTACATTGGCCAACAGGTACTGAAAGTCCGCAGGAAAAAACTGAACCGGTGAAGCGCCCTCCCGCTGAATATAAAACTTGTTGTCCTCGGTGGCTACGAGTGTGGTTTTCTGATCCGGGGCCTGTTCACTAAAGACAAAATGTTTTCCTTTGAAATATTCAGCGGGCTCCAGTTTCCCCCCGATGAGCTTCTTGACTCCTTCCAGCTCCGTATCAACGAATACCTGATCCCCCACGGTATACAACCCGACATACGATCCTTCGCTCCTGCCGGCGCTTGTGACCAGCGAGGCTACAGCGGTGGAGTCGATAACTTTGTACAATGATTTTTCACTGACAAAATATATCGTGTTTTGGAGCGTGGTCGATGCAATGACATTCTTCACCCCCGGCAGTGAGTCTGATAGGGAGCTGTAAGTCAGCTGATTTCTTTCGTTGTGGCCAACTTTACCAAATCCTGCGTATCCGCCAGCATAGAGGTCTCCTTGTGGGCCTGCGGTGAGCGTATAGACGGCGCCATTCGCAGGCACCTGTGTCCACGTCCGGCCATCAAATTGAAGCAGGCCGGAGCGGTTGGCAAAATAGAGAATGCCGTTCTTATCCTGATGGATATCAAAACTCAGGTAACTGATTTTGTCCATTCCCGGTTTGTAGTGGGAAAGGAAGTAGTGTCCTGATTGTGCATGGAGCAATTGACAGAGTAACCCAACGAGCGCAAGACTGAGAGCAATTCTTTTCATGTTCATCGTTTCAAATATAATCAGTTAAGGAAGACGGCTTAACTGATTTTCGCCCAGTTAACTACTGATTTCTTCAACGCAGCCAAGTGCGTCCTGATAGGTTGGTTCTCACGGTCGTTCAGTTCAGGGTCCTGGTGTAGCACTTCGATAGCCGCCTCCCGCGCCTGTTCCAAAATTTTTCCGTCTTTGCCAAGGTCGGCGATCAGGAGATCAAGCAGGCCGCTCTGCTGCGTGCCCATCAGGTCGCCGGGCCCGCGAAGTTTCAAATCGGTCTCCGCTATTTCAAATCCATTGTTGGTGCGCACCATGGTCTTCATCCGCAGCCTCGACTCGGCGCTGAGCTTGAAGCTCGTCAGCAGGATGCAATAAGATTGGTCTGCTCCCCGGCCAACGCGCCCGCGCAATTGATGAAGCTGAGACAGCCCGAATCGCTCAGCACTTTCAATGACCATGACCGAAGCGTTGGGCACATCCACACCGACCTCGATGACGGTAGTAGCCACCATGATTTTCGTTTCTCTCTTCAGGAACCGGTTCATTTCAAATTCCTTTGCTTCTGTCTTCATCTGTCCGTGAAGGATGCTTATCGCATAGTCGGGAAATGCCCGGGCTACACTTTCATAGCCGTCCATGAGATGCTTCAGGTCGAGTTTTTCGGACTCCTCAATCAACGGGTACACAATATATACCTGCCTGCCCGCTTCTATCTGCGCGCGTAAGAATGCATTCACCTGGAGGCGGTGAGAATCAAACTGGTGGGTAGTCTTTATCGGCTTTCGCCCCTTCGGGAGTTCATCAATTACCGAAATCTCCAGGTCCCCATACAACGTCATCGCCAGTGTCCGCGGAATCGGCGTGGCTGTCATCACTAGCACGTGCGGGTACACTTCCGTGTTTTTTTGCCACAGTTTGGACCGTTGTGCAACGCCGAACCGGTGCTGCTCGTCGATGATCGCGAGCCCCAATTGATGAAACCGGACTTCCTCCTCCAGCAGCGCATGGGTGCCAACCAGAATTTTCATCTCTCCGGAACGAAGCATTTCGTGAAGCGTTTTTCGCGCTGCCTTTTTAGTCGATCCGGTCAATAATCCAAGAGGAAGCCCCATGGCGTCAGCAAATACTTTGAGGTTGTTGTAGTGCTGTTGGGCGAGAATTTCTGTGGGGGCCATCAGTGCAGCCTGAGCCCCTCCGCCAATCACCAACAGCATGCAGATAAAAGCCACCATGGTTTTCCCGCTTCCCACATCACCCTGCAGAAGCCGGCTCATCTGGTGTCCGGATTTCATGTCGGTGTAAATCTCGCGGATCACCTTCTTTTGAGCCCCGGTGAGCTCGAAGGGCAGATGCTTATTGTAGAATTCTGACAGTGTGGTGGCATCATTGAAAACCTGTCCCTTGAATTTTTCGTAACGGACCAGCTTGAGCTTCAACAGCCGCAGTTGCAGATAAAAAAGCTCTTCAAACTTCAGCCGGTACTGAGTGGCGAGAAGGGTTTCCGTGTTGGCAGGAAAATGCACATTGTAAACGGCCTCACTTTTTTCCACCAGGCTATACTTCCTTATCAGGGATTCAGGCAGCGTTTCACGAATATAGGTTTTGCCCAGCCGAAGGATCTCCTGCTGGAGCCGGGAAATAGCCTTGCTGTCGAGGTGCCGCTTCCGGAGTTTTTCAGTGAGCGGATAAACGGGCTGAAGGCCGCCCTGTGAAGTGTTTTCATGCACCGGATCAATCTCCGGGTGCGCGATCGAAAAGGACTTGCCATACCGGTTGGGTTTGCCAAAGACCACGTACTCCACTCCGGGCTTGATCTTTTGAAGGGCCCAGTTGATTCCCTGAAACCAAACCAGGTCCAGCGTGCCGGTGCCATCTGTGAATGTCCCTACCAGTCGCTTCTTGTACTGGCCGCCAACCATTTCGAACCGTGTGATTTTTCCGACGATCTGAACAAAGGGCATCTCCTCCCGGACATCCTTTATGAGGTAGAATTTTGTCCGGTCGTCATGGCGGTGCGGATAATGCTGAACGAGGTCACCAAAGGTAAATATCTTCAGTTCCTTCTGAAGGAGCGATGCCCGCATGGGTCCAACGCCCTTCAAAAACTCAATGGATGTATCAAAGAATGATTTCACTCAGGCTTCGTTCCGGCAAGGGTGTAATTTAGCTATTCGCCTTAATACTGCGAGGAGCCGGACCGGCTACTTCCTCCATTCGACCGTGTTTATTAGATGCATGGCGTCCTTTTTTACAAAGTCAATTGCCGGCTGCAGCGAGTCGTTTTGAACGCGCACATTGAAATACACGGCTCCGCGAAGGAAATGTTCAACGGAGTCCGTCAGCGTAAACTGAAACTGGCTTGGTACCTCGCCTTGCAGTTCGGCAATGACGGCAGTTTTACCGCTCGGAGTTTTTACGATCGTTTCATCGATTGCATACGCTTTAATCTGGTGCTTGGCAGTGAGTACGTACGCATCCTGCAGATATTCCCGGAGCAGTTTCGGGCTCTTATTTACCTTTTTATAGGTTATGTGGATGGTCGCCTGAAAATCTGGATAATAGATCTCCACCCAGTGTTTATCCCTGATCCATGACGTGTCCTTCAGCAGACGTGCATGGCGTGAGTAGTAAAACCGGTACGGAAGCGTGTCAGGAGATTGGAGGTAGGATGACTCAGGCAGAACCAGGCGATTGTACCCCTTCGGTTTGGGCTGATAGTCGCGAGAGCAGGACGTAAGCAGGACCGTCAAGGCAAAAATTACCGCGATTGTGAATCCAAGGATTCTATGGCTTGTCTTTTTTTTCAACATCAATAATTTTCACGCGGATCCGGGTAATCCGCTTCTCGTCTGCCTGGAGTATGCTAAACTCGAAATGTTCAAAGGAAATCTCATCCCCTATCTCGGGCATCCTGCTGTGCAATTCCAGCATCAACCCCCCCAGGGACTCGTTCTCTCCCTTCACGGCATCAAAGAATTGAGGATCCAGATCAAAGGTCTTACAGAAATCATGCAATGAAACTTTGCCTTCAAACACATACGTTTTGTCGTCGATCTTTTGATACATCGAGGCGATCTCATCAAACTCATCGTTTATTTCACCGATGATTTCTTCGATCAAATCTTCCAGCGTGACCAGCCCGCTGGTTCCTCCGTATTCGTCAGCAACAATGGCGATGTGAACCCGTTTGTTCTGAAAATCTTTCAGAAGAGAGTCAAGCCGTTTTGTTTCCGGAACAAAAAAACCGGGCCTAAGTAGCCGTTGCCATTGAAAATTTTTGCTTTCCCCCAGGTAGGGAAGCAGGTCCTTGGTATACAAAATCCCCTCAATATGATCGATGGTGCCGCGGAAAACCGGGATTCGGGAAAATCCGGATTTGGGAACAGCCTCAAGGAGTGCTGCAAAATCCAGCGTCACATTTACGGAGGATATTTCCACCCGCGACTTCATTACCTGCCTTACCGTCAGGGTGCCAAAGTTGACGATCCCCTTCAAAATCCCCTTCTCATCGTCGGAAGTCTCCGGATTATCCGTGGTAAGCTCCACGGCCTGATTGAGTTCTTCTACGGTGCTGTTATACCCGACCTTGGCGATTCGTCTTTCAATAAGACTCCCCATGCCCATCAACAGAAACGAGACCGGCCTGCATACTTTTTCCATAACCATCCACGGGGCCGCGGTCAAACGGGCAATCACCATGTTCCGATGCGTGGCATATACTTTGGGTATAATCTCCCCAAAAAATGTGATCGCGAACGTGGTCACCAAAGTAACAATACCAACAATGGTTTCGGTGGGATTGCGAGTAGCTGCCATTTCCCACATGAGAAAAGTGGCTAAAGTCACCACGCCTACGTTCACAAAATTGTTTGCAATCAAAATCGTGGCAAGCAAGAGGCGGGGCCTTTTCAAAAGGCGCAGGATATTTTGACTTTTGGTGTCATCCGATTCACGACACCGGTCCAGGTCTTTTGCCTTCAGGGAGAAAAAAGCAACCTCCGAAGACGAAATGAGGCCAGACATGACAAGAAGAATTGCAATGGCCGAAAAGCTAACCAGGTAGAACGGATTCAACGCAACGGCGATGATTTCTGTCAAGAATGAACTGGGAGGCTCGTCCAATGGATTCTGGGTTTCTTTACCTGAAAAATATAGCTCCTAAAACGGGAGATCATCTGAACCGTCGGAGCTGGGGCTTCCCTCCTGTGCGGGCTTACTGGCTGGTGAAGCAGCTGAAGGTTTGTATTCTGAACCAGGCCCTCCATCCCTCCGGGTGCTGAGCATGGTCATGTTGTCTCCGATAACTTCTGTAGAATATCGTGTCACCCCGTCCTTTTCCCAGGACCGCGTGCGCAGTTTTCCCTCCACGTAAATCATGTCTCCCTTGTGAAGATATTTCGCGGCAACCTCGGCCAGCCCGCGCCAGAGCACGATGTTGTGCCATTCCGTAATTTCCTTCTTCTCTCCCGTTGTTTTGTCCTTATAGGATTCCGAGGTAGCCATGGTGAAGTTTGCAACCGTGGCTCCGTTTTCAAGGTTTCTGACTTCCGGGTCCTTTCCCAGCCGCCCCACCAAAATGACCTTATTAACACCTGACATAGCTATAAATTTTCAGAATTTAGAAGATTACTCCCCGCCATCCTGCTCAAAAAAGAAAAGGCGGGAGGCAAATTTACCAAATCCCCGCGACTCTTACAGGAACCCTGTCGTCTCCAGGTACCTGGATATCAATACCGGCTTTGGCAGTCGCCGGACCTCCGCCGGGGAATAATACCGCGCATCTGCAATAATCTCTACCCGCAATTCATCCTTTTGTTTTGCCGGCATCTCCAGGAACCGCGCCCGGATAATCTGGTGAGAAAGGATGTGCTTAAACTCCTTTGAAATTTTCACTTGAATACGTGCGTTTGGACTAGAGCGCAGACCAACCAGCGCCGCAATCCTACTTGTTGCTATGGGCTTCTTTGTTTCGAACAAGGGAAAATCAAACAGCCCCGTCCAAATGTCGCGTTCAACCCTTTTCCGCATCATCAACTTCTTTCCCCGTCGAATGACCATGTAGTAGAAGTAACGCCGGGAGGGCTTTTTTGATTTTGACTTCACCGGAAGCTGATCCTGCATCCCATGTCGGGCGGCGTAGCACCCGGTTTCAAAAATGCAGGAGCTGCATTTGGGGTTGACGGGGAGACAATGAAGTGCCCCGAATTCCATGACTGCCTGATTGTGGGTCCCAGGGTTGGTAGTGGGCATAAGCTGGTTGGCCAGCGTTTCAAAAATCTTTCGCCCGCGGTTGGTGCTAATGTCATCGTCAATTCCAAAGAGGCGTCCGAGCACACGAAAAACATTTCCATCCACCACAGCAATCTTTTCATCGAATGCCAGCGAGGCAATGGCGGCTGAGGTGTATGTTCCTATCCCTGGAAGCGTTCTCAATTCAGAAGCCGTTTCCGGAAACTTTGCCCCTGGGCGGGAAGTAATGGCCTGTGCACACTTGCGGAGGTTGCGGGCCCTCGAATAGTAACCAAGTCCCTGCCATGACCTGAGAATGTCCTGTTCACGCGCGGCGGCCAGGGCACGAACAGTAGGGTAGCGCCGGACGAACTCCCGGTAGTAAGGCAAGCCCTGCAATACCCTGGTTTGCTGCAGAATTATTTCTGAAAGCCATATTTTATACGGGTCACGGGTCTTTCGCCAGGGCAAATCCCTGTGGTGGTCGGCATACCATTCCACGATTTTTGAAGAGAAAAACCCGGACTTCATTTCATTGATCATCAGAATTTTTCAATATTGTTTTTAATTGTGCCCGCGCAAATTAATTTTGTCCTCCTAAAATCCAAGCCCTAACACCACCGAACCGTGACGAAAGCAGACGTAATCAATCAAATTGCAGACAAAACCGGTATTGACAAAGCCGACGTAACGGCTTCCGTTGAAGCCTTCTTTTCCATTGTCAAGAACTCAATGTCCAGCGGTCACAACATTTATGTGCGGGGGTTTGGAAGTTTTGTCAACAAAAAACGGAAGAAAAAGATCGCACGCAACATATCCCGCAATACGGCCATTGTTATCGACGAGCATTTCATTCCGAGTTTTAAGCCGGCCAAAGTTTTCATCAGCAAAATCAAGAATAGCGAAAAGGTCAAGCAACTTGCTGAGAAGTAGTCGCCGATCTCCTTTTCACGCTCGTGGCTGCCTATGCCACGCTTACACGACATAATCCGATGATACGTACCCGGGTGATTCTTTTACTTGCCGCTGTCGGCGTTATAGCCATCCTCTACTTCCTGCCAAAGGCCGTAGTGGAGAATGACAGTCAATTACAGAAAGCCGCGGATACCTCTGATTCCTTGGCGGATGCCTCGCACGCGCACACCGCGACACCAAAAGCCATTCGTCAACGCATTAACCAGCTGAGAGCCCGGTACTTATCGGCTACACGGGAAGAAAAAAGTGCTATCTTTGCCGATTCGTTATCGGTCCTTTACTCGGATGCCGGTCTTTTTGACAGCGCAGCCTGGTATGCCGAGCGAGCAGCGACGTTCTTTAAAACCAATGAAAGCCTGATGAAGGCGGCCAATGCCAGCTACGAGGCATATACCTTTGCAATCGATCGGGAGAAGCAGCGATTGTTGGCAGAGAAAACGAGGGATCTGTATACCCGGGTCCTGACGGTAAATCCACGAAACCTGGAAGCAAAAACCAAAATGGCGATGACCTACCTGAGCTCTGAAGCGCCCATGAAAGGGATTGTCATGTTGCGGGAGGTAGTCGCTGAAGATCCTAAAAACGAACTCGCACTGTTCAACATGGGCATGCTGGCAATACAGTCCGGGCAGTATGCCAAGGCTGTTGAGTGGCTTGAAAAACTGGCGGCGGTTAATGATAACCACCTTCAGGGACAATTGCTCCTTGGGGTTGCCTACATGAACAGCGGCAAGAAGGAGAAGGCCCGGCTTCAGTTTGAAAAAGTGAAGAAAATGGATTCGGATCCGGCTGTGCAGGCCACCGTCGATTCGTATCTGGAAGAACTAAAATAATTTTTAACCATCTCCTTCGGGGGACAAAAAAAGAACAACTATGCCTAGCGGTAAGAAAAGAAAGAAACACAAAATGGCTACCCATAAACGCAAGAAGCGTTTGAGGAAGAATCGTCACAAGAAGAAATAACCTGCATCCATAAACTACCGTGAGTAACGAACTAATTATCTGCGCTACTCCGGAAGGATGCCGGATCGCCCTCTTGCGTGACAAATCGCTGGTTGAATTTCACGAAGACAACGGTGCTAATAAATTCTCAGTAGGCGACATCTACCTGGGCAACGTAAAAAAAGTTGTTCAGGGCTTGAATGCCGCCTTCATTGACATCGGGTACGAAAAGGATGCTTTCCTTCATTACCTGGACCTGGGAGCACAGTTTAATTCGCTGATGAAGTTCACCAAACTTGTCCGCGCCAAGAAGATCACCGGTGGCCGTCTAGAAAAATTCCATGCTGAGAAAGACATTGACAAGCATGGGAAAATCGGCCAGCAGCTCTCCAAAAACCTGTTCATTCCTGTTCAGGTAATCAAAGAGCCGATCTCCACCAAGGGGCCAAGGCTTTCTTCGGAGCTATCCATCGCCGGGCGATACCTGGTCATGGTTCCGTTTGCCAATTCGGTAAACGTATCAAAACGCATCAGCAGCGGTGACGAACGCAAACGTCTCCAGCGCCTGATTCAATCCATCAAACCCGAAGGGTTCGGCGTCATCGTACGTACCGTTGCCGAAGGGAAAGATGTGGCTGAATTGGATAAGGATCTCCGCAATCTTGTCAAAACCTGGGAAGAGGGTGTAAGCCGCCTGACCACCGCCAACCCACGTGACAAGATCATCGGTGAACTCAGCAAGACCTCTTCCATCCTCCGCGACTTGCTCAATGAGTCTTTTGACAATGTGCATGTCGACGACAAGAAAATCTACGAAGAGGTACGCACCTACATCCACACCATTGCTCCCGAAAAGGATAAGATTGTCAAGCTGTATACCGGCAAGGCCAAAATATTTGAGCACTACGGTATTGAGAAACAAATCAAGTCAGCCTTTGGTCAGACCGTCAGCTTGAAAGGCGGAGGGTATATCATCATCGAGCATACCGAAGCACTGCACGTAATCGACGTGAACAGCGGAAACAAATCGAACCGGGAGGAGAATCAGGAAACAACGGCGTTTTCAGTAAATATGGAGGCCGCCCGCGAAGTAGCCAGGCAGCTACGCCTGCGGGACATGGGAGGAATTATTGTCATTGACTTCATTGACATGCGCAGCAACGAAAATAAGCGCCAAGTCCAGAAAGCGATGATGGATGAAATGGATCAGGACCGGGCCAAGCACACTGTGCTTCCCTTGTCCAAGTTCGGCCTCATGCAAATCACCCGGGAGCGTGTACGTCCCCAAATGAACATTGCCACCAAGGAAGTCTGCCCAACATGCAACGGAAGCGGCAAGATTGAGCCCTCCATTCTCGTGACGGATCAGATTGATAATCACGTTCATCACCTGTTTGAGAAACAGAATGAAAAAGGGTTGGTTCTTGCCCTGCATCCGTTCTTGTGCGCCTATTACACACAGGGCATTATTTCAAAGCGGATGAAATGGTTCTTCAAATACGGTCGATCAATCAACCTCGTAAGGGATTCTTCGCTCGGAATTACAGAATTTCATTTCCTCAACAAGGACGGAGAAGAAATCGACCTTGGTCTTAGCCAGCAAAAGCCTGTGGTGGCGGAGGTCTAAACCGGAAGCGGTAACATCGACCTGAAAAACCTGTCTTTCGCAGGCAGATTCTGTCATCCTGTCATAAATTGACTCTGGACTGAGATTTGTCGTGCATACATTATATTCTAATTAATACCAGACTATGAACGATACCATGGAAAAAGGATCTATCTCCATCAATACGGAAAACATATTTCCCATCATCAAAAAATTCCTCTACTCCGATCATGAGATTTTTCTGCGGGAGTTGGTCAGCAACGCGGTAGATGCCACTCAAAAACTCAGGAAACTTTCATCGCTGGGTGAGTTCACCGGTGAACTGGGGGACCTGCGCATCGAAGTGAAGTTTGATAAAAAGAAGAAAACCATCACCGTCAGCGATCAGGGAATTGGAATGACTGCCGAGGAAATCAAAAAATACATTAACCAGATTGCATTTTCCGGAGCTACCGAGTTCATTGAAAAATTCAAGGACAAGGCCGACGCCAAAGACATTATCGGAAAATTCGGATTAGGCTTCTATTCCGCCTTCATGGTCTCTGACAAAGTGGAGATCCAAACCCGCTCCTACCAATCGGACGAAGGCGCCCTATGGGAATGCGACGGGTCCACAGAATTTACCCTGGGGCCCTTGAAAAAAGACGAGCGGGGATCGGACGTAATCCTCCACATCAACAAGGACTCCGAAGAGTTTCTTGATGAGTGGCGCCTGAAGGGTATCCTGGAAAAATACTGCAAATTCCTGCCCGTCGAGATCAAGTTTGGTACACAGGAGGATCGGGTCGAAGATGGAGTGGACAAGGACAACAAGCCTGCGTACAAGACCGTCACCAAAGACCGGATCATCAACAACCCTTCTCCGTTGTGGGCCAAATCACCCGCTGATCTCACCGACGAAGATTATCTCGCATTCTACAAAGAGCTTTATCCGATCGCCGAACCCCCGCTTTTCTGGATTCACCTGAACGTGGACTACCCGTTCTCGCTTACGGGCGTGCTCTACTTCCCCAAAGTGAAGAATGACTTTGAGCTTAACCGCAATAAGATCCAGCTCTACAGCCGGCAGGTTTTCATCACCGACGAGGTGAAAGACGTTGTGCCTGACTTCCTCATGCTGCTGCACGGTGTGCTGGACTCCCCGGATATTCCGCTGAATGTCTCCCGCAGCTATCTTCAAAGTGACTCTAACGTCAAGAAAATTAGCCAGCATATCACGAAGAAAGTTGCCGACAAGCTTCAGGATATGTTTAAGAAAGACCGCGAAGACTTCGAGAAGAAGTGGGACGACATCAACATCTTCGTAAAGTATGGCATGATCAGCGATGAAAAATTCTATGACCGCGCAAAAGATTTTGTGCTGCTGAAAACAACGCAGAAAAAATACTACACCTTGGACGACTACCGGGCCCTGATTAAGGACATGCAGTCTGACAAGGATGGAAACGTGATCTACCTCTACACCTCCGATGCCGGAAAGCAGCACAGCTTCATCGAGACTGCCAACATGAAGGCATATGACGTGCTCGTGCTGGATGGCGTCTTGGATAGCCACTTCGTCAATACGATGGAGCAAAAATTGGAAAAGGCACAATTCCGCCGGGTCGACAGCGACACCGTAGACAAACTCATTGTGAAAGACGAGCAAGTGGAAAGTGTGCTGAGCCAGGAAGACCAGGAAAAGCTGAAAACCATTTTTGTAACGGCCATTAACAATGCCTCCATGAATGTTACCGTGGATTCCCATGCCCCGGATTACCTTCCCGTGACCGTCACCATGAGCGAGTGGGCGCGGCGGATGAAGGACATGGCAAAAACCGGCGGCGGTGGAGGCATGTACAGTTTCATGGGCGCCATGCCCGATCAGTATGCCGTCTCGATCAACAGCAACCATCCTATGGCCCGGAAGATTATTCAGGGAGAAAGTGAAGAAAAGCAGGCCGAACTCGCCAAGCAGGCGTTTGACCTGGCCCTCCTCTCGCAAGGAATGCTCACCGGTGCCGATCTCACCAATTTTATCAAACGCAGCGTAGGTCTTGCTTCCCAGTAACCCACCGGGATAAAATAAAACTTCCCTATTTTCGTTGGGTATTAGCGAATGGGTAAGATTATTTTCTTAGGGGTGCTGGCTGTTTCAGTCTCTGCGTTTGGTCAGAAACCGGATGAGAAAGAACCGTTCGGAAAGGAAGGGCAATTTACCTTTGAAACGGACAAGCCTTTCAAGCTCCTGGAGCTCGATGAAAACACATCGGAGCCCATCGTAGCTAAGAAAAAGAAACCCAAGCGAAAAACATTTTACGGCATCAAGACCCGGAAAAGCTATGCCCGGAGGGGAACTGGCGAACGCACCGTTATTGAGCTGTTCTACGTGCTGAAGAAATCTGAAAAGCCCTCCATTTTTGTACGGGATATCTACTGGTACGATTACACTCGGCGCGAAGTGAGGAAGACCGCCAACTTTGATATCAAGAAGGGGGTGCTTCTGCACGGCCCCTACAAGAAAATGCAGAACAACGTGGTTCTGGAAGAGGGAATATTTTACAAGGGAACCAAGCATGGGCGCTGGATGCAGTTTGACAGAAACGATGTCCTACATGACAAAGAAAAGTACTACAAAGGATGGCCGAAGGAATCCCTCGTCACGTACTACGATCCCGTGGAACGAAAGCAGGTGAAGGAGATGATCCCCATTGAGATCGACGAACGCGAGGGCTTCTACTTCCTCTTTCATGAAAATGGTACCATCGCCGTCACGGGTGAGTACAAATGGGGAGAAAAGGTGGGGGACTGGGTTGAGAACTATGCGAACGGAAAACGGAAGAGAATACTCTCCTATCCGGCAGAGCCTTTCGACAAAAACAGCATGCCCTTTATCCGCAAGGAGTGGGATGAACGCGGCCGTGAGATTTTCACATCCTACAAAGGTCAGTAGAAAGCATCTTCCAGGTGTACAATCTCTGGCCGGTCACGCCCCATGCTGACGGCCACGATGTCGTACCGGACGTTCCCCTGCCAGTTGGAGTGATACATGTAGTAATCTGCTCCTTCAAGAATCTTTTTCTTTTTCTTGTAATCAACGAAGTCCTCCGGATACCCAAACGCATGAGATGTTCGGGCTTTCACTTCGACGAAGACAAGCCAGTTACCCCGTCGCACAATCAAATCAATCTCCGAACGCTTGTGTCGGTAGTTCCGTTCCACAATGGTAAATCCCTGCTCTTGGAGAAATGCCGCAGCCAGGTCCTCCCCCTCTCTACCCCTTTTGATTTTGTCGGTCATCGTCTACCTTTGAACTGCAATTTCCCGCACAACCACGCCAGATGAAAAAATTAATCGAGGGATTTACCAGACAATTGGGAGAGGCCCTCCGAATTGGCCAGGCCGCTGACATGGCCCGCCAGGGAAGCGACATTCGCAACGTGCTCATCACCGGCATGGGCGGCAGCGGCATCGGGGCTAACCTCGTGGAGTCCCTGACCTTCGGGCGAATCCCAATTCCAATTACCGTGTGCAAGGGGTACAACATTCCACAGTTTGTGAGCCCTCATACCCTCTTCATCGCCTGCTCCTACAGCGGGAACACCGAAGAGACATTGGCGGCGGTGCAAAAAGCCATGCTCAAACGATCGCATATAATTTGTATCACGTCTGGCGGAAAGCTGCTCGAACTGGCCAAGGAATATAACTTCCTCTACATCCAACTGCCCGACGGTTATGCCAGCCCGCGAACGATGATTGGCTACATGGTAGTTTCCCTACTTTCCGTCCTGTACCACACCAACCTCATTGGCGCTGCATTTATCAAGGAAACAGAAAACGCCATTGGCTACCTGGATCGTGGCGAAAAGGCGATTCAGGCGGAAGCGGAAATAATTTCAAAGAAGCTGAAGGGGAAGCTTCCCTTTATCTATTGCGATGGCCGGCTCCTCGCGATGGCAACACGCTTTCAACAACAGCTGAACGAGAATGCCAAACAGCTCGCCCACGTCAATACGTTTCCTGAAATGAATCACAACGAGATTGTCGGCTGGCAATTTCCAGAAAACATTCTTCCCCAGATTCAGGTTATCTACCTCTACTCCGACCATGATCACGACCGCGTGGAAAAACGACTGGAAATATGCCGGGAGATCTTTGAAAAACGCTCCAATCCGATCATCGATATTGTAGCACAAGGGGCTTCCTTGCTTGAACAATATTATTATCTCATTCACCTGACCGACTGGATTTCCTACTACCTCGCCAAAGAGAACGGGGTCGACCCTGATCCGGTGGAAGCAATCGACTACCTGAAAGGGCAATTGGCCAAACTGGTGTGAACGTTCTTCCGAATAGCGTCACTGAATTCAAGGACCTGGGTCTTATTGATTACGCTGCGGGATGGGACCATCAAACCGCCGTTTTCAAATCTATCCTTGAAATAAAAAAGCAAAACAGAGACTCCCCCGACCCACAGGTCACACCCAACTACGTATTTTTTTGCGAGCACCCACCTGTCTTTACGTTGGGGAATAGCGGGGACGAGAAGAATCTACTGATCAACAAAGAGGCGCTCTCCCGCGAAGGTGCCACATACATTCACAGCAACCGGGGCGGAGACATCACCTTCCACGGTCCCGGGCAGCTCGTTGTGTATCCCGTCCTCGACCTGGAAAATTTCTTCACCGACATTCACAAATACATGCGGTCACTTGAAGAGGCGGTCATTATCACCCTTCACGAAGTGGGGTTGACGGGGGGTCGGATCAAAGGGCTTACCGGTGTTTGGATAGATTACGAAAACCCGAAGCGTGCCAGAAAAATCTGTGCGCTCGGAGTAAAAACAAGCCGCTGGGTCACCATGCACGGACTCGCGCTAAATGTGAACACGGACCTTCACTTCTTTGATCATATTGTACCCTGCGGCATTGCTGACAAGGCCGTCACATCGATTGAAAAGGAAACCGGGAGAGCTCACCCGCTGGATGAACTAAAAGCGATGATGAAAAAGAATCTAGTGAACGTATTTGATATGAAATCCATTGTGTAAGTAGGGAATATGATTAAGGACATTAAGAAACCGCTAGTAAAGAACGTCACGCTCGCCGTCGTCTGCGACGAAGATGCGGTGAACCGGGAGGCATGGAAAGTATACCTCATCAACGGCAACGATGTGCCGCTTGAAAATACGCTGGTGGCGAGCACGGGGTACGGTTTAAGAGACGGCGAAGAGCAGAAAACATCAACGCTGCGTCATTTTCTGCAAACCGTGGAGGCCCAAAGTACCGCATTGATTGAGCCTATCCACGCGGCCCTCTTCCACCTCAACAACGAATATTGGGTAAGCTATTACATCGGTCAGGAGTTATTTGACAAGCGATTCGTGTTTGTGCCAGAGTCCATTAAGGAGGAGAACCTAACGTTTATCCGGGAACTGAATCGCGAGGGCGTGCTGCACAGTTGACGGGAAGTTCTCCATGTACTTGTACCCCGACCCTGTATTTAGTAACAGAATTTTTTCCTCCCGATCGATCTCACCTTGCCGTACCAGCCTTCGCAGCGCGGCCCACAAAGCGGCTCCTTCCGGAGCAATCAGCAAACCCTCTTTCTCCGCAACCTCCTGCACGGCACCAAGAATTTCCTCTTCACTCACGGCCAGCGGATGCCCTCCCGATTCCCGCAAAACATTCAGGATCATGCGTTCACCCAAGGGCCGGGGCACTGCTAGTCCGTTGGCAATAGTAAATCCACCCTGGTAATGATCGGCGTTGGGCTGGTGGCCCAGCCAGGTTTCCACCAGCGGCTTGCAGTTTTCTGCCTGCACGGCAATCATCCTCGGAAGTTTGTTGCTGATCCATCCCATTTCAAGCATTTCATGAAATGCCTTCCACATGCCGATCAACCCGGTACCGCCGCCGGTCGGATACAAAATCACATCCGGCAATGTCCAGTTCATTTGCTCCGCAATTTCATAACCCATCGTTTTCTTGCCTTCCAGCCGGTACGGCTCTTTGAGCGTTGACACATCAAAGTACTCCTGATCCTTGTTGAGTTCGAGCACGCGCTTCGCACAGTCGTTGATCAATCCTTTTTCGAGAATCACCCGGGCTCCAAAATACAGGCACTCCTTCCTGAACGCTTCGGGCGTCCGTTCCGGCATCACTACCACAGCCTCCATTCCCGCCCTTGCGCAGTATGCGCTCATCGCGCCCCCTGCATTTCCTGCTGTCGGCACGATGCATTTGCTGATTCCCAATTCCTTTGCTTTTGAAATGGCCATGCTCATTCCCCGTGCCTTAAAAGAGCCGGTGGGATTCTGCGATTCGTCTTTTAGAAAAAGCTGCTTCAGGCCAGCCTCTTTCTGCAACTGTTCCACCGGGAGGATCGGCGTAAAGCCTTCCCCCAATGAAACAATGTTTTTCTTGTCAAAGACCGGGAGCAGGCGGCTGTAACGCCACATCGACCGGATGTTGGTATCGATGTCTGCCTTGGTGATTAGATGCAGGTCGGTATACTTGCCCACAAGCGGGTTGCGGTCGCAGCGGCTGCACGACGCAAACGTATTCACCTCATCCGGGGGATATACCTTGCTGCAGACTGCACATTGTAAAAAAGAAAAATGTGATTGGGTGGAATTCATGAGGCTAAACGGTCCGTACAGACACAATGTACCTGTGCGGCCATTCCCTAGCCAATCGCATTTTCTTATTGGTTATAACTTAATGTTATAATAGGCTTTTGCAAGCCGGATGAACGCGGCGCCGGGCCCATCGCTCTTTACCCCATGTCGTTCGATAAAATAGAACTGCCGGGTGATCGTAAGCCCCTCCACGTACAACCGTACAAGTGTGCCTGACATCAGCTCTTTCTCCACAGAGCGCATGGGCAGGAACCCAACGCATTGGTCTGCCAGAATGAAGTTCTTCAGCGCCTCCGTGCCTCCCAGACGAACCCCTACATTTAAATCAGAGAGTTTGACCCCACAGGTTGCAAGTGCCGACTTCAACGCAGCCAGCGTCCCCGAGCCCCGCTCACGCAAGGCCACAGGGTGCCTGACCAGGTCCTCCACTTTCATCGTGGTCTTTCGGGCCATCCCACTCTGGCTGGAACATACGGGAACGACTTCGTCGGTAAGAAACAACTGGCTCTTCACATTGGGAGCCTTCTTCTTGCCCTCGACGATCCCCAGGTCAACTTCATGGGCCAGGAGCGCGAGCAGGATATTTTCTGAATTGCGGTTGAGCAGGCTCAACTTCATGCGGGGGTATTTCTGATGGAATTCAGATAATACGCGGGGAATGATGTAGAGTGCCACCGTGGTGCTGGCGCCAAGCCTTAGTTCACCCTTCGCGCCATGAGGGTCGCTGTGGGTTGTGATCTCAAATTCGGCGCGCATCTGGATGGCTTTCATCTTCCGGATGGCTTCCAGTAAGATTTCGCCGGCCGAAGTAAGTGTGATGGTGTTCCCTTTCCTTTCAAACAGTGCCGTCCGATATTCCTCTTCAAGCTTTTTGATGTGCTTGCTGATAGCTGGTTGGCTGATATACAACGTGTGACTTGCCTTGGTAAAGCTTCGCAGTTGAGCCACCTCCAGAAAAACCTGATGCTTAAACGCCAGCATGAAGCAATCTACAGGTTTCAATCCCCACAGGCAATCACGTACATTCGCGAAGGAGTTTAGATCCGGATGAAAGGCAAATTATATTTGATTCCCACCTTGCTTGCTGAGAACACGCACGAGCAGGCATTGACTCCCTTCCTCAAGCAAACGGTCGGATCGCTGGATCGGTTTCTCTGTGAGAACGTGCGTACAGCACGGCGCTTCGTTGCAGGACTGCGTGTGCACGCTTCGGTGGAGCCGCTGCAGTTTGATTTGTTGGACAAAGACACGGCAGCAGAAGAAATTACACGGCTGCTCGAACCCCTGCAGCAGGGCCACAATGTCGGCCTGCTGAGCGAATCGGGGTGTCCGGGCGTGGCCGACCCCGGGGCATTGGCTGCAGACCTTGCCCACCGACTTGGAATCAAGGTCGTTCCATTGGTGGGTCCATCCTCCCTGGTCCTTGCCCTGATGGCCTCGGGCCTTGATGGTCAGCGATTCACCTTTCATGGGTATCTGCCCATTGGACAGCACGAGGCCTCGGCGGCTATCCGTGCCCATGAGCGAGAATCGGTGGAAAAAATGCAAACGCAGATTTATATTGAAACCCCGTTCCGCAACAACCAGGTGCTCTCCCATTTCCTACGCGCGCTCCGTGAGGATACCCGCCTGTGCATCGCCCTTAATCTGACCGGACCGGATGAGCGCATTTCAACCAGGGATGTTGGTGCCTGGAAAAAGGAGACGCCCGTTCTGGAAAAAACGCCCGCTACCTTCCTCTTTCTGGCCGCCGGAAAAGATGCGGTAAATTCTTAAACCTCCTTATCTTTGCCGCTTCAATACAAATTCACGCGCTAGCATGGCCTATCTATTCACCTCCGAATCCGTTTCCGAAGGACACCCCGATAAAGTTGCTGATCAGATTTCTGACGCCTTGATCGACTATTTTCTTGCCTATGACCCCAACTCCAAAGTGGCGTGCGAAACGCTGGTGACAACCGGGCAGGTGGTACTGGCCGGCGAGGTGAAATCCGAAGCCTATCTCGACGTGCAGGATATCACGCGCGAGGTAATTCGCAAGATCGGATATACCAAGAGCGCGTATATGTTTGAGGCCAACAGCTGCGGCATATTTTCAGCCATTCACGAACAGTCTTCCGATATCAACCAGGGTGTTGAACGCAAGAAGAAGGAGGATCAAGGAGCCGGCGATCAGGGGATGATGTTTGGCTACGCAACCCGGGAGACCGACAACTACATGCCGCTTGCGCTAGACCTCGCCCACACCCTGCTCCGTGAGCTATCGGCAATCCGGCATGCAGGAAAAGTAATGACCTACCTGCGTCCTGACGCCAAATCACAGGTCACTATTGAATACAGTGACGATGGCAAACCAACCCGCATTGATACCATTGTCATTTCAACCCAGCACGATGATTTCGACGCGGATGCCGTCATGTTGAAAAAGATTCGTGAAGATATAATCGGCATTCTGATTCCACGGGTGAAAAAATTACTGCCTACACGACTTCAAAAGCTGTTCGGTACTGATATCAAGTACCACGTCAATCCTACGGGCAAGTTTGTGATTGGGGGACCGCATGGAGACACGGGCCTGACAGGCCGAAAAATCATCGTTGACACGTACGGAGGAAAAGGAGCCCATGGCGGCGGGGCTTTCTCCGGAAAGGATCCTTCCAAGGTTGACAGATCGGGCGCTTACGCTACGCGGCACATTGCCAAGAACCTGGTCGCTGCCGGGGTATGCGATGAGGTGCTGGTGCAAGTGGCCTATGCAATCGGAGTGGCCAAGCCGGTAGGGCTCTTCGTCAATACGTACAATACCTCCAAGGTCAAACTAACCGATGGCCAGATCGCCGATCGCATTTCCACGCTCTTCGATATGCGTCCCTATTTTATAGAGGAACGCTTCAAGCTACGCACCCCCATTTATTCAGAGACCGCAGCATATGGTCACATGGGTCGCGAACCACGCACCGTGGAGAAGATATTCAACAAGGGTAAAAAATCTGAGAAGCGGGTGAAAGTAAATCTCTTCCCATGGGAAAAACTTGATTACGTTGACGCTGTGAGGAAAGCTTTTAAATTGAAGTAACAAAAAGGGCCCTCAGGGGCCCTTTTTTATTTTTAGTGAGTTTTTGCTTTCTCCTTAAACTTTTTCAGCTGCCTCCGCAAAGCCTCGGTGGCCTCATCGATAGCTGCCTCAAAGGTACGGGCCTGCTCCTTGGCGAATAGATTCCCGCCGGGGACAGCAATCTTGATCTCCACTGTCTTGTTGTCAACTCCTTCGTTATTCAACTTTAGAAAAACTTCACCATCCACCAATCGATCGTAGAACGTGTCCAGTTTATCAAGACGCTGCTGAATGAAATCGATTAACTTCTGATCTGCGGTAAAATGGATGGATTGAACCTGTACTCTCATAATCGCTGGTTTTATAGGTGAAACAATACTTATGCTTTTGGATGGGCCTGGTCAAATACCTTTTTCAGCTTTTCCATGGAATTGTGGGTATAAACCTGGGTGGCCGCAAGGCTGCTGTGTCCCAGCAGGTCTTTGACCGCATTGATCTCTGCCCCCTTGTTGAGTAAATGGGTGGCGTAGGTGTGCCGGAGCACGTGCGGACTCTTTTTTTCCACAGATGAATATTTTTTCAAATGGGTCTTTACAATCCGGTAAACAAGCATGGGGTAGCATTTGCCTCCCGTATTATTAACGAGGAGGCACCCGTGATCGTTTACCTTCAATTCCTTATTTCTCACTTTCAGGTATCCCTGTATCACGGGGGCCAGAGAATCTCCAAAGGGAATTACCCGCTCCTTGTTGCGCTTCCCTAACACCCGGATGGTATGCTCCCGGAGGTTGACCTGGTTTTCCTTCAGGTTGATTAATTCCGACAATCGAATACCTGTGCCATACAACATTTCAATAACCAGGCGAGCTCTCCACCCTTCGTGATCATCTTCAAAGACCGACTGATCCAACGCCGAAATCATGTCTTGTTCTTTGACAAAATGCGGAAGCTGCTTTTTTGTCTTAAGCA
This sequence comes from Cytophagales bacterium, assembly GCA_034440075.1. GTDB lineage: Bacteria > Bacteroidota > Bacteroidia > Cytophagales > Cyclobacteriaceae > ELB16-189. Next base: position 85,870 of record JAWXBL010000017.1, read on the forward strand.
CCTTGATTTTTGTCATCGGATTTTTCTCGATCACCTGCTGACGCAATAAGAACTTGAAGTAGCTGCGCAAGCTGGCAATCTTTCGGTTTACGGAAGTGGCATCTAGTTTTTTCTCCACCAGGGTGACGATCCAAGAGCGGACCATGCCGTATTCCGAGGCAGGTAGATCCTCTTCGTAATTGGCCTTTAGATAGGTTTCAAATTGGGAAAGATCGTTCTCGTAGGAGCGAACGGTGTGCGGGCTAAACCGCTTTTCAAATCGTAAGTAATTGAGAAAGGAATCAATCATGCTGCAACACCACCCGGCGACATGAGTAATTTAGACAAAAAAATCCCCCCGGTAAAGACCAGGGGGATATATTCCTAATTATTCCTGTTCCTAGTAATTCTCCGTTACAAATTGCTTCTGACGGTAAACGGCGCGCAATACCTGACCGCGGCGTCTTACCGAAGGCTTTTCAAAAGAAGTGCGGGCGCGCAATTCTCTCAACACCCCTGTTTTCTCGAATTTCTTCTTGAAACGCTTCAGGGCTTTGTCTATCGACTCGTTCTCCTTGATGTTAATAATCAGCATACCGTTTTACTTGTTAAGGGCCGCAAATATATGCTAAAGCCCCCATAATTTGCAAGATTACTTCAAAATGGACCTTGAAATGACCAATTTCTGTATTTCTGAGGTCCCTTCGCCAATCGTGCAGAGCTTGGCGTCCCGGTAATACTTCTCAGCAGGAAAATCCTTCGTGTAGCCATACCCGCCAAAGATCTGGACCCCGTCATCGGCCACCTGGACGGCTATTTCGGACGCATACAACTTGGCCATGGCTGATTCCTTGTTGACGCTCTTTCCAAGATCTTTCAATTCCGCAGCGCGGAACGTCAACAACCGGGCAGCCTCTATTTTGGTAGCCATTTCTGCCAATTTGAAGGAGATCCCCTGGAAGCTAGAAATCGGCTTGTTGAACTGATGTCGCTCCTTCGAATATTGAAGGGCCGCATCAAATGCACCTTGGGCAATCCCCACGCTGAGTGCGGCGATGGAAATACGCCCGCCATCCAATACTTTCAGCGACTGAACAAATCCTTCCCCTTCGTTACCCAGCCGCTGGCTCTTATGCACCTTGCAGTCGGTAAATATCATTTCGGCTGTCTCCGACGCCCGCATGCCCAATTTGTTTTCCTTCTTTCCGGCAGTAAGCCCTTTGGTGCCTTTTTCTACAACGAAAGAAGTCATGCCGTGTGAATCGCCAACCGCTCCCGTGCGCACAATCACTACCGCCACGTTGCCGCTCTTACCGTGCGTAATAAAATTCTTTGCTCCGTTGAGGATATAATACTCACCGTCCTTTTGGGCAACGGTCCGCATGTTGCCGGCATCTGAACCAGTGTTTGGTTCCGTCAGGCCCCAGGCACCAATCCACTCGCCGCTGGCTAGTTTTGGCAGATACTTTTGTTTCTGCTCTTCGTTTCCAAACTGAAGGATGTGATTCGTGCACAGCGAATTGTGAGCAGCAACCGACAATCCGATGGATCCGTCAATCCTGGAGATTTCTGAAATGACCGTGACGTATTCCTTATACGTGAGTCCGGCACCCCCGTATTCGGTGGGAACAAGTACGCCCATCAGGCCGAGCTTACCCATTTCGTGAAAGAGGTGCACCGGAAATTCCTGCGACTCATCCCACTTCATCATATCGGGGCGGATATGCTTATCGCCAAAATCGCGTACCATTTCGGCCATCATCTGTTGCCCCTCCGACATCTCAAACTCCATCGTAGCGGGGGCCTCTTTCGTCATTTGCATAGTGTTATTTTCTTTTTGAACCTCAAATTTACACCTTCACTTTTCATTAACCAAACAAACGTTAGGTTGGTATATTATAAGTCCATGAGAACATGATTCTAAGCCTTAAACAGCTATTTTTGACGCTTCTTAACAGTTCACAATGAAAATTTCCGTCGTAGGGACCGGATATGTGGGGTTGGTAACCGGGACGTGTTTCGCGGAAACCGGCAATTCGGTGACGTGTGTTGACATCGATGCCCAGAAAGTAGCCAGCTTGAAGGCCGGAAAGATCACTATTTATGAGCCCGGTCTGGATGTGCTCTTCGAACGCAATATCCGACAGGGGCGATTGACGTTCACGACATCGCTGAAAGAAGGGATTCAGGATTCCCAAATCATCTTCCTAGCCCTACCAACGCCGCCAGGTCAGGACGGTTCTGCCGATCTGAAATATGTTCTCGCCGTTGCAGACCAACTGGGAGAACTGCTGAGCCAGTATACCGTTATCGTAGACAAAAGCACAGTCCCCGTGGGAACCGCGGAACGGGTCACTGAACGCATAAAAGCCGGGGCGAAGGTGGAGTTTGATGTGGTTTCCAATCCTGAGTTTCTCCGGGAGGGTGTGGCCGTAGATGATTTCATGAAGCCCGATCGGGTGGTGATCGGTTCCTCGTCGGAACGCGCCCGCAAAATTATGGAGACACTCTATGCCCCGTTTGTCCGGCAGGGCAATCCCATCATTTTCATGGACGAGCGCTCGGCCGAATTGACCAAGTATGCTGCCAATGCCTTCCTGGCTACCAAGATTACTTTCATGAATGAGATCGCTAATCTCTGCGAAAAAGTCGGCGCCGATGTGGATGCCGTTCGCAAAGGGGTTGGAACCGACAACCGCATTGGAAAGCGTTTTCTCTTTCCCGGCATTGGATACGGGGGCAGCTGCTTTCCAAAAGATGTACAGGCCCTCGATATGATTTCAGACCAGAACCAGTATGACTTCAAGATTCTGAAGTCGGTGATGGCTGTAAATGAGGCACAAAAAACCAAATTGATCGGCCCAATGCGGGAGCATCTCGGCGAACTGAAAGGCAAAACGATTGCTGTCTGGGGGCTGTCTTTCAAACCGCAGACGGATGACATTCGCGAGGCGCCGGCTATAACCAACATCGAGGAGCTTCTTGCCGCCGGGGCAACCGTTCGCGTCCACGACCCGGAAGCCATGGACAACGTCCGAAAGATTCTTGGCGACCGCATCACCTATCACGAAACACCCTTTGAGGCGGCGGCTTCCGCCGATGCTATTTTCATTGCCACGGAATGGCCCGAGTTCCGCGCCCCCGATTTTGCAAAATTGGGTACCTTGATGAAGCGCAAAATAATTTTTGATGGTCGTAACCTGTATGAACTCCATGACATGAAGGCCTTGGGATATACCTACATCAGCATCGGAAGAAAACCTGTTCATGGCTAAACCACGCATTCTAATTACTGGAGCCGCCGGCTTCCTCGGCTCTCACCTCTGCGATCGTTTCATTCGGGAAAAGTTTCACGTGATCGCCATGGACAACCTCATCACGGGAGAAATCAAGAACATTCAACACCTCTTTCCGCTGGAGGATTTTGAATTCCATCATCACGATGTTTCAAATTATGTCCATGTTGCCGGGAACCTGGAATACATCCTTCACTTTGCATCTCCTGCCAGCCCCATTGACTACCTCAAGATTCCCATCCAGACCCTGAAGGTCGGCTCCCTCGGGACTCACAATTTATTAGGACTCGCCAAGGCAAAAGGTTCACGGATCCTGGTTGCTTCCACGTCGGAGGTTTATGGCGACCCCACGGTCCATCCCCAAACAGAAGAGTATTACGGCAATGTCAATCCGGTGGGACCCCGCGGTGTTTACGACGAGGCCAAACGCTTCCAGGAAGCCATCACGATGGCATACCATACCTTTCACAAGGTGGACACACGTATCATAAGAATCTTCAACACCTATGGCCCGCGCATGCGGCTCAACGACGGGCGGGTGCTTCCGGCATTTATCGGTCAGGCTCTTCGCGGCGAGGACCTCACGGTATTTGGAGACGGCATGCAGACCCGTTCCTTTTGCTTCGTCGACGATCTGATTGAGGGCATTTCCCGCCTGCTGATGTCTGACTACGTCCTTCCGGTCAACATTGGCAATCCCGATGAAATTACCATACTCGACTTCGCCAAAGAGATTCTTGCCTTGACAGGCGCGAAGCAAAAAATTGTTTATAAACCTTCGCCCAAGGACGATCCGATGCAGCGGCAGCCCGACATTTCGAAGGCAAGAAAGATACTTCAATGGGAGCCAAAGATCGCACGCGCAGAGGGGTTGAAAATAACCTTTGAGTATTTCAAGACTCTCTCGCACGAAGAGTTGTATCAGCGCGATCACAAAACATTTGATACCTACATGCGATGAAGCGGCATATTCTCATCACGGGGGGAGCGGGATTCATCGGATCGCACGTCATACGTCGCTTCGTGAGCCGTTACCCAGAATATGTGATTTCGAATCTCGACAAGCTTACCTACGCTGGTAATCTGGAAAATCTTCGAAGCATCGAAAATGCGCCGAACTATAAATTCCTGCGAGGCGATATTGCTGATACCGTCTTCATCAACGACCTTGTGACCCGCGAGTCTTTTGATGGGATCATTCACCTCGCGGCGGAGTCGCACGTGGATCGGTCGTTGGAAAACCCAGCCGACTTTGCCCTGACCAATGTGGTGGGTACGCTCAACCTGCTTCACGCCTTCAGGAAAAGGTGGAAGAACGACTATTCCGGCAAGGTATTTTATCATATTTCCACCGACGAGGTCTATGGTTCCCTTGGCAGCACCGGCCAGTTTACCGAGGAAACACCGCTCGATCCAAGGTCGCCTTACTCCGCCTCCAAGGCTGCAAGCGATCATTTCGTGAGCGCTTTCTACCACAGCTATGGGTTCCCTGCTATCATCACTCGGTGTTCCAATAATTACGGCCCGAATCACTTTCCCGAAAAGCTGATTCCACTGATCATCCACAACATCATTAACCAAAAACCATTGCCGGTCTACGGAAAGGGCGAAAATGTGCGCGACTGGCTTTACGTAGAGGACCATGCGGCAGCAATTGACGCGGTATTTCACGGCGGCAAGTCCGGTGAAGTCTACAACATCGGGGGCAACAACGAATGGAAAAATATTGATCTAGTAAAACTATTGTGCGGCGTCATGGATGCCCGGATGAAGCGGCCATCCGGTACTTCGGAGAAGCTTATTACGTTTGTAAAAGACCGACCGGGCCACGATCTGCGGTATGCCATCGACTCGACAAAGATTCAGCGCGAACTTGGCTGGAGTCCTTCTGTTGATTTCCCCACTGGCATCGCAAAAACAGTTGATTGGTATCTAGAAAATAAGGGATGGTTGGAACATGTGACTTCCGGTGCGTACCTTCAGTATTATGATCAGATGTACGGCAACCGATAGGCATCGCAACATGGAAATCAGAAACGTATGAAAGGAATTATCCTTGCCGGTGGATCAGGGACCAGGCTGCACCCCCTTACGCTTGTCATGAGTAAGCAGTTGATGCCCCTGTATGACAAGCCCATGGTGTATTATCCGCTGGCCGTACTGCTCATGGCCGGGATCCGCGAAGTGTTGATCATTTCAACCCCCAAGGACCTTCCACTCTTCCGCGAATTACTGGGTGATGGGAAACAGCTCGGCTGTGCATTCAGCTACGCCGAACAGCCGAGGCCCGAAGGACTGGCCCAGGCATTCATCATCGGGGAGAAATTTATTGGGACAGACAAGGTTGCCCTCGTGCTGGGTGACAATGTATTTTACGGTTCAGGCCTTATTGAGCTTCTCCGCCAAAATACCGACCCTGATGGAGGTGTCGTTTTTGCGTATCACGTACAAGACCCCGAGCGATACGGTGTGGTGGAGTTCGGAGAAGACAAGCGGGTGCTTTCCATCGAAGAAAAACCGGCCAACCCCAAGTCAAATTTCGCTGTGCCGGGTTTGTACTTTTATGATAACGAAGTCGTTCGAATTGCCAAAGGGCTGAAGCCAAGTCATCGCGGTGAGTTGGAAATCACGGACGTCAACAATGAGTATCTGAAGAAGAACAAACTTCGCGTCGGGATAATGAGCCGCGGAACTGCCTGGCTGGACACCGGCACATTTGAATCCCTCATGCAGGCCGGGAATTTTATCCACGTTATTGAGCAGCGCCAGGGATTGAAAATCGGCTGCATCGAAGAGATAGCGTTCCGCATGAAGTATATCACGAAGGAGCAGCTTCTGGCTCTTGCTAAACCGCTGGAAAAAAGCGGCTACGGCGTATACCTCCGTCAATTGGTGGAGAGCCAATCTTATTCCTCGTCGTAAACCACCTGCAAGACAACCCTGCCCACAATTTCCAGGGTCTCCCAGCTAATCCCAGCGAGGTTATCCTGTCGGGTGTGATGGGTCTTTCCGAAATATCCTAAGCCCGGCTCAAAATGTGTGATGTCAATGGTTGGGATGTTGGCGGTCTCATTTATAAAGATATGATCGTCAGTGATTGCCTCTTGCCTCTGCGCAATGAACACCGACGAGAATCCCATGCGTGCGGCCGTATTCCAAACCTTTTTTACAACACCCGGAGCATACGTTACCGAAGCGCCCTCCTGAAAAAAGTGAGCATCACGGGCACCAACCATATCGAGCAGTATCCCGTATTGTGCCTGGTACCCCCGCTTATGCTTGTTCTTTGACCAATACTGCGACCCGAGGCACCACCAGGAAGTCCACCCGGCCGGGAGTGGCGCGCGCATAGCTTCGCCTTCCCGCTCCCCCCAATCTTCTCCGTCAAAAAAAATCAAATCCACCCCCACTTCCGGTCCCATTCCAGCTCCCAGGTGTCTCGCGATTTCCAGCAGCACCGCTACGCCGCTCGCACCGTCGTTGGCGCCATCAAATGACGCGCTTGCATTTTCTGGGTCTTTGTCTGCAAACGGACGAGTATCCCAATGCGCTGACAGCAGGACCCGTTTTTGTTTTTTCGGCTGGTAGCTTGCAATAATGTTTCTCAGGTTGAGCGTATGACCATCGAATGTAAGGGCTGTAAATTCCTGGACCGTGGTACGGGCTCCATACCTATTCAATGTTGCGATAATAAAATCTCCTGCCGCACGATGGGCCACTGAGTTTGGAATCCTGGGGCCAAAGGCAACTTGTTTTTGAACAAAGGCATACGCTGTGTCTGCGCTGAATGCAGGCACTTCTTCTTTCTGTTCTGCCCGTTCCTTCTTTTCTCCGCAGGAAATAACTAGCGTTCCGATGATGAGGTACCGGAGACTTCGGAGTACAAAAGGGCGGGCTGGATTAACGGTCTTGGGGCTGCGCATGCAATTTGCAGTAATATAAAAAAGAACTACATTTGTACTACTTCTGAGTAGAATACTGAAAGAGGGGACCCAAAAGTCCCCTCTTTGTTTATCAAAAAAAATGGAAATACGGGCAAAATTGATGGATTTGGCCGAAGCGAGTCTCAAACCGGGGCAGTTTCTGGTTGAGGTAGTTGCCGCTGCAAAAAACCTCTCCAAGATCACTGTCATCATCGATAGCGATCAGGGGGTGACCATTGATGATTGCACCCAGTTGAGCAAGGATTTATCGGCAAAGCTGGACGAACTGAATATTGGGGCTTCCCGGTACCTGCTTGAGGTAAGCACACCCGGGCTCGATCATCCGCTCAAACTAAAACGTCAGTTTCACAAGAACGTGGGTCGAAAGCTCAAGGTACACCGGAAGGACAAAAGTCTTCAAACAGGCAAGTTGACAGATTCCAACGACACGAACATTGTGTTAATGGAAGAAGTGAAAGACGGGAAGAAGATCCTGGAGAAAGAGGCCGTCATTCCTTTTGAAGAAATCGAGAAAGCATTTGTAATGGTATCTTTTAAATAATCGTACAATGGATATATCAAATCTAATTGAGTCGTTTGCCGACTTTGCCAAGCAGAAGAACATAGACCGGCCTACCATGATCCGTATTCTGGAGGACGTGTTTCGCACCATGATCAAGAAGAAGTTTATTCATGATGATAATTTTGACATCATCATCAACGCTGATCAGGGCGACCTGGAGATCTACCGTATACGCGAGATCGTCGAAGACGACTCCGAAGACATCTGGGATCACGACAAGATCAGCCTTACGGAAGCAAGGAAGATTGAACCCGACTTCGAGGTCGGTGAAGAAGTTTCTGAGCAGATCGAGATAGACGATTTTGGACGTCGCGCCGTCACCACGGCTCGGCAGACGCTGATGCAAAAAGTAAAGGATCTGGAAAAAGATATTCTTTTCCAGAAGTACAAAGACATCGTGGGTGAAATCATCACCGGAGAGGTGTACCAGGCGCTCAGCCGGGAGGTACTGCTCATTGATGCTGAAGGAAATGAGATCTCCATTCCGCGCAGCGAGCAAATTCCGAAGGATCGTTACCGCAAGGGTGAAAACATCCGCGCCATTGTCCATAAAGTGGAAATGGTAAACGGAAATCCGAAAATCATTCTTTCCAGAACTTCTCCCGTATTGCTGGAGCGCCTGTTTGAACAGGAGGTACCAGAGGTCTACGATGGCCTGATCACCATCAAGAAAGCCGTGCGGGAACCTGGCGAGCGCGCAAAAGTAGCCGTAGAGTCATACGATGACCGGATTGATCCTGTAGGAGCGTGCGTGGGCATGAAGGGTTCACGCATTCACGCCATCGTGCGTGAATTGCAGAATGAGAATATCGACGTTATTAACTACACTGAAAACCTGGAACTGTTTATTCAGCGCGCCCTCAGCCCGGCCAAGATTGTCAGCATCAAGATTGACAAAGAGAACAACCGTGTTTCGGTCTATCTGAAACCGGATCAGGTCTCGCTGGCCATCGGTAAAGGCGGTCTCAACATCAAGTTGGCAAGCCGGTTGGTGGGCATGGAGATCGATGTGTTCCGTGAACTGGGTGAGCAGACTTCGGAAGAAGATGTAGACCTCGACGAGTTTTCTGACGAAATCGAAAGCTGGGTCATTGATCAACTCAAGCAGATCGGACTTGACACCGCCAAGAGTGTTCTTGCTCTCAACAAAGAAGAGTTGGTTCGCCGCACAGACCTTGAAGAAGAGACCGTCGATAATGTAGTGGCTGTACTGAGCAAGGAATTTGAATAAATCAGGAAAAAAAGGTCATAAATCAGGAAAAACATAGTCAACTTTGAGCATGGCAGAAGAAAAAATGATACGGTTGGGGCAGGCGTCAAGGAAACTCAATGTGGGTCACAACACCATATTGGAGTTTCTGGCAACGAAGGGCTTTACCGTGGAAAACAACCCCAACGCGAAGCTCACCAAGGAGCAATTTGGCATGCTAGCCAAAGAGTATGCCTCTTCCGCCTCAGAAAAAATTGAAGCTTCCGCTCTAACCATCGGCACGAAGCATACGGAGACGCTCACCATTCAAAGTGATCCGGATGCGCACCGAAAGAAGCCTGAGGACGATGAGAATATCCTGATCAAGAATCTCGGTTCTGAAGAAATCATTGCGAAGGAAGAGCCCAAGCAACCAGAGAAGATAACACGCGAATCCGCCAAACTGGAAGGCATTAAGGTTGTAGGTAAAATCGATCTTGATACCAAAAAGAAAGAAGAGCCTGCCGCCGAGGAGGCTAAGAAGCCGGAACCAGAAAAGGTGGCTGAAGTAGTAAAACAACCCGAGCTTGAACTTATCAAGGCCAAGGCGGGCAAGCTGCAGGGGCTCAAGGTTGTCGACAAGATCGATCTCCCGGCCGAAAAGAAGCCGTCTGCAGAAAGTCAGGATGATGCCCGCAAGAAGCGGCCCCGGAAGCGCCTTGTTTCGTTAAGTAATGACAGGGGCAGAGCCGGTGCAGCGGGGGGGAAACGTCCTGCCGCAAGACAGGGCAAGGAAGAGCCTACCGAAAAAGAAATCCAGGATCAGATCCGCGCAACGCTTGCCAAGCTAAGCGGTGGTCAGAAGAAGTTTTCTGGTGCCAAATACCGCAAGGAAAAAAGACAAGCGGTGTCCGAGGCAGAGGAAGAGAAGATGTTGCAGGAGCAGGAATCCTCCAAGACATTGCGGGTTTCTGAATTTATTTCAGCAAATGACCTTGCCTCGATGATGAACGTCTCCATCAACGACATCATCTCCACCTGTATGAACCTTGGCATGTTCGTGTCCATCAACCAGCGCCTGGACGCGGAAGCGATCACCGTCATTGCAGACGAATTTGATTACGAAGTACAGTTCATTGGCGCTGAAGAGGAAGCCATTGAAACCGAGGAGGAAGATGCCGCAGAGGACCTGGAGCCGCGCGCACCCATTGTAACGATCATGGGCCACGTGGATCACGGAAAGACGTCGTTGCTTGACTACATCCGGAACACCAAGGTGGTTGCTTCAGAAGCGGGTGGTATAACCCAGCACATTGGCGCGTATGACGTGACCACCAAAAGCGGGCAGAAAATTGCCTTTCTGGATACGCCTGGTCACGAAGCCTTCACCGCCATGCGCGCACGGGGCGCCAAGATCACAGACGTCGCCATTATCGTAGTAGCGGCAGATGATGATGTAATGCCCCAGACCAAGGAAGCTATCAACCATGCACAGGTTGCGGGTGTTCCCATCGTAATTGCGATTAACAAAATTGACAAAACAGGTGCCAACCCGGACAAAGTCCGTGAGTCCCTGTCGAAGAATAACATTCTCGTTGAAGAGTGGGGTGGAAAATACCAGAGCCAGGATATCTCGGCCAAGACCGGAAAGGGAATTGACGAGCTGCTTGAAAAAGTTATCCTGGAATCAGAGTTATTGAACCTGAAGGCAAACCCGAACAAACTCGCTGTTGGCTCCATCATCGAAGCCTCTCTCGACAAAGGCCGCGGTTATGTGGCCACGGTAATGGTTCAGAGCGGAACGCTGCGGGCGGGCGATATCGTTGTCGCGGGTTCCAACTACGGCCGCGTGAAAGCCATGTTCGACGATACCGGAAAGAAGCTGCAGGAATCTGGCCCCTCTACCCCTGTCCTGGTGTTGGGATTGGACGGAGCCCCGCAGGCAGGTGAGAAATTTGCGGTCTACGAATCGGATCGTGAAGCCAGGGAAGTTGCCACCAAGCGTGCCCAGCTTGCCCGCGAGCAAAGCATTCGCACCAAGAAGCACATCACACTGGATGAAATTGGAAGAAGGATCGCGATCGGCTCATTCAAGCAGCTCAACGTAATTGTCAAGGGCGACGTGGATGGATCTGTGGAGGCGCTTTCTGATTCCTTGTTGAAATTGTCCACACCGAAAATCCAGATCGGCATCATCCACAAAGGCGTCGGGCAGATTTCCGAATCCGATGTGCTGCTTGCCTCCGCCTCGGATGCGGTAATTGTCGGTTTCCAGGTAAGGCCGTCCACTTCGGCAAGGCGACTTGCTGAAAATGAGGAAATTGAAATTCGCCTGTACTCCATTATCTACGACGCCATCAACGATGTGAAGAGCGCCATGGAAGGCATGCTCGAAAAAGAGATGGAGGAAGTCATCGTTGGTAACGCCGATGTACGCGAAGTATTCAAAATCTCCAAAGTGGGAACCATCCTCGGTTGTATGGTTACGGATGGATACGTCAAGCGCGCCAATCCCATCCGGTTGATACGTGACGGAATTGTTGTTTACGCCGGAAAGCTGAGTTCCCTGAAACGCTTCAAGGATGACGTGAGCGAAGTGAAGTCCGGTTTTGACTGCGGTATGGGTATCGAAGGATTCAACGATATGCAGGTCGGAGACGTCATTGAAGGTTACGAGAATCGCGAAGTGAAGCGAAAACCAAGTAATTGAACCTCCACAAAAAAAGCCTCATCAGAATCTGATGAGGCTTTGTTTTTTTGCGGCCGGCGCTAGAATTTAACTTCCGGTGCCTTCTCAGAACCGGCGTCGGCCTTGAAGTATCCTTTTTCTCCAAAGCCCATGATGGACGCAAACAATACTGTAGGGAAAGAACGCCTCGATTTGTTGTAATCATTCACGGAGTCATTGAACCGCTGACGCGAAACATTGATCCGGTTTTCAGTCCCTTCCAGTTGGGCCTGCAGGTCAAGAAAGTTTTGGTTCGCTTTCAGGTCAGGATAATTTTCCGCCACCGCCAGGAGACGGCCGAGCGCCGAGGTCAATCCGCCTTGTGCCTGCTGGAAAGCAGCAATTTTTTCCGGCGTCAGGTTGGAGGCGTCGATTTTGATCTGCGTTGCCGAAGCACGCGCTTCGATTACACGGGTCAATGTTTCCTGCTCAAAATTTGCATACCCCTTTACCGTGTTGACGAGGTTTGGAATAAGATCAGCCCGCCGCTGATAGTCTGATTCTACATTACCCCAAGACAATCCAACATTCTCCTGCTTGCCGACCAGTCCGTTGTACGAACTAACGCCCAGCAACACCAGAATGCCCAAAACGATCCAAATAATGTATTTTCTCATGCGTGAATGATTAAGTTTTGGCAAAGATAAAGATTCAACAGAATGTGGGGCTCAATTGGTTCTGAATTAGTAACACGCTGGAGCTCCGGCGCCAGTCTACCTTACGAAAAGAACCAGCCCTTTGAGGTACTCCCCCTCCGGGTGATAAATCGAAACCGGGTGGTCCGCCGGTTGGGACAGGGTCGCCAGAACCTGAATATCCCTGCCCGACTGAATGGCCGCTGACACCACGGTGTCGTAGAACAGCTTCCTGTCGACAACCTGTGAACAAGAGAAGGTGAAAATAATTCCCTGAGACTTTATCACCCGCATGGCTTCTGCATTCAGCCGCTGGTAGCCTTTCATAGCCTGGTGCTTGGCCTCCTTATGCTTTGCGAAGGCCGGTGGATCCAGAATGATTACATCGTAGATTGACTTGGCGCTTTTAAGAAAGTCAAACGTGTCTCCCGTAATGCACGAATGCGTTCCCGGATCAAACCCATTGAGTTCAATATTTTTCTGTGCCATCTCCACGGCCCGCTCCGATGCATCGATCGAATGAACCAGGCTTGCCCCTCCCCGCAAGGCGTATACGGAAAACCCACCCGTATAGCAGAATGTATTCAGCACGTGTTTTCCTTTTGAAAGCGTGCCAACAAGTCGCCTGTTTTCACGCTGGTCAAGGAAGAATCCAGTCTTCTGCCCCGCCTCCCAATCCACAAGGAAGGCATGTCCGTGCTCTTCCACCCGGTGCGGGAGTGTCCCCGCTCCATGGAGATACGCTCCAGCGGCTTTACCTTCCGGGGCAGCCATGTCTTTGTAATACACCGTGCTCAGACGATCACCGAAAACTTTCTTCAGCCCCTCACTAATACGCAAGCGATCAGCATGAGCCCCGGCGCTGTGGCCTTGCATGACGGCGGCATCTCCGTACATATCAATGATGAGGCCGGGAAGGCCATCGCCCTCCCCATGAACCAGTCGAAAGCAGTTCGTTGCGTGATTGGTAACACCGGATGCTTCCCGCATCGCCTTTGCGGCAAGAATCTTATCCTCATAAAAGCTGTCTTCCGGCGCCTGTGTGGAAAAACTTAGCAACCGGACAGTAATCGATCCCGCCTGATAATGTCCAAAACCCAAAATACCATGTCCCGCATCCTTCACACACACCCAATCGCCGTTTACCGGATTCCCTTCCGTAGACTGTATAGCCCCTGAAAAAATCCATGGATGAAATCTTTTGGCAGAAGCTTCCCGTCCTTTCTTAAGTATCACATCTCCTTGTATTTTCATGCGTTCACTAATTTAAACAATGAAATTTTCCAAAAATCATCAACTTTGCGGCACGGTGGACAATAATACAACCCTAACCCGCCGGTTGAAGAATTCACAACAAACTTTTAACCATGATGTCAATGTATCTAAGAAGACAACTCCAAGCCCTGCTTCTGGTCGTACTGTTACCTGCTTGCAGTAAAGAGCCCGCAGTAGGCAATTCCAATTCCGGTACCACGGAGCAGCCCGCTGGCATACTGCAGACCTATGAGGATTCCCCCGGTCTGGTTCGATCGGAAATAATAGATGCGGCAGGAAGACTTGCTACTATTGGTTATTGGCTGAATGGCAAGAAGGAGGGCGCCTGGACTGACTACACTCAGGACCAGCGGGTTTTCCGCCTCACCACCTACGTACAGGGCAGGAAAGAAGGGATATGCCTGGAGTTTGATCAGGGCAACCAGGTTTCTCACCGTTACTTTTATCACAATGACGAACTGGAGGGCAAACACATTGAGTACGCTGGTAATTACCTGAAGGAGGAAAAGTTTTATTCAAAGGGAAAGCTCGAGGGCGTAGCGCGGGTGTATTACCCTGGCGGTAAACTTATGGAAGAAGGATACTATGTGGATGGACAGCGTGACGGTGTCTCCAGGTGGTACGACCGAGACGGGAACCTCACCCTGCAATACGAATACCGGAAGGGCGAATTGGTCAAAAAATAGGATTATTCTAACCTTTTCCGGAACCATTGCATCCCGATATCGTATGTACGGATACCTGCAAAAATGTCATTCCAGGTGAAAATTAGTCTGTCAGATACCCTCTGGCATACTTTTTATTCATGATCACCTACAAGGTGTATTACTAATCTAAAAACTATAGTTGATATGAAGCGATTTGGTTCTCTTGTGATTGCCGCCATTCTTGGCAGTCTGATTACGCTGGTTACGACCGGCTATTTAGCAAATACAAATGAAGCCGTGCGTATTGAGCACGTCGGAGCTCCCGCAACGAGGGTTGCTTACACTGCGACCGCCAACGGCGAAGTTATTCCGTTGGACTTTACTGGCACGGCCGAAAAAGTTACAAAGGCTGTGGTTCACATCCGGTCTACGGCAGACGGAAGGAACTCAACAGCACAGCGGATGCCGGAAAACACGGATCCATTCCAATTCTTTTTTGGTCCGGATGCTCCCCGTCAAAGCAGACCGAGTCAGAGTTCGGGAAGCGGAGTAATCATTAATTCTGACGGATACATTGTTACGAACAATCACGTGGTGCAGGGCGCCGACATCGTGGATGTAACGCTCTTTGACAATCGCTCTTTCAAGGCGGAAGTTATCGGAACCGATCCCGATACAGATCTCGCCGTCATCAAGATCAATCAAAAATCCCTGCCATACCTTTCCTTTGTAAATTCCGATCAATCCAAAGTTGGTGAATGGGTTCTGGCCGTTGGTAATCCCTTCAACCTGAATTCCACTGTCACGGCTGGCATCATCAGCGCCAAAGGCAGGAACATCAACATTATCAATTCGAACGACCGCGACGCCAGCACTACAGCCATAGAGTCTTTTATCCAAACAGACGCGGCGATAAATCCCGGCAACAGCGGCGGCGCCTTGGTAAACCTTAACGGAGGATTGCTCGGAATCAACACAGCCATCGCAAGCCCTACAGGTTCGTATTCCGGATATGGCTTTGCTGTGCCTTCCAACATTGTAAGCAAGATTGTTGAAGATTTACTGGCATACGGAACCGTCCAACGCGGTTGGCTCGGAATTCAGGTTGGAAGTGTCAACAGCGACCTGGTGAAGAAAGCGGGGCTTTCTGTAAATGAAGGCGCCTACGTAAGCGGATTCGGAGATATGGAGGACAGGAGCGCCGCCAAGAAAGCCGGCCTTCTGCAGGGGGATGTTATTGTCAAGTTGGATGAAGCTCCCATTAAGACAAGTGCCGCCTTGATTGAATATGTGGGCAGAAAGCGGCCCGGCGACAAGATCAATGTGTTGGTCAATCGCTTTGGGAAAGAAAAACTCATCCCGGTAACGCTCATGAACAGGGAGGGAAATACCGGAACCGTCAGGCGTGAAGAAAAAGATGCACCTGCCACGCTTGGGATTGCGCTCGAAGACGCCGACAGTAAGGTTTTGAAACGATTGGAACTATCTCACGGAGTACGGGTGAAAGCCCTTGAAAAAGGGAAGGTAGCCCGGTACACGGATATGCGAGAAGGGTATATCATCACCTCCATCGATGACAAGCCGGTAAGATCGGCGAAAGAAGTCAACGAGATTATCAAGAACAAGAAGTCGGGCGACCTGATTACGTTCTCCGGGGTCTACGAAGACTTTGCAAGAGAATATATCTATGCAGTGAGAATGTAGTAGTTAATTTTTAACGTTATGAGGAGACTGTTTAAACGAGGAGACCGCGTCCGCAACAAGTTGGACGGCAAGGTGGTGGAGGTTCTCAAGTACCTGAAGAAAAATCTGGTTCAGGTAAAATGGTTCGATATTCGCTCGAAGGAAGTCCATACACACCAGATCAAGGAGGACAAATTGTCCAAAGCAGCCTGACGGAACCCCCCGTCAAAAGCACGGAATTCTGTTTTATCGCTGCACGGCGGGTCCCCGATGATCTTTCTATTCATTCGGGATAGCCCTACCTTTGTCTCCGACCAAACCCAACAATTCTATCAAAAAGTTCGAAATTCCAGTTCACTACCGATCGTCTCTCACCAGCCGCGTGAAAGAGTCGCGTCGGCTAAAAGACATGAGAAAGCAGGACTTTTCACCAACCCTGCTGGATTTCGGACCGGTACAATTCCTGTTGGCGCGTCACTTTGGCTTTTGCTACGGCGTGGAGAACGCAATTGAAATCAGCTACCGGGCCCTGGAGGAAAATCCTGACAAACGCGTATACCTGCTGAGCCAGATGATTCACAACCCGGCCGTCAACGAAGATTTGCTGGGCCGCGGGATGCAATTAATAATGGACACCGACGGTTCGCAATTGATCCCCTGGGAAGAAATAAAGGCGGAGGACATCGTCATCATTCCGGCGTTTGGAACCACTCTTGAAATTGAGCGTCTTTTGAAGGAGAAAAGTGTTCGCGTTGAACCCTACAATACGACCTGTCCGTTTGTTGAAAAGGTATGGAACCGTGCGGCCAAACTGGGTAAGGACGACTATACCATTATCATCCATGGCAAGCCGAACCATGAAGAAACCCGGGCAACCTTTTCCCATAGCGCCAACGGTGCCGCTGCCGTGGTGGTAAAAGACATGGACGATGCGATTGCTCTGGGCAATTATATTCTTGGTGCTCCGCAGACTGATTTTTTCGAAGCATTCAAAGGAAAGTATTCCCAGGGATTTCAACCTGCTATCCATCTCAAACGGGTTGGAGTTGTGAACCAAACTACCATGCTTGCAACTGAAACGGCTGCCATTGCTGACTACTTCCGCAACATCATGGTACGCAAGTACGGTGCAGATTCGCTGTCGGCGCATTTCGCAGATACGCGTGACACCCTTTGCTATGCAACGAACGACAACCAGGACGCCACATATGAACTACTTAAGCTCGATGCCGATCTGGCGGTCGTCGTGGGCGGCTACAACAGTTCCAATACGTCGCATATCGTTGAATTGTGCGAGCGAAATTTTGATACGTATTTTATCAATTCAGAAAAGGAAATTGTTTCCAGGGACGAGATTCACCATTTCGACTATCACGCGAAATTGAAAAAGATGAAGCGGCAATTCCTGCCAGCGAAGGATCCCGTGAAAATCATTCTAACCAGCGGCGCATCCTGCCCTGATACCGTCGTCGACAACGTTCTGCTTCGGCTCCTCGGCTTATTTGAGGGCGTGAAACCTCTGGAGGAAGTGCTGGCTGACTTCTGACCTGCTGCTGCGATGATTCCATTGCCAACGACGAGTGTGTTCCAAATCCTCCGCGTATCGTGCCTTTTGCTTGCCCTCATCGTTCTCTCAAGGCGTGCCTGGTCACAAAACCCGCCCGACACTGTTCGCGTACTCCGTGAAATAACGGTCCGGGCCTATGCCGCCGACCGACCCCTGAACGAAATCCCTGCCAGCGTGGGCGTTATTGATGGAGCCAGCCTTTCCCGCTTCAGCAACACCTCCCTTCTTCCCGCCTTCAATACGCTTCCCGGCGTTCGTATGGAAGAGCGGTCGCCCGGCAGCTACCGGTTTTCAATCCGGGGAAGCCTGCTGCGATCACCGTTCGGCATCCGCAACGTTAAATTCTACTGGAATGGTCTGCCCCTTACTGACGGTGGCGGAAATACCTATTTCAATCTTATGGATTTCTCTTCCCTCGGAAATGCGGAAGTGATAAAAGGCCCCGCCGGCAGCTTGTATGGCGCCGGCACAGGCGGTGTAGTCCTACTGACATCACCCCGCGTTGACGATAGCCAAGCTCAACTTTCATTGCAAACCGGATCTTTTGGAGCCAACCGATTCGGGGTTTCTGTGCAGAGCAAGAACGGTTCGGCCTACAACCGGGTAATGTATGTGCACCAACGTGCAGACGGGTACCGAAACCAAAGTGCGTTCCGGCGTGATGCGTTCCATGCAGACATCACTCTTTTTGCTGATTCGCGGAATGTCCTCAGCACAACATTGTTCTACACTGACCTTTCTTACCAGACTCCCGGCGGCCTGACCAGAGCCCAATATGACGCAGACCCACGGCAGGCAAGACCCACGGCGGGCCCCATTCCGGGAGCACAAGCACAAAAGGCGGAAGTCCGGAACCTGACCACGTACAGTGGTCTAACCTATGAACGTACATGGAGTGCCCGGTGGAGTACTACTGCCGGATTCTACGCCTCCCATACAGATTTTAAAAATCCATCCATCCGGAATTTTGAATCCCGGGAGGAACGGAATTTCGGAGTGAGGCTTCTTAACACGTATCGTATGGATGCTGCATCATGGACCGGGCGCATTGCGTTTGGCGGGGAGTTCCAAAAACTACGCACTCCCGTTCGGGTGGTGAATAACCTTGGAGGTACGGCCGGCACGACGATAATTTCCGACGACGATATTTCATCAACGCTTTCCATGGGATTCGCGCAGGTTGAAGTTGACCTGCCACATCAACTCTTTCTGACCGTCGGAGCAAGTCTTCAGTTTCTTCAATTCATGGATGAGCGGCTCGCACAAAATCCAGTTCAAACCGAAGTACGGAATTTCAGCCCGGAGCTATCGCCGCGTCTTGCCTTGTTGAAGAAATTTAATCCCGTATGGTCGGTCTTTGTCTCGGCAAGTCGCGGGTTCTCACCTCCCTCCGTAGCGGAGGTCGTCCCATCGACAGGAATTTACAATCCTGGGCTGAACCCGGAGACCGGTTGGAGCTACGAAGTGGGCATAAGGGGCATTTGGAACAAGGCTTTGTCATTGCAGCTCGCTTTCTACAATTTCCAGCTGAAGAACACGATTGTTATCCAGCGCGACGCCAGCGGAGCGGATTATTTTATCAATGCAGGAAATACGAATCAAAATGGAGTCGAGGCCGAGGCCAGCTGGGTCCTGCTGCGCTCGCCCCGCATTCCGCTGCTGAAATGCTGGACGGCGTTGACGTTGAATCATTACCGGTTTGGGAACTACATCAACGACGGACAGGATTATTCAGGCAACCCGTTGACCGGCGTTGCCCCCTTCCTTGCCGTTGTCGGAATTGATATGTCCACCCGCTCCGGACTTTACACCAATATCACAGTAAATTTTGTTGATCGGATGTCGCTGAACGATGCCCATACTGATTTCGCCTCATCCTATTTTCTTCTAAGCGCCCGAATCGGGTTTCGTGGACCGATACGAAGGATCCCTTTTGATTTTTTCATTGGAGGGGACAACCTCCTGGATCAACGGTATAGTTTGGGGAATGACCTGAATGCCTTTGGCAGAAGGTATTTCAACGCAGCTCCACCCGTAAACTATGTGGTGGGAATTATTGCGCGGGTATCGTTCAGCAAGAGTGCCGAATAGCGCACCGTAAAAACTACATGTTGAGGTACTTCATCAGCATGTCGAGACGCTCTTTGCTGTCGTCGTCGCGCGGAGCTTCCTGATACCGTCCAATGACGCGGTACCCAAAACGCTCCAGAGTTGCAACGATGCGGGAAAGATCCATTTGGTTGATCTTGATCGTGATTTTTATCTTCCCGCGATCCATGGGATCTTCCGCCATGGTGCTACTGATCACCTTGGCGTTGTTCTCCTCAACATACCGGCTTATTTCGGCCAACGAATAATCAATCAGGTCCATCGACAATACCAGGATTCCTCCGGGCATCTGCACCGAAGCCGTCTGCGCAAACGAAGCCATCACATCCTGAACGGTGATAATGCCCGCATATTTTCCTTCTTCGTTCAGAACGGCGACCATGTTCAGCTTGTGCTCCCCCGCCACCCGAAGGATATCAAAAAAGTGTGAGTCCAGGGGAACGGTACATTCCTTT
This sequence comes from Cytophagales bacterium, assembly GCA_034440075.1. Lineage (GTDB taxonomy): Bacteria > Bacteroidota > Bacteroidia > Cytophagales > Cyclobacteriaceae > ELB16-189. The sequence goes on from JAWXBL010000017.1 coordinate 105,939, forward strand.
CCAACAAGTTCGAATGACGCCAGGGTTTTCTCAATGTCGTTGGATTCGAGGATGATCTCTTCGGAGATGAAACCAAGCAGCTTGCCGTCGTCGACCACGGGAAGAAAGTTGCAGCGGAACTCTTCCATCCACACAATGGCTTTGTGTGCGTCGTCCGTAACTTTCAGGGGCGGAACCATGGTATTGATCAACTCCTCAGCAATCATGCGTGTTTGGGTGATAAAAACTTCTCCACAATCTCATTAAACACTTCCGGTTGCTCCATCATGGGCGCATGACAACATTTATCGACAAAGCGCAACAACGCGTTTGGAATCAATCGGTTAAACTCGTACGCGACCATCGGCGGTGTAATTGTATCATTTAATCCCCAAACCAGGAGTGTGGGAACCTTAATATTTGGTAAATCATTTGCCAGGTTGTTCCGCTGTGCCGATTTGGCAATAGCCACAATTCGCATGCATTTCGGAATACTCTTGGTTGTTTCAAAAACTTCATCCACCAATTCCTTGGATGCAATGGCCGGGTCATAAAACGTATATGCTACCCGCTCGTTGACATAATCATAGCTCCCCCGTCTGGGATAGGATCCCCCCATGGAGTTCTCAAACAGTCCCGAGCTTCCGGTAAGGATTAACTTATCAACTTTAGGGCCATTGTGCAACGTGTAGAGGAGCCCCACGTGCCCACCCAATGAATTACCCATGATGATCATCCGATCAATTTTCATCAACTCCACGAAGTCTTCAACAAATTTCTGCAGTCCTTCCAACCCGGCCTCCTTGATAGGCATTTCGTAGATCGGCAACATGGGAATGACGACACGGAAATGCTTCGAAAACTGCTCGACTACTCTTTTCCAATTGCTTAACGCGCCAAACAAGCCATGAAGCAAGATGAGCACCTGGCCGCTTCCTTCGTCCACGTACTTAAATCCTTCTTTCTCCCTGACTAAAAACGTCATCGTACCTGTTTTCACAGCAATAAATAAGCAAAAAAAACTTTGTAGTTAGAATTCCCTGAAAATTTCCCTGAAAAGCGGGATAAACTGTCCCAGCCAATCGGCCACCACAGGGGCCAGGCGGGCGGTAAACGGGTAAAGCCAGGAGCCGTCAACCCATTCAGCCCGGGGGGAAAGTTTCAAAGAGTCCAGGATCCAGAGGATCACGCTGACGAGAAACAGGGTTCTGAAGGCGCCGAGTCCGGCGCCAAATGCCTGATCCACCGTCCCAAGAAATGTTTTATCCATGGAACTTTTCACCACGTTACCCAAGAGCCGAACCGCCAGGATTACGATAATAAAAATAACAATGAAGGAGATGTAGGGCAGTGTGCTTCGATCCGCATTGAACCGTTCTTCGAGGAAAATCATTCCCTCCCCCATCAATTTGAAGCCCAGAAAGATACCGAGTACGATGGCTCCAAGCGAGAGAATTTCCATCAGGAATCCTTGACGGTAACCTCCCCAGGCACCGATAGCGGCAATCAGGATAAGGACGAGGTCTGCCTTGCTCAATGCATCAATAGTTTCTTCACGATGTCGGCTATCATCTTGCCGTCGGCCTTTCCGGCCAACTCCTTTGTCGCCACCCCCATGACCTTCCCCATATCCTGTGGACCCTGAGCGCCAACTTTTGTAACGATGCCCTGCACGACCGAAAGAATCTCTGCCTCTGTCAATTGCTTCGGCAGATAGCGGCTGATCACGTCTAGTTGAAAATTCTCTTTTTGAGCCAGGTCCTCGCGGCCCTCCTTTTGGAATATTTCTGCCGACTCCTTGCGCTGCTTGGCCGCCTTCATAAGCAGCTTGCCCTCTACTTCCGGCGAAATCTCGGCAGAGACTCCCTTTTCTGTTTCCGCGAGTAAGATCATGGACTTAATGCTGCGCAAGACATCCAACTCCTCCTTGCTCCTGGCGAGCATCGCTTTCTTGATGTCCGCGTCGATCGTGGTTTTCAGTGACATGTTTGTGTAATTTCGCTTCAAAGGTATGGTCAATTGCGGGCCTTTCAAATTGAAAAAAAGTAAATGACGCGGCTGAGTGTCAATATCAACAAGATTGCAACCCTTCGAAACGCACGTGGGGGCAATAATCCCGACGTTATCAAGGCGGCGGTGGATTGTGAACGGTTCGGCGCTCAGGGGATCACGGTTCACCCGCGCCCGGACGAGCGGCATATCCGGCGCGTAGATGTCATTCAACTGAAGGAGGTCGTCACTACGGAATTCAACATCGAAGGATATCCCGACGATCGGTTTATGAAACTGCTCCGGGAAGTAAGGCCAACACAGGCAACGCTGGTCCCGGATCCACCCCACGTGCTGACCTCCAACGCAGGATGGGATACTGTGAAAAACGCAGACTTTCTCAAGCGGGTAATTGGTGAAATCAGGGATCTCAACATCCGGGTATCCCTTTTTGTGGATCCCGTCGCTGAAATGGTCCAGGGGGCTGCTGCGGCCAACGCGGATCGCGTGGAGTTCTACACAGAACCCTACGCCATGAGTTATCACGTCGATCCTGACAAATCCGTAGCCCCGTACATCGAAGCGGCCCGCATTGGTAAGGGCCTCGGCCTCGGAATAAATGCCGGTCATGACCTCGATCTTCTGAACCTGAAATTTCTCAAACAATCCATTCCGGATTTAGATGAGGTTTCCATCGGTCATGCCCTGGTGTGCGATGCGCTTTATCTTGGACTTGAAAATGCCATTCAGCTGTACCTGCGAAAACTGGCCTGATCTTTTTCCAGAAACTCCGTACCTTCACTGACAACCGCCGGTGTTGTGAATAAGTCAGACAATCAGCCACTCCCTGACAAATGGAAAGGACGACTCGCTCTTCTTTTCCTGGGGCTCTTTGCCCTTCTGTGGTCATTGGGTTCTTTTTTCTTCTGGGTGCTTCTGGGGCTTTGTGCATATTTTGGTGTTCTCTGGATAGTCTCCACGGGTGCATCAAAGTCCTTGTTTTCCTCCGTTGCACAGCATCGTCCATCGGCCCGCTTTACGACAGCCAGCCCCCAGGCACCACCCGTCACCCAACGATCTACTACAGGAACTGTTCTGAGATTCATTCGCATCCTTTTGATCTTTTTTGCCGGCCTGTTTTTGTTTTTATTCTTGGTGGGGCTCTTTTCCGGGGATGACGAATCTGTTGATCCGACCAACACCGAATCGCCAGCCGCCGGAGGTGACACCACCTGGTGGAACAGCAAGGGAAACGCGGCGATGGATCAGTCAAACTATGACTCTGCCCTTATCTATTACGACCGGGCACTGGCGAGGGATCCTCGTGACCGCTATGCTCTTTATAACAAGGGACTGGTGTTCACCATGCAAAAGAATTACCGCCGCTCAAACCAAATGGCCCGGCATTGCCTACGGGTACATCCCGATTATGATCCAGCCTGGTGGCTCCTGGGCTATAACTATGATATACAGGACAATCCCGACTCAGCATTATACGCGCTTGAAAAAGCTTATTTCAATGGATATAAGGAACCGGATTTTCTGGATTTGATAGCAGACGTTTATGTTCGCAAGAACAGAAAGTCCAGCGCCCTCGAGGCGTATCAGCGATTGATTGCAATTGACTCTACGCGCGCTGCCGTGTACCGCAAAATGGCTGAACTTGACCCCTCTAACGCTGAAAAATACATACAGAAAGCAGCCCGTATGGAACAAGCCGTCCCGTAATTACGGCTCCAGCAAAACCTTCGTACATCCGTCCTGCTTCTTTGAAAACAATTCGTATCCGGCAGCACCGTCTGAAAGTTTCATTCGGTGCGAGAAAACTGCCGCGACACCGTATTTTTTTCGTACGACAAGGGGCACCAACTGATCCATCATGAATCGGGCAGGGCACCGGCCAATCCGATAGGTAAGATTCTTGTCATACGCCTCCACCGGAGAAAAAGCCATGTACTCATCATTGCAAACACCAACCGAGGCAATGATTCCACCTGGCCGCACGGATGCAATGGCCATGCGGACAGCCTCTTTGCTTCCCACGGCTTCCATCACGCCATCTGCCCCGCGCCCGTGTGTAAGCGCCCGTATCTGATCAATTGTTCCGTCCTCACTCACGTTCAACGGAATTGCGCCAAATTGTTTCGCCATGGCCAGCCGACCGGGCACTGAATCGAGGGCAATAATTTTTTCAGCACCCGATTCAACTGCTCCGAGGATAGCCATCAGCCCAACCGGTCCACAGCCCACGACAACGTATACTCCTCCCGGGTGCACTTCCGCCTGTCTCGCGCAGTAAAAGCCTGTTGAGAGCACATCTCCCAAGAGCAATGCTTCCTCTGTAGAAACTCCTTCCGGTATCCTAACCAGGGTGCTTGCCGCCAATGGAACGCGTATGTATTCAGCCTGACCGCCGTGAAGGCCTTTCTCCTTTTCACGCCATCCGAACAATTGACCCTGCGTGCACCGACAGGTCAGCCCCACCGTGCAGTAATAGCAGCTGCCGCAACTGGTAGTGAACGGACTCATGACCCGATCACCTTTCTGAAGCGACCGGAGTTCATCGCCTACTTCGACGATCTCGCCCGCAAACTCATGGCCCATGGCTGTTCCCTCGTCCATTCCTTTTTCGCGACCATGAAAAACGTGAAGGTCTGATCCGCAAATAGCACAGGCCGACACTTTTACGATGGCGTCACCCGGATGAATAATTTCAGGATCCGGTACGCTTTCAAAGCGAATGCTCCCGGTACCGTTAAATGTGAGGGCCCTCATGGTTCATGAAAAGGTAACTGCACCTTGATTTCTGCGTGTGATCAACTAAACAGGTTATTCAGTTCCAGGTCCACCCGGCTTACGATGGTAGACCAGTCTTCCTGGTTTTCCACAAAATCCGTTTTGTTAATGTCAATGACCATCAGCTTGCCATGCTCGTAGCCAGCCGTCCACTTTTCATAATGAGTGTTGAGATTCTTGAGATATTCCAGTTTGATGTTGTACTCAAAATCACGGTTTCGCTTTTGGATTTGCTGCACCAGCTTCGGGATATCTGCCTTGAGGTAGATGAGTAAATCGGGCGGCTGCACAAAATTGATCATCGAGTGAAAGAGGTCGAGGTAGCTTTGGTAATCACGGTCATTGATGTTCCCGCTTGCGTGGAGATTGGAAGCGAAGATGTAAGCATCCTCATAAATGGTGCGATCCTGTATGATTGTTTTGTCGCTCTCACGTATCTGGCGCACCTGGTTAAAGCGGCTGTTCAGAAAATAGATCTGTAAATGAAAGGCCCACCGCTTCATGTCATCATAAAAGTCGCGGAGGTACGGGTTGTTATCTACCGATTCATAAAGAGGATGCCAGCCATAATGCTTTGAAAGCTTCTCCACGAGTGTGGTCTTTCCCGAGCCGATGTTTCCGGACACAGCAATGTGCTTGATATTACCCATGGTGCCTAAAGTATCTCATCCTGCGTCGCATGAAGTTCGCGCAATATACTGCCGAAGGCAAGAAGATTATACATATTAACTCTTTGTGGGGTGACCGCTGAAAACTTCCTCGCTGCCTGATTTTAAATGAAATTCCTGATCTTCGCGGCATGAAGAGATCCCTGGCGCTGGTCGCGTTGTTCGTTGTTGGTTCATGCAGTGAGCGGGAAGAGCCGTGCACAAACGTCGCGGATATTTCAGCCATGGAGCGCACCCTGAAATTTGAGTCCCTGGAGGATTCCCTGCCTGCCATGTCAACCAAAAAGCAACTGGTCGATTTTATGTCGGCCCATCCGGACACCCGGGATATTTTTTTTAACCGGGGCGCCTACCCGGGCGATTCGGCATTCATCAACCAGCTTTTTCTCCGGTTCACCAACCCTCACATTGATACGCTCCTGCAGGAAACGCACCGTGTATTTGGTGACGGCCAGTGGCTCGCCAGGGAATTTCAGCAGACATTTGCCAACCTCCGGCACTATTACCCCTCTTTCCCTCTGCCGCGAATTCAAACCAATATTTCGGGACTGGAAAATGATCTTTATGTAACCGATTCCATCGTCTTCATCGGCCTTGATTATTTTCTTGGACCCGGATCAAAATTCCGCCCCAACAACATGTACGAATACATGCTGCGCCGGTACACCCGGGATTTTGTAGTGCCCTCTGTCGTGCTCCTCATTGGGGTTGACAGTCGCATCAACAAAATTAACAGTGAGGACAGAACCGCTCTTGCCGAGATGATTGCATACGGGAAAGCCTACTACTTTGCCAAGAAAATTCTCCCCTGCACCCCCGATCACGTTCTCATGGGCTACACTCAGGAAGAACTGGCGGGAAGTCAGAAATGGGAGAATCTGATCTGGTCACGACTCATACAGGATCAAGTGTTATATTCCACCAGTCACCTGATCAAGCAAAAGTATCTTGCGGAACGGCCCAAGACCATCGAGGTTGGTGAGGAATGTCCTGGTCGGATAGCGCAATGGGTAGGGTGGAGAATTGTGGAAAAATACATGCAAAGTCACCCTGAAATCACACTCCCTGCGCTTATGGAGTCGCGCGACGCACAACTCTTGTTCCGGGAATCCGGATATAAGCCGCAACTCGTAAAGGTGCCGTCCAGAGAGAAAACCTAGCGAATCGCTTACCCATACTTTGAAAAGGTCCTTACAAAGCGAGATCCAATTTCTTTCCTGGAATACTTGCTCTCCGCCAGTTCTCGGGATTTAGTCTGACAGGCAGTGCGAACTGCCTCGTCAGCCAAAAGCGGGAATGCGTTTTGCACGAAATCATCAGGCAGAGCGGGGTTGACATAGATTCCGCAGCCATGCGATTCGATTTCCCTGCGTATCCATCCTCCGAAGTTGGTGATGACTAGCTTGCCGGCGGCGAGCCCGTCAAAATATTTGTTCGGCGAACCAGTTTCCAGAATGGGTACAGGCTTATAACAAACAAAGACGGCATCCGTCACATTCAAGACATCCCGTACACCTGTGCGGTTCAAGAAGCCAATAAAATGAGTATTGTCCAGCCCCCTGCTCGATGCGGCACTCTTCAATTCGTCCAACATGGCCCCGTCCCCGGCAACAAGAAATCGAACATTCAGGCCTGCCTGCTTCGAGGCCGCTGCACAATCCAGAAAATATTCAAGGCCGTTGGCAACCCCAACTGCTCCAACATAAGAAACCACCAGCCTTCCGACCGTTTGAAATTTGATCTCCAGGTTCCGATTTTTTTTCTCCAGCCGGTAGAAATCACAGTCCGACATATTTGAAATCACGTCAATCTTCTTGCCTTGAATCTTTTTTGTGATGGCCTCCCGGATTGCCGGCGAAAGCGCCACAATCGAATCAGCGTTTTTGTAGATGGTTTTTTCAAGCCAAAAAAGGAGCGCCTGAAAAATCCGGTTGTTAATAAATCCCATTTGGATGGGAGCATCGGGCCACAAATCCCCGACTTCGAACACGTACGGCATGCGATGCCTGTACTTCATCCACAACGTGCATAGTCCCACGGTCAGGGGTACAGAAATACCATACGCGACATCAAAGTGCCTGTACCTTTGGGATATCCGGATGACCCCGAAGACATACTGCATGAATGCCCGCGACCGGGCATAGAACGTAAATCGGTTGTTGTAGGCTATGGGAAGGTAGCAGACCTCAATTCCATCGACATCCGACACCGTTTCCTTTCCCGGCCCTCCGGTGATCACTGCTACCTGATGCCCATGATCCACAAGGGCTTTGGCCAAGTAGTATGACCGGATTGCACCCCCGGTTGTGGGGGTGTTGAAATGCTGGTGGAGCATCAGGATTTTCACGCTGCAAAGAAAGGGAAACCAACAGTGGTGTAGAAACAATGTTTTGTTGACGCAGGCGCACCCCGATGGGGCGGACGCAATCCGAAAGCCAACATGCCGCTGGCACGAGGAGTGATAAAAGAAACCCTAAGAACTTAGTGTTTCACCTCCAAACCCTGGGAGTAGGCCAGAATTCGGTCGGTCACGCTTGAAGGTGGTTCCAGGCTTGCCTGATCCAGGTTTTTCTTCGTGAGCAGCAATGATCTGTATTGTCTCTGCAATTCCAGATCCTGAGAAAGTCCCAGTTCAATTTCCTGGGCCTCCTCCTTTGTAGTCTCTTGGTAAATAAACCTGATCAGATCGCTTTGGGTAAACGTTTTGGTCATAGGCATATTGGGTTTTTGTCATTTTCTTCCGCAGGTTGATCAGGGCATACCGCATCCGTCCAAGCGCTGTATTTATACTAACGCCGGTCTTGTCTGCTATTTCCTGAAAGCTCATGTCCATGTAGTGGCGCATGATCAGCACATTCCTTTGTTCGGGGGGCAATTCCTTGATAAAATCGCGTAGACGAGTTTGCGTATCCTGAGCCACCTGTACCGATTCCGCCGAATCTTCAGAAAAATCCAGCGAGTTGAATACCCGGCTGTTGTCTTCCAGTACAATTTCGGGGTATCGCCGACTCTTGCGGTAGGCATCAATCGCGAGATTATGCGCAATGCGTCCCAACCATGGGGCGAATTTGCCCTCTTCGTTGTAGCGTCCGCTTTTTAGGGTATTAATGGCTTTGATGAAGGTCTCCTGAAGGAGATCTTCTGCCTTATACCGATCCTTTACAATCAAGTAAATGGAGGTATAAATACGCGATTTGTGGCGATGGAGGAGCACTTCGAATGCTGCTTCGTTACCTTCTTGATAAAGCGACAGGAGTTGGCCGTCGCTGCATCTTTTGTCTATCATTCTGTCTCACGGTTAGGTAACGTAGAACTCGATATCGATAGTGTATGGGGGTTAGTTAATATTTATTTGAACTGAAAAGATATAAATAATCCATTAGGACGCAAAAAATTTCAAGAAAAATCTTGCCTTCTATGTAATTTCTTATCCTATTTGTTCCGAATTTTTTGCAGAAGTAACCGCTATGGCAGTAAGTAAGAAGAAGGTCATTAAAAGCCTGGACACATTGTCTGACGACCTCCGGGAACTGTTAAAAAAGCAGTACCCGGCCGGCTACGAGAATAGTATCACCCGGATCAACAATGCCAAAAAGGAACCGATCTTTGTTTTCCCACTGGAAGCAGATGAGGCTACGTACCTGGTGAAAATACCGGCCACAAGAAATAGCGATGGTGAGTACAACGTGGACTCCAAGCCAAAAGATCCTGAATTTGAGGCGGCAGAAAAAGGGGATGATTTTAACGCCAATAGTGATGATTTCGAGGGCGATGACAACTACGAGGACGATGGTGGAGAAGATGGCGACGATGCGAAGGACCCCAGTTATGAACCCGACTTCGACAAATAGCGGTTGCCGAAAATCCCGCTACACCCATCTTGGGTAGTGTCGCGTCTCCCTGTCGATAACGCGCCCCGATATCTGTATCTTGCGGTTTACGAATGAGTGCTGCTTCTGACCCCGATAGACACCTGGATGAACTTGACCCAAAGAAGTTTATCATCATCAAGAAAGCGCGGGTCAACAATCTAAAAAACCTGAGCGTGGCCATTCCGCGCAACAAACTCGTTGTTGTCACAGGCCTGTCCGGATCTGGCAAGTCATCGCTTGCGTTTGACACGCTTTTCGCAGAAGGGCAGCGGATGTACGTCGAAAGCCTGAGTTCCTATGCGCGTCAGTTCCTAGGCAGAATGGAAAAGCCGGATGTAGACTACATCCGGGGGGTCTCCCCTGCTATTGCTATCGAACAAAGGGTTAATACCCGCAATCCCCGATCCACGGTAGGCACGTCCACCGAAGTATATGACTATTTGAAATTACTTTTTGCCCGGATCGGGAAAACCATATCTCCCGTTTCAAATGAAGAAGTAACACGCGATTCGGTTACCAGTGTGATCCGCTCCATCCATCGCCTCGACAAAGGGACGCGTATCATGATCGCCTGTCCGTTGAAAATTCCCAAGGACAGGAAGCTAAACGACGAATTAGACCTTCTCCTCCGCAAGGGGTTTACCCGGATTCTTCTTAACGGCGAAGTGCAGTTTATTGAAGAGACCGTGCAGAAACAAAAATCAAAAAAGTCAAAGCCGGAGTCGCAGGAGGTTGAAATTTTGATTGATCGGGCCGCCACCAACGACGAAGACGAGGACCTCACCTTTCGCCTGTCCGATTCCGTCCAAACCGCCTTCTTTGAAAGCCATGGAGATTGCCGCGTGTATGTGGAGGGAAAAGATAAACTCTTCTTTTCTGATCGGTTTGAGCTGGATGGGATCACGTTTACAGAGCCTTCTGTAAATTTTTTCAGTTTCAATAATCCTTTTGGTGCTTGCCGCACGTGTGAGGGTTTTGGAAAAATCCTGGGCATTGATGAGGAACTTGTAATTCCCGACAAGGGGTTATCGCTGTACGAAGGTGCTGTCGCTCCCTGGCGAACCGACACCATGAGCGAATGGCTCAAGCCCTGGTTGCGAAGCGGCGCGCAACATGATTTTCCAATTCACCGGGCCTACCATGATCTTTCGGTTAAGGAGCGAGCGCTTCTCTGGAGCGGAAACAAGGACCTCGACGGCATTAACAAGTTCTTCACATACCTGGAATCAAAATCCTACAAGATTCAATATCGCGTCATGCTTTCCCGCTACCGCGGCCGCACCGTTTGTCCGGATTGCCGTGGGACAAGACTGCGCAAGGATGCTTCCTATGTAAAAATCAAAAACACCTCCATCACGGATCTGGTGCTCTTGCCGATCGAGGATATGCTTGTTTTCTTTGAAAACCTGACGGTTGAGTCGTTCGAACAAAAAATTGCAGACCGGCTGCTGAAAGAGATTACCAACCGCTTGGGATACCTCGACCGCGTCGGCCTGGGGTACCTGAACCTGAACCGGCTTACCAACACTCTTTCCGGCGGTGAATTTCAGCGCATCAAACTAGCCACTTCGCTGGGGAGTGCCCTCGTGGGCTCAATGTACATTCTTGACGAGCCCAGCATCGGGCTTCACCCCAAAGACACGGAGCGCATGGTGCAAGTATTGAAGTCGCTGCGCGACCTGGGCAATTCAGTCATTGTTGTTGAACACGAGGAAGAAATCATGCGTGCCGCCGATGAGATTCTTGACATTGGCCCAGATGCCGGACAACATGGCGGACATCTTGTCTTCCAAGGGCCGATCTCAGCCATCACTGCAAATACCAAGACCCATACGGCTGACTACCTCAGCGGAAAAGAGGTAATCCCCGTGCCCGCGCGTCGACGGAAGTGGAAGGATGCGGTTACTGTCACCGGTGCCCGGGAGAACAACCTGAAAAATCTCACCATAAAATTCCCACTTGGCGTGCTCACCGTGGTCACAGGAATCAGCGGCTCCGGAAAATCGACCTTGGTAAAAAAGATTCTGTATCCGGCCATTGGACGTGCTTCCGGCCTGATCTCCGAGTCGCAAGGACGCTATGACAAATTGGAGGGCGACGTGGCGTCCGTTAGTCAGATTGAATACATTGACCAGAATCCCATCGGCAAATCTTCCCGGTCGAATCCAATCAGTTACGTAAAAGCCTACGACCTTATCCGGCAATTGTATGCAGACCAGCCGCTAGGTAAGAAGCGCGGCTATAAGCCGTCTCACTTTTCGTTCAACGTTGACGGGGGCCGCTGTGAAAATTGTGAGGGCGAAGGGGAGATCAAGATTGAGATGCAATTCATGGCCGACATCTTCCTAAAATGTGAAGTGTGCCACGGCAGGAGATTCAAGCAGGAGGTGCTGGAGGTAACCCATGATGAAAAGAATATCGCCGATGTGCTGGAGCTGACCGTGGAAGAGGCCCTGCAGTTTTTTAAGGATAGTAAGTCGATTGTGGATAAAATCAGGCCGCTTTACGAAGTGGGCCTTGGGTACGTAAAGCTTGGCCAATCCTCGAATTCCCTCAGCGGCGGAGAGGCGCAGCGCGTCAAGTTGGCCTCGTTCCTTGGTAAGGGCGGCGACGGAAACATTCTTTTCATTTTTGATGAACCCACCACGGGCCTGCATTTTCATGACATTTCCAAACTGCTGAAAGCTGTAAATGGATTGGTAGATCAGGGGCACACAGTTATTATCATTGAGCACAACCTGGAAGTAATAAAATGCGCCGATTGGATTATCGACCTGGGGCCGGAAGGTGGGGAGAAACTGGGTGGGCATCTTGTATTTGAGGGAACACCCGAAGCCATGGTAAAGTCCAGAAAAGGATACACGGCGGAATGGCTTGCAAAGAAGATGAGGAATCAGGAGTAAGTGGAGGCTTACTTTTCCCTCCGCGAGATTCCAAAACCAAGGTAAAACCCAATTTCTGAATACCCATATTTAGTTACCTCTGTTAGTGCCCGGATGCCCAATTGAGCGGTGGATTTGTCATCAACCAAAAATCCGACATCCACAATCAAGCCAGGACGGAGGGATGACCCCCGTACGCTTGGCGGCACTCCGACATCAGACTCCAATTTGCTGTTTACAAGGTAACCCAGGTTTGCACCGAGGCCCACATAGGCTTTTAGTGCATCCGAAACTTCAAGGGTAATGGGTAGGGTAACTGAAAAATCAAGGATGGAAGAGGTTATGCGCACAGGACCAAAACCATCAACGTCAAAGACCCCAATACGATTGCTAACGCCAACTTCTGCCTTTATGTAGTAAAAGGGGATTCTTGCTGCCTCTTGGCGGACTCTTATCAGGCCGTATACCCCAAGACCTGCAGTCAAAAATGAGTTGTCAGCAAGTACCGTCGGCTCTTTGCTGGTGAGTCCTCTGGTAAAGGCAGGCCGTAAATACAGGCCCAGGCTGAACTTGTCTTTGAGCGACTGGCCAATTGCTTGATTACTCAATCCCGCGAAAACAAGCGCAACTGTTATTGCGCCATTTACGGTTGATATTATGGTCATCGGTCAGGCAATTATCTCATCGACTAATATACCAAGTCCTAAGGGGGCACCAATAATCAGCCCCGTTGTTATCCCCACGCAATACAGAATCGAAATTCAGAATTATGCCTTGTCGAACGCACACGACAAGTCCATCTAAAGCTCCCCCGACTAATGTTCTTCCTTGCCAGGGCTTGAAAACATTTGTGATCTTTGGTTTCCTTGACCCGTTTCTTGTTGAAAAACAGTAAGGAAACCCTTACAAGAAACTGTCAGGTATTCCGAGGCTGGCCTAAGCTGCAGGCTCTTCCCTCAACGCCCTTCTCAAAATCTTTCCCACATTTGTCTTTGGAATCTCAGTCTTGAATTCAATGTACTTGGGGCGCTTGTATCCAGTGAAATTCTCTTTGCAGAAAGCCATCAACTCTTCTTCCGTGAGCGATGGATCTTTCTTGACCACTACCACTTTCACTGCCTCGCCGCATTGTGCATCTTTTACGCCGATGGCTGCGACCTCCAGCACTTTCGGGTGAGATGCAACAACTCCTTCAATTTCGTTCGGATACACGTTAAAGCCGGATACAAGTATCATGTCCTTTTTCCTGTCTACTATCTTGATGTACCCGTCGGAGTCCATCACCGCAATGTCACCGGTCTTGAACCATCCTCCCGGATGGAATACGGCACTGTTGTCTTTTTGCCAGTAGCCCTTAAATACCTGCGGGCCACGTGCACACAATTCGCCGGACTCACCCATCGGAACAACATTCCCATCATCATCCATCATCTGAATCTCTGTGTTCGGAATCGGCACGCCGATGCTACCCATCCGCTCCTTGCCGGCAATCTGAAACGTGAGCACGGGCGAGGTCTCGCTCAACCCGTAGCCTTCACTAATCGGTATTCCTGTCTTTTCTTTCCATCGCTTGAACACGATCTCCTGCAGGGCCATCCCCCCAGCGCTGCAGCCCTTGAGTTCTGAAAAATTGATATCCCCAAAATTAGGATGGTTGAGCAGCGCGTTGTACAGCGTGTTTACGCCAATGACGGTATGAAAAGGTTTCCCCAAAATCTTGATGTATCCCGCGAAGTCCCGGGGATTGGTTACAAGGAGGGCCTTTAATCCACACACCAGAAAGAAATAGGTGGCCGTGAGCGCATAGATGTGATACATAGGCAAGGGAATCACTGCAACGTCACCTTCAACCAGCGGACCCTTCACTGTATTCTTCAACACCGACATGACCTGAAATACATTATACAGCACATTTCGATGGGTCAATTCAGCTCCTTTGGAAAGCCCTGTCGTACCTCCGGTGTATTGTAGAAATGCGGTGTCATCCTTTTTTGTTGCGACCGGCTTGAGCGTCTGCGTCTTGCCCTTCGCAAGGGCGGTTGAAAACATGATCGCTCCCGGCAGGGTATACGCAGGAACCATCTTCTTTATTCTCTTGACCACAAAATTGACAAGGGTTTTCCGGAATCCTCCGAGCAAGTCGCCGACCTCCGTTACGATGACTGTTTTGATGGCCGTATCTCCGATAACTTTCTCCAGGTTATGAGCAAAGTTGGCTAGGATAACGATGGCCACCGCACCACTGTCTTTGAACTGATGTTGCATCTCCCTTGGTGTATAGAGCGGATTTGTATTCACCAGAATAAGTCCTGCCTTGAGCGCCCCCAGCATCGCCACGGGAAACTGGAGGATATTTGGCATTTGGAGTGCAATCCGATCGCCCGGCTTCAGTTGGCAATCCTGCTGCAGAAAAGCGGCGAATTGCGTTGCCAGCGTATTCAATTCAGTAAAACTGATCTGCTTGTCCATGTTTTCAATAGCCGGAAGTGAACCGTGCTTTTGACAGGCCTCTTCCATCAGTGCCGCCAGGGATTCATAAGGGGGCTCATCTACTTCCTTCGGCATGTACTCAGGATAATGTTGGGTCCAGGGGCGTGCGCTCATAATGGCTTAGTTTAGTAGGCTAATGTAAGGCATTTGATTAAAAGTTCATGCCGCCCACCATGTTTCCTGCCTCATAAATTGTTGAAGCCCCGAAATAGAAATACTTTCCCTTCAAATTCAATGACGATGAAATCATGTTCTATGTTTGTTCTCGTTGCTCTGGCATGCTGGCAATGCACTCCGGCTCCTGAGTCCAAAACCGGCCTCCGATTTACGGTATCGTTTCCCTCGGAGATGAGCGATCAACCTCAGGACGGACGGCTGATTCTCTTGCTTTCTACCAATGACAAGAGGGAACCCCGTGATCAGTTCAGTCCCGGACTAGATACGCCTCTGGGGTTTGGCGTTGACGTGGAGGGCATGGCTCCCGGGCAGGAGATTGTTATAGACGATGCAGCTTTCGGCTTTCCGGTGCGGTCACTCAGCGGCATACCGGCCGGTGAATATTATGTGCAGGCGATTATCAACCGGTACGAAACATTCCAACTTCAGAGTGGGAAGACCGTGAAGCTGCCGCCCGATAAAGGTGAGGGTCAGCACTGGAATCAAAAGCCCGGGAATTTCTTCAGCCGGCCGTTCAAAGTAAAGATTGATCCGGGGCAGGCAGAGCCTATCCAGGTACTCATGGATCAAACGATCCCGGAAATTGTGCCGGTCGCTGATTCAAAATATGTCAAGCATATCCGCATTCAGAGCAAAATGCTGACCGCGTTCTGGGGTAGGCCCATGTACCTGGGCGCCCACGTGTTGCTGCCGGAGGGATTTGAAAGTCATCCCAACTCAAAATACCCGCTGATGATCTATCACGGACATTTTCCGAGCGACTTTGGCGGGTTCAGTACGGACCCCCCGCCGGCCGATATGGATACATCGGATTACAGTGAGCGATTTGGCATCTACGGATACAAGAAATTTCAGGCCCAGGAAGCCTACAACTTTTACAAGCAATGGACCGGGAAGAATTTCCCACGGTTTCTGATCGTTGAAATCCAACACGCCAATCCGTATTACGACGACTCTTATGCCGTCAATTCGGCGAACCTGGGACCGTATGGGGATGCCATTATGTTTGAACTCCTGCCGGAAATTGAAAAGCAATTCCAGGGAATCGGCGAAGGCTGGTCTCGCTTTACGTACGGTGGATCTACCGGCGGATGGGAAGCGCTCGCCGTTCAGATGTTTTACCCCGATGAATTCAACGGGTGCTTTGCCGCATGTCCGGACCCCATCGATTTCCGGTCCTTCTGCCTGGTGGACATTTACAAGGACAAGAATGCCTTCTGGTACGACAGCGAATTCAAAAAATTACCGAGGCCGGCACACCGCAACTCCCTGGGACATATTCAGTCCACCATGGAGGAAAACAACCATTACGAATATGTGCTGGGTACCCATGGCCGCTCCGGCGAGCAATGGGATATCTGGGAGGCCGTATACTCCCCGCAGGGCGACGACGGTTATCCAAAAAGGATATTTAACAAAGTGACTGGAGAAATTGATCCGGCCGTGGCCAACTATTGGAAAGAGAATTACGATCTCCGCCATATCCTTGAGCGCGACTGGAAGTCCCTGGGCCCTAAACTGGAAGGCAAAATTCACATCTACTGCGGCGACATGGATAACTATTACCTGAACAATGCAGTGTATCTGATGGAGGCGTTTCTGAAAAATACCACAAGTCCCTTTTATAAGGGGGAAGTTGATTACGGGGATCGTGCAGAGCATTGCTGGAACGGTGACCACGCTAACCCGAATTATGTATCCAGGCTTCGCTACAATACCCAGTACCTTCCGAAGATTCTCGAACGGATCCGCGTAAGCGCACCCAAAGGAGCGGATACCAAAAGTTGGAAATACTGATTGCCCTCTAGCTGGAAAACATTGAAAAGGTCTGTCGAAGTCTTTTTTCTCCGCTCCTGTAAATAAAAAAGCGCTATCCTCCTTTTGGCTAATTTTGGTTCGTTGAAGAAGATCGCCTCCTACGTTCTGCTGGTAATTCTGCTCCTCCACCTTGCAGGATTCTACATCTATTTTGCCATCCATCTCGGCGAACTGCGAACGGCGATCCGTCATCACCTGAAAACACTTCCGGAATCGGAGCTTGTTGCCATCCGGATGCCCGCATCTGATTTCCGCACCCCCTGGTTGTCGGACATGGAGATGAAGTGGCAGGGAAAAATGTATGACATCTCCCGCATCGAACGGCAAGCCGGTCAGGTGGTGGTTCTTTGTCTCCCCGACGAGGCCGAGGACAACCTCCTTGCGTTCTTGTCAAAAATCATCCGCGTAGCTTCTGACGATAAAAGTCAGGCCCCCGCAACCGTTATCCAACTCTTTACGCTGGAGTTTGTTCTTGCCCCAGCCCCCAGTCGCCTTTTCGCCATCGTTGGCCGCCTTACCCTGGCTACCCCTTGTGACGAAAGGCTTCTAGACACATCCTGTCCCCCAGATTCGCCGCCACCGCGCGTTTGATTCCCCTTTTTGATTCCAGTTCAAGCACCTCCATGCACGGGGTTGCCCTGTTCATTCTATTCAATTGACTATCTATGAAATCAATATACGTTATCCTTATCCTGATGCTTGCGGGACATTGCCTGCACGCCCAATTTGCCGAGAAAGAAGAGACCCCGGCAGATTCGCTCCCGGCTTCATACCTGACAGAGATCGTCATCTCCGCCAACAAGATTCCGGAGCAACGGCGTACGATCGCGCAACAAATCAAAATCCTCGGGCCTTCCACCATCCGCAATCTGAACGCCCAGAATTCGGCTGATCTGATTCAGAATACCGGTGTGGTTGCCATGCAAAGAAGTCAGCAGGGAGGGGGTAGCCCGATGATACGGGGATTCGAAGCCAGCCGCGTCCTCCTGATGATTGATGGGGTTCGCATGAACAATCTCATTTATCGCTCAGGTCACTTACAGAATATCCTCACCGTCGACAACAACATGCTCCACCGCGCCGAGGTACTCTTTGGGCCTTCCTCTACCGTTTATGGCAGCGATGCGCTCGGAGGTGTCGTACACTTTTATACCCGTGATCCGGAATTTTCCAACGAAGGTTTCAGGGCAAGCGGCAATGCCTTTTTCCGCTATGGCACCGTTAATCAGGAGAAGACTTCCCATGTCGATGTAAACCTGGGAGGAAATCGCTTTGCATCGCTTACCTCCTTCACCTACAGCGATTTTGACGATGTGATGATGGGAAAGGAAACAAACCCGTCTTTGGAGGAGCCCTTTGGACTACGTCCGCAGTTTGCAACGCGGTCTGGAGACAATACTGCAGATCTGCTCACGCAGAATGGAGATCCCTACAAACAAACTCAAAGCGGCTACCGTCAATGGGATTTGCTTCAAAAATTTCGCTTCAGACAGAGTGAACGAGTCAGCCATCTCGTCAACGTTCAGTACTCAAATTCCACAAATGTTCCCAGGTACGACAGGCTGACAGATCCGCAAGGGGCGTCGGGGTTGCGCTTCGCCGAATGGTACTACGGCCCTCAACAACGGATGATGGCATCGTACAAATTACAAATCACCGAATTGGGAAAATTTGCGGACCAAATGACCGGCATGATCAGTTATCAGGAAGTGGAAGAGAGCCGGCATGATCGGCGATTTGGAAATAATAATCGCAACGATCGCGTTGAGAAAGTCAACGTGGTAGGCCTTTCCATCGACTTTGCAAAATCCATTGGAAAAAACAGCTTGCGCTACGGCTTCGACAGTCAGTTTAACACCGTGCGTTCCAACGCACAGCGCGTCAACATCGTTACCGGTGTGACTACGCCTCAAAACACGCGGTACCCTGATGGGAACAACTCCATGAACATTGTTGCGCTCTATGCAACACACACCCTTGAGTTTCCCGACAAGTGGATCCTTACGGATGGACTTCGCATTGGGATGAGTTCGCTCCGTTCCACCTTTGTAGACAAAGCCTTCTTCCCCTTTCCGTTTGACAATATCCAGCAAAATCCATCGTTTGCCAGCGGCAATTTGGGCATCATCTATACACCGTCATCCTGGAAGTTTTCCTTCATGGCAAGCACTGGATTTCGTGTGCCCAACATCGATGACCTGGCAAAGGTCTTTGACAGCGTTACCGGAAGCGCAGCAACCAACGGAACCCTTATCGTTCCTAATCCTGATTTGAAACCGGAGAAAACGATTAATGGAGACCTGGGTATCACCAAGTTCTTCGGCGATAAGGTGCGGTGGGAGGTAACGTTCTTTGCTACGGATTTCTACGATGCAATCGTTGTCCTGCCAACCACATTCAATGGTTCGCCAACGATCAGCTACGGTGATTTTACAAGCAATGTGGTCTCCAGTCAGAACGCGCAAAAGGCATACATCATCGGATACAGTACCACCCTCCGTGCCGATCTTTCCAAAGAATTTGCTGTGACAATTTCTTATAACGACACCCGGGGCCGTGTCCGCAATAGTCCATACGAAACTCCGCTGGATCATATCGCGCCTGCGTTTGGCCGAATCAGTGTATCCTATACGGCAGCGCGACTAAAAGGGGAGTTGTTCTCGAATTTCAGCGGTTGGAAACAAATAGAAGAATACAGTAAAAGCGGCGAGGACAACCAGCAATATGCACATGCCAAGGGAATACCTTCGTGGTACACCATCAACCTGAGGGCGTCGTACGAAATCAACAAGACGTTCAACCTACAAGTAGGCGCCGATAATCTGCTGGATTTACAATACCGGCAATTTGCCTCCGGCATCAATTCACCGGGAAGAAATCTGTTCGGGACCCTGCGTGTTAAATTCTAGCAATTGGGGCCCCATCCGGGAGAGGGCTGCGGTAGTTAGTGCGCCTCCAGCCAGTTCTTGCCAATACCGACTTCCACCTCCATGGGAACATCGAGGAGTACGGCCGTCCGCATCAATTCGATGACCCGCTGCTTTACGACAGCCTCCTCGTCTTTGTGAAGGTCAAAAACCAGTTCATCATGAACCTGCAGAATCATACGGGTTTTAAGTTTTTCTTCAAGAAGCCATCGGTGGATATTGATCATCGCGATTTTAATGATGTCTGCAGCGCTTCCCTGAATGGGGGCATTGATGGCATTGCGCTCGGCAAAGCCTCGTGTCGTCATGTTCCTGGAATTGATATCCCGCAGGTAACGCCTTCGCCCTAAAATGGTTTCTACATACTCCTTGTCCCGCGCATGATTGATGGAGTCATCCATATACCGTTTGATACCCGGGAATTCCTTAAAATAGGCTTCTATAATTTCCGCTGCTTCTGTCCTGGAAATACCGAGATTTTGCGACAAGCCAAACGCCGTGCTCCCGTACAGAATTCCAAAATTCACCTCTTTTGCTTTTCGGCGCATATCGGGCGTCACTTTCTCAAGCTCCACCTTGAACACCCTGGCAGCCGTGGTCGCATGTATGTCGCGTTTGTTGCGAAACGCTTCGATCATCGTCGCATCACTGGCAAACGACGCTGCAATGCGGAGTTCAATCTGCGAATAATCGGCAGACATGAACCGGTAGTCCTTATCGCGCGGCACAAACGCTCCGCGAACCAGCCTTCCTTTCTCGGTACGAATGGGAATATTCTGCAAATTGGGATTGTTGGAGCTCAACCTGCCCGTGGCAGCAACAGCCTGGCGGAAGTCGGAATGAATCCGGCCGTCCCACTTGCTGATCATCCGCGGCAAGGCATCCACATAGGTTGACCGCAACTTTTCATATTCGCGAAACTCCAGGATCTTGTTGGCAATCTTGTGATCCGGCGCCAGTTTTTGAAGAACTTCCTCCCCGGTGGCGTACTGTCCGGTCTTCGTTTTCTTTGCTTTGTCCAAAAGTTTCATCCGGTCAAACAAAACCTCGCCCAGCTGCTTGGGGCTCCCGATATTGAATTCAGTCCCGGCCAACTGAAAAATCTCCTTTTGCACCTTTTCGCTGTCCTTCCGAAGATCTTCCGACATGCTCTTCAACGTACCTTCATCAATTTTTACACCCTCCATCTCCATACCAGCCAACACTTCAACCAGCGGCATTTCAATATCACGGGCCAATAAGGAATGCCTTCGCAACTCCAATTCACGTTGAAGCGGTCCCCGAAGCTGCACCGTAACGTCCACAAGCTCCATGGCCTCATTCTCTTCGGATTGTTCTGTCGCAAGCTGTGTTCCCACATATTGGTTGGCAATGATGCCAAGATCATGCGAAGCCTCTGGTTCAATCAGGTAGTGGGCAAGCATTGTATCAAATACAGGGCCACCCCACCTGATACCCGCTTTCTTCAGGGCTAGCACTGTCGCCTTAACATTGTAGCCCATTTTTGTAATTCGGTCATCCGCAAACAGCGCTTCAAAATCCTTCAGCTCTTTCACCCCACCTTGTATATAATAGGCTTCTCCGGCAACTGCGGCAACGGCCATGCCCTTGATCTCAAAATCAAAAGTTTCTGCCTCATCGATGATCACCTCCACGGCAACTTGCTTCTGTTCACAAAGCATATCTGCAAGCGCTTTTCGCTCCTCCTTTTTGGTGATCAGCTTGTAGGCGGTCTCCCCCGAAAATGCCCTAGCTGGCACCGCCGTCGGGGAAGCGGCCGGTGATCCAAACATGGAGAGTTGCGCGCCTTGCGTAGATGCCGTCTGCGGCAGTATGTCTGCTGTCGAAGATTTTGGGCTGGCGAAGGCGCGCGCCATCATCGTCTTGAACTCCATTTCTTCAAAGATCGGTGTCAGCGCCTCCTTGTTTGGTCCGGTATACGCCAGCGCCTCTTCATTGTACTCAATGGGAACATCGGTGACGATAGTTGCAAGCTTCTTAGACAAGATTGCCTGGTCGCCAAACTCCTCCACGCGCTCCTTCAGTTTGCCTTTCAACTCCGACGCGTGTGCGATTACATTCTCGAGAGTTCCAAATTTCTTTAGAAGGTCCGCGGCTGTCTTCGGGCCCACACCCGGAATGCCGGGGATGTTATCGGATGTGTCGCCCTGCAAGCCAAGCATGTCGATCACCTGGCTCACATTTTCAATATCCCACTTTTCACAAACCTCCTTGGGACCGAGAATGTCCACCGAGTTTCCCATGTAGGCGGGTTTGTATAGTTTTATGTTGTCGCGGACAATTTGTCCGAAGTCTTTGTCCGGGGTCATCATGAATACATCAAAGCCGTTTGCTGCAGCCTTCAAAGCAAAGGTTCCGATGATGTCATCGGCTTCGTAGCCGTCCAACTCCAGGATGGGAATGTTAAATCCCCTGATGATCTCTTTTACGATGGGAATTCCGGTGCGGATATCTTCGGGCGTTTCCTGCCGGGTGGCTTTATAGTCCTCAAAAATCTCATCCCGGAACGTAGCAGCGGCCGTATCAAAGGCAACGGCAATATGGGTTGGCTTCTGCTTCGTAAGGACTTCAAGCAGCGTGTTGGTGAATCCAAACATGACGGATGTATTCATCCCTTTGGAATTGATCCGGGGGTTTTTGGTAAAGGCAAAATGGGCGCGGTAAATCAGCGCGTATGCATCCAAAAGAAAAAGTCTGTTCTTCGAGCCGCTCATGCTGCGAAGATAGGAATTAACGCTGCGTCGGCTGTCGATTTTTACACGATAGCCCTATATTCACATAACCAAAAGGCCCCGCATGAACAATCCGCTTGAATACTTCCTTCATTGGGAGAAGACCTTTCCGCTAGACCTTTTGCTCCGTCAGCCGCAGGGGGGCGAATGGAAAACATGGACCTACCGGCAAGCAGGAGAAGAAATCCGAAGCATCGCCAATCACCTCCGGTCCCTGGCACTTCCTCCGAACAGCCACATTGCCATCTTGTCTAAGAACTGCGCCCACTGGATCATGGCAGATCTGGCTATCATGATGTCCGGTCATGTTTCAGTGCCCTTGTATCCCACCCTTCCCGCCGACAGCCTGCGCCAGATTCTGATCCACAGCGAAGCGAGAGTAATCTTCATAGGCAAGCTTGACAACTTCGATTCGCAGCGCGAAGGAGTCCCGGAAATATCCAGAATTTACTTCGGTGCCTACGGAATCCAGGAGGGCGATACCTGGGAGCAAATTGTGGCGGCCACGCCGCGGATCGAAAAGGTGGACACGCTGAATCCAGACGACCTTATGACCATCGTGTATACATCCGGCACAACCGGCAATCCAAAAGGAGTCATGCACGCATTTAAATCCTTTGACGCCACCCTGAAAGCCGCACGTGCTGCAGTAAAGTTTCCGGACCGTCCGCGCCTTTTCTCCTACCTACCGCTGAGTCATATCGCCGAGCGCATCGGCATCGAAACTATGGGCTTGCTCCTGGGAGCCCAGTTTTCGTTTTCAGAGTCACTCGAATCATTTCCAAAAAATCTTGCGGCTACGCGACCGCACTATTTCTTCGCCGTGCCGCGGATCTGGGCAAAATTCCAGGAGAAAATTCTCGAAAAGATACCC
Source organism: Cytophagales bacterium (assembly GCA_034440075.1). Classification (GTDB taxonomy): domain Bacteria; phylum Bacteroidota; class Bacteroidia; order Cytophagales; family Cyclobacteriaceae; genus ELB16-189. The sequence continues at coordinate 129,164 of JAWXBL010000017.1, forward strand.
GAATCAAAACTCAATAAGCTTATCAGCATTCCGCTGTTGGGAGGAATCATCAAACGGTCTATCCGGAAAAAATTGGGTCTGAACCAATCCAAATTGTTCTTTTCAGGAGCAGCCCCGCTGGGCGTAGGGCTCCTGGAGTGGTGGCAAAAACTGGGCATCACCATCTACGAGGTCTACGGCATGACGGAGGATTGTGTCTACGCTCATTTCAATTCGGAATCAGGTTATAAGTTCGGTACCGTTGGAAAACCTCTGCCCGGTTTGCAAGTGAAGTTGGGCGCCAACGATGAAATTTGTGTGAAATCAGACTACCTGATGCGCGGGTATTACAAGGAGCCGGAACTCACCGCTTCCATGTTTGACGAAGATGGATTTCTCAAAACCGGAGATACGGGGTCCATCGATTCCGAAGGCTACCTCACGATTGTTGGCCGGGTTAAAGATCAATTCAAGACTGACAAAGGAAAGTACATTTCCCCGGCGCCCATCGAGATGAAACTATTGGAGAACAAAGACATCGGCCAGGTTTGCGTGGTGGGCATGGGCATCCCGCAACCGATAATGCTTACTGTCCTCTCCGACGCGGCGAAGTCAAAGACCAAATCAGAAATTGCAAAGAGTCTCTCCGACACAATCGAATCTATTAACCTCCATTTGGAAACTTACGAACGGCTGGAGCATGCTGTCATCATGCAGCAGGACTGGACACAGGAAAACGGACTGCTTACGCCCACGCTGAAGCTGAAGCGGAACGCGCTGGAAAAAATTTACGTGCCCAAGTACCGAACCTGGTTTCAGGAAAAGGAACGGGTGGTTTGGGAGTAGTCAAGACGCATCCTAATATCATCACCTTTGCCTTTCATTTAACCATACCAATCTCGGTCGTCACGGCATTAAACAATTCAACGACCTCTGCTTCCTTTTCCTTTCTTGACTCACTTATTTCCATTTGGTCCGAATTATAAAATCGAAACCCGTTGTCGGTAAATGAAAAATATTCGATAGTCTCTCGCGTGCTGTGTCCAGACTCGCTGGCGGGCATATCATAGTCATAGTTTGTCCGCTTTACAAATATCAGGTCATTTTGTTTGTTGACCCAGCAAATAGCGTGGAGCTTACCCATCTCCCCATAAATCCAGATATCAACAACCGAGTAGTTCCCACCCTTGTTACGGAATACAATCACCTCCCCTCCCTCTGCTGACTGTTCCATAAGACTCAAGGTGTCTTGCTTGAATGTTGATTTATTGATCTCAAAATCTTCAATCAATTTAAAATTGGTGTCACCAAGCTCTTCATTTACGTTCGACAACGAATCACTTGCAGATTCCGTTTTGCTTTTTGAGCATGTGGTGAAGCTGAAAAGCAGAATTATTAATAATTGTATTCTCATAGTTTTATATAGGTATTGGTAGCTGATGATTCCGTTCAATTATAATGCGGTATTGATAAATGGCCATTCCTCCTCATCCTACATATTCATCAAAATCAGTGCAGCCACCAGCAACATCGCAAAGTGATATCCCGTATTGATGGCAAACAGTTTCATGGAGCTCTTCTCCCAACCTACTCTCGACAAATCGCCGGGCAGATAAAAGCCCAGCCAGGTGAAGCCTACCGCGCTCATCATGTTAGCCATCGGTGACATTTCTGCGTTGCCGGGCACATAACTCCATGCCGCAATGTTGTGCGCAAAAACATAGGCGAGGAAAAAATTTCCAATCACCATCAGGATCATTCCTTTGGCCATCTCGCCGCCGGAAGGCTTTGCGTTCATGTCCATGCCCATCTCCTTGGCCCACGCCTTCCCAAACAAGGGGGTATACCAAATAAAGCCCAACACAAAATTGGCGACGACCGCCACGAGGACAGCCATCATGTTAATGTTCATTTCTTCCATGATTTCAGGGGTTTGGTTTAAGGATTGATGAAGCTAAACAAACAACCGCAGAGGCACAAAGGCTCAGAGAATAAGAATGACACACCGCAGAGACGGGGAGGCGCAGAGAAGTAGAATGACGTACCGCAGAGACGGAGAGGCGCAGAGAAGTAGAATGACGTACCGCAGAGACGGAGAGGCGCAGAGAAGTAGAATGACGCACCGCAGAGGCAGGGAGGCGCAGAGAAGTAGAATCCAAGGGCAGAGGTGCTGAGGATTTCCCTGCCGCCCTCACGGTTCTTCCGCGTCTCTGCGCCTCGGCGGTTAAATTATTTAATTCGAGCCTTGAAGTACGCCACCGTGCTGCTGTATGCATCCTTGTAAGCCACTTCATCAAATGCCCCCATCGGGTTGCTGGGATTAGCAAAACCGTGGTTGGCGTCAAACTCCTTGATCGTCAACTTCTTCCCCGCCGCTTTCATGTTCGCATCAAACTTATCCATTACTGCCTTATTGATCCATTGATCTTGGGCGCCCCAGATGTTGAGCACATCGCAATTCAGGGTCTTTAGCTTGGTCACATCTTCGACCGGCATCCCATAGTAAATCACACAAGCGGCCGTTTGGTTCCCGGCGGTGAGTGCCGCCAGCAACGACTGTCCACCCCCAAAACACCAACCTATAGTGCCGATTTTCGCGCCCTTCCCAGCAAAGGCCAGTGCCCCCTTTACAATCATATCTCCGCGATCCTGCTTGAATTCCCCCATGTATTTCCCGGCCGTTTCGCGCTCGGTAGCCAGTTTTCCGTCATACATATCAAGGGCCAGAATATTCACATTGCCCAGGTCCTTAAACAAGTCCTCGCCTTGGCGCTTGATGTTGTCATTGAGTCCCCACCATTCCTGAAACACGAAAATCCAATTGTTCGAAGGCTTTGCTGCTTTCAGGTAGTACGCGTTTGCTTCCATTCCGTCGGCGCACTTGAATTTGATCATCGTTCCGCCAGATTCGCTGATGTGGACGTACGCCCGGGGCATCGGATGTTCCCGGTTAAAGGCATCGCTCCGGGCAAACAGGGCAAATTTTTCTGTTGGCGGTGTGTGGCAAATCGTAACCTCGCCCACCTGAGCCCATCCGTTGCTTAAAACGAAAAGTGCTACTGATAAAAGTGTAATCTTCTTCATATTGATCCGGGGTTATTAAGACAAAACATTACGTGACGAGTCCAGGCGGAAGTTGCTTTGTGTGTAGATTTAGAATCAAATTTATACCCATGAAAACCCATACGCCGTTTCCTCATGCAAGGTATGCGCTTTGCGCAATTCTTGCCCTGTTTTTTTTCCTGAATCTGGATGCGGCGGCGCAAGTCCCTTCCTATCCAACGGAAGAAATCGAACCGTATTTCGATTTGAGTTTTACGAAAGCCGAACGCGATTCATTGTATAAGAACCTGCAGGATTATCAAAAGCAATACCAGACAATGCACGCCTATCCGCTGACCAACAGCACTGCTATGTCCCTGGTATTTGATCCGGTCCCAACCGGGTTCACCCCTCCCGCTAGTCAGCAAAAAATCGACTGGGGCTTGCCGAAAGATGTCCCGCTGCCTTCGAATCCTGGCGACCTGGCATTTTATCCGGTTCATAAACTCGCCGTGCTCCTTAAGGCAAGAAAAATCACATCAACCCAGCTTACCACCCTGTATCTGGCTCGCTTGAAAAAGTATTCCGACACTCTTCAATGTGCCATCATGCTACTGGAAGAGTCTGCCCTGAAACAAGCACGGAAAGCCGATGAGGAAATAGCACATGGAAAATACCGGGGGCCGCTCCATGGAATCCCTTATGGGATAAAGGATTTGCTCGCGGTGGATGGTACAAGAACAACCTGGGGCGCAGCGCCTTTCAAGAACCAGGAAATAAGTGAAACCGCAACCGTAGTCAGGAAACTGGAAGAGGCTGGTGCTGTCCTCGTTGTCAAGCTCACGATGGGGGCGCTCGCCATGGGCGACATCTGGTATGGTGGTGTGACCCGCAACCCATGGGACCTCGCGCAGGGATCCAGCGGCTCGTCTGCGGGATCCGCCTCGGCTACCTCCGCCGGGTTGGTTGCTTTTGCCATTGGAACTGAAACACTGGGCTCTATCGTCTCCCCCGCTACGCGCTGCGGTGTAACCGGCTTGCGTCCTTCTTACGGTCGTGTAAGCCGGCACGGGGCCATGGCCCTCAGCTGGAGCATGGACAAGATAGGACCCATTTGCCGCTCGGCGCTTGACTGCGCTATCGTCCTGGATGCCATCCGGGGCACAGACGGTCATGACGCGCATGTCCGCAACGTGCCATTCAATTACGCTGGCAAATCAGACATTCGGAAACTGCGGGTCGGCTATTTGAAAAATCATTTTGATGAAACGTACCCGACAAAAGAAAATGATGAAAAGTCGCTAGAAGTTCTTCGCTCTCTCGGCGTAGTACTGGTTCCAGTTGACCTGACTACGACTTTGCCATTGACATCGGTGCGTATGATGCTCAGCGCCGAGGCGGCGGCAGCATTTGATGAGTTGACCCGATCCAACCGCGACAGCCTGCTGGTCAATCAACGAAGGAATGCATGGCCGAACACGTTCCGGGCGGCTCGATTTATCCCGGCCGTGGAGTACATCAATGCGTCGCGTGTGCGAACGTTGCTGGTGAATGAATTCTATTCGAAAACAAAAGATTTCGACGTCATCGTGGCCCCCAGTTTTGGCGGCTCCCAACTTCTCTTAACGAACCTGACCGGTACGCCCTGTGTGGTTGTGCCCAATGGATTTAACCAAAAAGGAAGTCCAACGAGCATTTCGTTTCTGGGTAACTTATACGGAGAGGCTTCCGCTGTTTTGCTGGCATGGGCCTACCAGCAGGCCACCGAGTGGGATGAAAAAACACCTCCTCTGTTTAGATAAACGGCCTTGGATTTTCATTGAAGTAATCTACTGCGGCAGACTCATTTCCCCCCAGTACCAAGTTGCGTCAGGGCCGTTAAATTACACCTCCGACCACAAACTTTATTGCTCGACTATGGGTATTCTCCTAGCTTCGAAACAAATTCCTGCATTATGAAAACCGGATTCACTTATATTCTCTTGCTCCTTATCGTTCTGGTTGGCTGTTCGTTTCCTGAAAAAAGGAAGACCCCCAAATTTCACGAGCAAGTCGCACCCCTCTACGATTCTGCGCTACGCCCTTTCTACCACGGGGTTGCCTCCGGTGACCCGCTTCCCGACCGGGTAATCCTGTGGACCCGCGTTACCCCGGAGGATTCGGTTTCTTCCATCCTGGTTCAATGGGAAATAGCGTCAGATCCTGATTTCGACTCCATTTACAAGAGCGATACGCTCCGAACAGATCCTGCTCGCGACTACACGGTAAAGGTGGATGTCGATGCGCTGAGACCCGGAACCATCTATTACTACCGGTTCATGGCACTGGGCAAGACCTCAATAACTGGCCGGACAAAAACTGCGGCTGTTGACTCCATGGACAGTCTTCAATTTGCCGTGGTGAGCTGCGCCAATTGGGAATTCGGCTACTTCAATGCCTACGACAAGATTGCTGATCGCCCTGTCCTCGACGCCGTTCTTCACTTAGGCGATTACATTTACGAATACGGCAGTGGAACGTATGGCGATACGACGATCGGCCGGAAGCATCTTCCTTTGTACGAAATTATTACTCTACCCGACTATAGAACCCGCTATTCTCAATACCGGTTGGATAGGGGATTACGCAGGGTCCATCAACAACATCCATTCATTGCCGTTTGGGACGATCACGAGATAGCCAACAATTCACACAGCACCGGTGCCCAAAATCATCAACCTGAAAAAGAAGGGGGCTATGAGGCAAGAAAGGCGGCGGCCCGTCAGGCTTATTACGAATGGATGCCCATCCGGCCTAACCGTGAGTTGTATCGGTCTTTTTCTTTTGGTCCTCTTGCCGACATCATCATGCTGGATGAGCGGCTCGCCGGGCGCAGCCCCGAAGCAAAGGGCATCGATGATCCGGAGTTAACAAGCCCGAACCGATCCATGCTTGGGAAAGAGCAGCTTCAATGGCTCAAGAACAATCTGCAGCGTTCCCGGGCCACTTGGAAAGTAATTGGCAACCAGGTCATATTTTCAGATGTATACCTCAAGGCAGCGCTTCCAAACATGCCGCGAAACATGGACGCGTGGGACGGATTCCCAGCAGAAAAAAAGAACATTGTAGACTTTATAACCTCTAACAAAATCCAGGACATACTCATTACAGCCGGCGACACCCACGCCTCCTGGGCCATTGAGGCCGCCGTTGATGTTGGTAAGTCCTATAAACCTTTTGCGGTTGAGCTAGGCACGACCAGCATTTCATCTGCCAACGGGGATGAGCGCAAAAGCAGTGATACCGTAAAACTTGCCGAGCAGGCTTTGTTACGTGAGAACCCACACATCAAGTACATCAACAACCGCGATCACGGGTACCTCCTTCTGACGCTGTTCCCTTCACAAGCAAGAGCCGATTGGTTCTATGTTAAATCGTTACGTCAACCGGTAAGCGAGGAGTTTCTCAGCAAAACATTCACCGTAGAGAAAGGAAAGGCTCGACTGAAGTAGGACCGAAGGAGACGGTTGAAAGAAGGACTCTCATTTCTCCATCGGATTTTTGTACCTTCATCTTCATGGACAGACGGAACAGTTTGAATTTGATTGTCGTAATGGTGCTTGTGCTTATACAGGTCGCGAGCCATCCAGGCGATGCGCAAGTAATTGGCAAGCAGTTTCCTGACATGGAAGCGGAAACTGCGGATGATAAAAAAGTCAACTTACCGACGGATGTGAAGGGAAAGTTTACATTGCTCGGCCTGGCTTACTCCAAGAGGTCTGAAGATGAGTTGAACACCTGGTTTTCTCCGATTTTCTCAAAATTTGTTCAAAAGCCTACCGGGCTGATGGCGGGTATGGGGTATGATGTAAATGTGTTTTTCGTACCCATGTTCACCGGAATCAATGCCGCGGCAGAGGGAACCGCCAAACGAAAAGCCATCAAGAATCTAGATCCGCAGCTCTTGCCCTACATCCTGTTCTACAAGGGCGAATTGAAGACATATAAAGAGGCGCTCGATTTTGAAAAACGGGACATCCCATACTTTTTCGTGCTCAACGCCGATGGGAAGATCGTGTATGCCACCTCAGGCTCCTTTAGCGAAAGCAAGCTGGATGCTATCGAGGATGTAATTGAGTGAACCGATCCGCATGGACATTCTTTCACTGCTTGCAATCTCCTCCGCTCCCGGTGCCTGCATTGTGGTGTATATCTATCTCAAAGACAAGCATGAGAAAGAACCTGTAGGCCTGCTCATAAAGAGTTTCATCTACGGCATCCTCAGTGTCCTTGTTACGTTCGTCCTGAGCGCTCCTCTTCAGATGTTCGTTCCCACAGACGAAGAAAACCTCTCTCAGCAGGCCGTGCACGCATTCATCCTGGTCGCGCTCGTGGAGGAGTTCAGTAAATTCATTTTCGTCCGGGGAATTTTGTATAACAACCCGCATTTCAACGAGCCTTTCGACGGCATCGTGTACTCGGTTATGGTTGGGATGGGATTTGCCACGTTTGAGAACATCCTGTATGTAAGTGAAGGCGGAATGGAGGTAGCCGTGCTTCGGATGTTTACGGCCGTTCCGGCCCACGCCACATTTGCTGTCCTGATGGGTTACTTCTTGGGCAAAGCCAAATTTGAACATAAGCGAGGATTCATGGCTGTCTTTGGCTTAATCGCCGCCACCTTTTTTCATGGTGCCTACGACTACTTCTGGTTTCTTTCCTTTATCCCCGGCATCTGGCTTGGTGCCATCGTTTCGTTGGGCGTGGGAATCTGGCTTTCCCGAAAGGCCATTGCCATTCATCAGAACGCCTCTCCGTTTCAAAAGGGACCCGGGTTAGTTGAATTCGATGAGCCCTCACCTCCTCCGCTGCCATAAATCCGGCACCATTATTTTTGGACATAAAAAAACCCCGTGTTACCGGGGTTTAGGATCGTTCAGTTCGTTACTTGGTCGCGCTTGCCGGAGGAGGAGTGATTCCCAGCTTCTTCAAGACGAGCAAAGAAATATCAAACTTTTCGTCTCCATAGAGCAGCACGTCGATGCTTCCCTGAATTTGAGGATTCAGAATAAATGTATAGGCGTTTTCCTTTGCTACTTCTTCTATGGCGTTTCCAATCTTCGTATTGATTGGGGCCATTAAGTCAGCCTCTTTGCGCTGCAGTGAAGCCTGTGCATCCTGCTGAAACTTTTGAATGTTCTCCTGCAACTGCGTCAGCTCCGTTTCCTTGTCTCTCCGAACGGCATCCACCATGGTTGCAGCGCCTGCCTGATACGCCTTGAGCTTGGTCTCGTACTCGCCGTACTTGGCCTTCGCCTGCGCCTGAAGCTGGTCGCCATGTGTTTTCATTTCGCTTTCGATTTGCTTGTACTGAGGCATCTGACTAAATATATAGGCAGGGTCGGCAAAGCCAATTTTCTGAGTATGCGACGCCGGCTGAGCCATTGCACCAATTGAAACAACCGCCAGCATTAGAAGTAGTGAAGTTCTCATGTTCTTTTTATTTTATTTTATCATTAGGGTCTCCCAATCCAAGTTCTTCGAGAACAAAGTCAGTGTAATCGTGACGCGGGTCTGTATAGATCATTACCAGCTCACTTGACTTGTCGAAAATGATAGCCAGTCTGTTTTGCTTGGCAATCTTCTCTACCGCATCCCACACTTTGTCCTGCAAAGGTTTAATCAATTCTTGTTTTTTCAAAAAAAATAGTCCGCCAAACCCAAATACCTTTCGTTGATATTCCTTCAATTCAGCCTCTTTCTTATGAATCGTACTTACTCGCTCCGCCTTCATTTCTTCCGTCAGGAGGACTTCTTCCGCTTTAAGAGATGAATACAGCGTCTCCACTCCCTTTTGCAGATCCTCTACTTCCTTTTGCCAACCGACTGAAAGCTGCTCAATTTCACTTTGTGCTTTCAGGTATTCGGGCATCTTGCTCAGAATGAAATTCGTATCGATGTAGCCGAACTTCTGACCTTCGGCAAAATTCAGGCCGAAGAATAAAAACGTCGCAATTAGGGTAAAACGCTTCATTTTTTAACGGATTTGCTGTCCGATCGTGAAGTGGAACTGCGAACCGCTGATTTCTGGAGCCCCGGGTACCCGGTCAAAGCCATAGGCCCAATTGAGCCCTATAAGCCCAAATGCTGGCATGAATATCTTGGCGCCAAATCCTGCAGACCGCAGGGAATTGAACGGACTAAAGTCATAGAAATTGTTCCAGTTGTTACCCGCCTCTCCGAAAATGAAGGTGTAAATCGTTGCCGTCTGGCTGGTGGTTATGGGGTACCTCAACTCCATGACGAATTTGTCATAGACGATTCCGCCTTCCACATCACGTGCTACGCCTCCTGCTGTTCGTGCATAGTACAGCGGTGGCGTAATGGAATTGTCGGGATACCCGCGAAGACCGACGATTTCCTGTCCCAGCACAAACGAGTTAAATCCACCCGCCAAGCCGGCTCCACCCATAAAGAATCGCTCAAATGGTCCGGGTGCGAGACTCTTGTCGTAGGTGCCCAGAAATCCCATGTGTGCGCGAGCCTCCAACACCAGGCTTCTGCCCGTCGGTTTGCTGCTGCCAAGGAGCTTCAGATAGAACTTTGCATCAATCATCCACTTCATCAATTCAAGCCACTTGTACTTTTCATTCACATTATCATAATACCCCGGAGAGCGGAACGAAGAGTAAGGGGGCGTCAGGGAGAGTCCAACAGAAATAGATGAGCCGCTCGTCGGATACATGGGATTGTCTATGCTGTTTCGCGAGAGAGTTGTTTCAAGTATTATTCCATTCGTTTGCCCAACAGCTGGTAATGATGTGGAGCCCCCAAAGTAGTTCTTGTAATCATACACCTGGAATTTCAGTGCGTTCGTGAGTGTGAAGTAGTTGTCAGGCCACTCCAGCCTCCGGCCCAGCGACACGGTAATGCTCGATGTGTTTAAGCGTATCTGCTCGGTCGTTGAAAAGTTCGCATTCGGGCTGGAGAGCGAGTGGGCAAGACTTATCGTAAATGAGTTTGGCTTTCTGCCGCCAAGCCACGGCTCGGTAAACGCCAGGCTGTAGCTTTGAAAAGCTGCGCCGTTGGCCTGAACTTGTAAGGCCAACCGTTGTCCATCGCCAACCGGCAACGGTCTCCACTTTTTGAAGTTCGGCAAATTGCGCATGGAAAAATTATTAAATGTCAGGCCTACGGTCCCCACAAATCCATAGAATCCTCCCCATCCTCCTGAAAGCTGGATTTGATCATTGGACTGCTCCTCCAACGTCCACTCAATGTCAACCGTACTATTTGCCGGGTTCGGCTTGATCTCCTGGCCAATCTTCTGCGGATTGAAATACCCCATCGATGACAGCATCTGCTGCGTGCGGATAATGTCGGAACGCCTGAATTTCTGACCCGGAACCGTTGAAAGTTCGCGGCGGATCACGTGATCGCTCGTCCTGTCATTGCCAGTGATCAATACCTGATCGATGGTTGCCTGGTCTCCTTCGTAGATACGCATTTCGAGATCTATAGAGTCGCCGGCAATCGCCACCTCAACGGGAGTAACACGGAAGAAGAGGTAGCCGTCATCCATGTAGAGGCCGCTGATGTCGGTGCCCTTGGGGTTGAACGCCGTCTTTTTGAGGATAAGGTCATTGTTGTAGACATCGCCCTTCTTGATGTCAAGAATCTTATCCAGGGTGGCCGACGTATGCAGGTAATTTCCTGTCCAGATTATGTTTCGGAAATAGTATTTCCTTCCCTCGTGAATTTTGAAAACAATATTGATTCGGTTTTTGTCATACCTCACTATGCTATCAGAAATGATCTCTGCATCCCGATAACCCTCGGTATTATAGTATTCAATAAGCTTATCCTTGTCGGCATCATATTCTGCACGGATGAACTTCGAAGCGTTAAAGACATTCAGTTTCACGTACCGGTTGATGAATTCTTTCAGTCTCCTTCCGCTCACCGCGTGACTCGAATCCAGAGCCGCCTTGTATTCACGGGGAGGGGTGCTGCGCAACGCATTGATAACCGCGCGGTGAAGGTAAACCCGTGTATGCTCATGGGTTTTCTTCATTTTCTTTTTCAGGATCGAGGCAGATACATCCTTGTTGCCGTGGAAAATAATTTCATGAATCCTGACTTTCCCTTTGACGTCGACCCCAATCCGTAATCGAACGCCGCCACGATTCAGCGTATCATGCTCCTGAACCACGCGCACCTCTGCATTAAGAAATCCTTTCTTGGCAAAGTACTTCTTTACGGAAACCTCCGTGTTACGGATCACTGCGTCGTTAACAATCTTCCCTTTGATCAGCTTCAGGTCTTCTTTGAGGGCAGTCTGCTTTCCCTTCGGGATACCCGTAAAATAAAAGTCCGTGAGACGAGGGCGTTCGGCAAGCTGGATAGTCAGGTACACGTTGGTGCCCTCGATCCGCTCTACGCTTATGGTCACGTCTCCCACCAGTCCGTGTTTCCAGAGTTTGCGAATAGCCGTAGCAATCTGGTCGCCGGGGATTTTGATTTTATCACCGATCTTGAGTCCGGTCAGCGAACTCATGGCGTTCTTATCGAGCACATTCAATCCGGTGATTTCAATACCTGCAATAAAATATTCCTGCGGGTTGCTGTAGTCAATCGGACTTGTCGATTCATTTCGCTCCGGTTCCGGTTGATTGCGGTTTCTCCGAAATTGACCGAACGTCGTAAAGTAACAAACCAGCAGCAAGGCAAACACAAAAATCCCTCTCATCATTTCCTAGCTATTCGGTTCCAATACTTTTCCAAATCGTCTCTCCCGATGCTGATAGGAGTAGATGGCCTCATAAAAATCTTCCTTGCGGAAATCCGGCCATAGGGTCTTTGTTATGTACAGTTCTGTATACGCAATTTGCCAAAGCAGGAAATTACTGACACGCAATTCTCCGCTGGTTCGAATCAGCAACTCCGGGTCGGGGACACCCGCTGTTTCCAGGCCTTCCGCGAATGTTTGCTCGTCGATGTTTTCTGGATGTAGTCGGCCCTGTCTTACCTCCTCGGCGAGCTTTCTGGCTGCTTTTACAATTTCCCAGCGACCGCTGTAATTGAGGGCAAGATTCACCCGAAGCCCAGTATTGTTGCGCGTAGCGTCCATGGCTTCCTGCAGGTTTCGCTGGCAGGCTTTCGGCAACAACGTCAGGTCACCGATGGTCTTCAGCTGCACCTGATTCTCCATCAGATTTCCAATCTCTTTCTTCAAGGTGTTTACCAATAACTCCATCAATCCGTCCACTTCGTCTTTCGGCCTGCTCCAGTTTTCGGTGCTAAATGCATACAGGGTAAGGTACTTTACGCCCAATTCCCCGCATGCCTCCGTAACGTCGGTTACCGCCTGAATAGCATTCCGATGGCCAAAAATCCTGGCCGCGCCCTTCCTTTTTGCCCACCGCCCATTGCCGTCCATAATAATGGCAATGTGATTGGGGAGGTTGTTGGAGTCGATTTGGTCTTTAAAACTAGCCACGGGACGGCAAAAGTAGCCTATTTTCGACATTTGCACACTATCTGGTCTGGGTGATGTCCGGCTTTTGAAGATGGAATTAAGGGGTGAAAAGTTGCCCTGAAAAATACCTCACTTGTAGGGATTCGTTGGGCACGGGATATCGTAAAACGTCCGGGTAAAGGTCAGCCCCAGAAAAAAGTAATTGTCGTAATCGTTTTTATTCCCGTATTGATATGTTTTAGAGGCCTTGTCGCCATCGGAGACATTATCCAGGTAGTCAAAAAAAGTCTTTCTTATCCCAAACTCCAAAGAGAGGTAGTACTTGGGATTGACTATGTACTTGATACCGCCGCCATACGGTATGGCCAGCTGAATAGTGCTGTATTGTTCCGTCCGATTTGGGACACCTGAAATATTGAAAAGGGCTAAGCCCCCAAACAGATAAGGTGTAAAGCGCAGGCGACGGATGTTGTCTCGCCAGTCCAGGAAATGATACTCGTAGACACCGGACACTTCGCTCAGGAAAACATCGAATGAGGCGTTGCGCCTGGCTGCAAAGGCATCAATAGGAGCCGTAGCATCATCAGCGCTAAGCTTACCTGCTGTGAAACTAGCCCGAAAGCTAATCACCTTGCTGATGTTGGCCCGGTAGAAAATCGTGGCAGCCGGCTGAGAATATGAGAAGTCGTACGATCGGACCAGGTCACCGGTGTAATTGAATGTCCCCAACCCAAACCCAATTTCCGACCGCTGGGTCACCTGCGCCTGGGTTGTTACTAACAAGAAAAGGAGGCCAACTGTAAGACTGGAAGATTTTCCCAGCTGGATCATCTGAATTTTGCTTGATGGAAATTGGGCCTGATGATATAGGTCAACCGAATGCTGGTAACCATATATACATCATTGTCGTTCTTTCCACCCCGCTTGTTGTCAAAGGCCTCCATACCATACCCGCCCTCCACATTTACGCCGGGAATTCCGGATGCTCTTGGGTTAGGTGGATTGTTGTTATAAAGTTCATTCGTGCGGTAGGACATTGCCTGCGCAAGCGGACTGTTCAATTTGTTAAGGTCAACATAGTTCGCGCTAACATCATCCAGATAGTCGGTAAATGTGTATCGCAATCCGATGTCCGCGGAGAGGTCGAGCACATCGGTTAGTCGGAATCGGGCGCCCAGTCCGAATGGGATAACGATCTGTAGCAGCGAATACGGCTTAATGCCGGTGTTTACATCCGTAGGGCTTAGTGTAGAATACTGACCTTCCGTGCCCAGCGGCTGCAGGTCAACGTATTCACCCGCCTGGCTTAGGGCATTTCCCTGCAAGTCGGTGGCAGGGGCAATGGCCTGAGGGTTATGGAGGACCAATGCCAATCCTGCATAAACATAGGGGGTCCACTTTGCGCGGCTCATGTAGGTTGACTGATTCTCGAACAAATCAAACATAGCCACCGCCGAAAGTTCCTTGATTTGATTTCGGAAAGACATGTTCCTCTTGTAGCGAAAAATTCCGTTTTCCAGATCGCCGGGTGATGCTGACTCATTATCAGACCCCTTCAGGGTAGCAAACATGAACTGGCCCATAACCGAAAACCTGGGGCCAAAGCGGTGCATATACGAAATTGCAAATCCCGGTTTCGTAAAGGAAAGGTCGGTACTTATCTTTGAGGGGGAGGGGGCGAGGTCGCCGTAATAATTGACTGCATTGAGCGAAAAGCCCACCGCGCTGTACACCTTTCCTTTTCCAAAACGCGCCTTGGTTCCCCGGTAGGCGGTCATCCGCTTATTGCCGTTCTTGATGCCCTTCCGGCTGAATTGGGCAAGACTGTCCTCCACCTGGGTGAACAGGAAAAATAACGTGAGTGCGGCAAATAACAGTTTCCTCATAGCGTAGTCCACTGGACCAACGACAAATGTATAAAATATCAAATCCTTATTAAAGCATTCATTCAGGATTGGCAGGGCAGGTAATCGACGGGTCAGCCGTCTAATTGCGGATATCCAGACCCCAGTTGAGCTTTTGCCGGAGCGTTTTGAAGTAGTGCTGCCCCGGAAGTTGTATCAAATGGGCCATAAACTGCTCCTTTTCGACCTTTAGCTTGACTGTTTCCTCTACCGCCTCAAAGCGCGAGTCCAGGGAAACATAGAACTTCCGGGTGCGGCCTTCAATCCGAAAGGTGAGTACAGATTTGTCGGAAACCACAATGGGGCGTGCCCCCAAGTTATGCGGACTGACGGGAGTGACGATGAAACTCTCAGATTCAGGAAAGACCAGGGGGCCGCCGCAACTCAGCGAATAGCCGGTAGATCCAGTAGGCGTTGAAACGATAACGCCATCGGCCCAATAGGAGTTGAGGAGTTCTCCGTCTACCGAAACGTGAACCGTGATCATGGACGACGTGTCTTTCTTCATGATCGTAAAATCATTCAGGGCAAAACTCAACCCGTCAAATAATTTGGGGCTGGAGACCAGTTTCAGCATCGTTCGCTTCTCCACCGTATAGTTTCCCTTGAACAGGTTTCCCAGGGCGCTGTCGGTTTCATCACGGCTGATGGTTGCCAGAAAGCCCAGCCTGCCTGTGTTTATACCCAGGATGGGAACTTCATGCTTTCCAATGTAAGTGATGGATTCCAATAGGGTGCCGTCGCCACCCAGTGAGATAAAAAAATCAAGATTCTTCGGCATTTCGCCGTGATCAAAAACCTTCAAGCGGATCCCCGACTTGAAATGCTTTTGAAATTTTGAGGAAACAAAAACTTCCGCTTTGTTTTTAATCAACGTTTCAAGCACTCGCTCGACAAAGCGGGAAGATTTCTCCTGAAAATCCCTTCCGTGTATCCCGATGCGCATGATGCTTCCGGCTAGAAGATAATGTTACAAAAAAATAAACCAACTACCGCCGGTAGGCTACTGAAAATGCTTAAGCCTGATAATCTCATCCTGCCGAAGGAATCTCCAATGGCCACGGGACAAGTCTTTTTTGTCCAACGTAGCATATACAGAACGATCCAGTTTGACGACGTCATAACCGAGCGCCTCAAAAATGCGTCGTATGATCCGGTTCCATCCGATGTGAATCTCAATGCCTACGGTTTTTCCATCATCCGATACGATGGCCAGGTCGTCAACGATGGCCTTTCCTTCCTCGAGCCGGACGCCATCGCGTATTTTCTGGAAATCATTTTTTGTCAGGGCTTTGTCAAGCTCTGCCTTGTAGATCTTCTTCACGTTGTACGACGGATGCGTAAGCTTGTCTGTCATGTCACCGTCGTTGGTGAGCAGCAGGAGCCCTGAAGTATTTCGGTCGAGTCTGCCAACCGGATACACCCGCTCCTTGCAGGCGCCATGAATAAGTTGCATCACCGTGTTGCGTTCCTGCGGATCATCGGTCGTAGTGATGAATCCTTTCGGTTTGTTCAGGAGGATGTACACCGGCTGTTCCGCTTTGAGCCGCTTGCCCTCGTACCGAACGTCGTCCGTGGCTTTTACTTTATGCCCCATTTCGGTGATGGATTTTCCATTCACGGTAACTAGTCCAGCAGCAATCAGGTCGTCTGCTTCCCTGCGTGAGCACACGCCACTATTTGAAATGAACTTGTTAAGTCGAATCAGGCCGTCAGCAGCGGGAACCGGAGCAGCCGATTTCCCTACTTCTGTTCCTTTTCGTTGTCTGTCCAGGCGGGAGTCCACAAATGACTTTCGTTTGCTCGAACTTTCACGGTCTTTTTGATACCCTCCTTCCTTCCCCGGCCCTGAAGAACGGCGCTGTTTGCTGTCTGGTCTTTTCGCGTATGCCTGTTTCTCCCAGTCAGTCGAAGGTCCGCTTCCTTTCAGCTCGTCATCCATCCGCTTAACGGGCTTTGGCCCCGCATCGCCTTCCCCCCGTCTTTTGAAATCATCTTTTGAAAAAGGCTTTGACCCCCGGCGGATAAATTCACCTGGCTTTCCAGGAGGCCCTTTCTGGCGCTCATCGTCATGGGGGGGCCGCTTGGAAAAAGGTTTAGACTTGCCGTAAGGAGGCTTCCTGTCGCCTGTCTTGCTGTCCTTCCGGAACGAATCTTTTTTTGGTGCACCCTCCTTTTTAAACGGCTTCTTGCCTGACCCTGAACGGCCGGATGATGGTCCTGACGTAGAACGAAACCTACTGTTGCGTGCCATAAGTACTTGTAAGTTAGGCTTAACCAGCCTGGGATAGAAATGATTTACTGATTTTCGGGACCTTCGCCGATGGTGTTGATCTCCTGCGAGAAATCCTTGGGTGTGGGCAGCTCACTGAGGTCACTGACCCCGAAGTATTCCATGAACTTCGGGCTTGTTCCATAAATTAGAGGCCGCCCGACGGATTCTCCTTTTCCCTGAATTTCAATCAGCCCCTTCTCCAATAGTTTCTGAACTGCGTAGTCGCAGTTTACGCCGCGTATGGTTTCCACTTCGGTTTTCGAAACCGGTTGCTTGTATGCAATGATTGACAACGTCTCCAACGCCGATGTTGACAAGCGTTTCTTCGATTGCTGCTTTAGCATGATCCCAATGCTGGCCTGATACGCAGGCTTTGTCAGGAACTGGTACCCTCCGGCAGCCTTATTCAATTGAAAAGCAAAATCTTCGTGTTGGTACTTTTCCATGAGCCGCTGAACGGCACCCTCAATATCCTGCTCCGGAACGTCTGCGTTGAACATTTCTGTCAGACATGACTTCAGCTCCGCCAGCTTGATTGGCGTTGGCGAGCAAAAAATAAGTGCCTCAATATGATTCTGTAAAAAATCCAATGTTGTCTTGCTTACTATCCCTTCCTTAATCTGACTGCATCATCTTCGCCTCAATTGACTGCGTGGTGTGCGGCACGGCGATCAAACGCTCTTTTGGAATAAGTTTACCTGTTACGGTGCAAATGCCATACGTTCTGTTCTTGATCCGCACCAGCGCATTCTCCAGGTTGGTGATATATTTCAGCTGGCGTGCCGCCAACTGACTCAGGTTTTCCTTCTCCGCGGTCTCCGCTCCGTCTTCCAATACCTTTGTGTTTCCACCCGAGGTACTATCCGTGCCTGCGTCGTTATTGCGGCCCAGGGTTTCTTTCAATATTCGAAACTCCTCCTTCGACTTTTCCAGCTTACCGAGAATAAGTGCTTCAAACTCCTTAAGCTCACTGTCGCTATAGCGCGTCTTGTCATCTGGCGTGGTTGATTTCGCCGGTTTGTGGGCTATAGGACGCTGTGTAAGCGCTGGAAAAACATTCAAATTGAGTTGCGATCTGGGGATCTGCGCTGCCTGCTTCTTGTCGATCTTTCTTGCTGAGGAGGGTGTAATTGACTTCTTAACCACATCCTTTTTCTTTGCCGCCAACCTCATGATTACACGCTTCACGGGCTTCGCGGCAGGCTTCTTAGGGGCAGCTTTCGCCTTAACCACCTTCTTTGCCTTTGCGGGCTTCTTTGCCTTTACCTTCTTTGCCGCCTTTTTAGTGGGTTTTTTCGCTGATTTAGCCATAATGTTAGTCCTCCTTGACAGGGGTTAAAAAAGATGCGCAAAAATACTCGGATGGCCCTTAAACAAAAAATGCGCAGGCGATATATTCCCCCCCGGCAAATCGACCAACGGTCAGGGCCAGGCCACTACCACACGCTTTCTGAAGGTCGTTACAGCACCGTCTCCCCTAAATAGCTCAAACCACACCACGTAGTATCCAGCCAACGCCCTGCTCCCATCTTCCTGCTCGCCATCCCACCGGAAGAAACCCTCGGTGCCCACTACATCGTTCGTGGACAATGTTCTGACAATCTTCCCGAGTTGATTCAGGACCATCACATTGGCCACCTGCCCCGGCTGGTCGAAACGATATTGGATCTGTATAAAGTCATGAGTGCCTCTCGCAGGGACGAAAATCTCAGGGACGACGACAACTTCACCTTCCTGCCCAGGCACCTGCCGCCGTTGGGAGTTCACAAACCCAGGGGTTGCGTATCCGGCAAGCGAGCTGGCCGAGGTCCAGTTGCCGGGGTCCAGCGTCACTCCTTCGGTGCTTATTCTTTCGAGTGAAACTCCTTCATCGCTTTTAAGGAATACTGAGTGCCAGTTCTTTGAATACGCAAGGCGGTCGATCACGGTGCCCTGTTCATCCAGAATCGCCACAGATCCTGCATTATCGGGAAGACTCGGCAGGGTCGCCTTAAGGAACGCCTTCTCTTCGCTTTGCGGATAGTGCAGTTTTACCAAAACCGGATCGGGCGTAAGCACAAAATAATCACCGGGAGGAATCAACCGGCTTTGAGCCTGGGATAAGGTGATCGGATCAGAAACGCCCGCATCATACTTGCTGACCTTCCAGTTTTTCAAGGAAATGAACTTGGAGGAGCGGTTGAAAAACTCCACGAAATCAACGCCTCCGGATCGCGGATTGAAAAGTACCTCATTGATAACAATATCTCTTGTCTCTGCTTTTTCCGGCAAGCCAAAGGAAGTAGATGCCAACACCAACTCATTGCCGCTACAGTCCTGAATGCCTCTCACCACCACTTTGTAGAGCGTCTTTGGCACTAGCGCAGTGGAAAAAGTAACCATCACAACCCGCAGACTGATGTCCTTGAATGCCGTTATAAAATCACCGCCTGGTGGAGTGAACTGGAAACTCTTGCCCGATACCGATGATGGTTTGAGTTTTTCATTGAATACAATGAGAATCCGGGTTTGATCCTCGGGAAGTGCGTACAGCAGGATTGGCGGGGACAGGTCAGGCTTGTTTGCCAGAATCGAATTGGGGCGTCCGGGTGTTCCGCCACGACTGTCTTCCGATGCTGCCCAGTTATCCTGCTCGCCACAGGGATTTCCCGGATCAATGAGTTCCAGCGTCCATCCCCCCTGGGCCTTGTCCGCATCGCGATACCAATCGAGTGTGTAATTGACGGAGTCGATCGTCCTCCCCAGGTTATCGCGGAGGGTGATGACATCACCCGCATTGTTCAGCGTGGGGAAGTTGGTAAGGCCGATGGTCTTTCCAAGATTGACAAATAATCCAGCTGCAGATGATGCGGTGATAATCCAATACTCGCCGGGCAATACAATCTGAGACGGAAAAATGCCCTTCGAGCTTCCATCGGAAATGATCCAGCCGCCAATGTCAAGGGGTCCGTTGCTCCGGTTGTGGATCTCTACAAATTCGGCAGCCGGAAGACCCAGCTGCGGTGTAGGGTCTGGAAACAACTCGGAAAAGATGATGTCTTTATTCCGGGTTGGAAGCGGCTGAAAGAACAAAATTTTAACAGCGGCAGGTTCCATCCTGTTGCCGGCCAGATCTTCCAGACCAGCAACCTGAAGGGTATAGGTCACCCCATTGACAAGGGGGTTTGCAAGCGCGAGTGAAACCGTCTGTCTGTCAGCCAAAAGCATAGCAGACGATGGTGGCCCCAATCCGTTGATCAGAAAATTACTCACCCGCGTTGCCGACTCCTCAGAAACAGGTTCTGAGAAGGCAACACGGATGTTACGGGAATCCATCACGCTCGTTCCGCTCACCACGGGCGGCGTTGTATCCGGAACAACAGTCCCGGTAACTACGACATCATCAAACCAGAATTTATCGGATCGCGTGGACGAATAAATACATACGAATCCAAGATGAGATGAAGTCGTGTGTGTCAGGTCCATGGCGATTCCTTCGGAGAGGTAGCTTCCGGTGACCCCAACGTCGGTGTACAGTTGCCAGGTCCCATCCGGACCTCGCGTGACTCGAATTTTTGCTTTTACAGTAGGTTGGTTAATGCGGTCATCCAGTCCATCGATAATTTTCGTCTCCACAGCACCGGTTTGGCGGAAGAGACTCACCTCCCGGCTGGTATGACCCACCCTTACAAAATAACCATTCAAAGGACCCGTCATATTCGATTGGCTAGCCGTCAAGTAAACTTTTGCATAGTTGGAGCTACTTGGGTTAAAATCGAGTTGGACGTAAAACTCCCAAGAAGCATAGTGGACTGCCAGACTTGCAGTTGATAGAAAGGCGGTGCCCGTTGCCGGGGGCGCCTGCAACTTCAGTCGGCCTGATGTCACAGTAAATTTTGAAATGTCACCGTCCCATGGAGGGTTTGTCGTGAAATCCCCGTCGGAGAAATCATCGCTTACCTGTGCGCAGCACATCACCGGGATCAGGAAACCCAGCACGACCACTATGAAATTCCTCGTGACCATCCCGCCAAACTACATTTAATACTATTTTTGCAAGTCCATAAAAAGAGAATGTCATGAAAACAGTTTTGGTAGGTGCGACGGGGTTGGTTGGGAGGGAGGTTTTAAAGGTCATGGAGGAGCGCAACTTTCCATACGATGATTTATACCTCGTTGCTTCAGCCAGGACTGTGGGAACGGAAATTGAGTTCAGGCAGAAATCCTACAAAGTAATCAGCATCGAAGAAGCCTGCGACCTGGCTGCTGACATTTCCATTTTTTCAGCCGGCGGTTCTATCTCCCTGGATTGGGCTCCGCGGTTTGCCGACAAGGGCAGTATCGTCATCGACAACTCCTCGGCCTGGCGGATGGACCCCACAAAGAAGCTCATCGTCCCGGAAATTAACGGACATGTCCTGCGAATCGATGACCGCATCATCGCCAACCCAAACTGTTCTACCATTCAAATGGTCATGGTGCTGGCGCCGCTACATGTGAAATACAAATTGAAGCGAATCGTTGTTTCAACATACCAGTCGGTAACCGGAACGGGTAAGGAGGCTGTGGAGCAGCTCATGAACGAACGCCGTGGCATCGAAGGAAAAAAGGTTTATCCCCATCCCATTGATATGAACACACTTCCCCACATCGATGTATTTCAGGACAACGGGTACACGAAGGAGGAGATGAAAATGGTGAACGAAACCCGGAAGATCTTGGGCGACTCCTCTATCGGCGTAACGGCTACAACCGTTCGCGTGCCAACCATCGGCGGACATTCTGAGGCCGTTAATGCCGAGTTTCATTCTGAATTTGAACTGGACGAAGTAAGGGAGTTGCTCGAAGGCACGCCGGGCGTAGTAGTTCAGGACGATGTACGAAGCAATGTGTACCCCATGCCTATCCTGGCGCAGGGAAAAGATGATGTGTTTGTAGGACGCATCCGGCGTGATGAATCACAGCCAAAAACGCTCAACCTTTGGATTGTTGCAGACAACCTCCGGAAGGGGGCTGCAACCAATGCCGTTCAGATTGCAGAATTCATGATGGAGAAGAACCTGGTGTTTGAATTCAGGAATTCCTAGACGCCCGGGCAGCCATACTACTTCTGTGTGGCCGGCGCCACCTCCGGGTGTTTCACATACCTTTCAAAAAACTCAATCACACGCAGCAGGTGATCCATCATTCTGCCTGGATTGCCGCTTCGCGTAAGCTCGTGCCCCTCTTTCGGGTATCGGATGTATTCCACCGGCTTGTTGAGGATTTTCAAACTCTTGTAAAGCATCTCGCTCTGGATGACGCCTGTGCGCAAATCCTGATCCCCGTGAATGATCAACAGCGGTGTGTTGATGTTGCTGACATAGCTGTACGGCGACTCCGAGTCCAGCAAAGCCTTCGTCTCCTTATCCCACGGGAAACCTCCAAAGTGACTAGGTACCAGATTCCATGCGTTCCCTTCTCCGAGGAATGTGCTTAGCTCGTACACACCACGCTGGGCGTTCGCTGCCTTGAAGCGGTTGTCATGACTGATGATCCACGCCACCATGTATCCGGCATAACTTCCGCCTTCCACAACCAGCTGGTCCTTATCAATACATGCGTGATTTTTCGAAGCATCATCCAAAGCAGCGAGGATGTCACCCGCAGGACCCGCTCCCCAATCTTTGAAGTTTCCTTTTTTAAATTTATCTCCATACCCGCCGCTGCCGCGTGGATTGCTGTAAACAACGGTGTACCCCCAACTGGTTTCCAACTGGTACTCATGCCACATGGAGAAACCGCCGGGGCCCCACATGGCTGACGGACCGCCATGAATGTTGAGAATGGTTGGATATTTCACGCCCTCTTTCCTCCCGATGGGTTCCATCACCCAATACTGTACCTTACTACCATCCGGTCGTGTCACCCAAAATTCTTCCGGATAGCTTACCAGTTTATCCTTGATCCAGTCTTCGTTTAGCCGTGTAAGTTTCCTGCTGCTTTTGTCCTTGCCCTGATACAGGTAAATCTCCCAGGGATTTCTTGTTTCCGTAAGGGCGTACACCATCTTGTCACCCCGCACATCAAAGTCACTCACGCCACTACTCTTGCCGAGTATCTTAGTGACTGTCCCGCCCTTTGCGGGAATGCTGTATATCGGAATGTCTCCTTCTGTCTCCGCGGTAAAGTAAATGGTCTTGCTGTCGCTGGACCAGGTAGCGCCGCTGATATCCCGGTCGAGGCTTGCTCCCAGAAGTTGGGGTTTGCCCCCCGCTGCAGTCATGACAGCCATTTGGTTCTGCGTCGCGTGGCGGTTCTGAACATTGGTGGCTGAAAAAAGAATCTGTGTTCCGTCCGGGGAATACGTTGCGTTGGAAACGCTGTACCCCGGCCAGGTCAAAAACTCCCTGGCAGATTTGGTTTCCACGTCAATGACCCACAGGTCGTTGTCGCGCTCGCGATCGGGATGAATGTTGTAAACGCGGGAATGACAGATAATCGCTTTGCCGTCATTGGACCAACTTGCGCCTTGAAAATCCTGATATCCTTTTGTGAGCTGGACTGCCTTCTCTTCCGTGTCAAGGGTCTTTACGAAAAGGTGGGAAAAATCTTCATCCGGTTGAAGGTTCAATTCCCCCTGCAGGTTCTGCCGCATCATCACACGCGGGTTGTTTTCGCTGTTGTTTTTTGCCAACCACGCCCGTACATCTTCCAGTGTTCCATCAGGTGATGTGCTCACTTTCTTCTTTTCATCTGCCTTCATCAATTTGAAGTTGGGTTCATCTCCCAGCGCCCGGGCAGGCCGCTCGTAGGGCCAGGGCGTTAGTCCTTCGATGGCGTAGATTGGAATATTCGAGGAGTAGAGAATCTTCTTCCCATCCGGTGACCACCGCGGCTGCCCGGCACCGTACTCCGCTTTTGTAATTGCGCGGGCCTCCCCACCGGCCAGCGGTAACAACCAGATCTGTGATTTCTCTCCATCCATTCTTACGAAAGCAAGTTGCTTCCCATCCGGTGACCATTGCGGTTGTCCATCGTTCTTATCGCCAAAAGTCAATTGGTACGGTTCCGTTGAGCCCACCAAATCAAGCATGTACAAGTGACGGGTGTAATAATACTCCGACTCATTCTTCACCGCCTTTCGTGTAACGACCATTACCGCCTTGCTTCCATCCCTTGAAATTTGAATCTGGTTGGCAGTCGCAATCTTCATGAGATCGGATGCAACGATGGGCTTCTTTGTCTGGGCATTCGATGTGAATGCAACGAACAAAATAATGAGATACTTCACAGTCACTTTCATAATGATGGTTTACGGTTTCATATATCTACTTACCTACAGGCAGCTCTACTTCTTCACCCCAAACATATTTTGCAAACCATTGCCAGTTGTGCCAGTTGGCCGCCAGGCGTTCTTTTGGTTTGTTAATTCCGTGCCCGAAGCCCTTGTACACAATTAGTTCACTCTTCACGCCTTTATCCCGGAGGCCCTGAAGCAATTCATACGCATTGGCGATCGGAACGCGCCGGTCGAACTCTCCGTGTTGAATGAGCGTAGGCGTTTGTGCTTTGTTGATGTTTGTCATGGGGGAGGTCTTTTTGTAGATCGCCTCATCGCTCCATGGCGTAGCCTTCAAATACTGACGGGTGAATGGATGAATATCGGTGTTTACGTAGTATGTCATCCAATTTGAAATACCAGCGCCAACAGAAATGGCTTTGAAGATGGTCGAGTTCGTTGTGAGAAACGCTGAAATATATCCACCCTGACTCCAGCCCATACAGCCCATCCGGGAGCGGTCGATCATTTTTTTGGAATCCAGATAGTCGATGCCGGACAGCACGTCCCATGTATCACCAACCCCGAGGTTCTTGACATTCAGCGATCGGAACGCTTCACCGTATCCAGCCGAACCACGGTAGTTGACACGAAGCACCAGGCTGCCCTTGTCGAGCCATTGCAAAATAGGGTAAACACTTCCCGGCACCGGCGTCGGTGTATCAATGCCTGTCGGTCCGCCGTGAATAACCACCAACAAGGGATACTTCTTGCTTGCATCGTAATACCTCGGCTTGTGCAGAACACCCTCAATCGTGGTGCCGTCCTTACTCTTCCAACTGATCACTTCGCTGGATGCTGTCTTCCAGTTTTTTAACTGGCTGGACAAATCGGTGATCGCTTCCGCCACTGGTGCCTTTGTATTGGAAACAAAAACCTCCGTAAGCTGATCTCCATTTCTGCCCGTCATCGCGAATCGGTCCCCTGATTTTGAAAATGACACGCCAAAAATCTGGTCCGGGTGCTGCAGATGTACTGTGTGATCTCCTGTAGTCGGCTCAATCCGATACAGCACGCGATTTGTTTTATTCCAAACAGAAGTAAATATCCCGGTTGCCCGCCAGGTCATTCCGCCCAAATCTTCATCCAGATTTTTTCCCAACTGCCTCGTGACTTTGGTTGCGAGGTTCATTGCAAATATTTTTGCGTTTTTGTAAAAATGGGACGTGGTGTCAGACAGGCTGGAGCTAAAAAGAATCTCTTTTGAATCGGGCGACCAGTCTTCGAAAAAATCTGAACCAGGATTTGTAGCGGCTCCTGTAATTTCTTTTGTTTCAATATCAACTACGGAGACATCTGCTTTGCTTGAGGAATTAATAAGTGGGTCAGGCTGGCGGCTGAATGCCACTTTGCTCCCATCGGGTGACACACCAAATCCGGACACGGTAAATTTCCCTTCCGTCAGACGTGTTGCTTTCGGCCATTCGATGCAGCCGGCCTTTACCTTTAACGAGTCTACGGTCTCATAGCACGGCAACTCGGATGGATCTAATCCGTCAGGCTTGAAATCGACCATCCAAAGATGTTGAATCGTAAACTCTTTGTCGTCGGCCTCAAATCCACCGTACCGTTTCTCTCTTTCCTTTTTTGTCTTGTCTTCCTTTTCGGATTTTCTAAAAATAAATTTCGATCCGGATGGATGCCATTCGTACGCTGAAATGCCCTCCTCTTCATTGGTCGACGCCCACGCTTCACCGCCTTCCACGCGGAGTACATGAACCTGGTTCTTGTTTCCCCGGTTTGCCAAAAAGCTTATCCATTGACCGTCCGGAGAAAATGCAGGATTCGTGCTGCTGCCTTTGGATGTGGTTGTTAACTGGAAAGGTTTTGTCCCGTTCTTCGAGAGCCAGATCTCGATGTCATAGCGGTTTTCACTCCAGTCAGTGGTCTGAACCGTGTACGCCACGTGCTTTCCATCTGGGGAAAGGGACACTCCGCCTACGGTCCGAAGGGAAATCACTTCTTCCATGGTGGGAACGCGCTGGGCATGGCTAAGCCCGGCACAAACAAGTAACAAGGAGGATACTATTCTTCTCATGACTCAGGATTTGATCCGAAGTACGGAAAATACGGAGTCAATTGAAGGGTGTTATTACACGGGTGGCAGGTCGCCTACTTCTGTTTGGGAATCGGGGGTGGCCCGTCCGGGATATAGGCTTTGTACACATGGCCGCCTCTGCGTTTCTCAAATTCGACCCGAACCTCCTTCCGCTGCTGTTCATTTTCAAACAGGTCAACCATGGTCATGGCTAAGGCTTTCGATGAAAACAACATGCCTTTGTGCCCGATGCTCATGCCCCCACAAGCAACAACACTCCATCCGTGCCAGGCAGTGTTCTTTGGGGCCGTGGTGGTAACGAGTGTGATTTCCGGAACAATCCAACTAATGTCACCTACATCGGAGGAGCCGCCTTCCGGATCCTGCTTTGTCTCTTTCAACGGATATATTTTCCCATCCAAATCAGCCTGTTCACCGCCCTGCGCTTCCTGAATTTTTTTCGCAAACGCATTTTCCTCCGTGGTGTACACGATGGGGCCGAGCGTTTCAAGGTTCTTTTGCATGATCGTTGCTCCAGTTCGATTCACCAGTTGTTCATAATCGCCGGTTTGGATGGTCAGTTTCGATTCCACGCCGGCAATAATCGCCGCTCCCTTTGCAATTTCATTCACGCGCACCATCACTTCATCGACCACGCTTCGTTTGGAATCACGTACCCACATCCAAATCCTGGCGTATTCGGGCACCACGTTGGGAACATCGCCGCCATTCATAATCGCATAGTGCATCCTAACAGACGGTCTCACATGCTCGCGCAGCATATTGACGCCATCGGTAAACGCCTCCAGGCCGTCAACGGCACTGCGTCCGTTCCATGGATCTGCAGCGGCGTGTGCTGCCTTACCCTTGAACTCAACGATGAAGTCAACCATCGCCTGGGAACTTTGTGTGCTTGCGGCGATCTCTGTATACGGATGCCAGTCAAAGCAAACATCCAGGTCATTGAAAAGTCCGTCGCGCGCCATGTAGATTTTCCCGCCTACGGATTCTTCAGCAGGAGTTCCGTAAAAGCGGACCGTGCCTTTCAGTTTTCCCTGCTGAATCAATTCCTTTATGGCAACCGCGGCGCCGAGACTTCCCGGACCAAAGAGGTTATGACCGCACCCATGACCACCCCCTCCAATTTCTAACTGCTCCCGGGTGGGTTGCGCCTTTTGCGAAATTCCCGGTAGGGCATCGTATTCCCCCATGATGCCGATTATGGGTTTCCCTGATCCATATTCTGCCGTGAATGCGGTGGGCATTCCGGATACTCCACGATTCACTTTGAACCCTTGTGCTTCTGCATAGTCTGCCAGCGCTTTCGCGGATTGGTGCTCTTTTAGTGCTGTCTCAGCAAAAGCCCAGATCTTATCGCTAAGATCAACAAGCTCTTTCTGGTGCTTGTCCACAGAAGCAATCACGGCGGCTTTGTTGGGATTGGGTTGTTGCTTTTGAGCACTGGCTGCTGCAACTGTTATGATCAGGAAAAGGGAGCATAGAATTCGCATAACTACTTATTTAGCGTACATGTAATCCGTTGTCAGATTTAACATTGCTTTTATGCCGGTAATAAATCCCTTCTCATCCAGCATGAAATCCGGCGTATGGTGCGACGGTGCCTTCCCCGCCTCCAGTCCGGCCGGCATAGCGCCGACAAAAAAGAACATGCCGGGCACTTTCTTCTGGTAGAAAGAAAAATCTTCGGCGCCTGTCTGTGCATTGATTCGCTTCGCGTTGCTCTGCCCAGCGGCGCGCTCCAAGCTTCCCGCCATCTTTTCTGTCAGGGCAGGATCATTGAACGTGACAGGATATCCGATTTTTATTTTCACGTCAGCAGTAGCTCCAGCGCTTTCTGCAATCTTCGTGGCCGTGAGGATAATTTTCTGATGCACTTTTTCCTGCATGGCCACGTCCAGCGTCCGGATCGTGCCGGCCATGAAGGCCTCTTCCGGAATAATGTTCTCACGAATCCCCGAATGCAGCCTGCCGACCGTAATCACCGCGGCTTCTTTTGTCAATTCAGTCTGGCGGCTGATAATAGTCTGCAGGCCGTTGATAATCTGTGCCGACACAACGATGGGATCAACGCCCATCCAGGGTGCCGATCCATGCGCCTGCCGTCCTTTCACTGTGATTGAATACGTATCAGCAGCAGCCAGCAAGCCTCCGGGACGGTAGGTAATCACACCAACCGGTGTAAGCGAACTGATATGCAATCCAAAGATGACGTCGACTTTAGGGTTTTCCAGCACTCCCTCTTTGACCATCAACGCTGCGCCGCCTTCCTCGCCTTCCGGAGCCATTTCTTCCGCCGGCTGGAAAATAAATTTGATCATCCCTTTCAGGTCCGCCTTATTCTTTACAAGTACTTCCGCCACACCCATGAGGATAGCAGTATGCGAATCGTGGCCGCATGCATGCATCACTCCGGTTTCCTGTCCGTTGAATACAACCCGCTCCTTGGAGGCAAAGGGCAAGCTGTTTCGTTCTGTTACCGGAAGCGCATCGATGTCAGCACGCAACGCGATCACCGGCCCGGGTTTACCGGTTTTCAAGAGCGCTACCACCCCCGTCACCGCAACAGGATGTTGGACTTCCAGGCCAAGCTTCTTCATGTACTCGGCGATGTATGCCCCGGTCTTGGTCTCCCGGTTTGAAAGTTCCGGGTACTGATGAAAGTGCCGGCGCCACTCAATGACCTTCGCTTCGATCTCCAGGGCCTGCTGATCAAGTTTGACTTGGAGTTTTGGGTTGACCTGTGCGGCTGCAAGCAGGGAGCAAGTCATACCTATGGTAATTAGAAATACTGTTTTCATAGTTATTGGGTTTTTAATCATTCAAAAGTTCGGGGTTTCCTACCGCGGCCTCACGGCGGGCGTGATTCTATTTCTTCATGTACATATAATCCACCGTCAATGCCAACATGGTCTTTACGCCGGTTATAAATGCCGCTTCGTCAAGCATGAAATCCGGTGTATGGTGATCCGCTATTTTAGTTGCGTCTTTATCCACGGCCGAGCCCCCGGTAAAGAAAAAGAGTCCGGGTACCACTTTCTGGAAATCCGCGAAATCCTCTGCACCGGTTACCGCATTGCATAAAATTGCGTGGTCTTTTCCAACCGCTTTCTGGATACTCGGTATCATTTTTTCGGTCAGTGCCAGGTCGTTGTATGTTACCGATCCCAGTTTCAATGTTTCTACTTCAGCTGTAGCACCACCACTTTCTGCTATACGCGTCGCCGTTGTACGAATGCTTTCATGAATTCTGTCGCGCATGCCTTCATCGAATGTCCTTATGGTGCCGGACATGACGGATTCCTCCGGAATGATGTTCTCCCGGATTCCTGAATGCAGACGACCCACCGTAATGACGGCGGCCCCTTTCGTCAGCTCCGATTGGCGACTGATAATCGTTTGAAGACCTGTGATGATTTGCGCACTGATAACAATCGGGTCAACGCCCATCCACGGTGCCGATCCATGCGCCTGTCGGCCTTTGACACGGATAGTAAATTGGTCAGCCGCGGCCATAAAGCCCCCGGGACGATACCACACGTCGCCTACCCGGCCGGCAGCCCAGATGTGCTGTCCGAAAATCACATCGACTTTGGGATTTTCAAGGACTCCTTCTTTGATCATGAGCAATGCGCCGCCTTCCTCACCTTTCGGTGGACCTTCTTCTGCGGGTTGAAAGATAAATTTTATGATGCCCCGTAGCTCCGACTTGTTCTTAACAAGAATATCCGCCACCCCCATCAGCATAGCCATGTGTGAATCATGTCCGCAGGCATGCATCACGCCAGTCTCTTGTCCGTTGAATGTGACTTTCTCCTTGGAGGCAAACGGCAGGCTGTTGCGCTCGGTGACAGGTAGTGCGTCAATGTCGGAGCGCAAGGCGATCACCGGGCCCGGCTTGCCGGTCTTCAGGAGGGCCACTACTCCTGTTTTCGCAACCGGATACGTTACTTCCAGGCCCAATCCCTTCAGGTATTCAGCCAAATAGGCACCGGTCTTTGTTTCCCGGTTCGACAGCTCCGGGTATTGATGGAAATGCCTGCGCCATTCAATCACTTTTGGCTCGATGGCCCTTACCTGCTGATCGAGTTTTGCCTGCAATGCCGCAGGTACTTGCGTGAATGCCGTCATGGACAGAACGAGCAAGGCCACGCTGAATAATATTTTTTTCATCTTTGTATGTTAGGGAAGTAAGGTAGGAAAAAGCACCCCTTCATGAAATAAATCCGTGGACTGGATCAAAATCTTTTCTTCTGTCGGTCAAATGGAATCGCTGCTGGTAATGAACCAGCCCCGCCAGTTGATTGTTGGCAGCAAGCGCATTTGTCTTGTAAGGACGGACGATGGGATCCGGGCGGTCGAAGACAAGTGCACGCACAACGGGGAGTCACTGAGCAAGGGCAAAGTCAATTATCTGGGTGAAGTGGTTTGTCCGTGGCACAGCTATCGATTTAACCTGGCGACAGGCCGGGAAAGCAGTGAGCGATCCAGGGATCTGATCACATACCCGTTGAAAGCAGAGCCCGATGGAATTTTTATCGGTATGTAGACCGGAAATGAAATAGCGATGCTACTTTGTCGTTTAATATAGGATGATGCATCCCCACTTGATCGTTTTGGTTCTCTTTGTGGTCTCGCTGTACACGGCCGAAGCACAGTCGGTCACGCACGGTCTCCAACTTACACAGAACCCTCCGCCCAACGTCCTTGCTACGCGGTCCGTTGTACTGTATGACTACGCGTATACCGCCGCCGAATTGGATGAAATCCAGCGTTCGTTCCAGAAAATCGGTATCGACCCCATCGCTTATTTTGAAACCGACAAAGTCTTTGCCGGGAAGGATCTGGTGAAGGCGTTTGGAGAGTATTTTTCATCGCGGCAAATCTCCTACCTCGTTGTGCTTGAAAAAGGGCCAACCGGATTTCATTTAACAGTAGCCCCCTATGAACAAACCCTGCGGCTAATGAAAGTGGATCAGCCCGCCTGGCGGGTGAACAATGACCGCCTCGATAACTTGCTGCTAACCGTCTGGCAGGATTCGTGGAGATCCCAGAAGAAGCAGAATTACCTCATCAATGACAAGCCCGAAACGGATATTGTGATTGATCCCATTCGTGGCAAGCGCAATGAATTCTACGCCGTTGATCTCAAAGTCGACAACCTCGCCGTTATCAAATCCGGCGACGAAGCCCGCGACCTTGAGTTGGAAAAATTCTTTGCTGAAAACTATCCGCTAAAATATAAAGTGGTGGAAGCCGGTTCCGACGAGCTGGAGCTAAGACGACAGGGGTTCCATTATGTACTGGCTTTTGTTCACACGCGCGGTGAAATTGCCAAGGAAATCCTCGGCTATGACATCAGCAAAGGAGACAAGAATTATGTATCCATAACTTTTCCTTCCGGGCAACTCCATCTCAAGATTATCCCCAGGGAAAAAAAGATATATAAATTCTATTTCCGTCACATCGACAACGGGAATGTATTCCTGGGAACCAAGTGGGATGCTGACGATACCTGGCATGATGCGCTCCGCAATCACGTGTTGGGCTTCAAACACGAAGCCCACATAAACTAGGTTCGTTGATTGCGGCGGATGATCAGCACGCTGAGAATAATCAGCAGGATGATTGCGTTTGAGTTTATGCAGTTGCGGGAATAGGAGGGTTTAATAATGTAGCGCAGCGAAACCTGCCTACCGGACCAGGCAGGTGTTAAACCCGACCTGCTCCGAACTGTCCCACGTTACCAAACTAAACTAAGAAATTACTTGTAATATCAACCGTACACCCCGCA
Organism: Cytophagales bacterium; assembly: GCA_034440075.1. Lineage (GTDB taxonomy): Bacteria > Bacteroidota > Bacteroidia > Cytophagales > Cyclobacteriaceae > ELB16-189. Next base: position 160,971 of record JAWXBL010000017.1, read on the forward strand.
ATTCATAAACATTTTGTTGGCAGTAGTGCTTCTCCGTTGTCCATCCGTTTCAATTCAAATTATTCGTCTTACTTTTTGTTTATAGTCCAAGTAATGTTGTCCGTGTTGTTTGATTAAAAATTCTTCTTCTAGTCTAATTTGGATTTGAATCAAAACATATCCTTGAATCAAAAATAATCCCGTTAATGCGTTTGGTGTCGTTAAAAAAAGTCCAAGTAAGCTAATTATCATTCCAAAGAAAATCGGGTTTCGCGAAAGGCTAAAGAGTCCTGTTGTTATCAGTTCAGTTTTTGTCTCTGTGTCAATACCAATTCTCCATGAATTTTTCATATGTCCTTGAGCTATAGTTGTCCAGATAAGTGCAACTGCTAAAAGTCCAAGACCTACGTGTTTTAAAGTTACAATGTCAATTTGAGTTATAGGTAAAAATTTGTCGTACCATGTCGGAAAAAAAGCAAAAACCAAAACGTACACGAACATTGCAATAAGTGTGAGCTTAAAGTAAAATCCAATTAATCCGTAAGCACTGTCATCTTTTGGTAGAACAACTGGATTTTTTCCTATTCGTCTTGCAACAATTACACTTTTCAAAACGAAAGCAAGCCCAAAGTAAATTATAAAGTATGTCGGTAAGATCAGTCTTAAGATTTGTTCCATATAGTCAATTGTCAATTTTGTTGTAATCTGTTTAGCATTGTTGCCAGCCGTAGGGTCTTGTTCTCACTTCATTCGAAGCCTGTATTTCGTCCCACGTTAATTGTCACAAGTCTTTTTAATTCAGCCGTGCGGTGGAGCATTTTTTCAAAACCTACTTTGTCCACGTACACTACACTGAGCACACTCTTTGATTGGCTTTGGATGTGGGCTGCAAGTGCGGCCAGGCAACCCGCCTGCCGGACGGGCAGGTGTGTGCGGTTTAGTAGGAGTGATGACGCAATTGACGCAATTATGACGCAATTCAATGGATGGTGTAAAATGCTCCTGCTCCTTTTTGTCCGCTTGGTTTTAATATTTCCTTGTCAATCAGTTCTTTTAAGTCTCGCGTTGCCGTTGCTCTCGAAACATCATTTAATTTCTGATACTCACTGTTCGTAATTTTTCCTTTCTCCTTTAAGTATAAAACACCTTTCACTTGTCTATCATTAAGGTTAATGGATCTTAGATGTTTCTCGTTATAAATATCTTTTCTGAACTCCACGAAAAACCCTGACATATCATAAAAGTAAACGGGTTGTGGCAGTCCTGCCTTTTTAAACTCACTTATGATTTTCAAAGTCCCGCGTCCCCACGATTCAATGTATCCGCTTCTAAATAAAGCATTGGCAATATCCGGGTTGTAGGGTTTAGAGGGATGTTTAACTAATAGGTTTTCAATTGTCCAGTTTTCTGGTAATTGTCCTTCATTCCAGAAAATGATTTTGTCGCTGTACACGCTAATTTGAATAGGTACTCCGCCCGAATAGTCTTTATGGGCAATGGCATTCAATAATGCCTCGCGGACAGCCTCTTTAGGATATTCATACTTCTCTACCCGGTTGATGCCTTCATAACTGATTTCGGCTTTGATGTATTTGGTAAACAACAAATCCATAGCCTTCTCAATCTGCTCGAACAGGTTACCGTGGACTTCATCCTGAAATTTCAAGTCATCGTCTGTTTCAAAGAAACCAATTTTGATGTAAGCACCCGTTACAAATTTCTTAGGGTTAGGATGAAAGAGCAAAATAGAAGCCCGCTTTAGAAATTCGCCCTCTTGTAATTGAAGGTTTTCAATCAGATGCCCGTTGGTATCGGTCAAGCTATCTTCTTCAATACGCTGGCTTTTGAACGCACGCTTACGGAAAAAGTCAAAGGTTTCTTGGCTTAAATCTTTTACCGAAACTTTAGGGACCGGCACACCATCCCAGCGTTTCCCTTTTTTCTGTAACAGAAATTTATCTAAGGCTGCACCTTTCAACTCCTGCTTAGTGCTTCCGCTTCGGTAATGATATTGTCCTTTGTAATTAACAGGATAGGGATACGCCTCAACCACTATTTCAATAAAATAACCATTTCTGGTTTTATGCAGGTTCACATCAGCAACAATGCCCAACGTGTCTTTCACTTTATTAGGGATTTCCTCCAGTAATTTTTTCGCATCAGTAACACCAACTACTTTTCCTGTATCATCTTTTCCTATGAAAATGCTGCCTCCGCTGGCATTCGCAAAACCACATATCCATTTCAGGTATTCGTCACGCCAGGAAGATTTGTATTCTACGTTCTGTGATTCAGCCATTCTTTACATTTTCCAATATCCTGTAACATTTATTGTAACCCTGACTATTCCTCTAACTCCAAAATATTGTCCGAAGAACCAATTTGTTTTAAGTCGGGTAAAGAACTTCCGGCAATTCCTTTTATAGAACCAATGAAGTGATTTGTGTTGAGCAATACCTTTTCCAATTGCTTTTCGCGCTCCTTCCAGATTCTTTCCATGGCGCGTTTTTCTTTGATATAGCTGTCCTGCAGACTTGTGAACCCTTCGATAATTGCACCGACCTGAAGCCTGAATTCATTGCCCGTTAAATAGTCGTATAGCATTTGTGTTTTTTCGCCTTTGTTTGTTTGAGAGGAGTATGCCTCATTAACTCTGATCAGGCTGTCGCGAAGAACAAGTATTAAGCTTTTGAAATCATTGAATGAACAAATCCATACACCATCCTTTTGTCCTATTCTGTCCATATCCTCCGGCAAAGCCTCTGTTACGATTACCAAGACATCTGCTTTAACCAAGACGGCATCGGATTTTAGTTTAGCGATCCAGTCATAGCTAAATGATTTTGTTCGTTTACTTTCATAAAGTATTTTCCCGCAATCAACGCCAATTTTATTGCGCACAGTATGAATTACGTCTGCGCCTTTAATACCTTTCCCTACTTCCTCAATTAAGTCAAACGGGAAAACAACACGAAGGATTTCTTCAATGGCTATTTCCTGTACTTCCCCTTGCAGTTGCATTGAACCTTGTTCCTGTTTGCGCTTCATTTCATCGGTCAGTCTTTTCTGATCATCCAATTGTTTTTGAAGTTCTTTGAAACGCAATTCATTTTTATCTTCTTCGGCTTTCCTAATCTTGTCCTTTTCAGTTACCAGTATTTCATTTAACTTTTTCTGGGCCTCCGCTTCCACGGCTTCTTTCAACTCGGATTTTTCGCGCTTTAATGTTTCTATCTCCGCTTTGGTGCGGTTAAGTTCTTTGACTTGCTCCGATTTTTCGTTGAGTTCTTTCTGCAGGGCCTGGAACTGTTCAGAATTTTCCTCCAGTAGCTTCTTTTTCAGATTTTCCTTAATGGTCTTTCTTTCTTCTTTAAGTTTGATTTCAACTCGTTCACTGAACAGTTCATCTTCCTGTTTTTTCTTCTGCTCAAATTCTGCTTTTGCCTTGTTTAGCTTTTCTTGCTCCTGATCAAACTTCCCCTTATCCGCAGCCATTTGCGACTGGCATTTTCGATTGATCTCCTCTTCCAATTGGTGCGCAAGAATATCCTGTACATCAACGGAAGTGCCGCAGTTGGGGCATTTGATTTGGGTTGCTGTTACCATCGTTAAAGTATTTATCTGTCTCTTTTACAATATTTTAGGATATACTTATGCGACAAAATAGTCTTGCTCTCAAATAGACTAATCATATCACCTGTATCAGTTTTAATGTTCTGTCACAATAGTTTCTTAGTTCTGCATCATTCACTGGTTCGCTATCGCTGTTGGAGTTAAATCTATGATGATATTTTTTTGAATAATCCTTGATGTCAGTCAATTCGGTTAAGCTATTTTGAAGTCGGAAAAATCTGTCAGTAGAAGTTGAAGCTCTAACTTTATCAATAAATTGGCCTAGCCAGTCAGTAGGTAAAACAAGGTCAAAGAACTTTAAGTGAAAGTAACTTTCTAGCGCTGGTCTTAAACATCTTGCAACACTTCGCCTTTCTTGGTCGGATAGACAGCCATTTGTCAAGTAGTTTGTGATTGCTAAACTGTCTTTAAGAATACTTGAAAGGGTTTCTGTGTCAATGTTGAACTCAACAATACAACTTGTGTTTCCTAAAAATTCTATTTTGCTGCAATGCCTTGTCAAAGAAATTTGGTTAGCACTTTTCCAAAACTCACAAGCGAAAATGATGTTGTGAGTGAGAACAAAAAGTTGTTTGGCCCGCTGTCCAAATGCAATTAGTTTGTTTATGGTTGTTGATCTCCTGTTTAAGTCAAAACTTGAAACTGGGTCGTCAAATACAATAATCTTGTCCTGAATATTTCTGTCTAATTCTAATTTCGTCAAGAAGAAAGCAAGAGCTAAAGCACTTTTATCTCCTTCGCTTAACGAATATTTAAAAGAAGGGTGAGTAGGAGTATCTTCAAATTTAATTTCGTTACCATTGATATGCAGAGCATATTTTATCATTGGCTCTTTGCTGGTCCCAACATAACCACTATCCAAATTTCTAATTTCAAGATAGGGGGCAAATGCCTGTAAATACAAATTTATTTCTGCGGTATAATTTGTAAAAATAGTTATTGAATAAGTGTCAAGCGATTGTTGCTTGGTGTCTTTTTGAGTAACAAAACTGTCCACTGCTTGAGTATAGGTTGAAAGGTTGGTGCAAAGAGTCATTATTGCAACATCCTCTTTTTTCTTTATTGCCTTTAATTTCTTTAATTCTAATTCAAGTTGAGTTAAATTTGGTTGACTTGAAGATTTTAAAGTTGCAATTTTTGTGTTGTAAGCTGTGATGTCAGTATTGAAGCCGGTAAGTAAAGTGTTGAGAGTTTCAATTGTTGTTTGAAATGTTGTTACTGGAGTGGTTTCTTTTGATTGAATTGGGTTAGAAGATTTTTCAGTAAAAATAGTTTTGACTGCATCAAACTCATTTTGTATTGCTGCCTGTTGGGCAATTATGGAAGTTAATGCAGGTGGATTTGCTAAGTGAGTTTTCCAAAATTCAATCAGGTTTTGGCTCGCTGAAATTTTGTTTTCAATTTGTAGAAGTTGTGCCTCGGAATTGAAGGTTGAAATTGTCGAATTGAGTTGAGCTAATGTTAGGAGTAAAGAATTATATTCCTCGTTAAAATATTGTTTGTATGCTTCAACAATTTCTACTGTTTCGTTAATAGGCTGCAAGCAGAAAGGACAAGTGTCTGAAATAATAGCTTCATAACCTTGCTTAATCCATTCTTCTGCTTTTCCATCCATTGAAAGATGCTCCTTGTGTTCCTTAAACTTTTGAAGATATGTTTCTGATGTGCTATCAATGGATTGGCTAAGTGCAGAAGTTGCAGTTAAAAATTCAAATGGAAGATTGAATAATGGAATCGGCACCAAGGCAGACTTAGTTTGAATTTCCTGAAAACCTTTTGCTGTGGTAATCGCTGCTTCTTTGACGACTATTTTATTGTCAATGCTTGTGTCTGCTGGAAGATTAGAAAAATCAACTGCCGTAAATGCTCTATCAATTGCTAATTCAATTTTTTCTATTGTGTCCCTTATTTGAACTTTGCCATTTTGAATTCCATCTTTTAAAACTTGAATATCGTTCTTTAAAACAATGCCTGGTTGTCCAAAAATGATTTCAAATAAATTCTTCTTGTGTGTGTTTTGAATTTCTAAACCCGTATAAATATTTTCATTGATAAAGTGAATGTCAAAAATATCAAGGTTCGGATATTGGTTGTCCCAAACATTGGAAGCGAAAGTTAATTTGGGATTTGGTGTTACATCAGTTAAAATTTCAACCGTCTGTGGGAATGTTCTGTCAAAAGATCTCTTCTTTGCAAGTAAAGCGTTGTTGTCCTTTAATGATTTTAGAATAATTGCAAGCGTTGTTTTTCCGCTGCCATTTTCACCATACACAAGATTTATTCTTTCAAAGTCAGTTGTCCTGTGCGGTGAAGAAATAGAACCATGATTGTAGTTCAGAAATTTTCCTGTACCACTTATTTTTATAAATTTTTTAATCATTCTATACTTACACTTTAATTTTAAATGCGAATGGTGGCAAAAGCATATATGTTATATCTTGGCTTATGAGCCGTGAGTCTTGTTAATCATACAACTTTGAAACATTCTTCATTATATAACTATTCAATCCCTGCCATTTGTGGCTAACTCTTTCATATTTTCTAGTGCTGCCGACCGGCCTTTCTGTAACTGTATGTATAGTCCTTCCACCATTAAACTACTTACAACTCTTATAGTTAAAAATCAATAATTGGTTTAGCCACATAATTATATTTCAATATAGATTTTCGACATACCTTTATCTTGTCTTTTATATCCCGACCTTGACCCTTTAAATACTTCATCCAGAATTTCAATTGATTCTCCCTTGCCAAGGTCAAACATTTTCCAACCCATTTCACCCGAAGAACTATACCCGTCAGTTTGAAAAGCTCTTAGGCCTTCATTTCCCTTAGTGGTCAATCCATAGCAATGTGGTTCTACAACTCTAAAACCTCCATCATAACTAAAACGTATTAAATGTTTATTTTTGATTGCTTCGATAATCTTGTTGTTCATATACTTTTTTGATTTAAGTTTTAGTAAGCTAATACTTATTTTGGGGATCACTCATTTCCATATCCGAATTGACTGTCAGGCTTTTTCAAATGCGTAGCTGTCTTTAATGTGAGCTGCAAAATATTTACCATGAGAACCAGCGCTCATGAGTGCTTCATACTCACTTTTAGGAACATCGAAATACTGATAGACACCTCCATGCAGAAATTCGATTTCCAATATTTGGCTTGTTGCATTGTAGCCTACAGATGCCAAGTTTGACGAGCTAACACGTGTTCTTTTCATAGTGCTTAGTTATAAATATTTTAAATTATTTTCCCTCAACAATTTTTATTTCACCCTCTGTCAACTCGTAGAGTTGATAAACGATCTCGTTTATTTTATTTTGTTCTCTACAGAGTCTCCGCCTCGGAACTTTGCGCCAACCCGATTTGAGTAATGTGTATCATCCGATCATTCCAGCACCTTGAATCAAATTTTCTTAACCTTGCCATAAACACCTGTTTTTCGTATTCAACGAGCAACTCAAAAGCCGTATGATTTTTTTGCCGATAGGCCATTTGCATTTGCTGCCGGAATAAGTCGAGATGTTTAGAAGGTTTTTGATCAGGCATGGCTTCTAATTGCTTAATGTAAGTTTCCATATTCGCCAGTGTGTCTTTTAGTTTTAAGGCAGTATTCTTGTTCATAAGGCTTCTATTATTTTTATTTCATCTTCTGTCAACTCGTAGAGTTGATAAACGATTTGGTTTATTCTGGTTTCGCAATAATCAGTCTTACTTTCAAGTTGCAAAATTTTAGCTTGCAGTTTTGCTTCTGCTTTTTCCTTATTCAATTGCAATAGTTGGTTTACCAGCTTTTCAATTTCATCATGTGCAAATTCGTTTTCTTTGCTTATCGTTGGAACGGGAATTGATAGAATTGCTTCTTTTTTTATCTTGGGGAAAGTCTTTTTCTCATCAGAATTGTTTTTTTTCCAAAAGAACTTGGTTGCATTTGAAGTGATGATTCCTAATAAATAATTCAAGTCTGCTAAGCCTTTCTCTTTTAGAAAAACATTATAGATGGTGTTTAGGGTGAAAATATTTGCAGGAACAAATGTTGCGATAGGTGTTGCGCCAATTTGGCGGATACAAATTCTACCTTGTCGGTAAATTACTTCTCTTCCACCACTTTTAATTGCAGTAGGAGTATAGTTTACATATTCGGTTGGTAGCTTTAATTTGAAGGGTTCAATATTTCCACCGTCAATAACCGGTTCGTATTTATCATTCTTTTTTGTATCGCTTACATATTTTGTCCTGTCAAACGTTTGGATTCCAAAGTAAGCACCGCAGAATGTTCCAAGTGGTTTTGATCTCTTTGCAATTTTATTCAACAGTTCAGTTTCATTGTCTGAAATAAGAAGATTGAAATATGATCGGTTATTCTCTGCGAATAAAGATTGCTTAACGCGTGAAATTTGTTTTACCGTAAAAGGAATATCAGAAACATTTACACTCAGC
>JAWXBL010000018.1:0-79366 GCA_034440075.1 Cytophagales bacterium
AAACTGGAGCGACGCTAACTATAAAGCGGATGCAGATTAGCGCTATCTTCATCCCATGAAAATCATCTTCCTTCTTCTCCTCGCCCCTGCCGTCTTCGCCCAAAGCGATGACAGCTACACCCGCTACGAACTCCTCGACCCCGCGTCGCAGCGCTTTCGCATCGTATACGATGTCACTGCCACCGAGTCCGGCGCCTTCTACTATTATAATACACTTCGTAAGGGCAGTGAACACACCGTCGATGGTGTGGTAGATCGAATGACCGGTCAGGCCCTGCCCTGGAAAATTGTCAGCGGCGCAGAGGCTAAGAAAGCAGGCTATAGTGCTGCCGCCGAAGACACCGACTACCTGCAGGTAAAGCTGGCCCGGCCTATCGTGGCAGGAAGCGAATACCGCATTACCATTGACAAAACGTATCAGGATCCGAAAAGTTATTTCGTGCAGGGCGACCGTATTGTTTTTGACCGGTCGCTGGGCATTAAGCGCAATTCCGTTGTGCTGCCACGCGGGTACGAACTGGTACGATGCAACTACCCTTCCCAGGTGATTCTTGAAAACGACGGCCGTATCAAGATCAGTTTCCTGAATGCAGGTCCTTCGGAAGTGCCGCTGCGCATGGAGGGCAGAAAGCTTTCCGCTTCCGCAGACCTCACTGTACCTGTTGCTACATCTTCTTCATCAGCCATCGGACAAGGCCGAGACAAATCCAAAGCACGCGTAGGTTTTCCCATTCCCGAAAGGGCCAACCAGACCCGCGAGATTGTTTACTTCTTGCAGGAGCCGGAGACACACGCGTTCCGTCTTTATCACGACTATACAGAAACGCGTCCGGGAACAGATCGGTACATCAACGTGGTGCGTGCGGGAAGCAGGGCTTCCAACCCTTCCGCCAAAATGCTCGACACCGGAAAAGAGCTGAAGGTGGAAACGCTAAAGGGAGATGCCATCACCCAACGCAAACTTGACATCGGGGAAACGGTGACACCGGAAACGGAAGTCGTGGTCATCTGGTTTGATCCCGTTGCAAAAGGACAGTCGGCACGGCTCCGCATCGAAGAGACCTACACCGATACCAACCGGTACGTACTTTCCAACAATGAATTTGTGTTTGACCGTTCCTTCGGCAGGCCGTTCAATACGGTGATCCTGCCCTCCGGATGGTTTCTTACCGGGAATGCCATCCCTGCCACCATCGGCCTCACCCCCGACGGAAATGTCAGCCTCACCTACGTTAATGGATCTCCAGACGAAATCGATGTTCTCATTAAGGGAAGAAAACGGGAACCTTGAACCTTGAACTTGGAACCTTGAACTTTGAACCCGGAACCTTGAACTTTGAACCTTGAACTAACTATTGTGTGGTCTCCACCATCTCCATTCCACAATCCGCCATCGCCCCGAAACCCCCGTACACATTCATCAGGTTTTTGAATCCGTGTTGTTTCATAAGCGAGATTGCCGTCATCGAGCGGTAGCCGCCCCCGCAGTGGACAACATACGTTTTATCGGTGGCCAGATCTTTTAGATTCGCAGGCATGTCGGAGAGTGTCAGGAATGCTGCTTCTTTCAAGTGACTGATGTTCCACTCGCCCGGTTTCCTTACGTCGAGAACCGCTGCGCCATTCTTCATTTCGCCTGACAGTTGAGCTGCCTGGATGGAACGTACCGTTTCAGTTTTTCCATTCCACGCGCCCATACCTCCCTGGAGGAAACCGGAAACATTTTCATAGCCCACGCGGGCGAGGCGTAAAACGGACTCTTCCTCTTTTCCAGGTTCGGTGACGAGGACCAACGGCTGATCAATTTTTACCAGCGTCCCCACCCACACGGCAAACTGCCCGTTGAGGCCGATATTAAGTGCGTTGGGGATATGTCCCTTTTCAAAATCGTCAGCAGTGCGGGTATCAAGAATCAGTGCCCCTGCGTTCATCGCTTTCGCAACTTCTTCCGCCGAAAGCGGCTTTACGTTTTCCCTGATAACAGCATCGATGGGCTGGTAGCCGGTCTTGTTGATCCGCGCATCCTCAAAAAAATAGTTAGGAGCCGGGAGGATTCCGTCTGTAACCTGGGCAATGAACTTTTCCCGCGTCTGATCTTTCATCGCGTAGTTAAACTTCTTCTGTTCCCCGATCGTCGAAAATGTTTCCTTCCCAATGTTCTTACCGCAGGCGGAACCCGGGCCGTGGGCCGGATAGACGATCACGGAGTCGGGCAGCGTCTTGATCTTGGTATTGAGCGATTCATACAACATGCCCGCGAGCTCTTCCTTGGTCATTTTGCCGTCGAGGAGATCGGGACGGCCCACATCGCCAACAAAAAGCGTATCGCCCGTAAATACGGCGTGTTCTTTACCTTTCTCATCCAATAACAGGTAGCACGATGATTCCGGGGTGTGACCCGGCGTGTGCAAAACCCTAAACGTTACGCTCCCCAGCTTAAATTCCTGCCCGTCGACGGCGTTGATCACGTCATAGTCGGGGTTGGCCATCGGGCCGTAGACAATGGGTGCGTTGACAAGCCGTGCCAGGTCGATGTGCCCTGACACAAAATCGGCATGAAAATGCGTTTCAAAAACGTACTTGATGGTAGCACCCCGTCGTTTTGCAAGGGCTATGTAGGGCTCCGTCTCGCGCAGCGGATCAATGATGGCCGCCTCTCCTTCTGACTCAATATAGTAGGCCGCTTCCGCCAGGCAGTTCGTATACAATTGTTCGATGTACATTTCGCTCGTTTTAGGGATGCAAAGTTCGTCAAAAATCCCCAATCAGTCCCGCGCGATCTATAACTTTGCCCGATGACCCGGCTCGCCCTGTTGATCTTGCTCTTTACCTCCCCTGCGCACGGTGCAATCGTTTACGAACGATTCGAGCAAAACGGAAAAATTGGAATCCGGGACGACCAGGGCCAGATTGTTCTCCCCGCCGCCTTCGATGCACTGGGGTGGTCCGACGGAAGTTTCTCATTGATCGGCCAGATCACCGGATACCGCCAGGGCGAGAGGTGGGGCCTCCTCAACCTGAAAAAAGAATTCATCACGAAATCGGAATACGAATCGCTCACGTATTCCGGCGGCGACCGGGTGATTGTCAGTCGGCAGCTCAATCCACATGCGCGAAAATTCGGATCGCTCAACCTGAAGGGGGAACTGACTATTCCGATGTGGTACGACGAACTCATTATTCACGACCTGCGCGCCATCGTCATGATCAAGAATGGCCCACGCTACGAATACGGATTAATCGACCTGAACAATCGCACCATCCTTCCTCTGAAATACAAACGGCTGATGCCGCTGGGGACCTTGCGCTACGCCGTGCAGGAGTTTTCCGGAAAGACTGCCCTCTGCTCGGAAGAAGGAAAATGGGCTACCGGATTTGAACTCGACAGCATCTCCGCATTCCGTTACGGACATGCCATTATTCATAAGGGCTGGCAGCAAGGCGTCATTGACCGCACGGGAGAAATCAAAGCAGAGCCTCGCTACCGCGAAATTCAAATCGATGAATCCGGTGTTGCCCGTGGACGTAAGGCCGATGTATGGAAGCTCATCGACCTTCAGCAGCGTGACCTCCAGCGCATTGAGGCAGACGAGCTGGCCTCCGCAGGCACAGGTTACAACCGGGTTACCATCAACGGCAAGTCGGCCCTGGTGGATGCTGCTTTCAACGCACTGCTACCCTTGAAGTACGATTACCTCGGACCCGTAGTCAACCGGATCGTGGTAGCGCGCAAGGATGGCGCCTACGGTTTGGTCCGGGTGGATGGATCTGAAATTCTTCCCTTCGTGTTTGACTCCCTGATCGTTTCGGGGTATCGGGTGCGTGTGCGCACAAAGCAGGCCGGAATGATCCGGTGGGATCTGTACGATACAGTAGGCGTTCGGAAAACACCCACGTCTTACGACTGGATCGGTCCATATAACGGGAAATTTTTTCCGGTTGCCAGGAATGGGTTCCATGGCGGCGTGGGTCCCCTCGGCCAGGAACAGATTGCCTGTGTATACGATTCCATCGTGGAAGTAAATGACAGCTACGTCGCGGTGCGATTCAAAGGAAAGGTGGGCATCATCACGCTGGAGGACCGCTGGAAACTGATGCCTCAGGCAAGCCCGGTGCGGCTGCTTCCCGCGGAGTGCTACATCGAAGTACTCGACACCTTACGAATGGTGAAAGATTTTGAGGGGCAGATCCTTTATTTTACGGACCAGCCGCTAGAAATTTTTGCTGATTACCTGATCGAACGCCGGTCCGACGGCCTGGTCAGGGAAATTAACTATCAGGGACAAAGCGTGACCCGCCAACCCGCTTCGATCGGCTCCTCCGAACAGGTTTTCCGCGAAAGCGAGGGGTTGACAGCAATCCGGCGTGATGGCAAGTATGGTTTTGTCGATAGTCGAGGGCGCCTGCTCATCGCCAACCGCTACGAAGGTGCCGGAGACTTTAAAGAAGGCCGTGCGCCCGTGCGCCTGCTGGGCAAGTGGGGGTATATCGATGTCCACGATCAGATCGTCATCCAACCGACGTTAGACACACGGTCATCTTTTGAACGCGGTATTGCCATTGTTCAGCGCAGCGGAAAGTCGGGGCTGATGGATCGTGACGGAACCCTCCTGCTGGAAACGCGGTACGATTCCATCCGCAGGTTCGGCGATGATGGTTTTATTCTTTATAGAGAATCCCTCGCAGGCCTGGCGGATGAGAACGGGCGCGAGCTGATTGAGCCACGGTTTGAACAGGTTACCAAGGCCGGACGGGAACACGTGATCGTGAAGCAGAATGAAAAGTTTGGGTTGCTCACCGTTGACGGGCTCAGCGTATTCCCGCTTCGTTACGACCGGCTAATTTACCTGCCCGAATCCGGGTTGTTTTTCGTCCACCAGCGAACCGATTGGGAACCGCTGGCCCTGAAATAAAAATGGACTCTTTCGAGTCCATTTTCAAAATTTATTTTGGCGCTGTATTGGGTGACCCCCCGGATTTTCCGGATCCGGATATGGTCGACCGCATGTCGGTGTCGGCCTGGATATTCTGCATCTTGTAGTAATCCATGACGCCGAGGTTTCCGTTGACGAACGCGGTGGCGATGGCCTTGGGAATTTCTGCTTCAGCCTGGATCACGTTGGCGCGAGCTTCCTGTGCTTTGGCAATCATTTCCTGCTCGAGGGCCACGGCCATAGCACGACGTTCTTCTGCGCGTGCTTCAGCCACTTTCAGATCGGCTGCGGCCTGATCGGTCTGCAGTTTTGCACCGATGTTGGCACCCACGTCCACGTCGGCAATATCAATGGAGAGAATTTCAAAGGCTGTACCCGCATCCAATCCGCGCGACAGCACCAGCTTGGAGATCTTGTCGGGGCTGGCCAGCACTTCCTTGTGCGACTTTGCAGACCCGATAGACGTAACAATCCCCTCCCCGACACGCGCCAGAATGGTGTCTTCACCGGCGCCACCCACCAGCTGGGCGATGTTTGCGCGGACGGTGACGCGGGCGATGGTGATCAACTGAATACCGTCGGCAGCAACGGCGGCCACTTTCGCCGTGGTAATCACTTTTGGATTTACAGAAATCTGAACGGCCTCAAACACATCGCGTCCGGCCAAGTTGATAGCCGTTGCCTGCTTGAACGTCAGGTTGATGTTTGCTTTCTCGGCAGAGATCAGCGCCCGGATAACGTTGGGAACATTACCGCCGGCGAGGTAGTGTGTTTCCAGTTCACGCGTGGTGACCTGTAATCCGGCTTTGGTGGCCGTGATCAGCGAGTTGACGATAACACCGGGGGGCACTTTCCGGATGCGCATCCCGATCAGTTCCCCGATCGTAACTTTTACCCCCGCAAAGACGGCCGTGATCCAAAGACCTACCGGCACGAAGTACATAAACATGAAGAAGCCGACGATGCTTATGAAGACTATAAAGAGAAACGCTAAACTTTCCATATGATAATTTTGGTTAGGCTACAGGTTCGACGATAATTTGATTAGATACGATTTGTATGACCCGGACTTTGGTGCCGGCCTCTACATAGTTGCCCAAGGTACGAACTTCGTACGTGCGGGTCTCAATCTCTGCTTTTCCGGAAGGCCGCAAGGCAGAAAGCGCCACGCCTTCAACCCCTGCTGTGACCGCCGCCAACTCCCCTTCATTGACCTTGCTATCGATGGTTGACTTAAGCGAAAAACGGCCCCATACGTTGGCCTTGAAGGCATAATACAAGATCAAACCGGAGGCCACGGCCGTAGAACCGGTAATGGTCCACCCGGTCGCGCTGCCAAAATAGGTGAATCCCAACCCTACGCCGAACGCCAGAAACCCAAACCCTACTAGCCCCACCAGCGTGGTCCCAGGGACGAAGATAATCTCAGCGATGATGAGGGCCAGGCCCAGGGTAATCAGCGAGAGAATGGTAATCCATTCGATCATAGGTCAAAACTAATCAAATCGGTATCGGCTTTTTGAAGTTGCCTTTAATAATAGTGCGACCTAGTAGGCGCGTGCAAAAAGGACTCTTCCCGCGGAGGGTTTCCCCGAATAGATGCACGATCCGTCCTCGGCAACGGATACCAGCGGGATACAGCGGATGGTGGCCTTGGTCTCCTCCTTGATTTTGGCCTCCGTCGCTGCGGTACCATCCCAGTGCGCCAGCACAAACCCGGCTTCGCCGTCAAGCACCCGCTTGAACTCCTCGTACGTGTCCACCTTTGTCGTGTTATCCTCCCGGAACTTCAGCGCCCGCGCGTAGAGGTTCTTTTGGATTTCGTCGAGCATCTGTTCTATTGCTTGAACGGCGCCGTCAACCGGGATCACCTTCTTCTCCTTCGTATCGCGTCGGGCCACTTCCAGTGTCCCGTTGTCCAGGTCGCGGGGGCCAACGGCAATACGAACCGGAACTCCCTGCATTTCGTACTGGGCAAATTTGAATCCGGGCTTTTGTGTATCCCGGTTGTCATATTTTACTGAAAGGCCTGCGGCACGCAGGAGCACTATCACCGGCTCGATGGCAGATGAAATTCGAGTAAGTTCCTCCTCACTCCTGAAGATGGGGACGATCACCACATGAATAGGCGCCAGCTTTGGAGGCAGGATGAGGCCGTCGTCATCCGCATGGGCCATGATCAACCCGCCAATGAGGCGTGTGCTCACCCCCCAGGAAGTTCCCCAGACGTAATCCAGCTTGCCGTCTTTCGCGGTGAACTTTACGTCGAACGCTTCCGCGAAATTTTGGCCCAGGAAGTGAGTCGTGCCGCACTGCAGCGCCTTCCCATCCTGCATGAGCCCTTCGATGCAATACGTATCGACGGCTCCCGGAAATTTTTCACCGTCGCTCTTCTTCCCCTTAATGACAGGAAGCGCCATGAAGTTCTCGGCAAAATCAGCGTACACATCAAGGATGCGAAGCGTTTCGGTTTCCGCCTCCTGCCTGGTGGCATGCGCCGTGTGTCCTTCCTGCCATAGGAACTCTGCCGTACGCAGGAAGAGGCGTGTGCGCATCTCCCAGCGCACGACGTTGGCCCACTGATTAATCAGGATCGGCAGGTCGCGGTATGATTGAATCCACTTCTTGTAGGTACTCCAGATGATGGCTTCGCTGGTAGGCCTTACCACCAGTTCTTCCTCCAGCTTGGCGTCCGGATCGACCATGAGTTTTCCTGGTCTGGACGGATCGTTCTTCAGGCGGTAGTGCGTTACCACGGCGCACTCCTTGGCAAACCCTTCCGCGTTCTTTTCCTCCGCTTCAAACATGCTCTTCGGCACGAAAAGCGGAAAATAGGCGTTTACGTGCCCTGTGTCTTTGAACATTTTGTCCAGCGCCTGCTGCATCTTCTCCCAAATCGCATACCCGTACGGTTTGATCACCATACAGCCGCGCACATCGGAATTCTCGGCCAGGTCCGCTTTTTTCACCAGATCAACGTACCATTGCGCATAGTCTTCGGCCCGTGTCGGTAATTGCTTCGCCATTGTTTTTCGTTAGTGGAGGGCAAATATAATTCAGTAGGTAAACAAAGAGCTAATTTTGGGGAATTCAGCCAAAATGCCCTTCCTGGCGTCTTACCGGGTTTGCGAAGAGGTAAAAAAACATTGATTTAAGGAATCACAGGAGGTAATTTTACGTTAT
This sequence comes from Cytophagales bacterium, assembly GCA_034440075.1. Classification (GTDB taxonomy): domain Bacteria; phylum Bacteroidota; class Bacteroidia; order Cytophagales; family Cyclobacteriaceae; genus ELB16-189. Next base: position 8,118 of record JAWXBL010000018.1, read on the forward strand.
AAGGAGGTAAGGAGTTACCTTTATTAATCATTATGAAAACGAAATACGCAGTTTTGATTTTGGCCATGGCGGTATCGTCGGTGGCAGTGGCGCAGGAAAATGATGACATGTATTTCAATTCCCGCGACCGCGTCCGGTTGAATGAAGAAACCCAGGTTGCGCTGACCGCGCGGTATAAGGAAAATGACCGGTTGGCCGTTCGGACCAACCCTGTCAATCCATCCGACAGCTACTCCGGTCGTGGCGTGAATCCTGAATTTAATGCCCAGGCAAAAAATGGGGCTACTGTTGTACAAGAGAATCCCGATTATTTTCTGTCAGGCTACCAGCCAAAAAATATTAACAGGAATCAATACGCAGCAAGTTCGCCCTCCTATTCCAATTGTAATTGCGGATTAAATAACCCGTATGGCATGGGCTACGGTGGATTCGGCAACCCGTACGGAATGGGTTATGGCGGATTTGGAAACCCGTACAATTCGTTCTCCCCGTATGGAAACTTCTACTCACCGTATGGTAACGGGCTGACCACCTCGATGGGCTTTGGGTTTGGAGGATTCGGATCCATGTATTCGATGGGAATGGGGTATGGCATGGGTTCCATGTATGGAAATCCCTATGGCATGTACAACCCGTATGGATATGGGAACAGGTATGGCTATCCTACCACCATCATTGTCACAGGTACCGACCAGGGTCAGGCCTACGGCCGGCGTTCTTCCCGCTCCACTTCCATGAACAACAACTATGTGAACACCTCAGGTTCTGCCGTGACTACCAATGGAAGGAGCCGCGCTACGGGCCAGGAGCGTACCAGCCAGTCTAACTATTACAATCCAAGTTGGAGAAACGACGCCAGCAATTTTACTTCGCCTTCGCGAACCAATTACAACTACGGCCGGAGCAGTGCATTTCCAGACAATTCGCAAGGCCGGACTTGGAACACGGATCCGGGCCGCACGCGTTCTACCTTTGATTCCTTCGGTTCCGGATCACGCGGTTCCGTTGGCGCTCCCAGCGGCGGCAGCTCCTCGGGCGGTTCCAGTGGTGGCCGATCCAGGGGTAGAAACTAATTCCAATCCTACAGTTTATGAAACGGAAGGTCGGTTTTGCGATCATCGGATTGGTGTTGCTTGGCGGCACCCTTCGTGCACAGAGCTATGTCGAAGAGGCCTTGATGGTAAGCCGCATCCAGCCTGGCGGGACGGCGCGCATCCAGGCCATGGGCGGCGTACAGAATGCACTGGGCGGAGATATCAGCACGGCCTTCTACAATCCCGCCGGCCTTGGGATGTTTAATAAGTCCGATTTTTCGTTTTCGCCGGCCTACGTCATTACCAACTATGCCTCCAGCTATCTCGGAAACAAGAGCTCGGATACCCGCAACAACCTCATCATCCCCAACCTTGGCGTTGCGTTTCACAGCGGGCAGGACGGCCAAAAAGGAATCTGGGGAGGAACATTCGGGATTAACTTCAACCGCATCAACAGTTACAACGAAACGTTTACCTATTCGGGAACCAATGCAGACAATTCAATCATCGATTACTTTATTAATAAGGCCAACGGCACCGGCACATCCCAGTTCGGGACGTCGGGATTCAATTACAATTCGCCGACAGGCCTTGCCTATTTCAATTACCTCGTCGGGCCACAGGATATCCTCAGTCCGCCCGGACCTGCCGATCAGTATTTCACCGATGTCACCGGAGTCCCTCTCCAGAAAGAGGTAGTCAAGAACTCCGGGGCACAGAATCAATGGAGCCTTTCCTACGGTGTGAATTTCAAGGACAAGATTTTTCTAGGGGCCGGCGTAGGCATCACCACGCTCACCTATAAATCCGAAAAGATATACTCCGAGACTTTCAGCGCTGCCGGGCAGCCAATGTCCTTTATGAAATTGACTGAAGCGCTTTCCCTGGACGGCACCGGGATTAACCTTACCGCCGGCGCGATATACCGCCCCATGAACCGGTTTCAATTGGGATTTTCCGCGGCCACCCCAACGTCCTATGAAATCAACGACAACTACAGTGCGAGCATGTCTACGTCGTGGAACGCTTTTGTATATCAACCGGGGAAGACGCTGAACGAGGAGAGCGCATCCACTGACAATGTTTCTTCCACCTACACGCTTGTCACGCCCTGGAGGCTGAGCCTCGGACTGACCTATTTCTTTGGGAAACATGGGTTTATCAGCGCGGATACGGAATGGCTGAACTATAGCAAAACGAAATATACCGGGTCGGAGGATTATTCTTCGGATAACAACCTAATCAGAAAAACGTACCAAACAACCTTTAACATACGTGCGGGGGGCGAGTTCAGGCTTGACAAATATCGCTTTCGCGCCGGGTACAGCTTGATGCCCGACCCTTTTCAGACTTCGAACAACAATACCGGGGGCCTTTCAATTGTTGTTGTCAATAATGACCGGTCTATTTCCTCCATTACTACAGGAGCAGGCTATCGAACAGAGAAATTTTATATTGACCTGGCGCTGATCTTTACTTCAGGCGATACTTCCTATCGGCCGTACCAGCTAAACTATGCCCTGGACCCGCTGGTAACCCAATCAAAAAAGACAACCACGATCATGGTTACGGTTGGGATTCCTTTCTAAGGATGGTAATAATCTCTTTCAATTTCTCTTCTCCTGCAACGCGGTAATGTGCCTGTCGGTAGAAGGGCATACGCTGAGAGCGCATGAATTCAATTTGATCTTTGAGATTATCCCGATGGGTGTTCGCAAACAGTGGCCGCGATGCGACATCGGTTTTAAGAATACGTTCCGTAAGGGTAACTGCCGGTACGTCAATGAAAATAGTTTTTCCTGTCCGGTTCATCAGGTCGAGGTTATCGTCGAAGACAGGTGTGCCGCCGCCCGTGGCCATTACAAAGTCTCCATCCCAGGCACACCAGCGCTTCAACTGCGCCGACTCCATTTGCCGGAACCATTTTTCCCCAAGCTGCTTGAAGATCCGCTGAATGGAGATTCCGGCAGCCTGCTCAATTTCATAATCCAGATCGATGAAGGATATCCACAAGTCCTCCGCCACCGCTTTTCCCAGCGTCGTTTTTCCAGAGCCGGGCAGGCCAAGCAGAAAGATTTTCATCTCATGGATTCAACAACCTGCCTGCAATTTCCTCACCGGTCGGCGTGTCGTTGTGATGCCAGTTGCCCAGAACCGTTCCATCTCTCCAGAGGGCAAGGCCGGGATTTGACCGAAGGATAGTTTTTAATACGGTGGCATCGGCATAGGCGTACGGCACCGCTAACTGGTGCTCATGCCGGAAAACTTCCATGCTCTGTGCGGAGGAGGAAGTCAGAATAAGGCAATTCACTTTTCCATCCAGGTCTTCGGTGAGCGTGCGGATGGCAGCGATGTTCTTCACGGAGGTCTTGCGCACATCTACCATGACGATCAGCAGAATCGGGCCTTCGAATGTGGCCTGCGTCAAGTCCTCGCCCTCCGGGGTAGTCACGAGGTAGTCCGTAATTTTAGGCTTGATCTTGTCTTCATTCACCACGCGCGACGATTTGTAGGTGTATCCCTCTTCGGCGGGAAGAAACTTCGGCGACCGCACTTCCTCTCCGTTCTTATCAAAGACATACTCAAAGATCGGTTGTTCCGGAGGCTTGAGCTGAGCCGGAATATTGTTTCCAACCTTGTATGGCCGAAAGTCAATAAAGGGAAGATGTTGGACAGCATAGATTCCAAGAAACAGACTGAGACCGACGGTGCCTGCCAGCACGGCATGTCCCTCGATCGTACGGAGGTTGGAAACATAATTCCCACGGTACCAGAAAAGGTGTGAAACAAAAACCATGAGCACGATGTCCTTCCAAAAAGATTCCCACGGGGTCAACTTGATGGCGTCGCCAAAGCATCCGCAATCCGTCACCTTGTCGAAGTAGGCCGAATAGAAAGTGAGGAATGTGAAGAAAATCATCAGCAGAAGCATGACCCAGGTCGTCGATGACATCCGGTAGTATACAAGCACGGCGACACCCAGCGCCACTTCAAGAATGATCAGCACCATGCTGATTTCCAGTGACCAGGGGATAAAGTAATGAAAGACCGACCCGAAATCCTGCGCAAATACTTCGAAGTACTCTTCCATCTTAATGGCGGTTCCCACCGGATCATTCAGTTTGATCAGGCCGGAAAAAATAAAAAGGCATCCCACAAGGAACCGGGAGAGTTGGTCAATAATTTTCTGCATGGTCATTTCTTTTCGCTTTCGTTCAGAAGGATAAGCGCAAACACGGCATAGTTGATCATGTCCTGGTAGTTCGCTTTTACGCCCTCGCTTGCTTCGGTTTTTCCATCGTTATTCTCAATCTGTTTCACCCGCATCAGCTTCATCAGGATGATGTCGGTAATAGAACTCACCCGCATATCCCGCCAGGCCTCGCCGTAATCGTGGTTCTTGTTGTCGAGCAACTGTTGTGTTTCACCGACTGCCTCTTCGTAGAGCGGCACCACTTCTTCAGCGGTCAGCTCCAGATCAGGCGCCTGCGACAATTTGATCTGGATGAGGGCGATTACACAATAATTGATGATCCCGACAAACTCGTCGCGGATGGTATCCCCTACCCGCTGCATGCCCTTGTCCTGGATACTCCGGATGCGCTGCGCCTTGATAAATATCTGATCCGTGATCGACGGTAACCTTAAAACACGCCAAGCCGTTCCATAATCGCGTGTCTTCTTGTGGAAGAGGTCTTTGCAGGAGGTAATTACCTCTTTATATTGTGTGCCAGTTCTCGAAATCATACAGCGTGCAAAATAACGGATTTTATACCAACAAAACATTGAATATCCGGGGGACACTCGTCCTGCTCGACACCCCCGTGGTGATGGGGATTCTCAACGTAACCCCTGACAGTTTTTATGACGGCGGCAAGTTTATTGATGAGCGCACCGTACTTGAGCACACAGAAAAAATGGTTCGGGAAGGCGCCCGGTTCATTGACGTGGGCGGCTACTCCACAAGGCCCGGCGCCCCGTCTGTGGACGTAGAGGAAGAAGAAAGGCGTGTGCTGCCGGTCATCCGGCTATTGGCCTCCCACTTTCCAACCGTTCCAGTATCCGTGGATACGTTCCGCTCCGCGGTGGCCCAAAAAGCAGTTGAGGCGGGTGCCTCGATGATCAACGACATCTCCGGAGGCGAAGGGGATGAAGCCATGTTTGATACGGTAGCCAGTCTGGGAATTCCCTACATCCTTATGCACATGCGTGGCACCCCGCAAACGATGTCCAAACTCACCAACTACGACGATATCGTGAAAGAGATCGCGGACTACTTTCACAGGAAAATCCACGCACTCCATCAGCGAGGCGTCAAAGACATCATTTTGGATCCGGGCTTTGGTTTTTCCAAAACCCCTGACCAGAATTTTGAACTCCTTCATCAACTGGATTACTTCACTACGTTTGGCATTCCTATCCTGGCTGGTTTCTCCCGCAAATCCATGGTGTGGAAGACGCTCGACACCAACCCTGCTGGCGCCCTGAACGGTACCACGGCGCTCAACACGATTGCCCTTTCGAAGGGTGCAAAAATCTTGCGCGTCCACGATGTGAAGGAAGCCGTGGAGTGTATCACCCTCTTTGAAAAGATGAAAAAACAACCCGTCGTATGAAAATATTACCCATCCTGTTACTCACGTTCTGTTCGATATCCATCCTCGCTCAATCGCCTTCCCGGCGAAACATGCGGCCTTCGGATGTCTACCGGTTACAAACACTTGGCGACGCACGCCTGTCACCCGACGGCCTGTGGGTGTGTTATACCCTATCTTCCGTAGACTCCGCCAAGGACAAGCGAAACAGCGACGTGTGGATGGTGGGTTGGGATGGCCAACAAAACATTCAGCTGACGCACAGCCCAGATGGGGAATCTTCACCGCAGTGGAGTCCCGACGGCAAATACCTTTCGTTTACCTCATCGCGGCAGGGAAAGCGGAGCCAGCTTTGGCTGATGGATCGGCGCGGCGGAGAAGCGCGTAAGATCACAGACGTTAAGAGCAACTTTTCAGACTACGCGTGGTCGCCCGATGGTTCCCGCGTGGCCTTCGTCATGCAGGATCCCCCCGATACCTCGAAGACCAAGACGGCCAAACCCTATGTCATCGACCGATTCCAGTTCAAGCAGGATGTGGAGGGCTACCTGATGAACCGGCGATCCCACCTGTATGTGCTGGATATCAAGACCGAAAAAGTTGATACACTCACCCGGGGTAATTATGACGAGCGCTCCCCTGTATGGAGCCCCGACGGAAAAACAATCGCGTTCGTAAGTAACCGAACCACTGAACCGGACAAGAATGCGAACAGCGACATCTGGATCATGGAAGCGAAAAAAGATTCCAAACCAAAACAACTCACCGCCTGGACCGGCCCCGACAGTTCTCCGCGATGGAGTCCGGACGGAAAATGGATCGCCTATCTTCAATCAACGCTTCCGGATACCTATGCGATGTATGATCAGAACATTCTTGCTGTCGTCCCAGTGGCGGGGGGCGCGCCCCGGTTGCTGACAAAATCCATGGACCGACCCATTAGTAATATTTCATGGGCCAAAGACTCCCAGTCCCTTGGCTTCGTGGTGACGGATGACCGGCAGCGCTACATCGCCAGCGTCTCTGTAGGAAGCGGACAGGTGAGTAAGGTAGCTGGTGGCAATCGGTCGTTCTCAAACCTCGAAGCGGGTCCTTCCGGAACCTTTGTCACGGTGATGAGTGAGCCGCAACTTCCCGGCGAAGTATATGCGGTGGAAAACGGCACCCTGCGGCGCCTGACTTTTCACCAGGACGCGTTTGTCAAGCCGCTTGCGCTGGCTTCGGTGGAGGGATTCACCTCGAAAAGCAAAGACGGCACGGCGGTGTCCAACCTGTTGTTCCGGCCTGCCGATGCAGCGCCGAATCAAAAGATGCCCACCATCTTCTACATCCACGGAGGCCCCACGGCGCAGGATGAATACGGGTTTGATCTCTCGCGCCAGATGCTGGCCGCGTCGGGCTACACCGTCGTGGCTGTGAACTATCGCGGCAGCAACGGCCGAGGCCTCGATTTTTCCAAGGCCATCTATGCCGATTGGGGAAACAAGGAAGTGATTGATATTCACGGCGCCGTAGATCATGTTGTCAAGGCTGGCATGGCGGATCCCGACCGCCTCGGTATCGGCGGATGGAGCTACGGCGGGATTCTCACCAACTACAGCATCGCCACCGACACACGCTTCAAGGCGGCAGTGAGCGGCGCGGGCAGCGCGCTGCAACTCTCTCTGTACGGCGCCGACCAGTATGTAAACCAGTACGAGAATGAATTGGGCACTCCCTGGAAAAACCTCGACAAATACCTGAAGCTCTCCTACCCGCTGCTTAAAGCCGACCGCATCAAAACGCCGACCTTGTTCATCGTCGGGGAAAAGGATTTTAATGTCCCGGTGCTCGGCAGCGAACAGATGTACCAGGCGGTGCGGTCGCAGAACATCCCAACCGGGTTGATTATTTACCCCGGCCAGTTTCACGGCATCACAACACCGAGCTACCAGACGGACCGGTACGAACGATACATCGGCTGGTACGACAAGCACCTGAAGGGCCTTGTGCCGGTGAAAGTGAACCAGGAACTCCACCAGAAAGAGTGATTACACGCTGCGCGTTGGCGTATGGCTCAAATAAAAACTAACTTTGATCAGTGATCCTCTTGTTTCAAATATCCTTTATCGACGTCAGTTGGGTTGACCTGGTAGATATTGGGTTGGTCGCCATTTTACTCTACCAGGTTTACAAGATGATCCGCGGAAGCCTGGCGGTAAATATCTTCTTAGGGATTCTTTCGCTGTACCTGGGTTACCTGATCGTCCGGGCCGCCCAGATGGAGCTGCTGACGACCATTCTCGGCCAGTTTATGGGTGTGGGGGTCCTTGCGATGATCATCCTGTTCCAGCCGGAAATCCGAAAATTTCTCCTTCTCATTGGGCGCGGCACCGACCTGAACCGTGATTTTTTTAAATCGATCGCCCACTGGCGGAACATCTACCACGATGATTTTGACATTCAAGAGGTGACGGAGGCCATCAAGACCATGAAGGCCACCCGGACAGGGTCGCTCATTGTCTTTTCCCGCGACAGTGAGTTGAAAGGATACCTGGACACCGGCGACAACCTGGATGCGGAAGTGACCACCCGTTTGCTGTTATCCATTTTCAGCAAGAACAGCCCGCTGCATGACGGCGCCGTCATCATTTATAAGGGACGTATCAAGGCCGCCCGGTGCGTGCTGCCGGTGAGTGAAAACGATCACCTCCCCGCACACTTCGGCCTGCGCCACCGGTCGGCGATCGGCATGAGCGAGAGCACCGACACGTTGGTGATCACCATCTCGGAGGAAACCGGCCGGTTGATTCTGACACGGAATGGAAAGTTCCTGAAGGGGCTAAAGCTAAAGCAGGTTGAACAAAAAATCCTGGAATACCTGCACAAGGAGGAGCCCGAGAAATGGGACGAGATGCCGGCGGAACCCGAGGCGCTGGAACCGCAGCCTGTTAAGGTGTGAAAGTTGCCGCATCCCTTGCCAGAATGGAAAAGAATATTGTTATCTTCGATATTGAAAACCAATAAAGCATGAAATGAAAGAAGCCAGTCCGGTGAAGTTCTACTTCGCCAAATATTTTTTTCTGGCCTTTGGATTGTTACAGTGGTTGTGCGGGATGCTTCTCTTCCTCCAACTGGATGTTGAAAGAAGCAAAAAGGCCGGCCTGATATTTTTTACGATCGGGCTGATTTCCCTCATCTTGTATTTCGCCATTGCCGCGCGCTTCCGGCGGGTCGCCTTGGGGAAAAACCGGGTCACCATCTACTCCAATGGGAAATCCACGCACTATGAATGGCCGGAGATCAAATGGATTAGGGCAGTTCCGTTTATCAACGTGTACAAGCTGAAACTCCGCGGCAAGAAAGACCGTATCTACTTTCTGCCGGATCGCCAGGAGGCGCCGCTGTATGGAATCTTCCAGCAAGGCCCTGAGGTCGCCGAAGCGCTGAAGAAGAAGTCGAAGTAATCTATTTCAATACACCCAGTTTCTTACCCACTTCGGTAAACGCAGCGATGGCCTTGTCGAGGTGTGCCTTTTCGTGGGCAGCTGACAATTGTACGCGGATGCGGGCCTGTCCCTTGGCAACCACCGGAAAAAAGAAGCCGATCACATAGATGCCTCTCTCCAGTAATTGCTCCGCAAACTGCTGGGCGAGCGGCGCTTCGTACAACATGATAGGCACAATCGGATGTTCCCCCGGCTTGATGTCAAAGCCTGCCTGAGTCATCGCATCCCGGAAATACTTTGTGTTCTTCTCCAGCGTGTCACGCAGGGTCGTGGTTTCCGACAACATGTCGAACACTTCGATGGACGCCCCGGTAATGGAGGGTGCGAGCGTGTTTGAAAACAAATACGGCCGTGACCGTTGACGTAGCAGTTCAATGATTTCTTTCTTGCCCGACGTGAAGCCGCCGGAAGCACCTCCGAGCGCTTTGCCCAGGGTACCGGTGATAATGTCTACTCTACCGGATACGCCCCGGTATTCGGGAACGCCCCGGCCGGTCTTTCCAAGAAAACCGGTGGAGTGACACTCATCCGTCATGACAATCGCCTCAAACTGATCGGCCAGATCACAAATCTTGTCGAGTTGTGCGATGGTTCCATCCATGGAGAACGCGCCGTCGGTTACGATCATGATCTGCTTCGCTCCGGCTTTGCGGGCGTCCTCCAGTTGCTGCCGGAGGTCGTCCATGTTGTTGTGCTTGTAGCGATACCGCATGGCTTTGCAAAGCCGCACTCCATCTATGATCGAAGCGTGATTCAATTCGTCGGAGATGATGGCATCTTCTGCGCCCAGGAGCGGCTCGAACACGCCGCCGTTGGCATCAAAGGCCGCCGCGAACAGGATGGTGTCTTCCATTCCGAGAAAATCCGATATTTTCTTTTCCAGCGTCTTGTGAATGTCCTGCGTACCGCAAATAAACCGTACGCTGGACAATCCAAACCCGTGTGTATCCATGGCGCGCTTGGCCGCATCGATCACGCGTGGATGCGAAGACAGGCCCAGGTAGTTGTTTGCACAGAAATTGATCACCTCCCTGCCATCGGAAGTTTTTATTTCCGCCCCCTGGGGACTTACAATGATCCGCTCCTTCTTGTAGAGTCCGGCCTCACGGATGGCTCCCAGCTCTTTTTCCAGGATTGGCTTCAGTGTCTTGTACATCGTCTTTGATTTATTGGTGGTGAATCCCTTCAGCAAATCTAACGGGGCTCCGTCTAAATGTGAAATTTTAATAACTTTCGGCCCGGGCTAGCGTGCGCCGGCTTAATTGCCTATGAAGAAGACCACCATCTTGTTGATTGGAGCCGGAGGACAACTCGGCAGTGAGCTCACGCAGGGACTGTGGAAAATCTATGGCCCCGATAACGTGATCGCCTCCGACATCAAGGATCCGACCGGCGTTCTCAAAGATGGCCGCTACGAAAAGTTTGATGTGATGCAGCGCGATAAGCTCTTCGAGCTGCTGCGGCGCAACAAAGTCACTCAGGTATATCATTTGGCAGCGCTGCTTTCCGCTACCGGGGAAAAAGATCCGAGGTGGGCATGGAAGCTCAACATGGAGAGCCTTTTGTTTGTTCTGGAGGCTGCGCTGGAGCTCAAACTCCACAAAGTGTACTGGCCCAGTTCTATCGCTGCGTTTGGACCAACAACTCCCAAGCTGGATACCCCGCAGGATACGATCATGGATCCGACCACCGTGTATGGCATCACAAAGCTTGCCGGCGAACTCTGGTGTGAATACTATTTCCGTCGGTACGGCGTGGATGTGCGGAGCCTCCGCTATCCCGGTTTGATCGGCTGGAAGACCCCGCCCGGCGGCGGCACCACTGACTATGCAGTGGATATCTATTTCAAGGCCTTGCAAGAAAAAAAATACGAATGCTTTCTGGCGGCCGATACCTACTTGCCGATGATGTACATGGACGACGCTGTTAAGGCAACCCTTGACCTTATGGAGGCGCCTGCAGAAAAGGTGAAGGTGCGGACTAGCTATAACGTTTCGGCGATGAGTTTTTGCCCCGCGCAGGTGGCGGCCACCATCCAGAAATACATCCCGGAGTTTTCTATTTCCTACAAGCCTGATTTCCGGCAGGCCATCGCCGACTCATGGCCGAAAAGCATCGACGATTCGCCGGCGCGTAAGGACTGGGGCTGGCAGCATCAGTTTGGATTGGAGGAGATGACCAGGGATATACTGGAAAACCTGAAGGCGCAGATGGAATCCTGAGGATGCGGCTTTATCGCACCCTGCTGGCACAAGGGACATGTTCCCACTATATTTGGAGAATGAGCATGCAACAGCGCAAGGCACCCGTGATGATCCTCAGCCACCGTCTCCAATCCGGTCATGCAATCCAAGATTAGTCTGTTAGCGAAGGAAACGGTGCTATATGGTCTCGGCACCATTGTACCGCGGATGCTCAACTTTCTACTGGTGCCCCTCCACACGTACGTCTTTGACCGGGAACAGTATGGGGCAGTTACGAAGCTGTACGCCTTCGTGGGATTTGTAAACATCGTTTACATGTTTGGGATGGAGACCGCCTTCTTCCGGTTTGTCAACAAACCGGAATCCACACCCCGACGCATCTTCGATCTCGCACAATCCGCGGTGTTAACCGTCAGTTTGCCGTTGACGATACTTCTTCTGGTTTTCGCTGCTCCGATTGCATCTTACATGGGGGTCGGCAGTCATCCGGAATTTATCCGATGGATTGCGTTTATCATGTTGCTGGATGCTGCGGTGGCCATTCCTTTTGCTCGACTTCGGCAGGACAAAAAAGGATTTTCTTTCGCCATGGCCAAAGTCATCAACGTTGTCATCCTCATTGGCGTCACGTACTATTTTCTAAAGATTGCATACGATCCTGCCATCGGTATCGGGTATGTGTTCCTCGCCAATTTGCTGGCCAACGGTTTCTTCATCGTGTTTTTCATCCGAACACTCCTGGCATGGCGGCCTGCGTATGACCCGCAGCTGTCACCTGCCATGGTCCGCTATGCCTATCCCGTCATGCTCACCGGGGCAGCAGGCATGACCAACGAGATGTTTTCACGGCTCACGCTGGATTGGTGGCTCCCTGAAACGTTCTATCCCAACCTCACCAGCAAAGAGGCAGGAGGAGTTTTCGGAGCCTGTTATAAATACGCGGTGTTCATGAACCTGGGGATCCAGGCATTCCGGTTTGCCGCTGAGCCCTTCTTCTTTTCAAATGCGAAAGAAAAAAATTCACCCGCCCTGTTTGCAAAAGTGAACCACTACTTCATCATCATCGGATGCCTTTTTCTTTTGGCGGTCGGCATAAACATGGACCTGCTGAAATACTTCATCGCCCCCACCTACTGGACGGGTCTCCACATTGTGCCGATACTCCTCCTCGCCTACCTGTTTCTCGGAGTGTATTACAACACCAGCGTCTGGTTTAAGGTCACAGACAATACGCACTACGGCACATGGATCACCGCTGGGGGGGCCGTGGTGACGATTGCTGCAAACTATTTGCTCATTCCCGTGATGGGTTACACAGGCAGTGCATGGGCAGCTTTTGGGTGCTATCTGTTTATGATGGTTGCCTGTTATGCTGCCGGCCAGAGGCATTATCCAATTCCATACCGGATGATACCAGGTATAAGTTACATCCTGGGCACAACCGGCCTTGTTTACGCGGTGAATTCAATCGAGATCCATGATCAAGTGATTGCCAGCGGGCTTCATCTGCTGGTTCTTCTGGCGTTTACGGCGTTCATTTTTTTGACAGAAAGGAAAAGTTTTGCGCGCGACTGAAATCCTGCGCATGATCGTGGCCCACGCCTCTCCGGCAGAGCTCCAAGTGAGGAAATTTTGCTAATTTTGTCGTCTCCTGTTGCCCGTTTGGCGATATCCCTTGAATACCCGTGAAGAATATTTCATACATAAAAATCCTTTTTTGCCTGACCGCTTTCTGGCTGGCTGCTGCTTCGCCTGCGGTTGCACAGCGCGACCGGAAGAAGCGGCCGGCTGACGCCGAATTAAATGACCTTAAAAGGCGCGAGGCCGAATCGCTGTTCACAGAAGGAATGAAATATTTTATCCTGGAGGACTATACCAAGGCGCTCGGATCTTTCCAGCGCGTTTCAGAGATGACACCCGACGAGCCCATGGTGTACTATAAAATGGCTGAAGTGTATTCCCGGAGCTCCAATCAGGATGACTTGGGCAAGGCGGCCGCGTATATTGAAAGGGCCCTGAAGCTGGACAAGAAAAACAAGTACTTCTATCTGCTTGCCGCCGATATTTATACAGCCCAGAATAGTTTCTCAAAGGCAGAGCAAGTGTTGGAGGCCCTCATGAAGGAGTTGAAAGATACCGAGGAATACCTGTATCAGCTAGCGGCTATTTACCAGTACGACCGCAAACCCGAGGAGGCACTCAGGACTTACAACCGGGCAGAGAGCCTTCTCGGCATCAATGAAACATCCTCGCTCCAAAAGCAAAAGATCCTTCTTGAACAGGGTAAAATAAATGAAGCGATCGCGGAAGGGCAGAAACTGCTTGCAGCTTATCCAGATGAAGAACGCTATGTGATTGGCTTTGCGCAAGCCCTGGCCCAAAAAGGCCAGCAAAAGAATGCCGTCGCGGCGCTGGAAAAATTTTTGGCTGCGCATCCCGAGGCCGGTTCTTCCAAAGTGCTGCTGGCCAGTTTTTACCGGGAGGCGGGGCGTGAAAAGGAAGCGCGGGATTTGCTGAAGCAGGTGATGCGCGATCCATCCGTAGACATCCAGGCAAAAATTATTGTCATCGAAACGTATGCCGCCCAAATAGCACAGGGGTATGCCGCCAACCAGCCGGATGCAGACCTTGCTGCTTTTGCGCTGGGGCTGCTGGAGGATCTTCTTGAGTCAAACTCCGACGACCCTAACGTATACGTGGCCGGGGGTGATCTGCACCTTAGCCTTCGGCAAAAAGCTGAGGCCGAGCGCCAATTTCTCGCCGCCATTCAGCGGGGTACTACCCTTTTTGAAGCCTGGCAGAACCTGCTTTCTCTGGAATCCGAATCCGAAAAATTCGACAGCCTGGTTTTCCATTCCGAACAAGGTCTGGAAATCTTCCCCAACCAGGCCTTGCTATACTACTTCAACGGATATGGGCACCTTCGCCTCCGGTCCTACCGCGCTGCCGCAGCAGCCCTGGTGCAGGCAAAAAAACTTTCTGCGTCGAACCCTGCCTTCCTCCACGAGATCAACGGGATGCTTGGCGAGGCGTACAACGGAACGAAGGAGTATCCAAAATCCAATGCGGCCTTTGAAGAAGCGTTGGCTTACAAACCCAACGATGACCTGATCCTGAACAATTACAGTTATTACCTGGCGTTGCGCAAAGAGAACCTGGAGAAAGCGGAACGAATGGCCGCGCAGGTCGCCCGCGACCATCCCACCAACTCCTCCTACCTGGATACCTATGCCTGGGTCCTTTTTGCCCGGGAGAAGTACAAAGAAGCGCGTAAGGTCATGGAGCGTGCCCTTCAATTGCCCGGAGTTTCCTTCACGCATTACGAACACTATGGGGACATCCTCTTTCGGCTCGACGACGTGGAAGGGGCCGTCAAACAATGGGAAAAGGCCCGATCATTGACATCCCAGCACGAATTGATCGATAAGAAAATTGCAAACCGCCGTCTTTACTAAAGCCGACATGCTACTTTTTTTTGTTCGCAAGCCTTACCTTTGCGCCTTCATGAAAAATTCGGCTTTTGTCTTACTTGCAGCCCTGGCGTTGTTTTCGTGCGGCAAAAAAGTCATCCCGTCACTTTCCCCCACACCGGCCGGCGTTGAAATACGCGAAATAGACTTTGATTATTTCCATGGGAAGGCCCGTTTGGTTTTTAAAGATGGGAAAAAAGAGCGGGAGGTAAAGGCCCATATCCGGATTCGCAAGGACAGCGTCATCTGGATGACATTTACGGTCATCGGCCTGCAGGGTGGTCGGGCCCTCATCAACAAAGACTCGATAACCATTTTAAGCACGGTCGACAAGGAATATTATGTTTTTGATTACGAAACCCTTTCGAAGCGTTTCAATTTCGATGTTAACTACCACGCGATTCAATCGATATTCTTGGGCAACCTCATTTTCCAACGGTCCGATGAAGACCCCTTCAGCGACGAAAACAACGTCAGCATTCTCCAACAACGGCGCGGCAGTGTCACCATCAAGAACTTTATCAACCCCACCACGCGGAAGCTTGAACACATCGAAATGAAGGAGCCGCTCACCGGCAACTCCATCACGGTCAGTTATTCCAATTTCCAGCCGCTCCTCGACAAGATTTATCCTTTCAACGCGGTCATCAGCATAGTTTACAAAACACCCGGCGGGGTAGTCAATACAACCATTTCGCTGGAATATAACAAAGCAGAGGTAGGTGATAAGGAGCTTCGGTTCCCGTTTAATATCCCCCGCAAATATGACCGCCGGTAACCGTTTCGTTGCGGCGTTGATTCTGGTTTTTACGCTGGGCGTCCTTGTTGTTTCCGCCCAACGGAACAAAGCTCAATTGCAGAGCGAAAAGCAAAAGAATCTTAATCTCATTAAGGAAACGGAAAAGATACTCAGGCAGACCTCCCAGGAAAAAAAGAACACGTTGGGCGAACTGGCAGCAGTCAATCAGCGTGTCAGTCAGCAGGAAGCCCTGATCCTTTCCATCGAATCGGAGATCGAGCTCATGAACATTGACATCACCGAGAACAACGAAATCCTCAAAGCCCTGCAGACCGACCTGACGCGACTGAAAGAAGAATATGCGGCCATGGTATTCTCTGCCCAAAAAACCAGCGGTGGCGTTTCCAAACTCATGTTCCTTTTTGCCGCGCCCACGTTTGATCAGCTGGCTATGCGGTTCAAGTATCTCGAACAATACAGCGCAGCACGCAAAGAGCAGGCCGCTGCCATCCGCAAGGTTCAGGTGCAGCTCGCTGGGCACGTGCTCCTGATCGAAGGAAAGAAGGAGGAGAAGAATAAACTGCTCAAGGAGGAAGTATCCGAGAAAGACACGTTTGAAGGCCTCAAGAGAAAGCAGAATACGATCGTACGCTCCCTGGAAAAAGAGGAGAAGCGACTGCGGAGTGACCTGACCGAAACCAAGAATGCCATTGCCAAGCTGGACAAACTGATCAGCGATATTATCAAGGAAGAGATGGCGCGTGCAGCCCGGGAAGAAGCCACCCGCAAGCGGCGGGAAAGTGCGAAGGTATCCGAGGCGTCTTCCCTGTCCAGTTCCTTTGAGGAAAACAAGAATAAGTTTCCATGGCCTGCTTCGGGCTTTATCTCCCAGAAATTTGGCCGCCAGAATCATCCGGTCTTGAAAGGGATCGTCCTTCAAAACGATGGCATCAACATCCAGACAGCTCAGGGTGAGCGGGTGCGGACCATTTTCGCAGGAGAAGTACGTGCGGTGGCGTTCATCCCTACGCTTGGCAATTCGGTGATCATCAGTCACGGGGATTATTTCACCGTGTACTCCGGCCTGAAAGATGTCACATTGAAAAAAGGCCAGAAGGTGACGAGCAATCAGGAAATAGGGCGAATTCTCGTTAACAGCGAGGGAATTTCAGAACTGCGTTTTCAGATTCGCAAGAATACGACTGCCCTGAATCCTGAATCATGGCTTAGAAACTGATTCTGGGGTCTCTGGCAGGGTTTTCGCCTTTTACGAGCGGTGGAAGAAATTCAAAATATTAGACTAATTTTAACCCAACAAAAGATAAATGCTATGAAGTCAGTTCTGTTGTTCTTAGGTGGCGTTGGTTTCCAGGAAATCTTGCTGATTGGAATATTTGTTCTTGTGTTTTTTGGCGCAAAGAAAATCCCTGAATTCATGAAAGGCCTCGGCAAAGGTGTTCGCGAATTCAAAGACGCGATGAGCGACGTCAAGAAGGAAGTGGAAGACGCTGGCAAACAAGGCGGCCGCCTGGATGACGGCAACTAAGTGCCCGATTCCTTTCTCTCCTTAACTCAAATTCAATCTCATTTAAAAACCGGCACGTTTTCGTGCGTGGATCGTGTGCGCTTTCACCTGAAGGCTATCGAGCGCAATACCCCATTGAATGCGTTTCTGAATGTTTACGCAGATGAAGCGCTGGCACACGCTGAAGAAACCGACCGAAAAATTGCCGCAGGTACGGCCGGAAAACTCGCCGGCCTGATCGTAGGCATCAAAGCAGTGTTCGCCTACCAGGGACATCCGCTGTCAGCGGCCAGCAAAATCCTCGACGGCTTTGAATCCCAGTTTTCCGCCACGGCCGTTGAGCGACTTCTCGCCGAAGACGCCATCATCATCGGGCATCAAAACTGCGATGAGTTCGGCATGGGCTCTTCCACGGAAAATTCTGCTTACGGCCCAACCCTCAACCCCCACGATACCACCCGTGTTCCGGGAGGTTCTTCAGGAGGTTCCGCGGCGGCGGTCGCTGCCGGCATGTGCCAGGTAGCCCTGGGCTCCGATACCGGCGGTTCCGTACGGCAACCCGCTTCTTTTTGCGGACTGATCGGACTGAAGCCAACATACTCCCGGGTTTCCCGCTACGGTCTGGTATCCTACGCCTCCTCCTTTGATACCGTGGGTCTGCTGGCAAAAGAGGTGGAGGATGTGGCCCGCGTGCTTACCGTCATCGCCGGTGCGGATGCCTATGACAGCACGGTGTCGCGTGAACCCGTTCCGGACTATGAACACCTCGTGTCTGGTTCGCCCCTTCGTGTTGGTTACATCCGCCAAACGATGGACATCCCCGTGCTCCAGGAGGATGTGCGCCAGGCTTTCAAAGGCGCGTTGGATCAGTTGCAATCACTGGGGCACCCGGTTACCGCGATTGACTTTCCCCTGCTCGACAGCATCCTTCCCACGTATTACATCCTGGCCACGGCAGAGGCGAGTTCCAACCTGTCACGGTACGACGGCGTTCGCTATGGATACCGGAGTCCGAACACCAACGATCTTGAATCATTATATAAGAAAACACGAAGCGAAGGATTTGGAAAAGAAGTGCAGCGACGAATTCTGCTCGGCACGTTTGTACTTAGTTCTGATTATCACGACGCCTACCACGCCAAAGCGCAGAAAGTACGACGACTGATTCGTGAGGAAACAAAACGACTGCTGCTGCAATACGATGTGATTCTCCTCCCCACGGCGCCCACCACTGCGTTCAAGGTGGGAGATCATGCCGCAAACCCGATGGCAATGTACTTCGCGGATGTATTTTCTGTTCAGGCCAACGTGGCCGGCGTCCCGGCCATTTCATTTCCTTATGGAAAAGACCGCCAGGGACTTCCCATCGGACTGCAGGCCATGGCTGACGATTTTCAGGAAGGCAAACTCCTTCAACTGGCAAAACTGCTGTCGGTTGATCAATAAGGGCAGCATGCCTATTTTTGTGGGGTAGAATTTTTCGGAAACAGCGCTGTAGACAGAATTTACGGGGTTTGGTTCCGATCACGGATGTAAAACATATGAAAGGCTGGCTCTACGTATGGTTTTTTCTCATCAGCTGCACGGCAGGCGCCCAGGTATTGCAACTGCCTGATTCCATTGCCGAGCAGGTGCAGTCAGATGAACTGGCAGGTGATTCCCTGTCTGATCCCCTCCTGTTTGCCCTGCCGCTGAAATACGAATACATCCCAGCGGAAGAAACTCCTGAATTGGTTGCTGACCGGCTCTCCTGCATCCAGCAAACCATTCCCCTTACATATAACAACAACGTTCACGGCTTCATTAATTTTTTCACCATACGCAACCGGGAGTATACCCGGCTCATGCTGCGGCGTCAGCATCTCTATTTTCCGCTTTTTGAAAAGCACCTCGCCAAGCACCAACTGCCTGACGAGTTGAAATATCTTTCTATCATCGAATCAGGGTTGAATCCGCGTGCCGTTTCCCGGGCCAATGCGGTGGGCTTATGGCAGTTCATGTCGTTTACTGGCCGCTACTTCGGACTCCAGAACGACTGGTACCTCGACGACCGCATGGATCCGGAGAAATCAACGGATGCTGCCTGCCGGTATATGAAGCAGCTGTATTCCATGTTCGGCAATTGGGAACTCGCCTTGGCCGCCTACAATTCAGGACCCGGAACGGTGAAGCGCGCCATCCGCCGTTCGGGTTATAAGAAAACCTTTTGGGAAATCTATCGCTACCTGCCCAAGGAAACACGGTCGTATGTTCCGCAGTTCATTGCTATCATTTACGCGATGAACTATGCCGATGAACACAACATGGGCGACATCGCCCGGGAGGAATTTATTCCACATGACACGGTGACTGTCCGTCAGTTTCTTCACCTGGAAACATTTGCTGCCCTGACAGGGACATGCACTGAAGAGCTCCACGCACTGAACCCGTACATCCGCAGGCATGCGATTCCTGAAAACGGAAAGACCTACATTATGAAAGTGCCGATAGCCGCCAAGGAAACGCTTTCACAAAACCGAAAGATGATCCTCGACTCCGCATCCAAAACCGGACGTCAGCAAGTGGAACCCCTGGCTGCAGGCTCCACGACGGGTAAAAACTCCTTTACCTACACGGTCAAGTATGGTGATGCGCTTGGACTTATTGCACAACGGTACCGGGTGCAGCTCGACGACCTACGCAAGTGGAACAATCTTACCAGTAACCTCATTCGGACAGGGCAGAAACTCACCATCTGGACAGCTGCAGCGCCACGCAACCCGACCCCTGCTCCTGCATCCACATCCGGAGTTGTCTCCGTGCCGCCAGACAAAATTTACACCGTACAGGAGGGGGATACCCTGTGGGATATTTCACAAAAATTCAAAGGAGTCACGGTAGAGAAGCTCAAGGCCATCAACAACCTGAAGACCAACCGGCTCTCTCCCGGGATGAAGCTAATCCTCGGATAAGCAACCAGCTACCCTCATTCCGACCGCAACGACTGAACGGGATTCACCAGGGCCGCTTTCACAGAACGGTAGGCAACCGTAAGCAGGGCGACTACAAGCGTAGACAAGAGTGCGGCAAGGAAAATTCCTGGACCTAACTCAATTTTGTAGGCAAACTCGTTGAGATACCGGTTCATTCCAATCCAGGCCAGGGGGGCAGCCAGCACAAACCCGATAATGATCAGGACCAGGAATTCCTTCGAAAAAAGGAAAAGAATATTTTCGACGGAGGCTCCCAGCACTTTTCTGACACCAATCTCCTTCGTCTTCTGATTGGCCATGAACGAAGCCAGTCCAAACAGACCCAGACATCCTATCAGGATGGCCAGCGACGTGAATGCGCTGAGTAATACGGACACCCGCTCCTCACTTTCATAGAACTCCCGAATCGATTCGTCCAGGAATTCGTACGAAAAAACTGATTCCGGATAGGCCGCCGCCCACCGCTTCTCAATGT
Organism: Cytophagales bacterium; assembly: GCA_034440075.1. Taxonomy (GTDB): domain Bacteria; phylum Bacteroidota; class Bacteroidia; order Cytophagales; family Cyclobacteriaceae; genus ELB16-189. The sequence goes on from JAWXBL010000018.1 coordinate 28,620, forward strand.
CCTTGATGGTGCCCTGCATATTAGTAGGGTTGATCCGTATCGACATCGATCCATAGCTGCGGATCCGGTTAAGCAGCACCGTGGCCTCGATGGGTCTATGGAGAGAAACGGTATGAAAATTTCTGACCACGCCTACCACCGGAAGCGTCTTCCCCCACATCTTTATACGTTTGCCGAGGATATCGCCAGCCTTGGTGTGCCCGGTAAGTGTTGCCAGCCTTTCATTCACCAGAAATCCCTGTGCCGTGTCCAAATCCAGCAGGTTTATCCCTTCGGCAAGGGGCAAGTCAAATAGTTCGAGGTAGTGACCGTCGATGGTTTTTACCTGGGTTTCGTAAAAGGCATCTGTGCCTTCTACAGAGAAACTAGTGCCGCTCACGTGGCCAGAGGAAGGCGGTGAGTTATTGAGGCTGGCCATCTCCACCCCGGCGAGACCCAGAATCTCATTGCGCAGCGTTTTCATCCGGCCCGACCGGGCACTGTCGTACGGCGATGTCATGGAAGGTACCGGAACGGTAATGACCGCGTCTTTTCTAAATCCCAGTTCCTTGTTGCGGAAGAAGTTCATTTGTGTGATCAGTACCAGCGTGGTGATGATGAGGAACTGCGAAATAAAGAATTGCAGGACTACCAATCCGCGTCGCAGGTTAAACCCGGAAGTACCCTGGTTCCCGATTTTGTTTTTCAGGGCGGCGACGGGACTGTACGCAGAGACCACCATGGAGGGATAAAGTCCCGAAACCAGTGAAACGGCCACCGCAACGACAAACAGGTATCCCCAAAGAGCGGTGTCTGCGAACCCGATGGAAAGCCGGAGGTCCAGAAAGGAATTAATAAATCCGAGTGAAGCTTGCGCCAGCGCGAGCGCCAGCAATACGGCGGCTCCAGTCACCAGCGAGGTCTCTCCGAGGAATTGCGTAATCAGCTGCCCCCGGCTGCTGCCCAGGGCCTTCCGGATACCTACTTCCTTGGACCTCTTGATGGCCTCTGCAGTGGATAGATTAATGAAGTTAATGCAGGCAGTAAGCAGCAGGAATAAAGCGATGACCGTCAGGGCGACGAGCATCTGCCTGCTCACGGTGTTGTAGTTATAGTTTCCGAAGCGGTCGTCAAAATGTACTTCCCGCAGCGGTTGCAGCACAAACGTGCGCTCGTCGCGGTTGTCTTTTGTATGCTTGGTGACAAAGTCCGGAATGCGCGCTTCCATTTCATTGATGCGGGCCCCCTCCCTTAACTTGAAATAGCAGTGCTCGTCGCTCCACGTGCTGTTCCATCCATGATCATCGAGTTCTTTCTTAATAGTGACATACGACAACATCAGTTGGAACGGAAGGTCGGTGTTGGCCGGCGGGTCTTCGAGGATCGCCGTGATTTTGTAGGGACGCGAATCAAACTGCAGCACCTCGCCCAACGCATCCTCTTTTCCAAAATATTTCAACGCCCAGGAAAGGGCGATCATCGCTTCATTTGGTTCATCGAGCGCCAACTCCGTATTTCCCATCAGCACCTTGCGGTCAAAAATCCGGAAGAAGTTAGGTTGTGCGAAGGTGATGCCGCGCTGCTCTTCAAACTTTTTGGGTTCGCCGGCAGCCTGGGGGATCGTAACAAGGCCGCCCGCCCGGTACGACGTGAAGGTAACTTCTTCGGCTTCCGGAAAATCAAGACGGAACGCCTCCGGAAGAACGGCCGGAATACCCGCCGTGAATTCGTTGCCATTATTCCCCTTAGACTGTGTATTGATCCGGTACACACGATCGAAGTGCTGGTGGAACGTGTCAAATCCTGTGTGATATCGGATAAGCAAAAACAAGATCAAACTGGCGCCGATGCCCAGCGTGAGCCCGGATAGATTAAGAAGGGTGCTGGCTCTTTCGCGCCATAAATTCCGGAGAGCAGTGGTCAGGTAGTTCCGAAGCATGGTTGTTACAATTAGCTAATTCAATGGAAACACGCTCTGCTAACCCAATTTCAGTGCCATCATTTTAGCCTGTTTCACGCTATTTGGAGGGGGATGCTGTTCAATCGTGAGCGAAGCTGTCCAATTCCGGACGGGAGTCAACCTTATTGGTGCCTGTAGCCAGGGCTTTGTATCTTTGCACTGTGGTACAGAATATTTTAATCGGAATCGTTTTTCTGGCAGCCCTCGGCTTCCTGGGCAATCTCATAGTGAGAAGTTTTACAACCAAAGATGGTTGCAGCACCGGCTGCGGCGCATGCTCGCCGGCCGATTTGAAAAAAATGGACATCGCCTCCAAGGAAGAAAACTAGGCCCAGACCCTGGTCCCTTCCGTACAATTCCTGCACATCTCTACTTCACTCCTGGATCGTAACAACGAACGGCGAAAAACATCGTAGGCAGGACTGTGCCAAATTTCCCGGAAGGTCTGGGCTTTCAGATCACCCATGATGTGGTGCGCATCTTTGTCAAAGCAACACGGCACGATGTTGCCGTCCCACGTGATGACGCAGCTGTGCCACATTTTCCAGCAATGGTTCAGCAGCGGATTCTTGATGGAATACGTCCCATCTCCATTTTTACGGTACCGAGCATAGGCGTCGTTGTCGGGGATCAGCGGGGATCCCTTTTCATAGTCATAGATCTGCGCCGTCTTCAGCGCCACCCGATCTACGCCCAACTCCCGGGCCAGCGCGTACACGTCGGGAACCTGGTGTTCGTTGGGCTTCACCACGAGAAATTGAAATACTACATGCGGCGTTTTTGATTTCATCTCCTCCCGATACCGCAGAATGTTCTTCGTTCCCTCGATGACTTTTTCAAATTTCCCTCCCACGCGGTAGGATTGATAGGCCTCCTGGGTTGTTCCATCCAGGGAGATGATCAATCGGTCCAACCCGGATTCGATGGTCTTTCGTGCATTCCCTTCGTCCAGAAAATGGGCATTGGTGGAGGTGGCCGTGTAGATTCCCTTTCCGGATGCATAGCCGACCATGTCGAGGAACTCCGGATGGAGATAGGGCTCGCCCTGGAAATAAAAGGTGAGGTAGGACAACGTTCCGGCCAGCTCATCGATGACCCGGGCAAACAGGTCCTGGCTGAGCATCCCTGTAGGACGGGTAAACGAGCGCAAACCGCTGGGACATTCGGGGCAGCGGAGATTGCAGGAAGTTGTCGGCTCGATGGAAATGCTGATCGGCATGCCAATGCCCGCCGGCGACCCGCTCGCCCGCGACATCCAATAGCTCGACCATACGCGGGCCCCGTTGAACGCCCGACGGGGAGTAACCCGGGAAAGCATGTTGAGATGGTCCTGGAAAGTGCTTGCCATGTTCAAAAGTAACGCCGGCATCATGATTTGTCTTTATCTTTCTGGATATTTCCCCATGGATCAACCCCCCACATGAGAAACCTGATCGCTTTCGTCCTTTTGTGGTCCACGGCAGCAACACATGGTCAGCTGGTAACGCTCTCCCCGCAGGCAGAGATTTCCATCATCACCTGCGGCCGGGGGCCCGAAGAAGTGTACTCGGCCTTTGGCCACAGCGCCATCCGTGTTTCAGACCCGGTAAACCGGATCAATTACGCATACAACTACGGGGTATTTGATTTTTCACAACCCAATTTTTACCTGAACTACACCCGGGGACTGTTGCTCTTCAAACTGGGCGTTTATGATTATCCTGACTTCGTTAATGCATACGTCTATTATAACCGCTGGGTCTCCGAACAAATATTGCAACTATCTCCCCGGCAAAAGCAGGATGTTTTTGATTACCTCGAGTGGAACGCCCTTCCGGAGAATGAAACGTACCGGTATGACTATTTCTATAACAACTGCGCCAACAAGGTCCGCGACGTCTTCGCGGAGGTGTTGAAAGATTCGATCCGGTTCGATGGTTCCTTTATTACCACCGATTACACGATCCGGCAGCTAACTGACTTGTATCTTCAGGATCAACCGTGGGGCGACCTGGGCATCGACATTTGTCTTGGTCTCCCCATGGACAAGAAAGCCGTCGCCTATGAATACATGTTTCTTCCGGACTACCTGGCTTCTTCCTTTGACCATGCCACCAATCAAATTAATGGGATCACCGTTCCCCTCGTGAAACTGAAAAAGCCGGTGTTTGTAAACATACCACGTGATCCGCCGCGCGCCCTGGTTCACCCGTGGTGGGTCATGGGAGGCTTTCTGGCGCTCACGGTGGGGCTGTGCATCATCGACTGGAAGCGGAAAAAGATCTCTACCTGGTTCGACCTGATTTTCTTCGGAGCCTTGGGCCTCGTTGGCACCTTGTTGCTGACGCTTTGGCTGGCGACCGATCACCAGGCTGCATCGAAAAATTTCAACTTGCTTTGGGCGATGCCCACGCACCTCCTCGTCTTCGGCATGATCCGCCAGCGGCCACATCCGTTCCTGAAGAAGTACTTCATGGGAGTGGCTGTCGTGACCACGCTGCTGCTTGTCAGCTGGAACGTACTTCCGCAACAGCTCAATACGCTGTTGGTCCCTGTGGTTGCATCGGTGGCTTGCCGCGCGTGGATGCTTGGCCGGCTGGGTTAGCCGGAACTACATGTGAAGGGGGCGATTGGCCGTTGCCGCGAGGCACGCTTCCTTCACCGCTTCCATATAGGTAGGATGCGCATGCGACATGCGCGCAACGTCTTCTGCTGATGCGCGAAACTCCATGGCGGTAACGCCGGCGGCAATCATGTCTGCCGCACGTGCGCCGATAATGTGTACGCCCAGGATTTCATCGGTATTCTTGTCGGCCAGGATTTTTACAAGCCCATCCGTATCCATGCTGGCCCTTGCCCTGCCCAACGCCTTGTACGGAAAAGAACCGGTCTTGTAGGCACGACCCCCTTCTTTCAGCTGCTCCTCGGTGTACCCCACGCTGGCTACTTCCGGCCAGGTGTAGACGACTCCAGGAATCAGCAAGTAGTTGATGTGTGGTTTCTGGCCGGCCAATTGCTCGGCGACCATCACGCCTTCCTCCTCCGCTTTGTGTGCGAGCATCGCCCCGCGCACGACGTCTCCAATGGCGTATATGTTTGGTACTTTGGTCTGCAAGTGATCATTCACTGACACGCGGCCCTTATCCAGTTCGAGGCCCACCTTGTCGAGGCCCAACCCATCGGTGTAAGGCCTCCGGCCTACGCTTACCAGGCAATAATCGCCGGAAATTTCAATGGCATCACCGCCGCTTTTAGGCTCCGCCTTGAGCGTTACCTCCTTGCCTTTGCTTTGTATCGACGTCACCTTGTGCCCTAAATAGAAGTCCATCCCCAGTTTCTTGGTGACTTTCAGTAATTCCTTGCCGAGGGTACCGTCCATGGTTGGGATGAGGCTGTCGAGGTACTCCACCACAGAGACTTTGGATCCAATGCGCGCGTAGACCGACCCCAATTCCATACCAATGACACCACCGCCAACGACGATCAGGTGCTTGGGAACCTCTTTCATTTCCAGTGCTTCCGTGCTGGAAATAATTCGCTTCTTGTCAAAGGGCGCGAAGGGCAACGGGGTAGGCTTCGAGCCCGTCGCGATAATCACGTATTCCGTTGTCAACGTCGTTTCTTTCCCACTTGAGGGAGTCACCTTCACGGTGTTCTTATCGACAAACGACCCCACCCCCTGGTACACATCGATCTTGTTCTTCTTCATCAGGTAGGCAATGCCGTCCACATTCGACTTGACTACTTCGCCCTTGCGCTTGATCATCTGCCCGATGTTCACCTTGGGCGCAGAGATGTCAATCCCGTGTTCCTTGAAGTGTTCCTTGGCGTTGATAAAATGCTCCGAAGAGTCCAGCAGTGCCTTCGAGGGAATACATCCTACGTTGAGGCAGGTGCCTCCGAGTGTGGGATACTTTTCGATGATTGCCGTTTTGAATCCCAGCTGGGCACAGCGGATAGCCGCCACATATCCGCCGGGGCCTGAGCCAATGACCGTGACATTGTATTGCATATCGTATTATTTCAAACTCCCAAAATCAAACGTCCTGGATCTTCCAGCATTTCTTTTACCCGCACCAGAAAGCTCACCGATTCGCGGCCGTCCACAATGCGGTGGTCATACGAAAGCGCGAGGTACATGATGGGTCGAACGACTACCTCTCCGTTCTTCGCGATGGGACGTTCCACAATGTTGTGCATGCCTAAGATGGCCGACTGCGGCGGATTAATAATAGGCGTGGAGAGCATGGAACCGAAGACACCTCCGTTGGTGATCGAAAATGTTCCTCCTGTCATTTCCTCGATCGATAATTTTCCATCACGGCCCTTTGTCGCCAGACGGATGACTTCGCTTTCAATCTGAGGGAAGGTCAGCGATTCAGCATTGCGGATAACGGGAACTACCAGTCCGCGTGGCGTGGAAACCGCAATGGAGATGTCGCAATAGTCGTGATAGACCGCCTCGTCCCCGTCGATGGATGCATTCACAGCCGGAAATTCCTTCAGTGCGACGCAGATTGCCTTTGTAAAGAAGGACATGAACCCCAGTCCCACGCCGTATTTTTCCTTGAACGACTCTTTATATTTTGACCGCAGCTCCATGATCGGCTTCATGTCCACTTCGTTGAACGTCGTGAGCATGGCCGTTTCATTTTTTACGGCGACCAGCCTTCTGGCAATCGTTCTCCGCAACGAACTCATTTTCTCCCTACGCTGGTTCCTTGAAACGCCGGAAGCGATCACGGGAGGCTCCAGCGCCGCCGGAGCCGCCTTGGCATCCTTGCCGGAAGCTTTCACCGCATCGTCTTTGGTGATGCGTCCACCTACGCCCGTTCCAGATACCTGACCGGGAGCAATGCCTTTTTCATCGAGGATCTTGGAAGCCGCGGGCGAGGGTGTTCCTGCCGCATACGATTTCCCTCCGGAGGGCTGCGCTGCGGCTGATCCGGCTGACGGTGCCGCCGAAGCTACAGCAGCCGGCATCCCTTCCATTACCTCGATCTTGCAGATGAGGCCGCCAATCGGAAGGGTCGTCTTCTCCTTGGCTACGATGCGGAGAATCCCATTGGCTTCTGCCGGCAATTCAAACGTCGCCTTGTCCGACTCCACTTCAGCGATGATTTCATCCAGACGCACAAAATCCCCGTCCTTCTTCATCCAGGTGGATATCGTAACCTCGGTGATCGATTCCCCAACGGTGGGTACTTTCATTTCCTTGACGGCGCCCGTTGCCTTGGGTCCCTTCCCGGCGTCGGCTGCAGGGGGGGCTGGAGCTGAGGCTGCTGCCTTCGTCTCTGCTTTCGGAGCCGCGGCACCGGAGGACTCTTCGATTTCGCATATCAGCGTGCCGATGGGAACGGTATCCCCTTTTTGTTTCTTGATTCGAAGAACACCCGCCTGCGGGGCGGTGAGTTCGAAGGTTGCCTTATCGGATTCCAACTCGGCAATCAATTCATCCATTTTCACAACATCGCCGTCGTTCTTTGTCCAGTTGGCAATGGTGACTTCAGAGATCGATTCTCCGACCGTGGGTACTTTTACTTGAAAAGCCATGAGGTTGAGTCGTTAGGGTTGGTTTATTAGCAGTGTCAAATTTCAAATGCGTGATTCACGATTTTATCCTGTTCCACTTTGTGAACTTTCGAATATCCTGTCGCCGGCGAAGCGCTTGATTTCCGGGAAATAAATTCCATCGGCTGCTTCGGCATCATCCGCTGAATAAAGGACAGCGGACCCATGTTGGCAGGTTCTTCCTGCGCCCAGACTACCTTGGCGCCCTTGTACTTCTTGGTAATGGCGTTAATCTGATTCTCCGGAAATGGATACAATTGTTCAACCCGTACCAGCGCCGTGTCTTTCACTTTCTTCTTGGTTTGAACTTCCAGCAGGTCGTAGTAGATTTTTCCGGAACAAAGAACGATGCGCTTGACGTCTTTCTGATTGACGCCGGAATCGTCGATGACTTCCTGGAAGCTGCCGCTCAAGAAATCCTTAATCGGCGACACCACGCCTGGATGACGAAGCAGCGATTTGGGGGAGAAAACCACGCAAGGCTTCCTGAATGGCCAGGCCATCTGGCGCCTCAGCAGATGAAAAATATTGGCTGCCGTCGTCGGGTTGGCCACGATCATGTTGTATTCAGCAGCCAGCTGTAAAAAGCGCTCCGGCCGACAGCTCGAATGTTCAGGCCCTTGCCCTTCGTATCCGTGAGGGAGCAACATCACCAGGCCGTTCATGCGTTGCCACTTCGACTCTGCGCTGGAAATGAACTGATCGATCATAACCTGGGCACCGTTGACGAAGTCGCCAAACTGCGCCTCCCAGATCACGAGGGCATTCGGATTGGACATAGCATAGCCGTATTCAAACCCAAGCACGCCGAATTCTGAAAGGAGCGAATTGAAAATCTGGAATTTGTTCTGCTTTTCCTGGATGTGATCGATACCACAGTAAGGTGCATTGGTTGTCGCATCAAAGAAATAGGCATGACGGTGTGAAAACGTACCGCGCTTCACATCCTGCCCCGACATCCGCACCAGAACGCCTTCTGCCAGCATGGATCCGTAGGCGAGAAGTTCCGCCTCCGCCCATCCGAGAACCTTGTCATCAAAAAATGCTGCCTTGCGGTCTTTCACCAATTTCTCAATCTGCTTCAATGGCTTGAATCCTTCCGGGATCGTGGTGAGGGCCTTTCCAACCTTGTCAACCAGCGCCTGCTTGATGCCGGTGGCCGGTGATTTTTCAAAATCTTCCGGCTTGGCACGCGTCATCTTTTCCCACTCCTCGTCGATCTTCTGGATTTTGTAGGGCAGGGGCTTTTGCTTTACCTCGTTGAGGCGGTCCTGCAACTGCTTGCGAAAATTCTTGTCAAGTTCTTCCGCCAGCGCAGCATCCACATCCCCACGCTCAATAAGTTTCTTCACGTATACTTCGCGCGGATTGGGGTGCTTGGCAATGATGTTGTAAAGGATCGGCTGCGTGAATTTGGGCTCGTCGCTTTCGTTGTGCCCGTGGCGCCTGTAGCAAAGCATGTCGATGAAAATATCCTTGCCGAACTTCTGCCGGTATTCCACCGCCAGCTTGGAGCAGAAAGTGACCCCTTCGGCATCGTCGCCGTTGACGTGGAGGATGGGTGCGTCAACGATCTTGGCAATGTCCGTACAATAAATGGACGTACGCGCATCTTCGTAGTCGGTCGTGAATCCTACCTGGTTGTTGATTACAAAATGGATGGTGCCTCCTGTGGTATACCCTTCCAGCCCCGACATCTGAACAAGCTCATACACAATGCCCTGACCGGCGATGGCCGCATCGCCGTGAATAAGAATCGCCAGCGCCTTGCTGAGTCCCCCCTCGTATTCGTCGTCAATCTGGCCGCGGGTGTAGCCGAGTACCAGGGAGTCAACCGCCTCCAGGTGGGAAGGATTGGGGGTAAGCTTTACGTAGATCTTTTCGCCCGTAGGCGTACTGATGTGGCTGGAGTAACCCAGGTGGTATTTCACGTCCCCGTCGCCCATGGTAAGGTCTGGATTGACCTGGCCTTCAAATTCTGTGAAAATTTGCTCGTATGTTTTTCCAAGGATGTTGGATAATACATTGAGTCTTCCCCGGTGCGCCATGCCGATCACCACCTCTTTCACGCCCATGGCGGCGCTGGTATTGATGATGGTCTGCAGGGAAGGGATGGTCGTCTCGCCGCCTTCCAGCGAAAAGCGCTTTTGGCCGAGGAACTTGGTGTGCAGGAAATTTTCAAAGACTACCGCTTCGTTCAGCTTCGCCAGGATGCTCTTCTTCTCATCCAGAGACGGCGCGTAGGCATAGTATTCCCGCTCACACTTGTCGATAAACCAGTCAAAGATTTCCTGGTTGCGGATATAACTGTATTCAAATCCAATGGTGCCGACATATACCTGCTTGAGCTTGTCAATGATCTTCCGGAGGGTTGTACGGCCCAGTCCGATTTCCACCCCTACATCAAACTCTGCATCCAGGTCCGCATCGGTCAGCCCGTAATACGTATGCTCGAGAGGAACCTGGTGTTTCCGCCGCTCGCGCACCGGGTTGGTATTGGACTTCAGGTGGCCCCGCGACCGGTACGCGTGGATCAACGTTCGGACCTGCGTCTCTTTGATGCTGATCCCCTCGCCCGCGCCCGCCTTGCCGTTGTCGCCAAAGCGCTGCTGCGAAAAATCATATCCTTCGAAGAATTTCTGCCAGGACGGATCGACAGACGTCGGGTCGTTCTTGTAATTCTGGTATTGTTGGTCCAGGTAGCCAACGTCAGCATTTGAGATGTAGGAGTATTTGTCCATAGGCCGTAGGGTAAGATAACAAATGTATACATCGACTTCTTCAATTAAAAATTGTATACACGCTTATACAATTATTAGAGGTTTTCATAAATCAGGAGGTCAATTCAATATCCGTATTGGCAGGGATGCAAATTCTATTACCTTTGCAGTCCTTAAAAAACGGACGAGATCCAACCTTTAAAACACAAGTAGCATGGCAGTAATGATCAGATTGGCCCGCAGAGGCCGCAAAAGACTAGCACGGTATGACGTTGTTGTAACCGACGCCAGGTCCCCCCGGGACGGAAAATTCATCGAAAAAATAGGCACATACGACCCGCTGACGGTACCCGCTACCATCAAGCTTGACGAGGACAAGGCGTTTTCATGGCTTATGAAAGGCGCCCAGCCGTCCGACACGGTAAAGGCTATGCTGTCCTACCGCGGCGTTATGCTGAAGCGGCATTTGCAGATCGGCGTAGTAAAAGGCGCCCTCACTCAGGAGCAGGCCGATGCAAAGCTTGCCGAGTGGAAAACCAAGAAAGAAGAGAACATTCAGTCGAAGATAGATACGGTAAGCAAAACCAAGCAGGACGTGGCCAAAGCCCGCAAGGAAGCCGAAACCAAGGTCCGCGAAGCCCGTACGGAAGCCATCCGCAAGAAAGCGGAAGCAGCCGTCGCAGCAGCAGAGGCGCCTGTTGCGGAGGCCCCGGCAGAAGAAACAGCGGTGGCGGAAGCAACGGAAGCAACAGAAGCAGCGGCAACGGAAGCACCTGCAGCGGAAGTTCCCGCGCCGGAAGTGCCTGCATCAGAAGCACCGGCAACCGATTCACCGGCTCCTGAGGCCCAAGCATAGAAGCCAAACATACAATCCATGCCAACGCGATTCCCGTGTTGGCATTTTTTGTTTTAGCCCGTTGACCAACACGCTATGAAAATCGACGACTGCTTTAAAATCGCCTACGTTGCGAAAACCCACGGGCTGCAGGGCGAAGTGACCTTTGTGCTTGCGCCCGGCTGCCCCGATCTTGTCGGTCTTCCCTCCCTGTTCGTGGAAACGAAGGGCCAACTGGTCCCCTATTTCATTAAATCCGTATCCGCGAAGGGCACCAAAGCGTTCGTCAAACTCGAAGACGTTGATTCTGCCGACGCGGCGGCCCTGCTGAGAGGCTGCAGCGTGTACTTGCCCCGCACGTTGCGCCCGGCACTGCCACGGGGCGAGTTTTACAACGACGAAGTAGTGGGCTTCGAAGTGACCGACAATGCCCACGGACTTCTGGGAATCGTGAAAGAAATCATGGAAAACGGCGCCAACCGCCACCTCATCGTCAACTACCTGGGTCGTGAAATCATGATCCCGCTCAACGGCCCCTTCATCCGGAACACCAACAAGTCCCGCAAGAAAATTACCGTGGAGCTGCCGAAAGGATTCCTGGAGATTTAGCCCTCCCCTTTTTGTAATTTCGAAACATGAGATTCGACATTATCACGTGCCTGCCGCGCCTGCTGGATAGCCCCTTCAGCGACTCCATACTCAAGCGCGCCCGTGAAAAAGGTCTTGTAACTGTGGAAGTTCACGACCTGCGGAGCTACACGACCGACCAACACCGCAACACCGACGATTATGCCTTTGGCGGCGGCGCCGGCATGGTTATGATGATTGAGCCGATCCACCGCTGCATTCAATCCCTTACCGCCCAACGCACCTACGATGAAATCATCTACATGAGTCCCGATGGGGAAATGCTCACCCAATCGCTGGCCAACCAGCTAAGCCTGAAAGGGAATCTCATCCTGCTGTGCGGCCATTACAAGGGCGTCGACGAGCGGGTTCGGGAGCACCTGATCACCCGCGAAATCAGCATCGGCGACTACGTCCTTTCCGGCGGCGAGCTCGCCGCGGCGGTAGTTGCCGATGCCGTCATACGACTATTGCCAGGCGTACTCTCCGATGAGTCGTCAGCGCTTACCGACTCGTTTCAGGATGGTTTGGTCGCTCCCGCCATCTACACCCGGCCGGCGGAGTACCAGGGCTGGACCGTACCCCCTGTCCTCCTGTCGGGCAATCCGGCACTGGTCGAGGAGTGGCGTCATGACAGCGCACTGGAAAGAACAAAAAACCGGCGCCCGGACCTTCTGGAGGGAGATTAAAGCCCAAAAGGCATTTTCAGTCCAGTCCTTGCCGACTCCCCTCACTTTCCTATATTTGCAGTCCATTTTTAAAACGAATCGGATATGGTCGATCTAATCAAACTGGCAGAACAAGAGTTGGCTGGAAAACGCACAAATCACCCTGATTTCAAGGCAGGGGATACAATCAACGTCCACGTTAAGATCAGCGAGGGTAACAAGGAGCGTGTGCAGCAGTTCCAGGGCGTCGTGTTGTCGCGCCGCGGAAAAGGCACGAACGGAGAGATGTTTTCCGTACGGAAAGTTTCCAACGGCGTTGGTGTAGAGCGGATTTTCCCCATCGTAAGCCCCAGCATCGAGAAAATTGAGTTTGTCAAGGCGGGCAAAGTGCGCCGCGCGAAGCTGTACTACATGAAGGGCCGCCAGGGCAAGTCGGCACGTATCAAAGAGAAATTGAGCAACGTTCCGGCGAAAGCCAAAGCGTAGCAATACACTACCAAAAAAGCCCAATTTGACTTCAAATTGGGCTTTTTTCATACCCGGCGGCGACCTTTTAAATTGGAATCCATAGCCTGCAGGCCTATATTTGCCTTCCTTCTTTAACCGTACATATGTCAAAAACCAAGATTTCTGACCTGCTGGGAGCTGAAGCCGAGTCACTGCTGTCATACAAAAGCAAGACGATAGCCAGCAACCAGATTCATGCTCCGGGGCCTGGATTTATAGATGATATTTTTGGACCCAGCAACCGGAACACGCAAGTGCTACGCAGCCTGGGGACACTGTTTCAGAGCGGCCGCCTGGGAGGAACCGGGTACTTATCGATCCTCCCCATCGACCAGGGCATTGAGCACAGCGCCGGGGCATCCTTTGCCAAGAACCCCATCTATTTCGACCCGGAAAATATTGTAAAACTGGCCATCGAAGGCGGTTGCAATGCGGTGGCTACTACGTTCGGCACGCTGGGATTCACCTCCCGCAAGTATGCGCACAAGATCCCGTTCATTGTCAAGATCAATCACAACGAACTGCTTACCTACCCCAACAAAGCCGACCAGATCATGTTCGGATCGGTGCGCGACGCCTGGAACCTGGGCGCCGTGGCGGTAGGTGCAACCATTTATTTCGGATCCGATCAGTCTTCCCGCCAAATCATTGAGGTGGCGAAGGCCTTTGAAGAAGCCCACGAACTGGGCATGGCCACCATTCTCTGGTGCTACATCCGCAACAATGCGTTCAAAAAAGACGGCGTTGACTACCATGTTTCTGCTGACCTCACCGGCCAGGCCAACCACCTGGGAGTTACCATACAAGCAGACATCATCAAACAAAAATTACCGACCAACAACGGCGGCTTCAAGGCACTTAATACGGGCGGAAGCAGTTATGGAAAACTGGACGAGCGCATTTACTCAGAGCTTACCTCCGACCATCCAATCGACCTGTGCCGGTATCAAGTATTGAACTGTTACATGGGGCGGGCCGGTCTGATCAATTCGGGCGGTGAGTCCAAAGGTGCCAGCGACCTGCAGGAAGCGGTACGCACTGCCGTCATCAACAAGCGGGCCGGCGGTACAGGCCTCATCTCCGGCCGCAAGGCTTTTCAGCGTCCCATGAAGGAGGGCATTGAGATACTCAACGCTATCCAGGACGTTTATAAGGACACGTCCATTACGCTGGCTTAACAGTTTTTTTCATTTAGACGCACCATCATGCCTTGGTTTAAACGAACGGATAAAGGAATTCTCACCCCTACGGAGTCAAAACGGGAAGTGCCTGACGGGCTCTGGTTCAAGACGCCTGCCGGCAAGATTATCCACACCCGTGAACTCCGGAACAACGCATACGTGGTGCCCGACGAGGAGCATCACGTGAAGATCGGCTCCCGCGAGTATTTTGAAATCCTTTTTGACAACAACCAGTTCACCGAACTCGACGAGCGGATGGAGTCCGGGGATCCGTTGAAATTTACAGACACAAAAACCTACCCCAAGCGGATAAAGGAAACCCAGGCAAAGACAGACCTGAAAGACGCCGTGCGCACAGCCTACGGAAAAATGAACGGCCTGGACATCGCCATCGCCTGCATGGACTTCACCTTCATCGGCGGGTCGATGGGTTCGGTTGTAGGAGAAAAGATCGCCCGTGCCATGGATTACAGCCTGAAGAACGGGGTTCCTTTCCTGATGATTTCCCGTTCAGGCGGGGCACGCATGATGGAGGCCGGCTTGTCATTGATGCAGATGGCCAAGACTGCGGCAAAGATTGCACAGTTGGATGAAGCCAAAGTACCCTATATCTCCCTGCTCACCGACCCCACCACAGGTGGAGTCACCGCATCGTACGCCATGCTCGGTGATTTCAACATCGCCGAACCCGGGGCCTTGATTGGTTTTGCCGGTCCCCGTGTGATCCGCGAAACCATCGGCAAAAGTCTCCCCGACGGTTTTCAAAGCGCCGAGTTCGTTCTCGAGCACGGCTTCCTCGATTTTATTATCGACCGCCGCAATCTCAAGAGCAGGCTTACGCTCTTGCTAAAAATGATTCAGAACTAACTGCCGGGCAAACGTCTTTCCCCTCACTCCGTTTCTTCCCTGTTACGTATTAGCCAAGAGGCTTTTCACATCTGTCCCAAAATCCAGAGCATAAAAAAAGGGGCTGCTTTTCAGCAACCCCTTTTCTTTTATTAAAGAATCCAGATTAGAGCTTGGTCAGCGTCAGTTGAATCCGACGTGTCCAGGTACAATACCCGTTCCTTCTTCCATATTCATCCGCGTCGTCATCGAGACCGATGGTCATCACGTTGCCAACCGTCAATCCGTCGATGGTCGTCATGTACACACCCCTGTTAGGGATTGCAAATCCGGGCAATCCGGGAGGCGCTGTAAACCGGGCTGCTGCTGCTACCGAGCCACCGAACGTACCGCCTGTAGGCGTTGTCCAGTAGAACTGACGCTTCGAGGAGCAGTTTTGTCCGGAGTTATTCAGCAGGACAAACACCGTTCCCAGGTTAGCCGTAGTAGCTCCCGTCATACCGAAGTTGGATACGAGGTTGGCTACAGTGCCGGCAACCAAACCGGGAGACGAAGGCTCCAGGTTCAGGTTCATCGTGGTGCTACCTCCGCGGTAGTTCACCGTGAAGGAACGCTGCGTAGGCAATCCATTTGCCGGTACTGCCAGCGTCACCGTTTGCGTAGGGAAGTTCACCGCGTTCATGTACGCTGGGTAGCTCACTTCATGCAACTGAATCGAATGCGACGGCGCCCAGTTGGTGCGCTGCTGCAGCGAGTAGGTGCCCGTCCAGGCAGTTCCCGAGAACTGGGTCCTTGCTGTTATGGTATACGTGAACGGCGAGCTGTAAAACTGTCCCGTCGTAATGTTCGGTGTACCATTTTCCTCTGCAGGATTTCCAAACGCCGGGTTTACCGGGAACTGAGGGTTCAACACCGTGAATTTACGGCCGTCTTTCAGCACCTGGATCATCCGGAAGATGAACTCGTCACCGGCAAGCGTAGGACCTACCGGGTAGGCAGACAGACCCGATGCTGGCGAAGCGCCAACGATAGGGCCTGCACCATCCGGATCAATACCCGCAATTGGAGCCAGCACGTTCAACGCTTCCTGCATGGTCACTCTCACCGCCCCGCGCTTATACACGGAGTAGGTTGGAGACGCAGGCTTCGTAAAGGCAGAAACAGAAACCGCCTTTACTTTCATCTCCCGCGACAGGGCAGCGCCCCGGCGGAAGCTTACGTAAAAACGGATCGAGTCTGTATCATCCCCGTTCTTTACATCCACAGGCTCATACACCGTCTCAAAAGCAGAGGCAGCGATGTTGTTGACGTCAAAAACGTTGGAGGTAACACGGTACATACGCAAGTATGCGCCCGTTGTCCGCGCGTTGTAAGGAAGCGGAAACTTGCTCTCATCCACACTACAGGATATGACGACCCCGAGCAGGATAAAAGCTGAAATGAATGCATATTTTTTTTGATTCATGATTTCAGAGTTAATGGGTTAAAAGTCAAGATTGGCTGTGTTCGTATCCCAAAACACCCTCTGGCTCAGTACCGTCTTCTGCGTCACCGAAGAGTTCAACGCAGCAAACGCCTGAGGATAGTAGTATGATCTCGGGAAAGGAGCAGAGGCCACCGTGGCCTGCAGCGTAGGCTGCATTCCGGAAGGGAAGCCCGTCCGGCGATACAGGTTGTACGCTTCTACCCCGTTTCCGAACGAAGCAATCCAGTACTCACGGGCGATCAGGTTCAACTTCTCCGTCGCAGAGGCCGCGGCATACTGTACGTTAGCACCGCCTTTATCAGGCGCTACACCAGCAGCCCGGTTCAGGTACGTATTAACATTCGCCGTGTAGTTTGCTGACGAATAGAAGCCGGTGATCGTCGCGCTCTCGTTTGGACCCGCGGGCTGCGCAGAACCAGGCATGGTGCCATTGAGCGAGAAGTCACGAACATCTGTGAACGATGCATTTATGCCGTTTGCAAAATGTGTGGCGGCAGGTGATGCGCCTACAATGCCAGGCATGGTAAGCACCGCTTCAGCAAGCATGAATTCAGTAAAGCACCGCATCATGATAGGCTGAATACCGGCACCACGCATACCAATGTTAGAACCAACGCCAGTTTGGGTTGCCCCGTCAAAACGTCCGCCGGCAGGGTAAGCACCCCAGGCCGTACGCAGGAAGTTATCCGGAGGGATACCCTGTGCATCGACGTGATCGCGACCCCAGTAGCCGTTGAGGCTCGGGTAGCAAAACGTCTTGGGAAGGGTACCCGCTGAACCAGCACCGCTGGAAGTCCAAGCAGCGTTCAGAGGATCCGTGCTGATACCAGCCGGGTGACCAAGGGGACCCGTAATGGAAATCGCACCGGCCAGTACCTGCGGATAGTGAGCAGGCGCCAACAAGTTGGTCACACAACGGATGTTGTTGGGATCCGTGTTGTTGGAACCAGTCTGACGATAGAAGTAGAAGCGAAGACGCGGATCACCGATCCCGCCCTGCTGGACAGCATCGTATCCGTGTATCATCTGCCACATCAGCCAGTTGGACATGTAGTTTCCGCCGCCTGAAGGATAGTTGGCAATAAAACGGGGATGGCGTGCATCCGGATCCGCTGTGTTACTACCGTAGTGGAACATGAAGCTCTGACCCTGTGCTGTAATCAACCCTCCCGGGTGTGCAAGAACGGCGTTGATGCCAGTCGTTGCTCCTGGAAGGTCAGTCAAACGCAGGTTGAGGAACGCCTTCAGCTTAAGCGTGTTCGCCAGCCGTACCCAGTTACCGAAGTTACCGTAGTAGTACTGATCCGGAGGCGTCGGCGCCACAGGATTGAGGTATCCCGGTGTCGGCGTTGCATTGCTTAGCAACGTCGTCAAATCCAGAATCCCCTTGTCCAGCATGGCAATTGCTGCCGTATAGACACTAAGGCCCGGATCAACCGAAGGATTGAATTGTGAAGCGCCACCAAAAGCTTTGGAATAGGGCACATCACCAAACATATCCACTAGCATCAGGAGTACGTAGGCATTCATTACACGTGTCATCCCGGCATGCCGTGCAAAGCCATCCTTGTCCGCCTGAGCGATAAGGGTGTTTCCGTCCAGCAAGATACCCGCATAGGCGGTGCTCCAAGTGCCGTCAAACCCGTTGGGGCTGATCGTGTTGGCATACGTCGAGTTACCCGCATTTTGAAGGCGGGTCAGTGTCATGCCCGTCGAGCTGGCACCCTGGAAGAGGCCCGCCAGCTGACGCTGCATGGAATTCAATAACAAGTCTGGTATCGCCTGGCTGGGATCCACGGTGTTGGGATTCTGTTGCAAATCCAACGTGCAGGATACTCCGAGCATCAGACAAACGAAGACTACAGATATTTTAATCATTTTCATATCAATTCAATTTTAAGCTTAGAAGGTTAACTTCAGTACAACACCGTAGCGGCGAACACTGGGACCGGTCAGGTAGTCAAACCCGATACCGTTATCAACTCCCTGGCTGGAAATCTCGGTATCGTAGTTCGTGCCTTCAGGCACGCTCAACGCCTTGAACCAAAGATTGTTTCCGTTTACCGACAGCGTTGCTGACTTGAACGGGGTCTTTCCCATGATCGACTTGGGGATTGTATACCCCAGGGCAACCTCACGCAGGCGGATGGTAGTTCCGTCCACCATGTTCACTTCCTGGTATCCGAAGAACTGGGTGTTGAACCCGTAGTCCGATGCAGACACCTGGCGGTCGTTCTTGGCATAGATGGAGGTTCCATCTGTGTTCGTACCAACCACTTTCACACCGGGAAGGATGAACGTCATGTCACGGTTGAAGTCCGTATCTGTACTCACACCGCGGCCGATAGTTGCAGCCATCGTCGACGACCAGATCTTGCCTCCTGCGCGATAATCAAACTGAACATTCAGGTTGAGTCCCTTGTAGGTAAAGGTGTTGATCACGGTAGTCAGGAAGTCAGGGTTCGGGTTACCGAGCTCCTGCAGGTTAGGATCCTGCTCATACAGACCGTTTGAACCAACCACGCGCTCCCGGAGGGGAGACTTCAGGATGGCAGTACCGATCATGACGTTCGTCGGGCGGCCGGGAACAGCGAAGTTACCCAGCGTAGTCTGACCTGCGATGGCCACGCGGCTGATGCCGGCGTCTCCAAGGCTAACTACTTCCGGACGTACAATCGTCAAGTTCCAGATCACATCCCACCGAAAACCACCGACTTTAAGCGGTGTACCGTTTACGCCCATTTCAATACCCTTATTGGACAACTTACCAATGTTAAGGAAGGTCTGAGTGTAGCCAGTAGAGGGGTCAATCGGTGCATTCGTGATCAGGTCGATCGTAGAGCGGCTGTAGACCGTGAAGTCAATACCCAAACGCTCGTTGAAGAACTTGGCTTCGATACCCGCTTCAAGTTCTTCCTGAAGCTCAGGGCGGAGCTTTGAGTTACCCAACTGGTCGCTTACTGAATGCTCACCAAACAGGACGCCGGCGGCATCCATGGAGCCGCGCAAGTTCTGGTTTACCACCGACCGCGTGCTGTAAGGCGGCGCAAATCCGGCGGATGTTCCATAGCTCAAACGGGCCTTCAGGAAGTTGAACTTGTCAGACTTCATGTTGTCAAACAACTCGGTAGGAACGAAGGAAACACTTGCGCTGGGATAAAACTGTGTCTGCTGTCCTTGCTCATGCGTGGAGTTCCAGTCATTTCTGCCAGACAGGTTAAGGAACAACCAGTCTTTGTAGTCAAACGAGAAGTCGGCATACACTCCGTAGCGCTGCTGCTGTGACGTGCGGTTGAACGAGCGTCCGTCAAAAGCCAGAGCGCGGTTGGAGCTCGTCGAGAAGTTGGAGTGACGGAACAGACCGAATACCACCTGGTTTTCAGAATAGATACCGTCGCGCAGCGACTCATCGTAACGGGCATTCACCCCCAAACGTCCCAACATCGTGATGTCGGAAGTAAGGCTTGTGTTGATCGTTGCGATAAGGTCGTGGTTCCAGATCGTGTTGTTCAGCGTCTGAGACTGGAACACACCGCGGTTGATGATGTTGTACGAAGGGGAAATACCCCTGTTATACATCCGGTTCTGGCGCTGTGTATAGGTGTCATAACCAACTTTGTAGGCTAAGCTGATCTTCTCGCTGAAGTCATAGGTGAAAATGCTCGAATTGAAGAAACGGTCAGTTACGTCCGTCTCCTGGGTATACTTTGCTATCCAACGTGGGTTCGGAATATCACTACCGCCGCGGTACCACACCATGCGCTTGTCCAGGGGAGCCTCAAAAGGCAGGCTCAGCAGGTCAATGCTCACAGGGGTATACAGGAAGTTGGCATACTGGGAAGGAACACCGTTGAACGATGCACCACCGCCCGTTGCCGCGTTTAGCGGAGGGGTCTTCATATCCGTCCGTGCAATGAGGAGGGATGTGCGTATTGTGAACTTATCCGTAACCGCAGCTGTAAAGCCGGTCTGGAGGTTCAAACGATACAAGTCGTTTCCTGGCTGGTAGCCCTGCTCAGACGTATATCCGACAGAGGCGTTAAAGCTCAGTTTGTCCGTACCGCCCGACATGTTGAAGCTCGTATTGGACACCATACCGGTGCGGAAATACTTGCTTACATCCGGAGCAGCCGTATAAGCCTGGCGCTTGAAGAACGTTCCGGGAAACTGGTTACGGAGGGTTGCATCAGCGAGGAACTGGAAAGGATGGCCGGCAGAGTCAATCTCGTCGAAGTGTGCACCCCAGTTGCTGAAGAACACGGGGGAAACACCGGAGAGCTGCTGGAAACCGTTTCCGTAATGGGACTGAAACTTGGGCCAGGAAGCAATCTCCGTAGCAGAAATCGTCTGCTGGATGCTGAATTCCGTGGCTTTCTTCTTTCCGCTACCGGATTTGGTAGTGACAAGAATTACACCGTTTCTTCCCTGGTCACCATACAATACGGTGGCGGCGAGACCTTTCAACACGTTGATGTTTTCAATCGAGTTGGGATCCAGATCGAGGAAGCGGCTGCTGGAGCCCGCGGTACCACCGGTAGTAAAGCCCGAAGCGTCGTTGGTAGAGGAGTTAAAAGGCACCCCGTCTACAACCCAAAGAGGCTGCGTGCTGCCTGTAATCGAGGAATATCCGCGGATGTTGATGCTGGAACCTGTTCCAGAAATACCTCCGCTCGGATTGATTACAACACCTGGAATCTTGCCCTGGAGGACGCGTGAAATGTCGTTCACTGGCCGTGCGGCAATCTGATCCTGGCCAACCGTACTGATGGCATAACCAATCGCTTTCTTGTCACGGACAATACCTTGCGCGGTTACGATCACTTCGGTCAACTGCTTGGTATCCAAGTCCATGCCCATATCAAGCACAGAGCGCTCGCCAATCGCACGTTCTTGCGTAGCGTAGCCAATAAAGGAGAATACCAACGTGCCGCCGGTCGCGGGCACACTTAATTTGTAGTTACCGTCAGTGTCTGTAACGGTACCATTCGTAGTGCCTCGCAGCACCACGTTAACGCCCGGCAATGCCGACCCATCTTCTTGAGCCGACACCCTGCCTGAAACCACCCGTTCCTGCGCCCAGAGTACACTGGTTGCGAAAACGAATGAGAAGCATAACAGTAAAAACTTCTTCATAGGTTTTGGTTTTAGTTAGTAATTTAAAAGGTTAAAAATAGAGCGTAAATTCAATAAACGAAATACCGCGGCAAGTATTTGCGGGAAATTTTCCTTCCATAACACCCGTTAGCCAGCCAAGTAAATTTTGTCACCCGACCAAAACACCAAAGAAAGGCACTGTTTTCAGGCATCTTACGGGAGGGCTTCAGTGGAGTGGTGCCCTTCTAAAATACCCCAGATTGGACATAAAAAAAGCACCCTCGGGTGCTTCCAATGATGCATGACGATCCAGCTCAGGATTCGGCTACGACCGAAACAAATGACTTGTCGGCACGGCCCTTCTTGAACATGACGGTGCCGGGGGTGAGGGCAAACAACGTATGGTCCTTGCCCATGCCTACGTTCCGGCCCGGATGGTGACGGGTGCCCCGCTGGCGCACTATAATATTACCAGCTATAACCTTCTGGCCTCCAAATACCTTAATGCCGAGGCGTTTGCTTTCGGATTCGCGGCCGTTCTTTACTTTCCCTTCCCCTTTTTTGTGTGCCATGGCTTGCTAAACGATTAGGTTCCTATTTGCTGGTGATGCTCTCGATCTGAACTTTGGTAAACTGCTGGCGGTGGCCGTTTTTCTTGGCATATCCCTTCCGGCGCTTCTTCTTAAAGACAATCACTTTGTCATCCTTGACCTGCTCGAGGACCTTGCAGGAGATCTTGGCGCCCTTGATAAGGGGCATGCCTACCTCCACCTTGCCGTCCTTGTCGATCAGCAGAACGCGATCAAACTGAACGGAAGCGCCGATTTCGGCCTCCAAACGCGGGGCATACAAATACTGGTCTTTCTCGACTTTGAATTGCTTTCCCCCGATATCCACGACAGCGTACATGACAGTTGGTTTTTAAAAATGGACTGCAAAGATAGAACACACTGTCTGAAAAACCAACGGGTGAGTCAAATTGGATAAAATACCCCTAAGAGCCCTGTTTTTGGGCTTCAAACAGCCATTCCTGAAGCCCCCCGGAGGCCCCCCGTTCACGCCATGGAAGTCCCGCGGATCGCATGGCTCAATTGCAAATTCTGCGTATTAAATTTTTTAAAAAAATTATTGATTCAAAAATCACTTCCTGGAAAATCGGTAAGTGAATGAGAATGAATTGTTAACCGACGCGTGCATCGGTCCATCGGTAAAAACAAGCGGACCGTCCCTCCTTCACATCCTTTGAATTGTAGGGTCCATTTCAAATATTTGTTGGTTCCCAATGCACTCTTTGACGAAGGACATCACGAACGTGAGGCAAACACTCGTCACTAAATTTATTGAAGGAACACGTGTCTGAATGTATTACTTGATAATTGAAGCAGCAGCAGCCTATGACCCCAGCGTTACCCCAGGAACCCATACTCATTGAAAATAAGGACCGATTTGTCATCTTCCCCATCCGCCACAACGACATCTGGAAATTCTACAAACAAGCTGAAGCCAGTTTTTGGACGGCCGAAGAAATTGATCTCAGCCATGATTTGCGCGATTGGGCCAACCTCAACGACGGTGAAAAACACTTCATTACGCACGTATTGGCCTTTTTCGCCGCCAGCGACGGGATTGTCAATGAGAACCTCGCCGAACACTTTATATCCGAAGTTCAGTACACCGAGGCCAAGTTCTTCTATGGATTTCAAATTGCCATTGAGAACATCCACTCCGAGACCTACTCGCTGCTGATCGACACCTACGTGAAGGACACGCGCGAGAAGGACCGCCTTTTTCATGCGGTGGATACCATGGACTGCGTGAAGAAGAAAGCGGACTGGGCCCTGCGGTGGATTGGCGGCGGCACCTTCCAGGAGCGCCTAATCGCCTTTGCGGCGGTGGAAGGAATCTTCTTCTCCGGCTCCTTCTGCTCGATCTTCTGGCTGAAGAAGCGCGGGCTGATGCCAGGATTGAGTTTTTCCAACGAGTTGATCTCCCGCGACGAAGGCCTCCATTGCGACTTCGCCTGTCACCTGTACACCCGGCATGTGGTGAACAAGCTGCCTGTGGACCGTGTCGTTGAGATTATCAAGGATGCCGTGACCATCGAGCAGGAGTTTGTCACGGATGCCATCCCCGTCAACCTCATTGGCATGAACGCCCAGCTGATGTGCCAGTATATTGAATTTGTCGCCGACCGCCTTCTGAACGAATTGGTTGGTAAGAAAATCTACAATGCGACAAACCCGTTTGATTTTATGGAGATGATTTCGCTGCGTGGAAAGACCAATTTCTTCGAGAAACGGGTGGCTGAATACCAGAAAGCAGGCGTTATGAATAGCACCGATAAAGATGAGTCGCCAAAATTTTCATTGAATGAGGATTTTTAGTTACCTTATGAGACCATTTTTTAAACTTTTACTCACCCAAACACCCCTCAGGACATGCTCGTATTGAAGCGGGACGGACACAGAGAGTCCGTCAAGTTCGACAAAATCACCTCGCGGATCGAAAAACTCTGCTATGGTCTCGATCCAAAGCTTGTAAACCCGGTAGAAGTGGCCATGAAAGTGATCAATGGCCTGTTTGATGGAGTATCGACGCACGAGCTGGATAACCTCGCCGCCGAAATTGCCGCGACGATGACCACGCGCCATCCCGATTTCGCCAAGCTGGCGGCCCGGATTGCCGTATCCAACCTCCACAAGACTACCAGCAAGTCATTTTCCAATTCGATGAAGCGGCTCTACCAGCACGTGGATTCAAAGACCGGCCAGAATGCGCCGATGATTTCCAAGGAAACCTGGAAGACCATCCGCAGCCATGCCGCCGAGTTGGACGAAGCCATTTTCTATGACCGCGATTTCAGCTACGACTATTTCGGCTTTAAGACGCTGGAGCGGTCATACCTGATGAAGATCGAAGGCCGTGTGGTGGAGCGCCCGCAGCACATGCTCATGCGTGTGGCCGTGGGAATCCACGGGGAAGACATCCCCGCTGCTATCGAAACCTACAACCTCCTTTCCGAAAAATGGTTCACGCACGCCACCCCGACGTTGTTTAACGCCGGTACGCCAAAACCACAGTTGTCCTCGTGCTTCCTCCTCACTATGAAGGACGACAGCATCGACGGCATCTATGATACGTTGAAGAACTGCGCCAAAATTTCACAATCCGCTGGCGGCATTGGTTTGAGCGTGCACAACGTGCGCGCCAAAGGCTCTTACATCAAAGGCACCGGCGGCACCTCCAACGGGATCGTTCCCATGCTGCGCAACTTTGATATGACTGCCCGGTATGTGGATCAGGGCGGAGGCAAGCGCAAGGGGAGTTTTGCCATTTACATCGAACCATGGCACGCCGATGTGTTTGACTTCCTCGACCTGAAAAAAAACCATGGCAAGGAAGAAATGCGCGCCCGCGACCTCTTCTACGCCATGTGGATACCCGATCTCTTTATGAAGCGGGTGGAAGCCAATGAGACGTGGTCTCTGTTCTGTCCCAACGAAGCACCCGGCCTCGCCGACTGCTGGGGAGAGGACTTTGAGCGGCTGTATGAGAAGTATGAGAAAGAGGGCAAGTTCCGCAAGCAGATCAAGGCACAAGACCTTTGGTTTGAAGTGTTGGAGTCGCAGATAGAAACCGGCACACCCTACATTCTGTACAAGGATGCCGCCAACCGCAAGTCGAACCAGAAGAACCTGGGCACCATCAAGTCCAGCAACCTGTGCACCGAAATCATCGAGTATACTTCCCCCGATGAGATTGCCGTTTGCAACCTGGCCTCCATTGCGCTGCCCAAGTTCGTTACGTCCGACGGCAAGTTTGACCATGACAAACTTTACGAGATCACCAAAGTGGCCACCCGAAACCTGAACAAGGTCATCGACGTGAATTACTACCCGGTGGCCGAGGCAAAAAAATCCAACATGCGGCACCGCCCGATCGGCCTGGGCGTCCAGGGATTGGCAGATGTGTTCATTCTCCTCCGCATGCCGTTCGATTCGGAGGAGGCCCGCGGCCTCAACAAGGATATCTTTGAAACGATCTATTTCGGCGCCATGGAAGCATCCATGGAGCTTTCGAAGCTGAACGGTCCCTACGAAACCTTCAAGGGCTCGCCGGTTTCCAAAGGTATTTTCCAATTCGACATGTGGGGAGTGAATCCCTCGTCGGGCCGGTGGAACTGGGACCAGCTGAAGCGTGAGGTGAAGCAGCACGGCGTACGCAATTCGCTGTTGGTAGCACCTATGCCTACTGCATCCACATCGCAGATCCTTGGGAACAACGAATGCTTTGAACCCTACACATCCAATATTTATACACGCCGTACCTTGTCCGGTGAATTCATCATTGCTAACAAGCACCTGATGAGCGACCTGATGAGCCTGGGGTTGTGGAATGACTCCATGCGGCAGAAGTTGATTGGCGCAAACGGTTCGGTTCAGTCCATTCCGGAAATTCCACAGAGCATCAAGGACATCTACAAAACGGTGTGGGAGATTTCCCAGAAATCGATCATCGACATGTCGGCCGACCGGGGCGCGTATATATGCCAGTCACAAAGCCTCAATATCCACATTACGAATCCCAACTTCGGTAAGCTTACTTCCATGCATTTCTACGCCTGGAAAAAGGGGCTGAAGACAGGAATGTATTACCTGCGGTCAACCGCTGCCGCCGACGCCATCAAATTTACTATCGAGAAGACGTCAGTGGAGCAACCGGAGGCAGAGCGGGAAACAGTAGTAGCTGAGCCGGTAGTATCCGGGGCACTGGTTGCCGCTTCGAAGGAAAAGCAGCAAGCCATCCCGTACACAGCCTACCAGGAAGAGCAGAAGCGTGCCGACATGACCTGCTCGCTGGATGATCCGGATTCTTGTGAAGCATGCGGCAGCTAGCCGGATAACACGTAAAAAAACAAAAGCCCCGGGTCGGGGCTTTTTTTATGGGGCTATCTCCCCACTTTCGATTTCTTTTCCGGCGACCGGCCGAAGGTGGTTTTCGTTTTGGTCTTGGGTCCCTTTTCTTTCGGATTGTGGCTGTCGCCTTTCACCTTGCTGGATTTCTCGATCTTATCCCACCCAAACACCAGGTTGATCCCTGCCCGCAAGGTGATCAGCTGTGATCCATTGAGGTATCCGTTGAGGTTTTGACCTGAAATCAGTGACACCGGCGCCATCAGCAGGTTATCGCCAAGGAAGTAAATCTGCACGGGCGACAGGTTGAATGAAACGCCCATGCCGATGTTGTTGTACGAACGGTTGGAGGCGGTGTATGTCAGGGAGGTACTCACCCACTTACCGAAATTCTTGTTGAGGGAGGCCGTCATGCCGGTAGAAAAGCGATCGCCGAACGTCTCTCCGAAAAAAAGCGTCCCCACACTCAGGTTCGGTTTCAGGGAGTACGTGCCACCGAGGTAGAATTTGGTAGGCAGGCTTGTGGTATAGGATCCGGTGGGGCCTTCCTTCATGTCAAACTTCGTCTTGATGGAGTCTAATTGCTGATGCAGATAGTCACTGTTGTTGTCAAGCAGCTGGGTGATATCAAATCCGGAAAAGACATATTTTGCTTTGGCAGGATCCAGCCGGTATTCTTTCGGGTTATTCTTCCAGGTGATCGATCCAATATCATTGATGCTCGCACTGAGTGTGAGTTTCTCCATAAACCGGTAGGTCGCTCCAATATCAAGTCCCCATCCACTGTTATTTCCCAGGTTGTCCGACAAGGAATAGTTGCCGCCCGAGGCAGGGATTCCGGATGTATTCACCCGGGCATCGCCGGTCAGAGTGATCTGGTAGTTGTTGTCAACTTCCACAATGAGTGATGAAGTTTTGGTGGTAATGTTGGCCAGTCCGTTGATGTATTTGAAACGGGCTCCCACCGTCAGTTTATCGTTGACCATGTAGGCGGCCCCCACCCCTGTCTGAACGAAGGCCGTCAATTCCTGCTGCGGCGATGTATTCGAATACGTGCCAATCATGGAGGCCGTGCCGTCGACGAGCAGGGAAGCAAGTCCTTTTGGAATCATCGTGCTGTTGTACTGCCTCACGGTAGCGCTTGCCATCACATACCACTTGGGCGTAATCCGCAATCCCACCCGGAACAGGTCAGCAAACGTTGCTACGTTGACATAATTCTTTTCCGCCAGTCCTTTCGTCCACTCCGAAAGTTTGATCTTGGGCACGCCGTCCACTTTGGTAATGAAATCGTTGTACGAAAAGCCGTTGTTGGCATATACTCCGCCAAACGAGGAGATGCCGGGCAAGCCGATCGATGTCTTATACCGCGGCATGATGGCCGGATTACCCTCTACGACCTGCGGCAGGCTGTTCATAAAATAAAGCGTGCCCTCCGTCTGTGCACCGGCAACTGCGGCACACAACAGCCACCCAAGGGAAATTATGAAACGGCAGCCCTTCATTTCAGCGTGATGTTAAACCGGGCCAGCAGGCCGACATTTAGTTTGAGTCGGTAGGCCGCCTTGAATTTTACATTGAGCAGCACTCCGTTCTTGTCGCGTGCTGTGTTCATGTTCGCCTTGATAATCAGGTATTTCGAATCAAAAAGCTTGCTGAGCTTTGCCGGATCGAGGCCCACTTTGAACTCCGATACTCCGGGTGCAAGCAGCTCCCCTGACGGACTTACGCTGCTGGCAGTGACTATGTATCTCTGATTCGGCGCGAAAATGGAATCCTTTACCTGATAGTTTTCATCGGTGAGATAAATTTGCACGTAGGCATCGAGGGGCATTTCGTTGCGACCACTTATTCTCAGCGAGGAGGAAATCACATTGGACCCGTTGAGTCCGGTCAGGTCAATCTTCAGGGTGTCGGACATCGAAATTCCGGAAACGCGGCCGTGGATAGGGATTTCGGCAGACAAGCTAATCCGCAACTTACTGGTATCCATCACAAAGTTGTTTGCGCTAATTAGTCCCTTGTTGATCCGTACCGAACCCCCATACTCCAATTGTTGCGGAGCAAAATTCAAAATAGCATCCTGGTTGTTTACCAGGATATCGGTCGTAGCCGATGTACCCATGGTGGATGGTGCGCCCAGCGTTACCGGGTTTGACGGACTGATCTGGAACGGAAGGGTGCCTCCGGTCTTGCGTGCCTGGAGGGACGTAAAATTCAATTCGCAACTGACGCCGTTGTCGTTGACGACCCGCAGCTTCACCACCGGCTGAACCAGTGAAACAGAAACACCCTTCAGCGTGGAGTTGAATACCGACACTTCCATGGATTGAGCAGGGATCGGCGTTGTCTGATCGCCGAGGAATCCCTTAATGTAGCCAAAGTCCATGCCCGCAAAATTCAACCGCACATTGGCATTGGTGCCGGGCGCGATAAAGGTGGTCGGGTGCGGCTTGATAATCAGATCCACCGTGATGTTAAACTGGTTATTGATCATCTTAATAACATAATCTTTCAGCTGTTTGGAGCCCGATCCGTTAAGCGTAGAGAATGTTAACGGCTGCAAGGTTGACTTGTGAACAACATCCGTCATAGTCACTACCGCTTGGAGTGGAAGGTTGGGTGGACTCGTATTAATGGACAGCCCGAGGGTATGATTCAGCGTTCCGGCTTTCAGGAGTATTTCTGTCAACTTCTGCGGATTGAGGTTCAGGTCAATCTGACCGTTGATCGTGCCGAAGGAGGTGTCCGTCGAACTGGCAGGAAGAGTTCCAGCAGGTAAATTAAAGGAGGTGGTGGAGGTGTTGTCGGGGATAGGAAAAAGATCGTGAATACTGGTGGCCCCCAAGGTTTGAGAGTAACTGAAATACAATAAACCGTCGGGGTAGGATCGGATATAGGCAGAATCTTTGCGAGTGATCATGTTTGCCAACGCCAAATCTCCAAAAGCAAGGGGAAACGCGATTTCCGGCGATAAAGTCACCTCGCTGAAATCATAGTCCTTGTCGTTGATGCAGGACACCAGAAGGACCACACTGAGGAATGTCAGAACCCTGTTACGCATGATACAGAAGGGGCATGAATAGGTTAATGTCTACCAAGTTAACATAAGTAACCATCAACGCAGCGCGCCCTGCTTGATTTCGTCCACCACATTCGGATCCAGCAGCGTGGTAATATCCCCCAGGTTGGCGGTGTCTCCCTCAGCCACTTTGCGCAGAATCCTTCTCATTATTTTTCCTGACCTCGTTTTGGGCAGTCCGGAAACAAACTGGATCCGGTCCGGCTTCGCAATGGGGCCGATAATTTTTGCCACCACGTCGCGTATTTCCCTACGGAGTTTCTCTTCATCGGCGGGCTTGTTGTAGCAGATCACAAAAGCATATACGCCCTGGCCTTTGATATCGTGCGGAAACCCCACGACGGCGGATTCGCAGACCGATGGGTGTTCGTCCACCGCACTTTCGATCTCCGCAGTCCCCAGATTATGTCCCGACACGATAATGATATCATCCACGCGGCCTGTAATCCGGTAGTTGCCTTCTGCATCCCGCTTGCTTCCATCGCCGGTAAAATACATGCCCGGAAATGTGGAGAAGTACGTCTCCTTAAACCGCTTATGATTCCCATAGATAGTGCGTGCCATGGACGGCCAGGGAAATCGTATCGCCAACCGGCCTTCTCCCTCGCCTTTTATTACTTCTCCCTTTTCATCCAGGAGTATGGGTTGAACCCCCGGCATGGGAAGGGTTGCATGGGCCGGCTTCAGGGGCGTCACATTCGCTATCGGCGAGATCATAATGCCTCCCGTCTCCGTCTGCCACCAGGTATCCACCAGCGGGCACTTCCCTTTGCCGATGTGGGTATGATACCAATGCCATGCCTCCTCGTTGATGGGTTCTCCCACCGTTCCCAGGATTTCCAACGACGACAGGTTGTATTTTTTTACAAAATCCAATGAGGACTGCTGCAACGACCGGATGGCGGTGGGCGCCGTGTAAAAAATATTCACGCGATGCCGTTCAATAACTTGCCAGAACCTTCCGGCATCCGGATATGAGGGGATCCCCTCAAACATCACCGTGGTTGCCCCGGCACATAACGGCGCATAAACAATGTAGGAATGACCAGTGATCCAGCCGATATCAGCAGTGCACCAGAACACCTGCCCGGGGCGGTATTGAAAGACCGTGCGAAACGTATACGTGGTATAAACCATATATCCCCCGCAGGTATGAACCATCCCCTTCGGCTTGCCGGTTGATCCGGAGGTGTAAAGGATAAAAAGTAAATCCTCCGCATCCATCGTTTCCGGCTCACACGTATCGGGTTGATTCCTTACTTCTTCCTGCCAATCGTAGTCGCGTCCCTTTTTCATCTGAGGCTTAGAGCCCGTGCGCTCCAGCACAAAAACATTCTTGACGGTCGGACAATGTTCGAGCGCCGCATCCACAATTCCTTTCAGGTCGATTTTTTTGTCACCCCGAAAAGCCCCGTCGGCCGTCAGCACGGTGGTACAACCCGAATCATTGATGCGATCGACGATGGAGCCGGATGAAAAACCGGCAAAGACAACCGAGTGAACGGCACCGATCCGGGCGCAGGCCAGAAGGGCAAACGCCAGTTCAGGCACCATCGGCATGTATACGCACACGCGGTCGCCCTTTTTTACACCGTGCTTGCGAAGCATGTTGCCAACCCGGCACACTTCCACGTGCAGTTCCTTGTAGGTTATTTTCCGAGGCGCATCGGCCAGATCATTGGGCTCCCAAAGGATAGCCGTTTGTTCCGCCCGTTCCTTGAGATGACGGTCGATGCAGTTTTCAGTGATGTTCAGGGCGGCGCCACCAAACCACGTTACTTCTGGTTTGTTAAAATCCCATTGCAGCACCTGATCCCATTTCTTCTTCCACACGAAGTCGGCGGCCACCGACGACCAGAATCCCTCGGGATTCCGGACGCTTTCTTCATACGTGCGTTGGTAGTCTGAAATAGATCGGATAGCCTCCATCGGTGGTGGGAAAGTGAAACATCCTAAAAATCAGTCTCTTTTGTGAAATTTCAAAGCTCCCAGCAAGAGGAGCCTGACGTCGTCACGACGCGATAG
Source organism: Cytophagales bacterium (assembly GCA_034440075.1). Lineage (GTDB taxonomy): Bacteria > Bacteroidota > Bacteroidia > Cytophagales > Cyclobacteriaceae > ELB16-189. Next base: position 60,093 of record JAWXBL010000018.1, read on the forward strand.
CCGGCTTGAATTCACGCTCACCGAGCTGTCGCAAGAGGACACTATGCGCTACCATGGCATCCCAAAAGGTCTTCTTTTCCTTGTAGGGAACACCGAATTCTTCAGCGGTAGCCTTTACGATGGGAGCCAGCTTGCGGTAATGCACATGGCAAACCGTGGGAAACAGGTGGTGCTCCACCTGGAAATTAAGGCCTCCCACATACCACGACAGCCACCGGTTCTCGGTTGCAAAATTGGTGGTGGTGTGCATCTGGTGTACAGCCCAGTTATTCTCCAGGTTGCCGTTCTGATCGGGAACAAAATAGGAAGTTCCTTCAATGACATGGGCGGGCTGGAAAACAACCGCCAGGATAAACCCGGCGACGTAGTGCATCACCACGAAACCGAGCAGAATTTGCCAGATCGAAAAAGGGAGCAACAAGGCGGGGATAGCGATCATGTATCCGATATACGCTGCTTTACTCAGGATCAGAATCGTCCACTCTGAATAAATGTTTGCTTTTTGCTTTGCCACCAGGCCAGCCTCTTTGTATTTAACAAGACGCCCGAAGTCTTTGCCCAGCACCCACACGAGGGTCATCAGGCCGTAAAGAAACCAGGCATACGCAAACTGGAACCGATGAAAGGGTTTCCACGGCGACTCCGGCGCCATGCGTAACGCACCGCGCGGGCTGATGTCTTCGTCGGCATCAAAAATGTTGGTGTACGTATGATGCAACACGTTGTGCTGTACCTTCCAGTTAAAGGCATTCCCTCCGATAATGTTCAGAGAAAAACTGAGGATGTTATTGATCCACGGCCGGGTGGAATACGAGCCATGGTTGGCATCGTGCATGACAGAGAGACCAATACCGGCTACCCCGAGGCCCATCCCGATACACACAAGGAGGTAAAGCCAATAGGAATCCACCCAACCGCTGATGCTGATAAAATAGGGTATAAAGAAGAGCAGAAACATGACCACCGTCTTCACGATCATGGTCGCATTCGCGTTGCGGCTCAGGCCGTTAGTCTTGAAATAGGTGTTTACCCGCTGGCTTAGCGTTGCGTAAAACTCCGGCTGGACGTTGGCAAATTTTATGGTCTTGTTCATGTGTGGCCTTTTCCTCACTGAGCGACCACCTGGCAACTCTTAAGGGCTTCAAAGATAGACAAAAGCAGACCGATCTGGCGGCAATTAGGCGAAATTGATCTAGCGTGGCCGAATCCGAACGTTGTCGGCAAGATTCCCGGAAGTAAAGGTCTTGACTCCCTCCGGATCGGAATAAATAAAGTAGACCATCAATTCGGGATGATCCTTTAACAATTCTATACCCTGCACGTGTCCCATTGCCATAAAAGCGGTTGCCCATGCATCTGCCGTGGAGCAGTCGGATGCAAATACTGTAGCGCTAAGCAATTCGCGCTGAATGGGAAACCCTGATACGGGGTCGATGGTATGCGCATACTTTCTTCCATCCACTTCGCGAAAATTGAAATAGTTGCCTGACGTTGAGTATCCAATATCATTCAACATCGCGGTAGCCATTAACGATTGCTCCGGAAAATCAGAGTGAGGATCCAGGATCCCGATTTCCCAACTCCGGTTTTCACGAAGATTTTTTCCAGAGGCAACACCTTCGCCGCCCAATTCAATAAAAAAATTCCCAATCAATTGAGACCGAAAAAAGTCGGCGATGACATCGGCGCCGTACCCCTGACCGATGGCACCAAAATCAACCTGCACGCGCGGATCACTTTTCCAGATGCTGTCATTATTGAAACTTATCTTCTCGAATCCAACATATGGCCGGATGTCAAGAATCGCTGCCGTATCCGGCCTCAGAATTTTCTCTGCCCCAAATCCCCAGGCGTTGACCAGCGGTCCCACAGTTGGGTCGTAGGCGCCGTGAGAACCGGCGACCACTTGCAGTGATTTTTTCAGCGGCGGCAGGAAATAAGGCAGCCGGAAAACAAACGAGCGCCTCGCGCGGTTGAACTGCGAGATTTCAGACGAAGGATCGTAGGTGTTGATGGATTGATTGACAACTTCCAGAAGTGAATCAACAGCGAATTGAAAATTTCTCCCGTGTTCATCAAAATAGGTGATGTGGTAGGTAGTCCCCATGGTCTTGCCTTCCAGGCGAAGCGGGGAAGGACGGTCGAGCTGTCTGTACTTCCACACCGCCCAGATGGCAACCAACAAACCCAAAGCGTACAACGAGTTTTTCAAACGGGAACTCATGGAGCCAAAATAGCGATGAAAATCAAGAGCGAAGAATAAAAATTAGTTTGAACGGAGCATGGGGTGGAGTAGCTTTGAACCATCAGTGTACCATGCGGGAAGACTACCTCAAATCAGACAAAGACAACCTGAACGCGGCCGAAAAAGAGGTGGAGAAAGTGCTGCGGCCGCTTACCTTCGATGACTTCACCGGACAACAGAAGGTCGTTGATAACATCAAGGTGTTTGTGCAGGCAACCCGGCAGCGCGGCGAGTCACTGGACCACGTGTTGCTACACGGCCCCCCGGGACTGGGGAAGACCACGCTCTCCTTTATCATCGCCAACGAACTCGGCAGTCATATAAAAGTTTCATCGGGGCCTGTGCTCGACAAACCCGGCGATCTGGCGGGCGTGCTCACCAACCTGGAGCCCAACGACGTACTCTTTATTGATGAAATCCACCGGCTCAATCCGATCGTGGAAGAATACCTCTACTCAGCCATGGAGGATTACCGGATTGATATTTTGCTGGACAGCGGACCCAACGCACGTTCCGTTCAGATAAACCTGAATCCGTTTACCCTCATCGGCGCCACTACCCGTGCCGGCCTGCTCACCTCCCCCCTACGCGCGCGGTTTGGGATCAACGCCAGGCTGGAGTATTACGACGCAGCGCTGCTTACAAAAATCATTCATCGCTCAGCGGGCATATTGCAAAGTGAAATTGAAGACGACGCAGCCTTTGAAATTGCCAGACGCAGCCGGGGGACGCCGCGCATCGCCAACAACTTGCTGCGCCGGACACGGGATTTTGCGCAAATCAAGGGCGACGGTGTTATTACAAAAGCAATCGCTCAAATGGCCCTCAAAGCCCTGGATGTAGATGAGCATGGACTGGACGATATGGACAACCGAATCCTGGGAACGATCATCGGCAAGTTCAAGGGTGGCCCGGTTGGCTTGAATACAATTGCCACGGCGGTGGGTGAAGAAGCGGAGACCATCGAAGAAGTGTATGAGCCGTTTCTTATCCAGGAAGGATACCTGAAGCGCACCTCCCGCGGACGCGAGGCAACCGAACTTGCTTACAAGCACCTGAAAGTCGTACCTCCCGTAACCCGGGGACCCGGCTTGTTCGATTAACGATGAATACTCAGGAAACGACAGACCTTGTCAAGTCGATCGCTTCTGAATTGGGATTTTCTTTCTGCGGAGTTTCCAAAGCAGCGTTCCTGGATGAAGAAGCTCCCCGGCTCGAAGCCTGGCTCCGTCAGGGGCGTGCGGGTACAATGCATTACCTTGAAAATCACTTTGACAAGCGCCTCGATCCCACGCTTCTCGTTCCCGGCGCCCGGTCGGTTGTGAGTCTCATGTACAACTATGCCCCCGCAAAAGACCTGACTGCTGAAAATGGATTCAAGGTTGCCAAGTATGCCTACGGAGAGGATTATCACACGGTTCTCAAGGAGTTGCTTTTTAACTTTCTCGACCGCATTCGGGCCAGCGTGGGCGATGTGAATGGGCGGGTGTTCGTTGACTCTGCACCCGTTATGGAGCGGGCCTGGGCGGCGCGTGCTGGTCTTGGATGGATTGGCAAGAACAGTTTGCTGTTGAACCGGCAGCAGGGCAGTTTCTTTTTCCTGGCAGAATTAATTCTTGATTTGGAATTGATTCCGGACGGACCCCTGAAAGATTACTGCGGCACGTGCACGGCCTGCATGGACGCATGCCCCACCGATGCCATCCCTGAACCATACGTGGTGGACGGAAGCCGGTGCATCTCCTACTTTACAATTGAACTCAAAGAGGAAATCCCAGCCGATGTAAAAGGCAAATTTGAAAATTGGGTCTTCGGTTGCGACATCTGTCAGGATGTGTGCCCCTGGAACCGGTTTGCAAAACCGCATGCGCAACCCCGTTTTGATCCATCGGAAATTGAGGGGATGACCCGCCAAGACTGGATCGAGATGACGAATGAAACCTTTGGGCGGGTGTTTGGAAAATCACCGCTTCAGCGGGCGGGCTACGCCGGACTCAAGAGAAACATTGACTTTGTCTCCTGATTCAGGATTCAGGCGGCAACAAAACAGCGATTCAGGATAGCGGTGTACCTTGCAAATTGTGAATAGCACCAGCGTTTCAGCTCAAGTACTTCTTCGGCAATCAGCATCCGGATTGCCTTTTTCAGTTCCTTTTCAAAAAGCCGTGCATCAAAACTCACGCGGCTAAGAACCGTCTTAGCATAATTAAGCATATTTCAGGGTTTTCAACAAAAGGAGGACTAAACATGTCTATGGATACAACGTTGAAAGTAACATTTAGACTATAGAGTTAAAAGAAAATTTAAATTTGTCTCCGCAACACGTTGCGCAACTATTGCAAGTATGAAATTTGGTCTGAAACCCCTGCTTCTTGGCTTCTCACTGCTCCTCGGATTTTCCGCCGGAGCGCAACAGGTACAGATCCAGCTGGGGCCGGATGAAATTGGCGAAAACCAGGCATGGACAATCACCGTGTCTATCACGAACGACCAGCTGCGGTCATATGGGAGTTTTCCGGACATCAACGGATTCAGGAAACGGGGAACCAGTACACAATCGCAAACCAACATCATTAACGGTCAGGTAAGTTCCTCCCAAGCAGTGATCATGACCTACGCACCCATCCAACAGGGTGTCGTTGTGATTCCTCCGTTCAGCATAAAGATCAATGACCAGACCATCACGTCCCCCGGCAAGAAAGTGAATGTCGGACCTCCGGTGCAGGTTCAGGCCCGGGATCCACTTCGAAGTCTTTTTGACAGCCGGGATCCTTTCTTTGGAAAGACCGAGACCGAATTTGTGGATGTGAAAGAGGATGCGCTCCTGGCGCTGACCACCAGCAAAGACGAAGTGTATGTCGGCGAAGGCTTTACCGCCACGCTGTCGTTCCTGGTGGCCGACAACAACCGGGCACCGATGCAGTTTCACGACCTTGGAAAACAACTTTCCGAAATTCTGAAAAAAGTAAAGCCTTCCAACTGCTGGGAGGAGAACTTCAACATCGAAAACATCGAAGGGGAATCGGTAACCATCCAGGGAAAAGGCTACACCCGGTATAAGATTTACCAGGCGGCGTTTTATCCGCTTAACCTGGAACCCGTAACGTTTCCAAGCGTGGGGCTTGAAATGATAAAATTCAAGGTTGCAAAGAACCCCTCCTTCTTTGGTCAAAACCGGCAGGAGGATTTTAAGACCTTCTACTCCAAACTGAAGACGGTGCGCATCAATCAATTGCCCCCGCACCCGCTACAGAGCTCCGTGGCCGTCGGCAATTACCAATTGAATGAAGAAATCGCCACGACGGAATTGAAAACCGGTCAGAGTATCGCATATGCCTTCAACATTCTCGGGGAGGGCAATATCTCTTCCGTCGAGCGTCCAAAAATTCCCAAGGACGGCAACTTCGATTTTTACGAGCCCAACGTACAGCAAAACATACGACGTGAAAACGGCAGGGTATCGGGCACGAAAAGTTTCCGTTATTTTCTGGTCCCCAAAGAACCTGGCCAGCATAACCTGGGCAAGTACTTTGCTTGGGTGTTTTTCAATCCCTCCAAGAAGAAGTATGATACCCTCCGTTCGCAGGTAACACTGAATGTTCAGGGGGAGAGCCAGCGAAACCAGGCAATTCAAAGCACTGATCTTGGCTCCTTTTATGACCGCCTGGATGTAACAGACAATGCGCTGAAATCCACATCGGCGCAGGAATGGATAAGGACAGGCGCCCAGGTATTCATCTTCCTTCTTGTGGGGTTGTCCGCCTATCTTGTTTTCAGGAAGCGTTCCTGACCAGGAAAGAGCGTTTCAGGAATCCATATCTTTGTTTTGAACGATCAACCGGACCATGAACAATTCCTTTGGTAAACTTTTCACCATCACCACCTTCGGAGAATCACACGGATCCTCCCTGGGGGTGATCATCGACGGTTGCCCTGCAGGACTTGCCATCGATGAGGCCCTCATCCAGGCAGACCTGGACCGACGAAAGCCCGGACAATCCCGGATCACCACCCAGCGCAATGAATCCGACACATTCAAAATCCTTTCAGGCGTGTTTGAAGGCCAAACAACAGGCGGGCCGATTGCCATCGTTCTTCCCAACGAAGATGCGAGAAGTAAGGATTACGACCATCTTCAAAATACATTCAGGCCGTCGCACGCGGACTTTACCTATCAAGAAAAGTATGGCAACCGGGATTACCGGGGCGGCGGGAGGAGTTCAGCGCGGGAAACAGCGAACTGGGTGGCTGCCGGTGCCGTGGCCAAACAGCTTCTGAGTCGGTCCAACATTCAGATTCAGGCGCACGTGTCGCAGGTTGGAGACATCCACGCTGCGCCGTATGCTACACTGGATTTAGCTAAAGCCGAAGAGAACATCGTACGGTGTGCCGATCCCGCGGTGGCAACGAAAATGATAGCACTCATTGAGCGCGCACGGAAAGAAGGAGACACGGTGGGTGGTGTGATCACCGGGGTGATAAAAAACACACCCATTGGATTGGGCGAGCCGGTCTTCAACAAACTTCACGCTGCCCTCGGACATGCCATGCTGAGCATTAATGCTGTAAAAGGTTTTGAATATGGAAGCGGTTTTGCCGGGACTGCTATGCGCGGCTCCCAGCACAACGATGAATTTATTAAAGAAGGAGAGAAGACCCGGACCCGGACGAATCATTCGGGAGGCATTCAGGGAGGCATCTCCAACGGGGAGGATATTTATTTCAATGTGGCCTTCAAACCGGTTGCTACCATCATGCGCGACCAGCAAAGTGTTGACGCCGACGGGAACGAGGCTGCTGTCGCCGGCAGAGGAAGGCATGATCCGTGCGTAGTTCCGCGGGCTGTGCCCATTGTGGAAGCCATGGCCGCGCTGGTAGTTGCCGATTTCCTGCTGCTCGCAAGAACAACCCGAGTTTAGATATCGGATCAGAGCATGAAGGCCCTTATCAAACAAATCAGTTGGCTTGTTTTTTTCAGCATCGCCATGGGTTTCCTGGAGGCTGCTGTCGTCATCTACCTTCGGGCCATCTATTATCCCATGGGATTTGATTTTCCACTTTCTGTGATGGACCCCACCCTGGCGGTCACTGAATTGGGCCGGGAACTGGCAACCCTGATTGTGCTCGCCGGCGTGGCCTACCTCGCAGGCAGATCATTGGCCATGCGCTTTGCTTTTTTCCTGACAGCCTTTGCTGTCTGGGACATTTTCTACTACATCTTCCTCAAGCTGTTAATCGGCTGGCCGGAATCGCTACTGACGTGGGACATTCTCTTCCTGCTCCCCGTCCCCTGGGTTGGACCGGTCCTTGCGCCGTGTCTTATTTCTCTTACCATGCTCCTGCTGGCTTCGGCCATCATTCACCGCGAACTCAGCACGAAGCAGGCCGTACGTATTGGTTGGGAAGCTGTGCTGATCCTCGGTGGAAGCCTGGTCGTTTTCCTCTCGTGGACCTGGGACTACTTCAGCCAGGGCTATCCACTGATCGGTGTTGAAAAATCTATCCGTTTCTTTACCACGTACATTCCGGAAACGTACCGATGGTGGTGGTTTGGACTGAGCGAGGGAATGCTGCTTGTTGCCATTTGGATCTACTTCATGAAAACACAGCGGACACGAAAACACCCGGACCAGATCCCGGCTGCCCGCTGACTTTTTCCGGAAAGGGCCGAGCCATTCATCCCGTTTGGGCACTATTCGTCATCGCAATCATGTATTTTTAGGAAATGAAGAAAGTACGCTTCCCGCTCTATCTCAAGATTTTGATAGGCATGGCCCTGGGGCTCACGTGGGGCATTTTCGCAACCTCCTGGGGACTCAAAGAGTTCACGCACGACTGGATCCGGCCATTCGGCACCATCTTCATCAACGCATTGAAACTAATAGCCGTTCCGTTAATCATCGTCTCCCTCATTGACGGCGTCTCCAATCTGTCTGATATCAGCAAGCTCAAACGCATCGGCGGAAAAACGGTGGCCCTTTATCTCTCCACCACCGTTATTGCCATCTCGATCGGTTTGATCCTGGTGAACCTCATTCAGCCCGGCAAATTGTTATCCCAGGAACGGAGAGACTACCTCCGCGAAACATTTGCGTCGGGGCTCGATACCAGCATCACCGCTGCACGAAGTGCCCGGGACACGGGGCCGCTGCAGCCCTTGATCGATGTGGTCCCGGAGAATTTCTTTGGTGCGGCAGCCGACAATACCAAGATGCTTCAGGTGATCTTCTTTTCCATCCTGTTCGGTGTTGCCATGATCCTTGCCAACAAGGAAAAAATTCAGCCGGTAAAAAACTTCTTTGACGGGGCCAATGCGGTCATCCTGGCAATCGTGGACATCATTATGAAGTATGCTCCGGTGGGCGTCTTTGCGCTGCTGGCCAGCCTGAACATTGACCTGGAGTTGATGACGGCGCTGGGAACGTACAGTCTCAATGTGGTCCTCGGATTGGCCATCATGGTCTTTGTAATTTATCCAACGCTGCTGAAGCTCTTTTCAAAGCTGAGTTACAAGCGTTTTATCCGCGGGATTATCCCTGCACAAATTCTTGCGTTCTCAACAAGCTCGAGCGCCGCGACGCTTCCCGTGACCATGGACTGTGCCGAGAAAAACCTGGGCATCTCGGAAGAGGTTTCCAGCTTTGTCCTTCCATTGGGAGCAACCATCAACATGGACGGAACCAGCATTCACCAGGGTGTGTCGGCCGTCTTCATCGCACAGGCTTTTGGTATTGACCTCAGCCTAACACAGCAGCTTACGATTCTACTCACCGCTGTGTTGGCGTCGATCGGTGCTGCGGCTGTTCCGGGTGCTGGCATTATCATGTTGATCATTGTACTGGAAGCCGTGGGCCTGGATCCGGCCGGACTCGCACTCGTTCTCGCGGTAGACCGACCGCTGGATATGCTGCGCACTTCTGTGAATGTAACGGGCGACAGCATGGTGGCGGCGATCGTAGCAAGCAGCGAAGGAGAATCGCTTGAAATCCCGCCAGATCCCGCCTCCGTCTGACCTCCGTATGGGTGCCAATAGTTCGGTTACCGGGCAAATAACCACGGCTATTTTGATTGCCTATTCTTTCCTATACTTACGCGCACGAATACGCCATCCATCCTACAGCCTCCTGGAGAAAGTACAATCACCCGAAATTTCAACCACCAGAACATGGACCCTGCTGTCAAGCCCAAGAAGAGCTTTCTAACCACGTACATTATCATCGCCATGATCCTTGGCGTCACCTTGGGGTTTGTGTTTAACAAAAACTACCTGGCGGAAGAAAATAGCAAGCTGGCATCCATCGAAAATTCCATTCGTGCGCTCAACAGCAGTTTGCGCGTTGCGACAGACACTACCGTCATCCGATCGATGGAGCAGGAAAAGAAGGTTCTTTCAAAGTCCAAGAACGCGGTGCTTTCTTCCCGCGACAAGAAAATGGAACCCTTCGACCTCCTCGCCGACGTATTCCTTCGGCTTATCAAAATGATTGTCGCACCCCTGGTGTTCACAACGCTCGTTGTGGGTGTCGCCAAGCTGGGAGACATTAACTCAGTTGGGAGAATTGGGGGAAAGACTCTCTTATGGTTTATCAGTGCCTCGCTGGTGAGTCTGCTGCTGGGAATGATCATGGTAAATGTTTTTAAACCCGGGATTCGCATGGACCTCCCGCTTCCCGAAGTCGGCGACGTGGTAATCGCGAACGCTGGGTTGTCAGTAAAGACTTTCTTATACCATGTTTTCCCAACGAGCGTCATAGATGCGATGGCCAAGAATGAGATTCTCCAGATCGTCGTCTTCTCCCTTCTCTTCGGCGTTGGCACGGCGGCTATCGGTGAACAAGGGAAAGTGGTGATCACGTTTATGGATGCAGCCGCGCACGTGATTCTCAAAATTACGGGATACGTCATGAACCTGGCGCCGCTGGCCGTGTTCGGCGCGATGACTGCAATCGTCGGTAAACAGGGATTAAACATTCTTACCACCTATTCGATATTTATTTCAGAATTCTACTTCGCTCTGTTGATTCTTTGGCTAGTCCTGTTTCTCGCCGGGTTTGCAGTGCTGCGGAGACGAGCCATTGAATTGATGAAGATTATACGGCAACCGATCGTGCTGGCCTTTTCAACCTCCAGCAGCGAGGCGGCATTCCCGCTCACCATGGAAAAACTTCAGCGATTCGGCTGCAAGAACAAGATTGTAAGCTTCGTACTGCCGCTCGGCTATTCGTTCAACCTCGATGGCAGCATGATGTACATGACCTTCGCCTCCCTTTTTATCGCGCAGTCCTATGCGATTGACCTGCCGCTAGCAACGCAGCTCAGCATGCTCCTGGTACTGATGCTCACCAGCAAGGGAATTGCCGGTGTTCCGCGCGCTTCGCTCGTAGTCATCGCAGGCACTTTGGCCACTTTCAATATACCTGAAGCGGGCCTTGCGCTTCTTCTTGGCATCGACCCGTTGCTGGATATGGGCCGAAGCGCAACCAATGTAGTCGGCAACAGCATTGCCACCGCCGTGGTCAGTAAGTGGGAAAACTCCCTGGAAGGACCGCTTCCCGAAGATGCCATTTAAGGCCGGAAAAGCTTCCCCGATGAACTATAAAGCGCTAATTTTGTTCTTACAAAAAGCACCCAGAAGGACGTTATGATTCAAACAGAGCCAAAACCGATAAGTATCTATCTCGAGTCGAACCCGAATCCGAATTCGCTAAAATTTGTTGTGAATGAAATGCTGGTTCCGGAAGGGATGAGCTTTGACTTTCCCGATCCTGAAAGCGCGAAAGACGCTCCGCTGGCGGAGGAGTTGTTCATGTACCCGTTTGTAGACCGGGTGTTCTACATGAGCAATTTTATCACCGTCACCAAGAAAGAGGAAGTAGAGTGGCTGGAGATTCAGGCTGTTCTCCGCGAGCACATTCAGAAATTTCTAGAATCCGGCAAACTTATCCTTGACCTGAAGGAGTCTGCAAAGGAAGCCCCGGCGGCAGAAGAGACAGAAACCGTAAAGAAAATAAAATCGATCCTGGACGAATATATCCGGCCTGCCGTGGAGCAGGACGGCGGCGCGATTACTTTTCATTCGTTTGAAGACGGTATCGTCACAGTGACCCTGCAGGGGTCGTGCAGCGGCTGTCCCTCGTCGACCGTGACGCTGAAGGCCGGCATTGAAAACCTTTTCAAGCGCATGATGCCGGAAGACGTGAAGGGTGTTGAGGCGCTGGGGTAGGCGCTTTCCTCTACTTACAAATCTTCGTGTTGATAATCCGGAAAGGGCTTTTCCTTTGCCAGTTTCTGTACATGCCTTTAGGCTCCATTATTTAAGATAATCCAAAAATCGCATTCGTTGTGGAATTGGTCAACGCTTTTTTCTCACCGGTCAGGATGTCAATTTCCTCCACGTTGAAAATACCACTGCCCTTTCCGCTGATCATCACTTTCGATTCGTCCGGAGAAAAAGCGCCACCTGTGATCTGGACGATATCCATAAACTGGCGGATCGTATACAGTCCCGGCTTTTTCTTTTCGTCCGGTTTCCCGCATGAAATCGTGAGCATGACTCCACAAAGGATACATGCAGCTACAACCAAGTTGTTCTTTTTCATACTCTTTTCTTTTCGGCCACCAAGGTATTAAAAAACAGGTGCCTTCAGTAAGTTTTTTTGTCCGTGGGCAAAGGCTTACACCAATGAATATTGATCCGTCATTAACACGCGAAAAGTCCTAAATTTGCGGCTATGATTCATATTCAATCGTTTACCTTCAATCCCTTTGAGGAAAACACCTATGTGCTCTTTGATGAAACGCGTGAGGCTGTCATCATTGATCCCGGCTGCTCGGACAAGGAAGAGCAGCAGGAATTGGCAGGTTTTATCGCCTCCAAGAACCTGCAGGTGAAGTTGCTGCTCAACACACATTGCCACATTGATCACGTACTCGGCAACTATTTTGTAAAGAAGCAATACAACGTTCCGTTTCTCATTCACCCAACCGAGCTTCCCGTTCTCCGTGCCGTCAAGAGTTACTCATCCAACTACGGATTCCCGTCGTATCAGGAAGTGCTGCCGGATGGAGCCCTGAAGGATGGTGAACAAGTTCAGTTTGGCTCCACTTCACTGGATGTCTTGTTTGTGCCGGGGCATTCCCCAGGCCACGTTGCCTTTTACCATCCCATGGAAAAATTCATGATCGCAGGCGATGTGTTGTTCCACCGCTCCATCGGCCGGACGGATCTGCCGGGAGGCAATATGGAAACGCTGCTGTCAAGTATTCATAAAAAACTTTTTGTCTTACCTGATGAAGTCGTTGTCCACCCCGGTCATGGCCCTGTTACTACCGTGGGGGAAGAAAAGGTTCACAATCCATTCTGCGCGCTACCCGTCTGATGCGGCTACTCCGGCACTTACCCAACACCCTCACCTGCCTCAACCTCTTCTCCGGCTGCGCAGGAATCATTTCTGTCTGGTACGGAGAGGCAGCGAGCGCCATCTGGTACGTCATGCTTGCCGGATTTTTTGATTTCCTGGATGGTCTTGCCGCCCGCGCCCTTCGTGTTACCTCACCTATTGGTAAGGAGCTTGATTCTCTGGCAGACATGGTCAGCTTTGGTGTGCTCCCCGCGTTGGTGATGTTCCGCATGATTGATACAATTTCCACCAGCGAATACCTTCCATATACTGCCTTTAGTCTGGCGGTGTTCTCAGCGCTTCGACTTGCCAAATTCAACATCGATGAGAGGCAACACGAATCATTCATCGGCTTGCCGACGCCGGCCAACGCTTTTTTCATTACCTCCCTGGTCTATCTATCTTCTCCCTGGGATCTCTTTATCTCACAGGATTTCTTTCTCGTTGGGATCACGGCGGTATTCTCCTTCCTGTTGGTGGCGCCTTTGGAACTTTTCGCCCTGAAATTCAAGACGTACCGGTGGGCCGACAACCAATTGAAGTTTACATTTCTCGGAGTTTCCGTATTACTCCTTGGTATCTGGCAGTTGGCCGCCATGCCTTTCGTGATACTAGGCTACGTGGTCCTGTCGTTAGTAAAGTCCTGGGTGAGACCCTGACGCTGTGAAACATGCTCTCCTGCCCTTATTGCTGGTTCTTTCAGGGTCCCTTTGGGGGCAGCTGCCTCCGCTTTCCAACGGGAAATGGCACAAAGTTTCCGTTGCCTTTGATGCGGTTTACAAAATCGATTACAACTTCCTGAAAAACATCGGGCTCAACCCGGACAAGATTGATCCCAGAAAAATTCAGCTGTTTGGCTCCTGCAACGGGATGCTTCCCCAGCCAAACAATGCACCTGTTAATTGTTCTCTGACGGAGATGGCGATCCATGTGGTCGGTGGGGATGATGGGAAATTCGACGGTGGCGATTACATCCTTTTTTTTGGACAAGGACCGGATGCGTACCGGCTTATGCCGGGATCCGGAGTCTATTATTATGAAAATCACCTTTATTCAGACAAGAGCTACTATTTCCTTACCGTCGGAAGTACGAACGGTTTGCGGATGCAGTCACTGCCCTCGCTTGCCGGCTCTTATCCCGTGGTCGCAGAGTTTGAAGATTTTGGGTATTATGAAACAGAACAATCCAACGACTTGCATTCCGGAAGAAAATGGTATGGTGAACTCTTTGATAACACGCTGGAGTATACCGTCCGCTTTGACCAGTCTGGAATCCTTGCCGGATCCACCATGAAACTTGTTGCGCGGGTCATGGGAAAGTCGTTCGGTCCCAGCTCCTTTGAGCTGTTTCTTAACGACACGCCCATCGGTCAGCTGGCAGTGCCTCCCGTTATCAATGCACCGTATGCAACCACGGGCGCCGAGGCTGCTGACACGTTGTCAATCAGTGCCACCGCAGTGGGTGCCCCTGCACGTTCCAACCAGGACGTAAAGATCCGCTTTACCAAGGCCGCAACCGGAAGGTCGGTCGGATATCTTGATTATTTGTTGCTGCAATCCAAGCGCGTTTTGTCGCTCTACGGGAACCAAAAGATTGTCAGTTCCCTCAAAAGCCTGGATCAACCGGTTACATCCTTTTCGATTACGAACATGTTTTCGGATGGCATGATCTGGGATGTTACAAACCCAAACGCGGCGGTCATTCAGGGGTTTTCGTTCAACGGGGGGACCTCCACCTTTTCGGCGCCCTCCAATGTTCTTCATAAATACATCCTGCTTTCTAACCGGAATTATTTTTCTCCGACTGCAGAAGGGGAAGTTCTCAATCAAAGTGTACGCAACACTGTCTTTCACGACTTCCTGATCATCACTGCACCGGAATTCCTCTCGGAGGCCGAGCGGTTGGCGAATCATCGCCGAACGAAAAATGGATTGCAGATTGCCGTAGTGACGACGACCCAGGTGTACAACGAATATTCAGGGGGAAAACAGGACATCACCTCCCTGCGCAATCTGGTGAGAGACAAGTATGGCTATGGCCTCAAGAATGTGCTCCTGTTTGGCCGAGGCTCCTACGACTACAAGAATTACCTTTCCTTCAACAAGAATTTCGTTCCAACGTACCAATCTAGAAACTCACTAAGCCCTCTGGAAACATACTCTTCCGACGACTATTTTGGATTTCTGGAAAGCAACGAGGGAAATTGGGGGGAGTTGCCCCCGGAGCCCCACACCCTTGACGTGGGTGTTGGTAGAATTCCTGTAAAGAAGCTGGAAGAAGCGGCCCAATGGGTGGACAAGGTTATTGAATATGAAACCCAAAACTGGGGTCCGTGGCGAAAGCAAATACTCTTTGTGGCCGACGACGGCGACTTCAACATTCACCAGAGTCAGGCTGACCAAATGGCGGAGAAGATTGAAACGGATTACCCCGTGGCCAACACCCGCAAGCTGTACCTCGATAATTTCAAGCAGATTCAAAGTCCAACGGGGCAACTCTCCCCCGATGCAAGGAAAGCGCTGAGCCGCGCCATCCGCGATGGGACCGGCATTGTGAACTTTACCGGGCACGGCAGCGAACTTCAGTGGATGCAGGAGCGGATCCTCGACCAGGCGTCCTTTGACGAGTGGAAAACTTCTCCGAACTATCCATTCCTGGTGACGGCAACCTGTGAATTCGGGCGCAACGACGATCCAGGGCTTATCTCATCCGCAGAACTTTCCCTCTTCCGAAAGAAGACGGGGAGCATCGGGCTGGTCACCACGACTAGGCCGGTAAGTTCAAGTACAAATTTTACGCTAAACAAAGCGCTCTACCAATATATGTTCACCAAGGTAAATTTCAAGTACCGCGATTGGGGTTCGATTTTTCGTGACACAAAAAATAACAGCATGAGCGGAGTGTCCAATCGAAATTTTACACTGCTCGGTGACCCGTCGATGCTCCCTCCCATCGCGTCCACCGAGTTGGTAGTCACTAGCGTCACCAATCTTACTTCAGGTTCCGACACACTGAAGGCGCTTGCAAAGGTTCGAATAAACGGTGTGGTTCGTGCCCAGGGTGTCCCCGACACCGGGTACCAGGGAACGCTGGTCGCCACCTTGTTTGACAAGCGCACTCCCTGGACAACGCTTGGTGATGAAAACAGTCCTTTCAATTTTACAGCGTGGGATAATGTACTTTTCAGGGGACAGGCCAGCATTAACAATGGGCAGTTCACCATCGACTTTGTCATTCCCAAATCCATTGACCTGGCGGTCGGACCCGGCAAGCTGAGTCTGTACGCGTCTTCCAACGTCAATGAGCGGGATGCTATGGGGGCGGGGGGTACTGTCAAAATCGGCGCCTTGGAACCCAACCCAGGAACAGATTCCCGCGGGCCGGGTGTCGATGTGTACATGGGCGACACAACGTTCATCAGCGGAGGGCTGGCAGGCACTGACAGCCGCATCGTTGCTATCCTGACCGATGAAAGCGGAATTGACATTTCTAATTTCAATCCTCAAAATGATATCACGGCCATCCTGGACGACACACTTTCCATCAACCTGAACAGTTACTACCAGGCCGACATTGATAATTACAGGCGCGGGAAGGTTGACTACCCCATCGATGGGTTGGCACCCGGATGGCACCGGCTGACGCTGAAGGCAGCGGATACGTTCGGAAACGCTGCTTCTTCCACGATCACGTTCTATGTGTCGGATCAGAAAGGAATTCAGATTGAACAGTGGCTTAATTATCCTAATCCCTTTTCAGGATCTACCACCTTTCATTTCAAGCACAACCGCTCCGGAGAAGACCTGGATGTGGCGGTTACAGTTTTTGACAGGATGGGGAAAGTTGTTATGGCCAGCACTTACCAAGTGTATGCGAGTTCGTATAAAGTAGACTTGCCATCCTGGTACGGCACCCTGTCCGACGGCACAAAATTGCCGGAGGGACTATACCTAATGAAGCTATCCTTGCGTTCTTTGCAAGACGGAACGAAAAATGAGAAAATTGCAAAGGTTATAATACTCAATTGATTATCTTTAACGCTTAGTTCTTGATTATGAAGAAGTTAGCTCTGGCATTGCTCTTTCTCCCAAGCCTTTCGGGTCTTCGGGCGCAAACGGTTGGTCCGGGTACCTCGCTGATTGGCCAGGACACAACCAACCGGGTAATCACGACAGCGGTTCCTTTCCTGGGGATAACACCGGATGCCCGTGCAGCCGCGTTGGGGGACGCCGGAGTTGCCAGTTCAGCGGATGCCAATTCTGCTTATTGGAATTCGGCAAAGCTGGTTTTTATCGAGAAGGACTATGGATTCTCGGCCTCGTATACTCCCTGGCTCGGGAAGATCATCAATGACATGTACATCTTTTACCTCTCCGGGTTTTACAAGATTGACCGCCGCCAGGCTGTCGCATTTTCCATGAAGTATTTTGACCTGGGGGAGGTTCAATTCAATCAGGGGCCTGACCCGGCGGACTTGCTGGGCCGGTACAATCCAAGAGAATTTGCATTTGATGTTACGTATTCCCGCTTGCTTACCGAACGCATAAGCATCGGTGGTGCCTTGCGGTATATCCATTCCAACCTAACCGGTTATTTGTCGACCAATTCGTTTGATGCCAGCCCCGGAAACTCCGTTGCCGTGGATCTTGGTTTTTACTACACCAAGCCGATAACCTGGAAAAATTCAAACCTTTCTCTCGGAGCAACCATCACCAACCTCGGCGGGAAGATCTCCTACTCGAACACACAGAACACGGATTTTCTTCCCACTAATTTGCGCGTAGGTGGTGCTTTCAAGATGGAGGTGAGTCCTCTCAATACGTTTACCTTTCTCCTTGACTTCAACAAACTCATGGTGCCCAGCCCGGGGCCTGGGAGCAAAACCAAACCCATGCTAAGCGGCGTACTCGGATCTTTCGGTGATGCCCAGGGAGGGTTCAGTGAAGAAATGCGGGAGATCACCACCTCTTTGGGCGTTGAATACTGGTATAACAATACGTTTGCCGGACGACTTGGTTACTTCTATGAGGCCAAGGACAAGGGGGACAGAAAACTCCTGACTGCAGGCGTGGGGTTACGCTATAATAAATTTGGTCTGGACGTGGCCTACCTGGTGCCTACCAACAAACGCGAGAATGCACTTGCTGAAACCTTGCGGTTTACGGTCATTATGCTCTTTGATAAGAAGACCAAGGAGGATACGCCCAATCAATGATCCAACCTGACAGAACACAGGCTCCTCCGTTTCTTTTATCCTCAGACTTCAGGCTCACACAACCGGAGATTTTTAGATTTTCCGGAGGCCAGAAACTTTATGCTTTCCGAGGACTCCAGCAAACTGCGGTCAAGCTTGATTTCATCTTCCAGGCCGGAAAGTGGCATGAGTCCCTGCTTGGCGTAAGTCATTTTACGGCCCACATGCTTCCCCGGGGAACGGAAACAAGAAACTCCTTTCAACTGGCTTCTGCATTGGATCACCTGGGCGCCGATGTGCACCTTGTTGCGGGCTACGATCATGTGATTGTCTCGCTGAGTGTCCTGGAGAAGAATCTGGCGGCCTCTCTGCGGCTGGTTCACGAAATGTTGACCAAGCCTTCCTTTGATGAGACCGAATTCAGGCAGGAAAAAGAAATTTTCCTGCAAAACCTAGAGGTTAGTAATCAAAAGCCCAGTGTGTTGGCTTCCAAAGCGATTCGAAGGACCCTCTTTGGAGCCGGGCATCCATACGGGAATTCACCTGAAAAAGAAGATGTAACGCAAATCACCACCCGTGATTTGCGTTCCTTCTTTGCGGAACACTTCCACCTTCACGCTGCCTACGTCGTTGGAAGGATTACCGAGGAGGACGTTGGCTTGATCACAGGAGCTTTTATACAACCCTTTGTGCAAGTGCCTGATCCGGCTCACGTGCGGCCCGAAGCCGGAGTATCGCATCGCATTGAAAAACCCGGAAGCGTCCAGGCGTCGATTCGGATGGGCATGAAGTGTCTGCCGAAGCGGGACGACCCCTTCTATTTTGACGCCGTTGTATTCAACTTGCTCCTTGGTGGCTACTTTGGATCGCGGCTCATGAAAAACATTCGTGAAGAAAAAGGCCTCACCTACGGCATCCATTCGTCCATGAACCACTTTATCCGCGACAGCTTTTGGGCCATCAGTGCAGAAGTCAACCAGCAACATGCGGCGCAGGCCATCACTGAAATCCGGAAAGAGATACGAGTACTTCAAGACATATTGATACCCGAGGAGGAACTGGATTTGGCCCGGAACTATTTTATTGGCAGTTGGCAGTCAGACAACAACACACTTTTTGCGGTCGCCGACAAGATTCGAAATATTCACTGGTTTGGTCTTCCCGACGATTACTACGACCGTTTGCTTGGCCACATTCGCGCCATTACCCCGGAACGCATCCAGGAAATTGGTAATTCTCATTTTGACACAAAGGATTTGGTGGAGATACAGGTGGGGTAGATGATAAGCGGTGGGCAGTAAAATAAAAAACCCCATCTCATCTGAGTGGGGTTTTTTAATAAAGTCAGGCGACGACCTACTCTCCCGGGTTTTATCCCAGTACCATCGGCGCGGGCGGGCTTAACGACTCTGTTCGGAATGGGAAGAGGTGGTC
>JAWXBL010000019.1:0-9586 GCA_034440075.1 Cytophagales bacterium
CAGGAAGAACAATCTCGATCTTCCGAATCGGTCTGTGAGGACACAGACCGGGGAGGCAGACCCTAGTCACCCTTCCGATGAAGAGGACATCGTCGTTGTTCAGGATGATTTTGGAAGATGATAATATCAAGGAACTAAAAGGCGATCTTATGAAAATCGGTCTGTGAGGACACAGACCGAGGAGGAGCAGCACACGGATCCCAGTCACCCTTCCGATGAAGAGGATATCGTTCGGGTGCAGGATGATTTTGGGAGGTGATACTATATTAGGGAGCAAAGCTCGATTTATGAAAATTCGGTCTGTGAAGAAACAGACCGAGGAGGGGTAGATGATACTATGTCAGAAAGAACAAGCGCGGTTTTTCCGAAAATCGGTCTGTGAGGACACAGACCGAGGAGGGAGAGGAGACTCTGAATCCCAAATTATACACCTCGCTTTCTAATACCGCTCCCCCTTCCGATCCCGCATCGGAACAAACAGGACGGGAAGCCGGTTTTGCCCTTTCAGTTTTCCTTTCTCCTTGGTGATAAGCACCAGTTCCTGGATCCGCTTGTCTCCCACGGGAATGATCAATCGCCCCCCTTCTTTCAACTGATCTTGAAGGGGCTTCGGCACGTGCGACGGCGAACAGGTGACGATGATGGCGTCAAACGGGGCAGCTTCGGGCCATCCCAGATATCCATCACCGATCCGAACATGGATGTTTTCGTAACCGAGCGCGCGAAGCAAACTGTCTGCCCTTTCGCCCAACGATTTAATAATTTCAATGGTAAACACCTGCACACCGATTTCCGCAAGGATGGCTGCCTGGTAGCCGGAGCCCGTTCCTATCTCTAGCACTTTTTCGTTTGGTTTTAGTTTCAGCGCCTCTGTCATGAAAGCAACGATGTACGGCTGCGAAATGGTTTGTCCCGCATCGATCGGAAGTGCGGAATCGCGGTAAGCATCCTTCTGACGCGCTGCGGGTAGAAAAAGATGCCTTTTCCACACGTCGCATGGCCTCCAGAACGACGGTAGATTTAATGCCCTCTTTCTCCAGTTGTTCAGTTACCATCCGTTCACGCAATGCAGTGAAGTCCTGCGCCTCAGCAGGAGACAAGATCATACTGCCAAGAATCGCTATAACCCACACATACCCGCAATGGATTGGCCGGAACACATAATGAAGTTACGATTATTTTACCCTGCTCTTTTTCGGCCGCTCCACAAACAGCATCCAACGACGTTAGTCAATCGCCAAGATATCGTATGTCCTGATGTTCCATCGGACAAGTTCTCCGACACGCTTTCCCATCATGTGTTGCCCCAGAGGTGATGCCGGTGAAATCACAAAAATTGTATGCTGGTCAAGCGCCACCTCGCCAACAGGGATGGCCAAGAAGAATGCTCCCTGCGACGTTGTAACCACAGAACCCGGACCAACGATATCTGTTTTCCTCAAGCCCCCTATGCGCGCCACCTCCGCAGCCTGCTTTTCCGCTTCTGCAAGCTGCCTCAGAATCAACTCCATTTCCTGCTGCGCCATGGCCCTGCCGGTTTCATACTTGTCCCCGGCACTGCTTTTGGTTTCTACGTTGGCGGATGCCTGGATGTTTGCGAGTTCGGCTTTCAGTCGTGTGATACGGTCCTGAACATGCTGTGCGCAGTATTCCAGCAGAGACTCTTTTAATTTCATGGATAAAAACTACAACGTGAAGGGCGTCAGATCACCGGTTCATGGCAGACATTGGCTCCTACTTCAAAACAAAAATGACCGCCTGGTTGGCTTTGTGGAACCGGTTTTTAGTTACGCCCTTCTCTTTCACAAAGAAGTTGACAACGGCATCGGAATATTCCCTTCTGCATTTGAAGAACAGCGGCTCCTTTTTCTCCTTATTCAACTTCATCAAGGAATTGAGGGAGACCTTGTCATGGGCGCCGATCTCAGACTTTGCCTTGATGGATTTCTCCACTTCTGCGATGACTGTATTAATTTCCTTAACCTGTTTGATGTTAAAATTCTGCATCTGGCTAATTTACGATCTGATTCCGACAAATGTAGGCCGGGGGAATCCTGTCGACCAGTCCACCGGTTGCACAGCCATTTTATGGCCTCAAAAGCCTAAATCAGTCAAATATTTTAGTTTTTGACACAGTGATTTAGCCATAATAGTATTACCTTTGCATTCAATAGTATTACTATCATAATCTTCACTTAAACTTTTACCAATTATCCTTACCGTTTCCCTGCCTGTCCAAAAGAAGTCCATGGGAATTTCGCTCCCAATCAGAAATGCCATAAGCCATGCTTGATAACTACCAAATCGTACGAATTCTTCACGAGGCAGCACTGATGCTAAAGCATGATTTCAGTTCGCACGAAATGCGTTCCACGGAATCCAACCACCGCGACTATACACACGAGGAGTTTGATGAGTTCAAGCGCGACCTGATCGAAGCGGGGAGCATGCAACGGTTCCTCCTGCTGGAATACCCCGTCGCACAGCGTGGTTTTGCGCAGTTCGTCAACGAAGAAGATACGTGCGTGCTGGTATTTGAAGCAACCGGAACAAACCGGATACCGCTCATCCTTCAGAAGGGCCGAAGCGGGATTGAGGCTGTCCGGATCGGACCGAAGAACGAGGTTATTCGCTTTGCGGACATTGATCAGGAAACCCTGCTGAAAGATCAAGCCGGTTTGATTCTCACTTTCACCATCTTTCCGTACAAGAGCCTGGTCAGTGAGTACGATTACGATGAGACGCAGGAGGCC
The DNA here is from genome assembly GCA_034440075.1 of Cytophagales bacterium. GTDB lineage: Bacteria > Bacteroidota > Bacteroidia > Cytophagales > Cyclobacteriaceae > ELB16-189. The sequence goes on from JAWXBL010000019.1 coordinate 2,754, forward strand.
GAGGTGATGAGTCCCGTGAAGCGCCTCTTCCGCCTGCTCCTTTCGGAAAGAAAGCAGATCACCTACATCTTCTTCTACGCGGTCATCGTCGGTTTGCTCAGCCTGGTTTTGCCGATCGGTATTCAGACCATCGTCGAATTGGTATCCGGTGGTGTGTTCTCCAGTTCGGTGTACATGCTCATCTCCCTGATCATTGTTGGTATTCTCATCACCGGTGGCCTTCAGCTCATGCAAGTAAGTCTGGTAGAGCACCTGCAGCGCCGGATCTTCACCAAAGCGGCTTTTGAATTCACGATCCGCATACCACGCATTCAGGTTGAGTCGTTGATGGGAAATTATGCACCGGAACTCGTAAACCGATTCTTTGACGTCATCACTATCCAGAAAGGCCTGCCAAAACTGTTGATTGATCTTTCATCCGCGGGAATCCAGATCATTTTCAGCCTGCTCCTTCTTTCACTTTATCACCCGTTCTTCATTTTCTTCAGTCTCGTCCTCCTGGTTGCGCTCTTCTTTATTTTTCTCGTAACCGGCCCAACCGGTCTTCGCTCATCCATCAGCGAATCCAAGTACAAATATAAGGTGGTGCAATGGCTGGAAGAACTGGCCCGCGCCTTTCACATTTTCAAGATGGCCGGCACGACAGACCTGCCTCAGAAGAGAACGGATTACAATCTTAACAATTACCTCAAGTACCGGAAAACACATTTCAATATACTGATCACACAGTTTTCGTTCATCATTCTTTTCAAAGCAGGTATTACCGGTGGTCTGCTGGTCATGGGAACCATCCTCGTCGTAAGCCGCGAAATTACGCTGGGCCAGTTTGTCGCATCCGAAGTGATCATCATCCTGTTGTTGAATGCGGTTGAGAAAATCATCATGTATATGGATGTCGTCTATGACATGCTGACCGCCGTCGACAAGGTAGCCCATGTAACCGACCTGAAGTTGGAGAAGATCGGCGGAATTGACTTCCCCCGTCACCGCGTAGCGGGCGGCTATTCCATTTCGATGAAGGACTTGAATTTTTCCTACCCGAACGACACCAAAAAGGCACTAACAGACATCACTCTCGACATTCGTTCCGGAGAACGGATCTGTATTGCCGGGCCTGGCAACAGCGGCAAAAGCACACTCATGGATACGTTGACAGGCCTGCATCCGACATTTTCCGGGTCGCTGACCATCAACAACTATTCCATACGCGATCTCGACCTGACTCACTTTCGTAATCACATGGTAACCTTCACCTCGCAGGAAGATATTTTTGACGGCTCGCTGCTCGAGAACCTTACGCTCGGCAAACCCGTGGAAAGCATGCACGCCGTCGTGGAGGCCGTGCGTCATGCCGGACTGGCAGATGAGGTCAACCGCTTGCCGGAAGGACTCAACACGCACATCATGAGCGGCGGAAAGGGGTTCTCGTCCTCGTTCAACCACCGCCTCATGATTGCCAGTTGCTTTACGCAAAAGCCCGAGCTTGTCCTGCTCCACGATTTTTTTGCCGGGTTGAGCAAGATGGATAAACTCGAAATGCTGAACCGGTTGATCGACAAACGGAACGGCTGGACCTTGCTCACGGTCTCCAATGACCCGTTGGTCATGGCTGCCTGTGACCGCGTCATCATCATGCGCAATGGAACCATTGAGGCCTTTGGCAAATTTGATGATCTCCTTCGGGAAGGCTCGGTGAATGATTATATGGAATAAGACGTGAGACGCTAAAAGAAAACGAATGCTAAAACTATCGTCCCAGGAGATTGAAAAAGATGTTGCACACGACGGACTCTACTCCCTGCGTTCGCTAAAAACCCCGCGGGCAGCACGAATCCTGTCGTTGTGGATATTGATCATCCTGATCGTGTCGCTTATCGTGTTGTTTCTGCCCTGGCAGCAGAACATACGCGGTAAGGGAAAAATAACGGCCTTTGACCCGAAAAACCGCCCTCAAACGGTGGAGACCATTATTCCCGGTCGGATTTCCAAGTGGCACGTAAGTGAAGGAATGAGCGTCGTGAAAGGCGACACCATTGTCACGCTCACGGAGGTGAAAGAAAAATATTTCGATCCCAAGTTCCTGCAGCGGATGCGCGAGCAGATCGAGGCCAAATCCAACAGTTTGATTTCCAAAGAGCGGAAGGCAGGAGCGCTGGAACGACAGATCCGTGCACTGAAAGTGGGTATGAACAACAAGATTGAACAGACCCAGGCCAAGCTGGAGGCCGAACGCGTCCGCTTCAAGAACGCGGAAAACCAATACCAGCGGAACAAAACCCTCTTTGATGCCGGGAACATTCCGCTAACCAAGTTCCAGGATATCGAATACAAGTACCAGGGAAGCAAGGCCGACCTGTTGCAGGCGGAAATCGAACTCAGCCGCGTGGAGGCCGAGTACCTCGATAAGATCAGTAAATCCGAATCCGACATGAACAGCACCCGTGCCGATCTTTACGACGGGCAGGGCGACCTTGTCAAGTATCAAAACGAGTATGCAAACATGCAGATCCGCAACGAACAGTACCAGATCCTGGCGCCGCAGTCGGGCACGGTCGTCAAGGCGTTGAAAGCCGGTGTGGGGGAAACAATAAAAGAGGGGGAAGCGGTATGTACCATTATGCCCGGTGTTTCCGACGTTGCCGTGGAGATGTACATCCGGGCGATGGATGTTCCGCTTCTAAGCCGGGGACGTGAGGTCCGGATTCAATTTGACGGGTGGCCTTCGCTGATGTTTTCCGGTTGGCCCAGTGTGAGTGTGGGTACGTTTGGCGGTACCGTGGCAGTGATCGACTACATCAATTCGAAACCGGGCGAGTTCAGGATTTTGGTCGTTCCCAAACCAGAGGACGAGCCCTGGCCCAAGCAACTTCGGGTTGGTTCGGGGATTAAAGGTTGGGCCATGCTCGACGATGTGCCGGTGTGGTACGAACTCTGGCGGCAACTCAACGGCTTCCCGCCTACGCTCTATGAAGAACCCCTGGTCGATGTTATCAAAAAAACCGATGGTGGGAAATAACGGAGCGGTTTCCATGGGAAGAGGGTATTGTCTGATCGTGCTTGTCTTGCTGCTGGCTGGTTCGGCGCGAGCGCAGGTTCGCGACGCGGTCTTCAACTTGCCCGATTCAGTCCTGCCGCTACCCATTGAGAACTTCTATTTTCTTATCACCGCCAGCCATCCGGTAGCGCGGCAGGCATCCCTGCTCAGTGAATTTGCCCGTCAGGAAATACGATTGGCACGCGGCAGTTTTGATCCAAAGCTGGAAGTGGAATGGCTCGCCAAGGAATTCAAGAACACGGAGTACTACAACCTGCTGAACGGCTCGATAAAGTTTCCAACGTCCCTGCCATTCGATCCGAAAATAGGTTTCGAACAAAACAAGGGTGCTTACCTGAACCCGGAACATTACATCGCCAATGATTTCAGCTATCAGCAATTCTATGCCGGGGTTTCTCTTCCGCTCGGCCAGGGACTCATCACCGACGACCGACGCATTGCCCTCCGGCAGGCGCAGCTCCTCGTGGAGATGAACGAAGCGGAGCAAATAAAAGTCATTAACAAATTGCTGCTCGACGCGGCCAAGGACTACTGGCAGTGGTATTATGCGTACTACAACTACCGGCTTCTTAACCAGGGCGTTGCCGTGGCTTCCGAAATCTTCCGACGGGTACGCATCAATTACCAATTGGGAGAAGCCGCTCCTATTGACACCATCCAGGCAAAAATTACTTTGCAGCAGCGGCAGATTGAGCAGCGGGAAGCGTTGATTGGCTTCCTCAATACAGGCGTACAACTCTCCACGTATTTGTGGGACAGCCTCAATAACCCTCTCGCCCTCTCCTCGCGGTGGGCGCCGGTACTTCGGCCCGAACCGTGGACCATGACACGCGAAGGTCTGGAAGCGCTTACCGAGCAGGCGCGCGCCAACCATCCCGACCTCCGCAAGATTCAGGTAAAAATAAGCCAGCTTGAAAACGAGCGGAGACTGGCCGTCGAATTCCTTAAGCCGAAATTCAATCTGAGTTATGTCCTGCTGAACCAGCCGTTTGATCCCAGTTGGAATTCTTCCTTTGATCCCGGAGGGAACTACAAAATGGGTGTCGATTTTTCATTCCCGCTCTTTCTGCGAAAGGAACGGTCAAAGCTAGAGCAGACCAAACTGAAGATCAATACAACCACGTTTGAGCAACAGTTGGTGAGGCGCCAGATTGCCAATCAGTTGAAGGCAGCTTACAACGAGTTGATCAACACCACCGCCATCATTGGTCAACAGCAGGAAATGGTCTCCAACTACGAAGCCCTGCTTCAGGCGGAGCTCATCAATCTGGAAAACGGGGAGAGCGACCTGTTCAAGATCAACATCCAGCAGGAAAAACTCATTCAATCACGATCCAAGCTGGTGAAAGTCGTTTCTGAGTATGAAAAGCAAAAGGCCCTGTTATACTGGTCGGCCGGGTTGCGGAATTTGAATATGGATCAACCGTAGGGAGTAAGCCCTTCAGTTTTCCCGAACAAGAAAGCTCGTGGCTTGTGAGTTCCGGTCTGTGAGGACACAGACCAAGGAAAAAGAATTTGAATGCGGATCGGCCGTAGGGAGTGCACGCTTTCAGTTTTCACTGCCGCTCTTTACATTCACTGCATGTTTATTATTAATCTCAACTACACCGCACCGCTCGAGCAAATTGACGCCGCCATGGGCGAACACATGAAGTTCCTGCGCACCTATTATAAAAAGAATGTTTTTGTGGCCTCGGGGAGAAAAGTACCCAGGACAGGCGGAATCATTCTGGCGTTGGCAAAGTCAAAGGAAGAAGTGGAGCAGATAATGGCCGAAGATCCGTTTTGCAAACTTCAATTGGCGGAGTTCACGGTGATCGAATTCCTGACATCACAGTTTCATTCGGATCTGAAAATGCTTCTGAAGTTAACTAGTTAATACCTCTTCATCTATTGACCTCCGGCCAGGCCTTACCAGAATTTCGGCACGAGGGCGCTCGTACGCTTTTTATATTCCTGGTACGCGGGGTTATCCGCATATTTTTTTTCAAGCATCGGCACGCCGGAAACGTAAACGAGCAAAAGCGTAATGGTCACGGGGCTGATGAGCATCGCATACCCGTAAGGCATGGGCAATACCATCACAAAGAGGCCCCACCACATCAGGATTTCACCAAAATAATTTGGATGGCGGGAGTATTTCCACAATCCGGTCTGCATGATCTCCCCCGGCTTTTTCGTCTTGACAAACTCCGCCAACTGATAATCTCCCACACTTTGAAAGAAGAATCCAATGCCCCATACCGCCATGCCGGCAGTAGTAAAAGGAGACCAGGAAGGATTGTACAGGGCTGTCCACAACAGCGGCGAGCTGATGATCAATAGTAACAACGCCTGCAACACGTACACCTGAAGGTACGACCGCCAAAAAAATGTTTTGCCCCACTCCTTGCGCCACTGCAGATACCGGAAGTCCTCTGGCTTTCCACGGTTCCTCGAATAGATATGGTAGCTGAGCCGAAACCCCCAAACACACACAAGGACATACATCATCAACGACGCCGGGGGAGCAGGAAATGAAAAGAACAGCCACACGCAAAGAAAGCAATAGCCCAGGCCCCAGGCCACGTCCGCGATATCGTTGCGCCGCAGCAACAGGGAAACCAGATACCAAACGGTTGCATACACAAGCAGGAGGCCCGCGGCTTCCGCAACCAAGTGGATTATCTGAACCATCCCGTGATCAGGTATCCGGCGCCGGCCACCACCGCTGTCAGGAAGGAGCCCCAGGCTATGTCAACAAAGACAATGGTGAGCGGCCAGCCCTTCATGGTGGCAAGGTTGGTGAGGTCATAGGTGGCGTAGGTAAAAAAACCAAACAATGCGCCCAGGATGATCGCTTTGGTCAGCGAACTCTTTTCGACCGCTGGAAGAATGGCGAAAACAAAAATCCCAACAATAAAAAGGAGATAAAATATAATGGCCGCCGTCCAGTTTACCTGATCGCTGAGGAACCCACCCAGGTGTTTTTTATAGAATCCCTTCGCCACCACCCCCAGCCACAGCAAATCGACAGCAAAGAAAACGAGCGTGGTGAGGAAGTAACTGCCTACGAGTTTCAGAAAGGACATAAATTCAATTTAACGGAAGAACAGTCAAGAACCTAAATTGTTCGGATCCGCCACAGCAGAAATACACGTCTCCCCGGACTGGTAAAAGTGTTCAGAATGCAGCTATTTTCCTTTTGACAAAATTCCTACCTTCAGCATCCAATCACCAAAACCCACTATCTATGAACACTAAAACCATTCTTGCAGGCCTCGCCGGGAGCTTCTTCGCGTTTTTCGGCGGCTGGCTGATTTACGGGATGCTTTTGATGGACTATTTCCAGGCCAATACGACCGTCTACGAAGGCCTGATGAAGGACCCGCCAGATATGTTGTTTCTGGCCGTCAGCAACCTGGCCTGGGGATTTCTATTCGCCTACCTCTTTCAAAAGATCGGCACTATTAAATCGTTTGGGGCAGGCTTCACCAACGGGTTGGTCCTTTCCTTTATCATCACGCTTATGTTTGATACGTCGATGTATGCCTTCTTCAACCTGAACCCCTTGTCGTTCATCGTGGTTGATATCGGAGTAGGTTCCGTATTCGGAGGAGTGCTCGGAGGAGTCGTCGGATTTGTATTGGGAACGGGAAAACAGCAATAACCCGGAACCTCTTAATTATCTATTGAACAGGTTGCTCAGCCAATTCCCTTCCGGCTTAGCAGCCTGTTTATCAAGTTCCATGCGAAGGCGTACCAGAGACGTCGCATCTTTGGAGATATATCCGCTGGC
>JAWXBL010000020.1:0-50811 GCA_034440075.1 Cytophagales bacterium
GATAGAGGCAGCCGCTATCCGGGATGCCATCCGAATGAATGTGGTGGAAGATCGGTTTCCATACGTTCGATCCTTTGACGTCCTCGTTCAATACCTCCTCACCCTGGCGGTCGGCGGGGGATTTGATCCGGCACAAATACTTTCAGAAATCCGGAGAACCCATTGCTATCAATCTGTTACCGACGAGGAATTTCGATGGGCGCTGAAGTTCATTACGACAGGGGGTGAGTCTCTGACCGCCTATGATGAATTCAGAAAGGTTGAAGTGGTGCAGGGAGTTTATCAGGTATCTGATCGACGCGTGGCGTTGCGACACCGGCTTTCGATCGGTACGATCGTAAGCGATACGTCCATGATTGTAAAATATGTTTCCGGGAAACAATTGGGAACCATTGAGGAGTATTTTATTGCACAGTTGAATCCCGGGGACGCTTTTTGGTTTGCAGGCAGGAAACTCGAATTGGTGCGGGTGAAGGACATGGAGGCGCAGGTGCGCAATACCAAGAAGAAATCAGGACGCGTGCCATCCTGGCAGGGAGGGAGGATGGCTTTATCTTCCCAGTTGAGCGAAATGATCAGGCTGAAAATTGATGCTTTTGCTTCCGGCCTCGTGCCAGATAAAGAAATGCAGTTCCTGCAGCCGCTGCTGGCCCTTCAGGCCGGGCGGTCTCATCTCCCAAAACGGAATGAATTCCTCATTGAATATTTTGAAACCGACGAAGGGCATCATGTGGTCATGTTTCCCTTTGAGGGGCGTTTGGTGCATGAGGGACTCGCTTCCCTGGTGGCCTACCGGATTTCCAGAATCCGCCCCATTACTTTTTCGATTGCCATGAATGATTATGGTTTTGAACTTCTCTCTGATCAACCCATCCCTATCCATGAAGCCATCGAAACGAATGTGCTGGGCGCCGAGGACCTGCTGAAAGACATCCAGGCAAGTATCAACTCGGTGGAGATGGCGCGGAGGAAATTCAGGGATATTGCCAGCATCGCTGGGTTAGTTTTTAAAGGATACCCCGGTCAGCGGATCCGTGACCGGCATATTCAGTCGTCATCACAGCTGTTCTTCAATGTGTTTCACGAATACGATGAATCCAACCTGCTGCTGCAGCAGGCTTACGAAGAGATGATGGACTTCCAGCTTGAAGAGGCCCGGATGCGGACGGCACTCGGCCGAATCGGCAAGCAAAAAATTATTCTTCGTGAACCAGGAATGCCAACGCCCTTTGCGTTTCCGATCATGGTTGATCGTCTCAGTCGTGACCGGTTGACTTCCGAACGGCTGGAGGACCGGGTGAAGAAAATGGCGATTGCCTGGAACGGTAAATAGACCAGGAATCCCTAGAAGATACTCCTGAAAAGGAGGAACAGCGTGCCGGATAAAGTCATTACAATGGGCAATGTCAGGAACCAGGCGAGTAGAATATTCCTCACAGTTTCAGGCTGCAGGTTCTTTACCCCTTTGCTGGCAACCATGCTTCCGGCAATTCCGGAGGAGAGTACGTGTGTGGTGCTGACTGGTAGACCAAAGTAACTGGACATCCCGATGGTGCCGGCAGCAACCAACTCGGCGCTGGCCCCTTGCGCATAGGAAAGATGCTCTTTACCAATTTTTTCTCCGATCGTCTTCACGATGCGCTTCCATCCAATCATCGTACCCAGACCGAGGGAAGCAGAAATGATAACGATGACCCAGCCGGGAGAATAGTCGGTCACCTTTCTAAGTGCCTTAAGGTCATCCTTGATAATCTTTGCGTCCTTGGAACTCACCCGTGACTCTTCTTTCTTGATAAGGCTGTTGAGGCTTCGGTCAAGCACGAGAATGTCTTTCCGGACTTCGAAACGATCCGATTTTGGCAGCTGATTGATGGAAGAAATGTTTCCTACTGCCTGTTGGATCTGGAGGGTCAGCGCACCGGCTTCCTGAAGCGCTTTGCGATCAGGCTCTGAAAGCGGAGCCGGGTCAATGGTTCCTATCATCATCTCCAAACGATGAACTGGTTCCCCAAGCTTCGCGGGGTCATAGGCGGCGTTCAACGCGAAATAACCGGGTACAATTCCGATGAGGATGAGCATAACAAGGCCAACGCCTTTTTGGCCGTCGTTCTGACCATGAAAAAAACTGACCCCGGTACAGGTCAACAGGAGAATGCCGCGAATCCATGGCGGCGGGGGTGCGTTCTTCTTCGGCTCTTTGAACAGATCATCGCCATACGATTTACGCTTCGTCATGACACGAAGCAAATACATCAAAATGATAGTCACGCTGAAGCCGAAAAGGGGAGAGAGCAGCAATGACATTCCGATATCCGATGCCTTACTCCAGTTTACCGCCGTTCCAATTGATTCCGGCAGCAAGGAGTAAGCAATTCCCACCCCCAGGATCGAGCCGATCAGTGTGTGTGAACTGGAACAGGGGATCCCGAAATACCAGGTGAGTAAATTCCAGGAAATGGCACTGATGAGCAGAGCGGAAACCATGGCAATGCTGTGCGCTATGTTTTGGTCGATCAGCGTTTCGACTGGCAACAGGTTAACGATACCCATTGCGACAGCAATTCCTCCGTAAAACACTCCGAGGGAATTCATAAATCCTGACCAAATGACGGCGACCCAGGGCTTTAACGAATTGGTATAAATCACCGTAGCCACGGCGTTGGCCGTGTCGTGAAAACCATTTACAAACTCGAAGGTGCAGGCGGCTACCAGGCAGATTATCAGCAGGATCGAGTAGGAGAGTTCCAGGTCAAACATGGAGGAAAGAGTTGTGGTTCAGGAAGAATTCCACGGCCAAGATAGCCGGACTTTACAGACCTCTTGTTACCCCCATGTTAATATTTTTTGCCCCTGATGGAGCATAAGAAAAACCGCATATCCGGGAAAAAAAGTGATTCTCTTGGGTCGAAAAACCGATTTTGTCAAGTGACATATCGTTCACATTATTGCACAAAGCATTGCAACGATGGAACTCAGGATTTCCGAAATGGATGTGGAATTGATGCCGGAACGGGCGCTTTGGTTCAGGTCTGCCCGGACACTCGTTGTAGCCGACTTACATTTTGGAAAGGTAAACCACTTCCGTCGTGCCGGCCTACCTGTGCCGCTTGCCGCCAATCGGAAGAATGCAGAGCGCCTCATTGATTGCATCAACAAGGTGAAGCCGCAGCGTACCATTTTTCTGGGAGACCTCTTTCACAGTGCATACAACGATGACTGGGAGGTGGTGGGTCAGATTGTAAATCATTTTCCGGCCTGCACATTTGACCTCATCCGGGGAAATCACGATGTACTGAGTGAGCAACAGTATGTTCGCTACGGGATAAATGTTATTGGGCAGATGGAGGTCGGGACGCTTTTGTTGACCCACGAACCCCTCGAGCCAGAGGACATTCCTGCTGGGTTTACTAACGTCGCCGGTCATATTCACCCGGGCGCGCGCCTCGTGGGCAAGGGGCGTCAATCACTTACTTTCCCGTGCTTTTGGAAGTCGGGAAACCAGATGGTCGTTCCGGCTTTTGGATCGTTTACTGGGTTGGCCGTCATCCGCCCCGGTGAAGCGGATCATGTATTCATTATCGTGGAAAACAAAATCATGGAACTCCAGGCGAATACGTAGATGGCCAGGAAGTTCAACACGGATGTATTAGATTATCTTCTGCCGGTCTTGAACAGGATGGCAATGGAAAACTCCAATCCGGTATAATCTACTTTTGCATCCTTGTATTGTGCCGGAACCGTCGCGTTCGTTCCTCCTAGTGTCCCGCCGGCATAGGAACCGCTGAGAGGAATACCTGAACCACCCATCAGGTAATTGGTTTCCAGAGAAAGGCCCCACTGGCTGGTTACATCGACGGTGAACTCTATACCGGCGAGGTAGCCAAAGCCTGGTTTGTTTTCAAAAGCAAAATTAGAATTGACAACATCCCACCCGGTGTACGCCCTCAGCGCTTTGTCCATGTTTCCGTAATTCAACTGCTGATCAAAGGCGTAAAAGAAAAATGCTCCCGCTTTGATATCGAGGCCTACGCCCTTGCCTTTGAGTTGAAAAACCAGTTCCGCCGGGATGAAGATGGTAAAGTTGGGACCTGTCAACGCTGATTTACTCTCAAAGGGAAGGTCAATAATGTTCAGGCCGGACATGCGGTACAGGGATGCTCCTGTTTCGAGCGCAATAAAGCGGTTAAGGTCGACACCGATCCCGCGAATCGAGAAGGGGCTGATCGGCGTTGAAAAATCCCCGTTCCGCGGTATAAAATACGAGAAGGATAAACCAACGCTCTGTGCCCAGGAAGTATACCCTGATGCAAGCAGGACGAGTAGGAAGAGTAGTCGCTTCATAATTCCTTTTTTGCGAAGATACTTTAAACTTTTTCCAATGCTGTTGGAAGTATGAAGTAACTGAGTTTCCTTGTACATTCGTTTTTCACAAAAAATTTATATGAGAAAAATTTTACTCTTACTGGCCTTGTGTGCCTGGGGTTGCCAATCCAAAAAAATAACTGCCGATCTCATTATCCGCGGAGGAACCATCTACACGGTCAACGAAGCGTTCCCCACGGTGGAAGCTGTTGCGGTGAAGGGCGACACGATTGTTTTCGCCGGGAGTTTGTCGGATGTGTCGGCCTACGAAGGGGAGGATACAGAGATCGTGGATCTCAACGGGGCGACTATGACGCCCGGGTTCATTGAATCACACGGTCACATCATGGGATTGGGATATAGCGAAATGAACCTGGACCTGATGGAAGTGAAGAGCTATGAGGAATTGGTCGAAAAGGTGAAGAATGCGGTGGCCGTGGCACAGCCCGGTCAATGGATTATAGGCAGGGGATGGCATCAGGACAAATGGGATTCAAAACCAGACAAAATGGTTAAAGGATTTCAGACGCATGAGAAACTAAGTGCTGTCTCCCCGGACAACCCGGTATACTTGGGTCATGCCAGCGGCCATGCAGGGTTTGCAAATGCAAAAGCCATGCAGATCGCGGGCGTAAACCAGTTGTCCTTGGAAAAGCTGTCTTCCGAGATGGGTGAAGGAGGAGAGATCATCCGGGATAAGTTCGGAAACCCCACGGGCATATTTAATGAAAGGGCGCAGAGCCTCATCGTGCGGTTCATTCCAAAAAACTCGCCGGAGACAGATGCGAAAGCGCTGACCCTGGCGATGGAGGCATGCGGCCGTAATGGCATCACCAGTTTTCACGATGCCGGGGCCTCCCGCACCGCGATTGATCTTTTCAAACAGTTCCGTACGGAGGGGAGGTTGAAGACACGGTTGTATGTGATGATCACAGGCTGGGACAGAGAACTGATCCGGGAATGGTATGCCCGGGGACCGGAAATTGATCCGCGTGGCGTCACCATCCGCTCGATCAAACTGAATTGTGATGGGGCGCTGGGCTCGCGTGGCGCATGGCTGCTGGAGCCGTACACCGATCGGCCTGACACGCACGGTATGCCCACATTCCCTATGGATACGGTTCTTACCATATCCCGCGAGGGACTGCAACATGGCTTCCAGATTTGCTCCCATGCCATTGGCGACCGGGCAAACAGTGAAGTATTGAATCGGTACGAAACGGCGTTCAGAGAGAACCCCGATAAGAAGGACCACCGTTTTCGGATTGAGCATGCCCAGCACCTTCATCCGGACGATATACCGCGGTTTGGAAAGTTGGGTGTCATCCCGGCGATGCAGGCCGTACACCTCTCATCCGACCGTCCATGGGCCATTGAACGGCTTGGCGAAAAGCGAATCCGGGAGGGTGCCTACATGTGGCAAGCCCTGCTGAAAACGGGAGCGGTTGTAATCAATGGTACCGATGTCCCTGTGGAACCGATAACTCCCATCGCAAGTTTCTTTGCATCCGTGAGCAGGCAGACGCTGAAAGGAGAACCGGAGGGCGGCTATGAGCCGGACCAGAAGATGACCCGGGAACAGGCCCTGCGTTCGTACACGCTGGATGCTGCCTTCGGGGCCTTTGAAGAAAAAGTAAAGGGATCCATTGAGGTGGGCAAACTGGCTGACTTCACGGTTTTTTCGCAGGATATCATGACGGTTCCCGAGGGGGAACTCCTGAATACGCAAATAGTGATGACCGTGTTGGGGGGTAAAAAGGTGTATGACAGGAAATAAAAAAGCCGGTCCAAACTGAACCGGCTTCTTTCATTGACCCGATGTCTACTTGAGGAACTTGTGGGCCCGCGCCATCAACGACTTCCTGTCGGAAGTGATGGTGGGGTCACTGAATATTTTGGATGAAAGTTCTCCGATTACCTGTCTTTTGTAACCCAGTCGATCGGCCATTTCTTCGCAAAATTGAATTTCGCTCTTGAATACCTGGCCGTCACTTTTCATAAGCTGTATAAGCTGGTAAAGATTTTCGAATTTTTGATCTTCCGTAAACGCACTGAGGTCTCCAATGGGCTTGGGCTTCTTAAGCATGGCCTCCACCTCTTCGCGGGGAATGCCGTTGACCTTGCCGATCATGTGAATGGTCTTGGCCTCCTTGTCTTCCACCGTTTTGTCGCTGGTGGCCAGATTAATAAGCATATTGAGCTGTTCTCGTATCATGACTTTTTGTTTTACAACTATGATTTGCTGAAAGCATCGAATTTAGTACAAATATTGTGGAATTGGAAAATAGAAGCAAAAATTTAGGACCATATGAGAGGAAAATGCAACCTTTACGACACTTCCCTGTCCATGGAATAAACGGTGGAATTTATGAAATTGAAAGGTTTTATTCTTTTGTGTTGCCTGGGCGCAGCGCCATGCTTGGCTCAGCAAAGTGAGGTACGGAATGTGGACAGATTCACCGGCGTAAAGACCGGCGAGGCCATTGATGTATACTTGAAAAAGGCCGATAAAGAAAGCGTCCGTGTGGAAGCAACGGGTGAAAGCCTGTCGAATATTGTGACAGAGGTTTCCGGGTCGTACCTCAAGATTCACCTGCGAAACAATAGTTTCTTCCGGGGTAAAAGCACCGTAAAAGTATATGTCAATTACGTAAGCCTGGACCGAATTTCTGCCAGTTCAGCATCGAATGTATTTTCTGACGGACCGATCCGTTGCAATTCCATGGAAATTCATGCCTCCAGCGCCGCAGATATTGAGGTAAGTCTCGATGCAACAGATGTGCGAGTGCACGCCTCCAGCGCCGCAGACGTCATCCTTCAAGGTACCGCTAAATCGATCGATGCGGAGGCCAGCAGTTCCGGAGATATCGACGCGTACAACCTCACCGTGGAGCGTGCCGAGGCCAGCGCCAGCAGTGCCGGCGGTATCAAGCTGAGTGTAACGCAGGACCTTCGCGCCAATGCCAGCAGCGGAGGAAGTGTGCGGTATCGGGGCAACCCGTTGAAAACCAACGCCAACTCCAGCAGCGGTGGTTCGGTGAAGAAGTCCAATTAAAAGCATGTTGAGCCTACGCATCCCCGTAGGATTATCTTCTAAGTTTTCCGAAATTTCAGGATGGATTTACAGGCCCTGGACAACAAATTCTTTGTGATTTTGTTGATCATCTTCTTTCGATACTTGATCCTGGCTTCCGTGGCCTTCCTGTTGTTCTATGTTGCTTGGAAAAAAACAAAGTCCTGGAGGAAGATTCAGTTGAAGTTTCCGGTAACGTCTGACTACCGAAGGGAGTTTGCGTATTCTGTTGCCACCGTGTTTATTTTTGCATCGCTGGGCTACCTTTTCTTTTTCGGTCCGCTGGCAAGATTTACCATGGTGTACCACAGCATTAATACGTACGGTGTAGGCTATCTGTTGGCGAGTGTGGGTCTGACGCTGCTTGTTCATGATGCGTATTTCTACTGGATGCACCGGCTCATGCACCATCCACGATTATTCCCCTGGTTTCACAAAGTTCATCACTTGTCAACAAACCCATCACCCTGGGCAGCCATGGCCTTTCACCCGCTCGAAGCGGTTGTTGAATTCGGAATCATCGCGATCGTACCGTTCTTTTACCCCATACACCCGTTGGCCATTGGCCTGTTCCTGCTCATCATGATGGTGTATAATGTGTATGGCCATCTGGGGTATGAACTTTATCCCCGGAGGTTCACAACTACCTTTATTGGAAAATGGATCAACACTTCCATCAGCCACAATCAGCATCACCAGTATGTAAAGGGGAATTATGGCCTTTATTTCCTCTGGTGGGACCGATGGATGGGAACTCTTCGGGAAGATTACGAGGAGCAGTTTGAAACGGTTCAGGGAAGGAGCGGCACTGCTTAATTTTTTAACCGGGGTGACGGAACCGCCCCTCCCGGGAGGGAGCTGAGCGCTGTCACAAAGAAGAACAATAAGGAGAATGCTACGGAATCATCCTTGGCAATAGGCGAGAATCCGGCCGCCATCACAAACACGAGCTCACGCATTCCAATCCCTCCAATAGAGATAGGCAGAACGGAGACAAGGGAGGAGAACAAAAACACCGAGAAGTAAGCGGCAAGGTTATCCTGGATCGACAAGCTGTTAAGCAGCGACCAGGCGCAAAGTACCTGTGTTCCCTGAACCACCATGGACAGGAGGGAAGTTCTTGTAAAGGAGGGAATAAATGGACGTGCAAGAATGTAGGTCGCTGTATAGAATAACGGCACGGATACAAGAAGGGCCACAAGAAGGACTTCGCGGAATGGAAGATTAGGGAAAGCCCACCAGCCAAATACACAACAGAACGCGCCCAACGCCATAGTCCCGCTGAAGCGGTCAAAGAGAATAGATTGAAGAGTCAATTTGGCGGTGTAGTTAGGGTGCCTGCTTATGAGCCATACTTTATAGGCATCACCGCCAATTCCTCCGGGAAGGAAGAGATTATAGAACATCCCCAGGTAATAGAGATTGAGGTTCTCTTTGTTGGAAATCTGAATACCGTTGGCAAGAAAATAAACCGACAACCGGAATGCGCTCACGACTTTGGACAGATTGTAAAGGAGAAAGCCAAGGGCAAACCACCCTAAGTTGACACTTGTGAAAAGGTGGACCAACCTGCTCTGGTCAATGTTTTGAAATACGATGCACAGGGCGGCCACGCTGACGGCCACCTTGAGGAAGAGCGTGGCTGCCTTACGAAGACTCTTTTCCAACGAAGATTTCTTTTACTTCATAGATTTTTTTCTGCTGTGATTCGTAGTAGATGCGCATCATGAGCTCTGCAATGAGCCCGAACGTGAGAAACTGGATACCGGCAAGAACCAGCACAACACCCAGGGTAAGCAAGGGCCGTCCGCCGATATCCTGTCCCATCAGCTTGACGACAAGCAAATAAAAGCTGATCGCCAATCCGGATCCCAGCGTAACCATTCCGAGCGGACCAAAAAAATGAATGGGGCGTCTGAAATATTTTTGAAAAAAGAACAGCAGGAATAGGTCGCTGACTACGTTTAGTGTCCGGCCAAGCCCGTATTTGGACCTACCGTACTTGCGGGCTGAATGCGAAACCTCCATTTCACCAAGCGTGGCGCCTTGCAAGGCAGCCAGAATGGGGATAAAACGGTGGAGCTCTCCGTAAAGTCCGAGATTCTTGGCGATGGGAGTTTTCAAAATCTTGAGCGAGCATCCGTAATCGCGCACGGTTACCCCGGAAATACTCCGTATTAATCTGTTTGCAATGCGGCTAGGTATACGGCGAATGAAACCATCTTTTCGATCTTTCCTAACCCCGGTGATCACGTCCCAATTTTCCTGTTTGAGTTTGTCCAGCAACTTCGGGATGTCTTCCGGATTGTTTTGAAGGTCTCCATCCATGGTCACTACGTAGGTGGCGCGAGCAGCGTCAATACCGGCAGCGATGGCAGCGGTTTGACCGTACGTCCGTCTCAACGAAATAAGGCGGGTGCGGTGATCAGACCATTCCTTGATGAAGCGGGCGGTCTTGTCGGAAGAGCCGTCGTCCACCCAGATAATTTCATAATCATACGCCTGGAGGGACGTCTTTATTCTTTCCGTGAGGAAGGGCACGGTTTCTTCTTCATTCAGGACCGGTATGACGATTGACAGTTCCATCATTCACGGAGGGGACGACGTTCAAACAAATCATGGACGATGAGTAACCCCATGCATCCTACAGCGATGCCCCCGAGGATGTCGGTAAAGTTGTGAACGCCAAGGACGATCCTTGAAAACATTATCAGCAGCGCCCAGATCATGGAGAGCAGCATGACCGGAGGAGTTCTCATCAGGAGCGTGGAGAAGCCGATGGCTGCGGCTGTTGCCTCTACGGTGTGACCGGAAGGAAAGGAGTTGCTTCCGCCTACACTCCATTGCGAAATCCTGGCGTCAACTTCGTAGGGCCTCGGTTCTTTAATGGTACGCTTCAGGGTGGCGGAGATAAGCCCCCCCAGCGCAATGCCCAACAGGATGATGAGTCCCTGACGCACCCATATTTTTCTCTTCCGATACAGGCCGAAGGCGAGGACCACGGCAGGAATACCGAGACTGATGAAGCTGATGGAGTCGGAAACAATCTGGAAGAAACGGATGGATGCGGGGGACTGTTTCAGCTGGAGTGCCGCAATAAAATCCTGCTCCTTGATTTTATGTTCAGACGTTCGATAAAAGGCCAGGCATGTGACAATGGCGATCAATGCGAGGAGCTGGAACCAGAATTTTTTTTTCATCTTTGGATTATCAAAAATAGATAAACCGATGCAGGACAAAAAATGGTTGTACATCCTCCTGCTTGCGATAGCGTCCATCGGGGCCAACTTCTGGGGATACCCTGTTTATGTTCTGGATGCTGCCAAGAATGCGGCGTGTGCGATGGAAATGCTGCAGCGCGGAGATTGGGTAACTCCGACGTTTAACGGCGAGTTGCGCACAGATAAGCCTCCGCTGCACTATTACTTCATGATGATTTCATATTCCCTGTTTGGCGTCTCGGCATTCTCAGCCAGATTGTTTTCCGTGCTGATGGGAGTATCAATGGTGATGGTACTGTTTTTCTTTACACGGCGAATGGAAAATGAGCGAACTGCATTTTTCGCTGCGCTCATCGTGTTGAGTTCGTTGTTTGTTTGCATACAATTTCATATGGCCGTTCCTGATCCGTATTTCATCTTCTTTCTCACCACATCGTGGCTAAGTTTTGCATGCGGTCATCAGACCGGCAAAGACAGGTACTACTATGTTTCATACGCGTCGGTGGCCCTGGCATTTATGGCGAAAGGCCCCCTGGCAGTTGTGCTTTCAGGAATGGTGTTGCTTCCGTTTCTCCAAATCCAGGGAAAGCTAAACGGGCCGGGCCTCCGGCGGATTAGTGTGTGGATTGGCATTGGGATATTCCTCGCTATCGTACTACCCTGGTGGATTGCGGTGTCGGTAGCGACGGATGGGGAGTGGCCCGCAGCATTTATTTGGGGTCATAATGTGGGGAGATTCATTGCTCCGTTCGAAGGGCATGGCAGTTTTCCAGGCCTTGCCGTAGTGATTTATTTCGCGTGCATGCTCCCGCTCGGCGTCTACCTGCCCAAAGCATTGTATGCCGCCTGGCAGGATCGGGAGGTCAGTCCGCTGGTTTTAATATGTGCGCTGGGTGTGATTGCGGTACTGGTCTTTTTCAGTATTTCACGTTCCTTCCTGCCTACTTATATCGGTCCTGCGATTCCCTTTGGTGCCGTGGTCATTGGCCGCTACCTGGATGGCTTATTAGCGAGGCAGTTGCCAGTGAGCAGGATGGCTCGCCTCGGAAGCGTTGGAGTGTTTGTAATTTCCCTTCTGGTTCCTTTCTTTCTTTACCAAGTCATTTCTCAGGATAAATGGATCGGGGACTTGCCGAATTTGGCCTGGCTGTTTTTCCCGTTGCCCGTTGGTGCCATGCTGGCATCGGTGTATCTGTTCCTGAACCGCCGGAAGGAGGCTCTGGTATCCCACCTCCTTGCCTTTTGGCTTGTCGGCATTCTATTCTTCTACGTTGCCGTGCCCCGAATCAT
This sequence comes from Cytophagales bacterium, assembly GCA_034440075.1. GTDB lineage: Bacteria > Bacteroidota > Bacteroidia > Cytophagales > Cyclobacteriaceae > ELB16-189. Next base: position 11,947 of record JAWXBL010000020.1, read on the forward strand.
CGCGCGGAACCCGGTATCGGCAAGTTTGCCCGTGATCGAGAATTCCGGACGGGAGGTGCTGGGATATTACTTCTTCAATGCGGCCTACGTTTTTGCATTTAAGCAACCCATTAAAACATTTTACACCCCGCAGGTGATTCAGGCTTATAGCGAAGGCAAATCCGTACTGGTCGTCACACGGAAAGAGTATGAGGCCGAGCTGGTCGCTGCGGGATTCCGGGTGATCTTTGAAAAACCCTATCTGTTTGAAAACTCCATTGCCATTGTCCTGATCAATGGTCCGGATATTGGGGATCCGAGGTGGGTTCAGTTTAAACCCTAGGTGTTTCAGAAAGTATAATATTTTTAATGAGTAGGGTCAAAAACTACCCTGATATTCCTGAAAACGTATACTTTTGGTGCAAGACTGGACAAAAAACAACCACCATGGCACGATTGCGCACCGAAGCACTGAAGAAATTACATGAACGAGTCCCCGTAACTGTCTCAAGCCCAAGCCCCAAGGTTTCAGACTTTTTTGGGGAGAATGTATTTGGGTCTGAGAATATGAGAGCCTCCCTGGCTCCGGCAGTTTTTCAAAAGGTGACGCACACGATCAAAAATCACGAAAAAATTGATTCAGCAACGGCCGACGCGGTTGCCTCGGCAGCGAAATCGTGGGCTATGAGCAAGGGGGCCACTCATTTTACCCACTGGTTTCAACCCATGACCGGCGGCACTGCCGAAAAGCACGATTCGTTCTTTGATGCAATTGCCGGCATCGAGAAATTTAAGGGCAGCGAACTGGTGCAGCAGGAGCCGGATGCTTCCTCCTTCCCGAGCGGCGGTATCCGCAGTACGTTTGAGGCCCGGGGTTACACGGCATGGGATCCCACGTCGCCCATGTTCCTCTATGGGAAGACCCTCTGCATTCCTACGGTCTTTGTTTCTTACACCGGGGAAACGCTCGATAATAAATCTCCGCTCTTGAAAGCGTTGAAGGCTGTGGACCTGGCCGCCACGAAAGTCTGCCAATTGCTGGACAAGGACATTCAGCATGTCGTTGCCTGCCTGGGCCCGGAACAGGAGTATTTTGTTGTGGACAAGGCGCTCTACATGGCACGGCCTGATCTTGTAATGGCTGGACGTACCGTCTTTGGACATGCACCTGCCCGTGGACAGCAGATGGAGGATCACTATTTTGGTTCGATTCCTTCGCGAATCTATGATTTCATGAAGGAGTTTGAGTTTGAAAGCTGGCGTCTGGGAATTCCAGTAAGAACCCGCCACAACGAAGTCGCTCCAAGTCAATTTGAGGTGGCGCCGCTTTTTGAGGAGGTGAACGTGGCGAACGATCACAACCAGCTTATGATGGACGTGATGCAGCGCGTGGCGGAGAGGCACGATCTGAAAGTATTGTTTCATGAAAAGCCATTTGCCGGAATGAATGGAAGTGGGAAGCACAACAACTGGTCGCTCATTACGGATTCAGGCATTAACCTGTATGCCCCTTCCAGCAGCGCCCGCGACAACCTGCTCTTCCTGACCTTCTTTGTTACCACCATCAAGGCGGTGCATGCCCACGCAGACCTGCTACGGGCGAGTATTGCTTCCGGCGCGAACGACTTCCGTTTGGGTGCCAACGAAGCGCCTCCCGCTATCATGTCCGTGTTCATCGGAAGCCAGATGTCTGCTGTGCTTGACGAGTTGGAGAAGAAGGGCAACGTAAAGATTGAGAAGGGCGAAAACATGTACATGAAACTGGGGATCGACCAGATCCCGGAAATCATCCTGGATGCTACCGATCGAAACCGGACTTCACCGTTTGCGTTTACAGGAAACAAATTTGAATTCCGCGCCGTTGGATCCAGTGATAATTGCGCGGTGCCGATGACGGTATTGAATCTCATCGTGGCCGACCAATTGGATAAATTCCATGAAGCAGTGACCCGGGAGATTGAGAAGGGTACTGAAAAGAGATTGGCCATGGCCAACCTGTTGCGGAAATACATCAAAGAATCCAAGGACATCCGGTTTGAGGGCGATGGGTATTCTGAAGGTTGGGTCAAGGAGGCCGCAAAGCGCGGCCTGAATAATTTCAGAAACATGCCGCGGGCAATCGAAGCATACGTTGCGAAAGATGCCGTTCAACTATTTGAGCGGCACGGCGTTTTGTCTGCGAAGGAGCTGGAAGCGCGTCACGAAATCAGGCTTGAAGTATATATCAAGCGTGTTCAAATTGAATCGAGGACGCTGGGGGATTTGGCTATGAATCATATTATCCCTACGGCCATCGTCTACCAGAACAAATTGATCCAGAATGCCAATGGACTGAAGAGCCTCGGCATTGATAATAAGGCCGTGGTACAAACCATCAAGGAAGCCTCCGGCTACATTGACATCATCAAGAATGGAGTCCGTCAGATGATTGAGGAACGCAAGCGCATCAACAAGATTACCGATACGCACAAGCGGGCATTTGCTTACTGTGATGAAGTGAAGGAGAAATACTTCGACAAGATACGGGATGCGGTGGATCACCTCGAACTGCTGGTGGACGATGAGGACTGGCCGTTGGTGAAATACCGTGAAATACTGTTTTTGCGTTAGCAGCAGTCTAAACTGCCAGTACTGGGAGTCGGAGGTACGCATGGATGTGCAGGTAGACGCACAGGATGGAATAGGCGATTATAAACGCAACCTGCCAACGTTGGGTGGACACGCCGAGCCTCGTTGTGATGAAGTACGACATCAGGGGTAACACCTGGAGGGCATGCAGGGTTGCAAAATGGGCGGCCCGGATATCTCCGGCAACCGTACTCCAGTTCAGGAAGGGCAGTCCGGGGCCCCCGTCGCTCAACCCGACCGTGTGACTCAATTGACCTACCATCCATCCGCCCGAGATTCCCCCGAGAAAAAAGAGAATTAACCCGGCGCGCCAGGCCCACAAAGCCTGACCGTCAAGTGAAATATCCTTTGAAAAGAATAAAACGGCCACATAGAGATTTATGACCGAGTTGATTGCAATGAAGATCCCCATGATGCTAAAGACCGCACCATCTAAAACGGTATATACGTTGAAGTGTGAACTCGTTCCCCGGAATGCCTGCATGTAAATCAGGGCTACTTCAACGAACATAGTAATGATCACGCCTGCCGTAATGAGTGAATTGACCTTGGGACGTGTGTGATAATGAAGGAGCCAGCCAAAGGTCCATGAATAGACAGCAATGGAGATGGCAAATTTCATCGGTTTGATCCATGCGTTGATTCCGCTGACAATCGTGTTGTCAACAGCGAACATCATCAGGGCAAAGAGAAGCAAGCCAATGTTGAACCATCCAAACCAGAACAGCGCAAGGTTCCGCTGCTTCAATTCCAAAAACATGTTAGCCTTCATGGAACAACTTCTTGGTTTTCACAAGCCGAACGGCAAAGTAGAGAATCAGGCCTACGGGACCGAACATGAGCGTAAAGAAAAGGCAGGGGACAACAAGCAGGTGGTGCATGCCATGTTTCTGACTGTCCTTAACTTCCCAGGCACCGATGAACATATCGAATGCGAGGTAGTGTATCCATCCCCCGGTGAGGGCGTAGGGATTTTCGAAAAGTTTGGTAACTCCCGCCAGCGAATTGAAGTTACCCTCGGTGCTTCCAAAGGAGTAAACTATCAAGGCCAGGTACACGAGACCAAGGACCAGGGGGAAAAGCCCCGACAGTACCAATTGATTGGTCCATTTCCAGCGGGGGGCAACGGCCATGAGGAGCCACCCAACAGGGGCTGCCGTGTTGCATACTTGAAAGATTGTTTCAGGTTTCATCATTCTGCAAGGTGTTAGCAAGTGTGATGGTCAGGATTGAGCAGCAACGGAGTGGAGGCTATGGGTAAGCATGAATGTAGTCCAGACTCCTCGGCCATTCAAGGGTTTAGAATTTTTCGGTATTGCACCGTGTTGTTAAGAATCTCTACCGACTTGCGGATCTCCTGATCTCCTTTGAATGAGACTTCCACCTGGCCCCGCTCCAAAAAATAGCGGCCTGCAATTTCGGATTCCAAAAGGGTCTTGATTTGATCTTTGAATGTGAGCAGATCATTTTTGCGCCCTTCGGCGACGCGCTGCTGCAATTGGTCAAGCTGCGGGCGCAGTTCTTCATACAGCCGCTCCGCTTTGGCAGTGGTCTTCAACAGCTCGAGTTGTTGTTCGAGAGGTGACTGGTACTTGTAGGATTTGGTCTTGATCCATGTGAGGAATTCCTGATAGTCTGCTTCAGTCAACAAAAAGTTCTTTGCTTCGCCGATGGTCACCCGTTTGGATGCGTAGATCGTTGCAAAGTCAAAGAGCAGGCCTTCCACATACAATGCCTGTGTGATCGGCGCCATAGTAACATCCTCGACGGCGATATCAGGGTCCACGCCCCCGCCGTCATACACCGTTCTCCCTCGCGTTGTCTTAAATGATTTCTTTATCGAATCGGGAATGGAGCCGACGCTTCCGTCTGCCCGGCGATGGGAGTAATCCAGCACCTGGATACAGCGACCGGTTGGGGTGTAATACTTGGCGGTGGTAATTTTTATCTGCGAATTGTATCCCACCGGCCTGGTGAGCTGGACAAGCCCCTTGCCGTATGATTTTTCTCCAATAATGATTGCACGGTCATAGTCTTGCAAGGTGCCCGCCACAATTTCAGAGGCGGAAGCGCTGCCCCGGTTGATGAGTACGGCGACAGGAATCTCCAGGTCGGTAGGTGCAGCCGGCGTTTCATAGGCGCTATTATACTCGGCAATTTTACCTTTCATCGTTACTACCAGCTTTCCTTTTGGCAGAAAAATATTGCAAATGTTAACGGCCTCGTTGAGGAGCCCTCCGGGGTTTTCGCGGAGATCCAGGATGATGGCTTTGGCGCCGGATTCTTTCAAGGAAACAACGGCGCTGCGGACTTCTTTTCCGGCGTCGGGTGTGAAATTGGCAAGCTGTACGTACCCGATGCCTCCGGCCATCATTCCATAATACGGCACGTTGTTGATTTTTATTTTCTCGCGCTTGAACTGCAGCTTGATGGGATCCTTGATGCCGTACCGTTTGATGGTGAGGGACACTGGCGTACCCACCTGTCCGCGCATCAGGTGGTTGGCTTGCTCGGTAGTAAGTTTGGAGAGTTCTATCTCATCCATTTTGATGACCTCGTCACCGATTTTCAGTCCCCCCTTGTAAGCCGGATAGCCCTCATAAATCATGGTGACTACCGTGCGCTTGTTCATGTCGCGTGTCACGGCTCCAATCCCTCCGTATTGCCCCGTGTTGATTGTACGGTAATCCTCCACTTCATCATCGGGAATATAATTGGTGAAGGGATCCAGCGACGCCAGCATAGCGTCAATGCCGGTTTTCATCAGCGTGTTCGGATTCACTTCATCCACGTACAGCGTGTTGACCTCCCTGAACAGGGTGGCAAAAATGTCAAGGTTCTTTGCGATTTCGAAGTACCTGTCTGCAGGGGGAGAGAAAGATAGGAGAACAAACGCGGAAATTACAGCACCCAATGCCAACAGCTTCTTCATGCGATGTGAGTTTACCTGCTAAAATACGAAAAGGAGGGGATTAGGGTTCGTATTCCCCGGGTTAGAATTTGTCTGGAATCTGGATGATCCGGACTACGATTTCGTGGGGATCCCCGTCTTTATCCACCAGGCTGAACTTGACCATCGGATTATCCCGCTTGATGTTGCTTTCTACGTGAACCACCTGGTTGCCCTGCAGGTGTTTTTCAATGTCTTTTTGAAGAATAAACAAGGCGTTGGCAATGTCCACTTCCAGTGGACTAGGATTGTAGGCAGCAGTCTTCATGGCATCAGTATTTCATGTTCGGGTTAGGACCATCGAATGAGGGCGGAAGCCCAGGTAAATCCACTTCCAAAGGCGGCTAAACAAATTACGTCATTTTCTTTCACTCTTCCCTCCGCTACGGCCTCACTGAGTGCTATTGGGATTGACGCTGCCGTAGTGTTGCCGTACCGCATGATGTTGTTATACACCTGGTCGTCTCTCAATTCGAGTTTGGACTGAATGTATTGACTGATGCGGAGGTTGGCCTGGTGTGGAACCAGCAGGCTGATCTGCTCCTTTTTGAGATTATTCGCCGTTAAGGCTTCATTGATTACTTCCATAAAGCGTACAACGGCATGCTTGAAGACCTGGTTTCCGTTCATGACCACTTTAAAATCCGTGGTATCTAGAATCTGCTCTGGCTGCCGCTGTTCGCGCGGGCGGCTGCTGCCCGGATCTTTTACATATAATTCTTCCGCAAATCGTCCGTCGGAATGGAGGTGTGTCGATAAAATGCCCGGCATATCGGTCGCCTGCAACACGGCAGCGCCGGCGCCATCTCCAAAAATCACCGAAACATTGCGCCCGCGTGTAGTCACGTCAAGCGCGGTGGATTGAATTTCTGCCCCCACTACCAGAATGGTTTTGTACATACCGGACTTGATGAACTGATCGGCGGTACTCAAGGCGTAAATGAAACCCGAACATGCATTGCGAATATCCAGTGCGCCGATGCTCTCCAGTCCCAGCTCCCGCTGCAGCAAAACCCCAGAACCTGGGAAGAAATAATCCGGGGTAATCGTTGCAAACACGATAAAGTCTATATCCTTTTCGACGAGCCCCGCATTCTTCAGCGCCATACGCGATGCCTTGGCTGCCATGTTGGCCACCGTATCGGTCTTGGGGTCTATCCAGCGTCGTTCCTGGATGCCGGTCCGCTCAACGATCCAATCGTTGGTGGTTTCCATGATCGAAGAAAGGTATTCGTTGGTAATAACAGTCTCCGGTACGTGATGGCCGAGTCCTGCAATTCTGGAATGTGGCATAACGATTGGTTAGTGGGCCGCTAAGTTAATTAATTGTTGCTAACCACCTTTAACCAACAGTACATTGAAAACTCTAGGATTCTGAAAAGGTCAGTGGGTCAGAGTACGATATTTACGATCCTTCCTGGGACGATGATAACTTTACGAGGAGGCTTGCCATCCGTCCATTTTAGGATGCTTTCGGACGCGAGCACTATGCGTTCCATTTCTGCGGCGGGCATGTCGAGGGCAAACTCCATCGTCGCCCTCACTTTTCCGTTGATGGAGATGGGGTACGCATGCGAACTCACCTGTAGAAACTTCTCTTCAACAGCCGGATAGGTGGCTTCAAGAATAGTGCGGTCATATCCAAGCAACGACCAGAGTTCCTCACAAACATGGGGAGCAAAAGGGGACAAGGCCACTACGAGCGGTTCCAGGACCTGACGCTTGTTGCATTTCAACCCCGTCAATTCATTCGCGCAAATCATAAATTCACTGACCGATGTATTGAACGAGAAGCTCTCGATATCGTGTTGGACCTTCTTGATGGTTTTATGCAACGTTCTTAGTTCGTCCGGTGAAGGAGCATCCCCGTTGACGGAAAATGTACCACTCCCATCATGAAAGAGATTCCAGAATTTCCGGAGAAATTTATAGACACCGTCAATGCCGTTGGTGCTCCAGGGCTTTGATTGCTCCAGGGGTCCGAGGAACATTTCGTACATGCGGAGGGTGTCAGCGCCATAGCGGCCAATGATGTCGTCGGGATTTACAACATTGTATTTTGACTTCGACATTTTCTCGATAGCGGATCCGCATATATATTTTCCATTCTCCAGAACAAATTCTGCGTTTGCATAATCCGGCCTGGACTTTTTGAATCCCTCCACATCCAGTTCCAGTCCGTTGGCCAAGCTGACGTCTACATGAAGAGGATCCGTTTCGAATTGGCCGATGAGGCCGGAAGAGACGTACGTATTTTTTCCGCGAAGGCGGTAAACAAACCTGGAGTCACCGGTAATTTTCCCCTGGTTGATAAGTTTTTTGAAGGGTTCGTCAAAATTGAGATAGCCCAGGTCATGGAGGATCTTTACCCAGAGGCGTGAGTAGAGCAAGTGGGCAACGGCATGTTCGGAGCCGCCAATGTACACATCCACCTGATTCCAGTAGTCCAGGGATTTTCTGTCAGCAAATTCTTTGTCGTTGTGCGGATCCATGTACCTGAGGAAATACCAGGCGGCGCCTGCGTGGGTAGGCATGGTGCTACTGTCGCGCTTTTGACCGGGGGCGAAGGAAATCCAGTCGGGTATATTCGCCAGCGGTCCTTCGCCACTTCCCGAAGGTTTGAAGTTATCCGAGTCGGGCAATGTAAGCGGGAGATCGGCCTCGTCCATCGCATACGGCATATCTTCCCTGTAAACCACCGGAAACGGCTCTCCCCAATACCGTTGACGACTCCACCCGGCATCCCGCATTTTGTAATTGATCTGACTTGCTCCGGCAACCAACTTTTCTAGTTCGCTGACTACCACCGGTATCGCGTCGCGCATCACCATGCCGTTGAGTGAACCGGAGTTTTCCAGGATTGCATCAAATGTCGGATTCGCCTCCGAGCCGTCATAGTGACTGCCGATGATGTTTGTAATGGGTAGTTTGAAATGCTTGGCGAATTTGTAGTCCCGTTCGTCGCCGCAGGGAACGCCCATGATGGCGCCGGTACCGTAGCCGGCGAGGACATACTCACTGATCCAAATCGGAGTCTCTTTTTTGCTCATCGGGTTGATGGCATAGGCGCCGGTGAAGCAGCCCGTGATCTTTTTGACCTCCGCCATGCGGTCAATTTCGGAGCGGCTTTCCACATATTTCAGGTATGCGTCTACTTCCTGTTGTTGGGCTTTGGAGGTAATCTGCTTTACCATGTCGTGCTCCGGAGCGACTACCATAAAGTCTACACCATAAATAGTATCCGGCCTGGTGGTAAATACGGTCATGGAGGTGACGGTGCCCTTTTCGCTTTTAACCTGAAACTCAATACGGGCTCCTTCGCTTTTCCCAATCCAGTTACGCTGGATGTCTTTCATGGACTCGCTGAAGTCAATCTGGTCCAGGCCTGAAAGAAGTCGCTCTGCGTACTCAGTGATTCGAAGGCTCCATTGACGCATTTGGCGCTTGACGACAGGAAAACCACCGCGGTAACTTACTCCGTTGATAACTTCATCGTTGGCAAGCACGGTACCGAGCGCCTCGCACCAATTCACATCCGTGTAGGCCAGGTAGGCCAGCCGGTAGTGCATGAGAATCTCTTGCTTTGTCTTCTCGTTGAATTCCTTCCATTCGGATGCAGAAAAAACTTCCTTCCCGTCGCGGGTCCGGGACTTGCTGCTTGGAAATGGATGATTCGTGTTGCCTTCCAGGGCAAGAATTTCGATTAGCGTACTGATTCTCCCGGCTTGCTGCTTGCGGCGATTGTACCAGCTGTCAAAGATCTGGAGGAAAATCCATTGCGTCCATTTGTAATAGCTGGGATCGCATGTTTGCACTTCCCTCGACCAGTCGTAGCAGAATCCTATTTGGCCCAATTGCCGCTTGAAGGTCTCAATATTCTGTTGCGTAGAAACAGCCGGATGGATTCCGTGCTCCAGCGCATATTGCTCCGCTGGCAGTCCGAAGGCATCGAAACCCATCGGGTGGAGGACATTGAACCCCTTGATCCGCTTGTACCGCGCAACAATATCGGAAGCGATATAGCCCAGCGGGTGTCCTACGTGAAGGCCAGCCCCGGAAGGGTAGGGAAACATATCGAGCACATAGTATTTGGGTTTCGCCGGATCGATATCGGTTTTGTAAACCCGATTCTTTATCCAGTTGGCACGCCACTTTTCTTCAATTCTACGGATCTCTTCTTTGCTGTAATCGGCCATTCGAGGGACTTTCTAGTGATATAAGGGCCAAAAATAATCCAATACCTCCATATGCCCATCCTTTGTTCTTTACATCTCATCCTGCCCGTGCTACAGTTGAGCAATTCGCGCTGATTTTAGTGAGACATGGAAGGCACTATTGTCGTGAACAAGCCCAAAAAGGCCTCATGAAAATCTCATTACTCCTGTTCGTATTAGTCAGTGCAGCTGCCCAAAGCCAGACCAGCCTTTCAGGTACAGTCACCGACCTCAAGGGAGAACCGATTCCGGGAGCCAACGTCTCTATCCGCGGAGCCTATGACGGGGCCAGTTCGGACGCGCTAGGAGTATTTCGGTTTACAACCGAAGAAGCAGGGAGCCATATATTGCTGGTGACATTTGTGGGGTACACGAACCACGAACAACCCGTTGTCCTAGATGGATCGAATATCACGCTGACGATTGCACTTAGGGAAGAGATCAATCAGTTGGAAGCAGTCACCATTTCTGCCGGGTCGTTTACTGCCGGTGACGAAAAGCGACGTACGATTTTGAAAGCCATCGACATTGCGACCACCGCCGGCGCGACAGCAGATATTGCGGGTGCACTAAACACGTTGCCTGGGACAACGAAAGTGGGTGAGAGTGGGCGACTCTTTGTTCGTGGAGGCGATGGCAATGAAACACGGACCTTTATTGACGGCATGGTGGTGTTGGATGCATACGGCCCGGCGGCACCCAACACGCCGTCCCGCGGCCGCTTTCTTCCTTTCATGTTCAAAGGAACGAGTTTCAGCACAGGGGGTTATTCCGCGGAGTATGGCCAGGCCCTGTCATCGGCGCTGGTGTTGAGTTCAAAGGACAAGGCAGAGTATAACCAGACCGATATTGGTTTTCTGTCAGTAGGGGGGGACGTTGCTCACACGCAGGTATGGGATAAAGCATCCGCCTCGGGAAAAGTCCAGTACACCAACATCAATCCGTATTTCAATTTTATAAACCAGCGCGTTGACTGGAAAACCGCACCGAATTCCGTCGAGACCAGTGCAGCGTTTCGCCAAGAGACAGGCCAGAACGGGCTGTTGAAATTTTATGGCAACTTCAATCGGTCGCACCTGGCGATGTATAATCACGACATTGTGCAGCCGGAATTGAAGTCTCTCATTGATCTCACCAATACCTATGGGTATGGGAATGCAACATACAGCCAGTCGCTGGGCGGCACGTGGGCGGTGCGCGGCGGCCTTTCGTATAATCACAACCGCAACCAGGTGGCAATTGATCAGGTGCCCTTCGATGAGCAGGAGAACGGGGTGCATGGGAAAGTCGTATTGGAAAATTCCTTTTCGAATCGTGTGGACTTTCGTGTGGGTGGAGAAACAATCATTCGTGACTATACCGCATCCACGCTGCTTGCTGGATCCTCAGCGCCCGTTGCTTTGTCGTTTCAGGAGAGGATCTCTGCTTCGTTTGTGGAAGCAGAGATGTATGCCAGCAAATACTTTGTATCCAAGGTGGGATTACGCGCCGAGCATAATTCCCTCAACGGTCAAGTCGGTGTTGATCCACGCTTGTCCCTGGCGTTCAAGCCTGGGAAGGTTGGTCAGTATTCCTTTGCCTATGGAATTTTCAGACAGTCCCCTGCGAATAAGTTTCTGCGTGTGGATCCTGTGCTGAATCCAGAGAAAGCGGAGCACTTCATATTGAATTATCAGGTGGTGACGCCCAACAAGACCTTTCGCGTCGAAACTTATTACAAACGCTATTCCAGCTTGGTAAAGTACTTCAATAACGATCCTTCACAGCTGCGAAATGATGGGCATGGATATGCAAAAGGGGTGGAGCTCTTCTGGCGGGATAACGGCACCCTAAGAAACGTAGACTATTGGGTGTCCTACTCGTATCTGGATACTGAACGGGACTACTTAAATTTCCCATACGCGGCCGTGCCTGCGTTTGCTTCGTCGCATAATTTCTCGCTGGTCTACAAGCACTTTGTAACAGCCATAAAATCACAACTCGGCTTTACGTATTCGTTTGCCAGTGGAAGGCCTTATTTCAATCCGAATTCTTCCGGATTCAATTCGGACCGCACACCGACCTACCAGGATCTGAGCGCCAACATTTCCTACCTACCCAAAAACTGGCTCATCATTCATTTTTCATGTACCAATATTCTTGGGCGCGATAACATTTTCGGTTACCGATATGCATCGGCCCCTGGTTCGGACGGAACGTATGCCCGGGTTCCCATACGTCAACCGGCCAATCACTTCATTTTTCTAGGCGTCTTTATTACGATCTCTAAAAACAAATCTGTGAATCAACTACCAAATCTTTAACACAACCAAACACACAACGATGAGAACAAAAATGATACTGACGGTTCTGATGCTGATTTCAGCAGTCGCCGCACAAGCCAATGCCGGTTATATCGAAGCAATGCAGAAGGCCATAGACAAGGTTTATAAAGCTGAAACCATCCTGGAAATTCAAGAAGCAGTGAATGTCCTTGACCGTATAAGCAATGCGGAGAAGGGAAAGTGGGAGCCTTCGTATTATGCAGCTTTCGGATATATTATGATGGCCACGAAGGAAGCAGATGTTGCAACGAAGGACAAGTATCTGGATCAGGCCAAGGTGTATGCGGACAGGGCGTCAGCGATTCAACCGAATAACGATGAAATCATCACCCTGGAAGGATTTATCAGCACGATCCGGGTTTCTGTTGATCCGGCCACCCGCGGCCAGCAGTATTCGGGACTAGCCATGCAGGCCTTTGGGAAAGCACTTGCACTTAATCCCAACAATCCGCGCGCCCTGGGGCTCATGGCCCAGATGCAGTTTGGTACGGCACGGTTCTTTCATGCGTCGACCGGGGAAGCGTGTGCCACGGCGCGGAAAGCCCAGGCAATTTTTGCGGTACCACCAACAGGAACAGACGCACTGGCACCGGTCTGGGGAAAGGGCATGGTAGAGGGGATGGTCGCGAACTGTAAGTGATTGTGATTATCTTGAAGGGCGAAATGCTAAAACGAATTTTTCAAGAGAGTTACCGAACTGCCTTCTGGTTAGTGGTCTGGAGTTTTGCGCTTACGGTGGTTTACTATCCTCCGGTAAGCGGCAAGATTAACACGTTTTTCAAACTGGGAATCTTTACATCCGCACTCTGGGTACTTCTGTGGCTTGGGAATGCGTATGCTAGCGAATGGGTATCGGGCCGCATTTCGTGGACCGCGATGCCGGTGAAGCGATTCCTGGTGGGAATGCTCGTTATGATACTATACACCGTCAGCGTAGTTCTAGTGCTGCTGTGGTTTTTCAGGTTGGTCCTTAATTTTGATCTAACCAATGATTTTACCGGAATCATCTATGGTTCACTGGGAGTTACAGTCGTCATTTCTCTTTTCATGCACAGCTTAGGCTTTCTTCAAAACTGGAAGGAGGCAGCCATCGATGCCGAGCGTTTGCAAAAGGAAAGCGTACGTGCGCAATATGAAGCGCTGAAGAATCAGGTGAATCCGCATTTCCTTTTCAACAGTTTGAATGCCCTGACGCAACTCGTTTATAAGGATCAGGATAAGGCTGCCGCATTCATCAAACAGCTTTCGAAAGTATACCGCTATGTACTGGATACCAATGATCGCGAACTCGTCACGTTGGAGGAGGAGGCCAAATTTCTTGAATCGTATCTTTTTCTCCAGCAAATTCGTTTTGGCGGTAAGTTGCGTGTGGAAGTAAATCTATCTATAATCAAAACTCAGTTGCCAGCAATGGCGCTCCAGATGCTGGTTGAAAACGCTATCAAACACAATGTGATCGCAGAAGAACAACCGCTAACCATCCGTGTCTATACAAAAGATGAATTCCTGGTTGTGTCGAACGACCTGCAGAAAAAGCAGATTCCGGTTACCGAGGAGTCGGGTGTCGGACTGATCAACATCAGGCGGCGCTATGAGTTCCTGACAGACCGGAAGGTTGAAGTAACGGAAACGGAAAAAGAATTTATGGTGAAGCTTCCCTTCCTTTCTGCTACTTCGTGATGGAGTGGGTTTGCGGGAGACCAGAGGAAAACAAAATATGACAGTGTTAATCATTGAGGATGAGCCACATGCGGCTGACCGGATTGAAGGACTGGTTCTTGAACTGCAACCGGACGCGCGCATCGTTGGCCGGCTGGATTCTGTTAAGCGGTCCGTTCGCTGGTTTGAGAGCAACAAGCCCCCGGATCTGGTGTTGATGGATATCCAACTGGCGGACGGGGTGAGCTTTCAGATTTTTGAACAATGTAACGTAACCGTGCCTGTCATCTTTACAACAGCCTACAATGAATATGCACTCCGAGCATTTAAGGTGAATAGCATCGATTATCTTCTGAAGCCTGTTGACAAGAAGGAGTTAAGGACAGCGCTTGATAAATTCAGCGCCCTCGCTGGAGGTCATAATGCTGCTTCCGGCAAGATGCTTGAGCAAATAAGCCAGGCGATGAAGATGCTTACAAAGACTCATAAGGAGCGGTTTGTCATCAAGGTCGGGGAGCATCTGAAGTCCATTGAAGCAACGGAGATCTTGTTTTTTTTTAGTTTGGAGAAGGCCACCTTCGCGCAGACTCGCGACGGGAGGAAACACATTGTCGATTTTACGCTGGATCAACTGCAAGAGCGGGTTGATCACGGACGGTTTTTTCGGATAAATAGAAAATACATTGTAGCGCTGGACGCTATAAAGGATATGATCAGTTATTCCAACAGCCGGCTTCGGTTGGTGCTGGAAACCAGCAGCGACGACGACGTGGTTGTTGCCAGGGAAAGAGTTCAGCCCTTTAAGGAATGGCTGGACCGGTGAGGGTTCAAATGTTGTGGCCTGTTTGAATGATATGACTATACCGAAACACGTGAGCGCCTTTGCAAACTTACCTGACACCAATCACATCAGACGTTCATAAACTCAGCAATCAGCCGGTGAAAATGATGGGTGCCCGTCTCCCGGGTGACGGAGTACCGGCCAAACTGGTAATATCGGGAACGAATTCCCTTCTGGACATTCTGAACAATCTCTTCGTCTTCCAGTTCGACCTTGTGAAGATCAGCGCCTGCTCCCTGGCGGAGTTTACTTTCATCCCACACGTAGGAAATGAATTTCACACAGGTCTTTCCCGTGCCGTACGGACTGATCACGTTGATCGAAAGGCCCCACGGATAGAAGTTAAACATCATATTTGGGAACACCCAGAAGTAATAGCTCGCCACGTTTTTCCCGTAATCCGGGGAGGTGGCCGGCAAGTCGAATACCAATTCACCTTCGCGTGCGATTCCCACCTGTAAGCTGGAAAAGCGATAGAGCTCCACGGCGTAGTTTGAGTAATCAATGACTGCGTTGAGCCCGGCATGTACAAAGGGAATATGGAACCCTTCCAGATAGTTTTCAGTGTAGAGCGCCCAGTGCGCGTTGACCATGTATTCTTTGGAGAGGTCTGGCCGGTGGACGAACTGGTCAAAAGGCATCCATCCAACACGGTCAGTCATTTTCTGAAAGAACTGGGTGGCCGGGAAGGCCGGCGTCAGGGAAGTAAAAAACCATTTACCAAATTGGAACAGGGGCAGGGAAGCAAGGTTGTCGGAGTCTTCGGGAAAATTCTTTACCTCCTTGAATTCCGGCATGCTCAAGAATTTTCCGTCGAGCTGAAACCGGCGCCCGTGGTACTTGCAGCGAAGGTCCCTCACCTTACAGGGTGATTCGATGATAAGATTACCGCGGTGGGTGCATACGTTGGAGAGGCAATGAACTTTATTTTCCTTGTCCTTTGCCAGAAGCAGTTCTTCGCCGATGAATTGCTCCAGGAAGGTGGTTGGTGTTACCCAGCCAGGTTCGCGGACGACGTCGGCATCCCCGGCAAATTGCCAGGTCCGGGCAAAAATCTTTTCCTTCGACTCATTATAATACCTGGTATTCAGGTAAAAGTCCGCTGAAAGGGTTTTTGCTTCAGCGATGTCTGGGTTTACTGAAAGTGGCATTGGATAGATATATTTCTAAATTTAGGAAATGATTCCAAATGTCGAGCATTTGACAAACCTGTGAAGGGGCCTTCCGTTTGACTTCCCAATGAGAATAACGAATGTAGTTTATTGGATCGCCAGAATGTTGGCAGTGCTGATCATGCTGCAAACCCTGTATTTCAAGTTTACGGCCTCGCCGGAGTCGGTCTACATTTTTACGACCGTAGGGATTGAACCGTGGGGGAGAATAGCGGTGGGTGTCCTGGAACTGGTGGCATCCGGGTTACTACTTATCACAGCCACGGCGTGGCTTGGGGCGGCCCTTGGATTGGGGCTCATGACGGGTGCCATCGGGATGCATTTGACGTTGTTGGGAATTGAAGTACAGGGGGATGGCGGCTACCTGTTTATACTCGCTCTGGTCGTTGCGCTAAGCGCAGCTTATGTGCTTTGGTACGACCAGCAAAAGGTGCAGGATCTCCTCCAGAGATTCCGTCGGGATTAAGCGCTATTTCTTTTCACTTTCCAGGATTGTGTTGAATTCATGGAGATACAGCGGGTGGTCTTTCAACATGGCACGCACACTTTCGCTCAGGTAATTGGGAATGGCCTTGCCTTCTTTCACTTTCGTCCGGATGTCTTCCAGGATGTCGGTCATATTGGATGATAGCAGGGAATCCTTTCTCAGCTTTTCCTGAAATTCGGAAAGGCCACGGAGTGTTGCGTTCTTCGGGCCATCAGCAGCAAACGAATTTCGGGTTTGCCGCTCCAGGCAGCTGTTGTATTCATCAATAATCCGATTAATATCCCGCTTGCCCAGGTCTTCTTCATCGATCGTCAATTTCAGGGTCGGACAATCGGCCAAAAAATCACTCACATGTTTCTTGAATCGGAGGTTGGGGACCTCCAGTGCTTGTCCGGTTTTCTTTACCAAAATGGGGACTTCGTACAGTTGCCCCGGGCCCAGGCGACCCAGGTACAAGCTCAGCAATCCGGGCTTCACCAGTTTAAGCAAACGATAACCGTCAGGTACGTGCACGGGATTGTATGTAGCCCCATCCAGGACTACTGCCGAAACGGTGAGAGCCGTAAAGTTTGATTTCCTTGTATCACCGGAAATGAAAATTTTGTCGATTGCTGCAAACGGGGTAATGGTTACACGGCCCCGGACCGTATCCTGTTTCAGCGTTACTACATAATCCTGTGCGGCGGACAGATAACCGGAAATAACGAGAAGGGAAGCAAGCGCAACTTTCATTTTCTTAGTTTGTTGACAAGGTTAGGGTTTTTATGAATTCAAAATTAGGTTTTTGTTTTTGTTTCTGAAAGAACGTACTTGGAGGGGCTATTCAGTATGATCGATTACAACCCCAAAGGCTGGTACTACCTCATCACGCATGCTTACAGCCGGCATGTCATGCGTACGCTGCGGCCTGTGTTGATTTTCATGGCGATTTACGCCGGAGTGATATGCTACCTGGTAATTGATTTCTTTCATCTTCATGAGAAGGAGTTTCATAGCACCATTGCCATGCATTCGCTGCTGGGGATTGTGCTTGGTTTATTTCTGGTCTTTCGGACGAATTCAGCCTATGACCGGTGGTGGGAAGGCCGCAAGCTCTGGGGGAGCATGGTCAACAATACGCGGAACCTCGCACATAAAATGAATGCTTTTCTGCCGCGCGACGACCAGGAGAACCGCGACTATTTCAGCAAAATGATTCCAAACTTTGTTGTTGCCGTGAAAGAAAATCTGCGAAGCGGCGCGCTTGTAGAGGAACTGGAATCAACGGGTGGAGATTTCCTGGCCAGGTTGGAAAAGGTCAGGCATATCCCAAACCGACTCTCCTCCATGATGTACGAGCGGGTTACGGAACTGTATCAAAGGAAAGTTCTTTCAGGCGAACAATTGTTTATAGTTGATAAGGAGTTGAAAGAGTTTTCAGAAATATTGGGGGCATGTGAGCGGATCAGGAATACGCCCATCCCTTATTCCTATTCGATGTACATCAAGAAATTTATTTTTATCTACATCATTACCCTTCCCTTTGGATTTGTGACAGTAACTGAATACGCCACGATCCCCATCGTGGTTCTTATTTCCTTCGTAATTCTAAGTGTTGAATTGATCGCCGAGGAAATAGAAGATCCTTTCGGCAAGGACGTTAACGACCTGCCTACCGACGAGCTTGCCGTTAAGATACGGGATAACGTTCGGGAGATTCTGCTCTAGTAAAAATTTATTTTTCGGAATTTGAGGTTTGCAATTTTGCGATCGTCTTTTTCGCTACATTTCGTAAAACTCAAACATCTCTATGAAAAAACCCTTACTTCTGATGGTTCTGGTCATCCTTGCGGGAGTGCATGCGATGGCCCAAACCCGCTCAATCTCTGGTATTGTAAAAGACAAAACAGACGGGACGGCCATTCCGGGCGTCAACATTCTGGCAAAAGGCAGTTCAGCGGGAACAGCCACGGACAACGACGGAAGGTTTGTGCTGAGCGTTCCCGAATCCGCCACCACGCTGGTCGTGTCGTTTGTCGGTTTTACAACACAAGAGGTATCAATTGTTGGCCGGTCAACGGTTTCTGTGGATATGGAGCCATCATCTTCTCAATTGGGAGAAGTGATTGTAACCATCGGCCGCGGTAGCCAACGGACGTTTACAGACACCCCGCTGCCGGTTGATAATTTTACAAACCGCGACCTGGCAACAACGGGTCAATTTACTTTCGACAAAGCGCTTCAATACAGGGTTCCGTCATTTAATACGGTGAACACGCCTGTGAATGATGCAACGACTCTTTTGGATCCGTATGAAATCAGAAACCTTGGACCGAGCCGGACCTTGATCCTGATCAATGGGAAGCGCAAGAACCTGAGTTCGCTGTTGTATGTACAGTTTTCACCCGGACGCGGTGAAACCGGTGCAGACTTGTCGGGGATACCAACTGACGCCATTAAGCGCGTGGAAATCCTGCGCGACGGTGCATCGGCACAGTACGGTTCGGACGCCATTGCCGGCGTCATGAACGTGATTCTGAAGGATAAGTATGAATATACGTCGCTCAACGTGACATCGGGTGTGACGAGCAAGGGAGACGGTGGATCGTATGGGATGTCGCTTAACAGCGGAAGCAACCTGGGCAACCGGGGTTTTCTCAACTACACTATAGGCTTCAATCAAGCTAACAATGCTATCCGTTCCGGCCTTATTGATGTTCCTACGGAGGTTGCAACGTTTGGTGATGCCAGTGGTCCTAATCCGGTAACTGATCCGGTCAACGCACCCATTGTCAATTTTCTGAAAGCATATCCGACGGCGGGCAACTTAAACGGTACCGGAGAAACGTCGGCAGCCAAGTTTCTGTATAACCTGGGGATACCCTTTGGTGAAGAGGGAATGTTTTACAGCAACGCCGCCTATGTATTCAAGAAGGTAATCAGTAATGCAAATTACCGGACACCCTATTGGAGAATTGACCATGGATTACTGCATACGCCTGTTGCAGGTGCTCCCAATTATACGAACGGTGCCGGCGCTCCCGGTTCGCCTATCCAGAACGAATACCTGGCCGACCAGGCAGCCGGAGTTTATAACGGATACCTTGGATATATGCCTTCCTTCGAGGGTGATCTGACCGATTACAACGCCACGTTTGGTGTTAAGAACACCACAAACGGATGGACGCACGACCTGAGTATTACGACGGGTGGGAACCGGCAGTTGTACACAGTGAGCAACACGGTTAACCGCGGTTTGCGTAAGGCGAGCCCTACCTCTTTCAAGCCGGGCGGGTTTGATTTCAGTCACGTGGTTGGAAACATTGATGTGAGTAAAGCCGTCTCAAGCAATTTCAATTTTGGCATAGGTGCAGAGGCGCGTCAGGAAACGTACGAAATCATCGCTGGGGATACGGCATCCTACACGAAAGAGGGGGCAAACTCCTTTCCTGGAATTCGCGCCGAGAATGCACGGCGCAATAGCCGCTACAACCTCGGTGGATATATTGACCTGAGCTGGGACATCACGGATAACTGGCTGGTGCAAGGAACAGTCCGGGGTGAACGCTACAGTGATTTTGGCAATGCAACGGTGGGAAAGCTTTCCACTAGGTACAAGTTCATGGATGACAAGTTGGTAATCCGCGGATCAGCTTCTACCGGATTCCGTGCTCCGACGCTTCACCAGATTTATGCGCAATCGACGCAGGCGAGCTTTGCTGGCGGTAACATTGTGCTTTCCGGTTTGTTTAACAACAGCAGCAAGGAGGCATTCCTGCTGGGTATTCCCAAGTTGAAAGCGGAAAACTCCCTGAACTATACATTTGGCATGGGCCTCAATCCAACAAGCAACCTTAGTTTGACGGTCGATTACTACTACATTTCAATAAGTGACCGGATTGTTTACAGTTCGTCGATCTCCACTAGCAACGCGGGTAGTACACTGGGCCAGATCCTTGCCACCGGTAACCTGGAAAGCGTACAGTTCTTTATCAATGGTATCAAGACGAATACCCAAGGAATAGATTTTGTTGCCAACTATAAGAATATCAGCGTAGGTCCCGGCAAATTGGGCATCAACGTAGCGGGTAACTTCACCATGAAGAATGAAATTATTGGCAAGCCCCAAGATCCGGCCGTTATTGCCGCTGCAGGCGCGACCATCTTGAACGCCCAGGTCAAGTCTATCCTTACCGAAGGCAGGCCTATGTTTAAGACAATCGTTGGTTTGGACTACAGCCTCAATAAATTCAGCGTGGTAATCAACGGTACCTTGTTTGGTCCGACGAAGTTTCAGGATCTGGACAACGGTGGCGCCATCATGAATAACATCAAACAGGTGTTCTCACCCGCCTTGGTAACTGACATGAATGTGGGGTATGAATTTACCAAGAATATTTCTGCTTCCTTCACTGTCAACAACCTGTTCAATGTGTTGCCGCAATGGAAACTGGAATCTATTGTCAATCCGGAAGATGCCCCGGCCGCTCAAGGCCCGAACAAGGCTGCTGCCGATGCACTTCTCAACGACCCGGTACAACGTAGTTTACTGGAAGGGTTCCTCTCGTTCAGCGGCCGCTACCGTATCCTGGGATACAACGGCTCGCAGTTCAGCCAGTTGGGAACGACGTTCATGGGGCAGGTCACCTTCAAATTCTAGACCTGCAAGCGATTACTTAGGAAAACGGGCCGCCTTGGCGGCCCGTTTTTTATTTCGTGGAGTCATTCATTCAGGCCAGAACGGAGTAGATCACGTACAGCAGTATCATCAGGATCATGACCGCATACATCACCAGATCAACCCGAACGTACTCTTTATACTCCTGATAGAGTTGTTTCAGTTTGTTTAACAAAACCTTTTTGGATTTTTATTGTTAAGACACCATGAACCCCGAAGTTAATCAACAAGTCTGGAACGTGTGCGTTCGTCAGGAAAAGCTGTCAAGCGACCCTGCCGCGTGCTCCTCCAGGAAAATCCTCCTGCATGCGTTCGATCTGTAGACTGGCACTCTTTCTTCTCATTTCAACCAGCGTTCTGGGTCAGGATAAATTTACCATGAATGGTACAGTCCGTGACGCCTCCAACGGAGAAGCGCTGATCGGCGTGACGGTCTTTATAAAAGAAATTAGAAACGGTGCTGTAACCAATGCGTACGGTTTCTACGCCATCACCCTTCCGCCTGGTACCTATTCAGTGGATTATTCCTACGTGGGATTCCGTCTGGAGAGCCGGGTGATTACCCTGGAGGCAAATATGCAGGTGTCCATCGAACTGGTTCCGGAATCAGAGCAACTTCAGGAGGTGGTCGTTAAGGCGGAGATAGAGCAGGCCAATGTCAGCAACATGGAAATGAGTACCAACAAGCTGGAAATGAAGACGGTGCTTCGGACCCCCATGTTGTTTGGTGAATCCGATCTGCTGCGCAGCTTGCTGTTATTGCCGGGCGTCAGTACGGTTGGGGAAGGGGCCTCCGGTTTTAATGTGCGCGGAGGGAATGTAGGACAGAACCTCATCCTGCTGGATGAAGCACCGGTGTATAATTCATCGCACCTGTTTGGTTTCTTCTCGGTATTCAATCCGGATGCAGTCAAAGACACCAAACTCTATAAGGGTGCAATACCTGCCCGGTTTGGCGGCAGGCTGGCGTCGATTCTCGATGTCCGCATGAAAGAAGGGAACAACAAACGCGTTGAGGTTGCAGGAGGAATCGGCTCCATTTTCAGCCGTCTGGCGGTGGAAGGGCCGATCATCAAAGACAAGGCTTCGTTTATTGTGGCAGCGAGGAGGTCTTACATCGATGTGCTGGCGAGACCGTTTGTTCCGCTGCTGAAGGAGGGGGGAGCCCTGAATTTTTATGACCTCACGTTGAAAACAAATTACAAGATCAACCGCCGGAACAGCTTATACCTGTCGGGTTACTTTGGGCGTGACGTCTTCCGTTTTGATAAGACCCAGGGCTTTAACTGGGGAAATGCGACAGCGACGCTACGCTGGAATCATCTCTTCAACGAACGGCTTTTTCTTAACGCCACGGGGGTATACAGCAACTACGACTATGCCCTGCAGTTTGGTAAGGACGACCGCAATCGGTTTACCTGGAATTCGTCGATTTCCAATTTCATCCTGCGTCCGCAATTCACCTATTTCATCAACAGCAACAACGAGTTGAACTTCGGTGCCGATGTAACCTACTACTCGTTCCGACCCGCCAACGCCGCCGGAATTACCAATGGGAAGACTGTTGATCTGAGTTTGGACAGAAAATTCAACCTGGAGACAGCGTTGCATGTCGGGAATACACAACGGATCACCGATGCGGTGTCGGTGGAGTACGGGGTCCGCTTTTCCACGTTCCAGTACTTTGGTCCGGGGACTGCCTATATCTACGGGGATACAATTCCGGGCGTGCGCAAACCTGTCGTTGGCGGCCGGGAATATAGGTCTGGAGAGGTCATCGCCGCGTACCAGAACCTGGAGCCTCGCCTGTCGTTCCGGCTTCAAACAAGCGGACGAAGTGCTATCAAGGGGAGCTATAACCGTATGGCGCAGTACCTTCACCTGATTTCCAACACCACCGCGTCCAATCCACTCGATGTTTGGGCCCCCAGTTCCAACAACGTTCAGCCACAGCTTGCCGACCAGTTCACGCTTGGGTATTTCAGAGACCTGACGGAAGACAAGCAGTTCGAATTCTCTCTGGAAGGATATCTGCGATACACGAAAAATCAAATCGACTACATTGACGGAGCCGACTTGTTGATCAATGAATTTCTGGAAGGCGATTTCCTGAGCGGGATAGGCCGGGCGTACGGACTGGAAGCATACTTTCAGAAGAAATCGGGACGCCTCAATGGATGGGTCAGCTACACACTCGGAAAATCAGAACTTCAGGTGGATGGTATCAATGCCGGCCGTTGGTATGAAACACGGTTCAACCAGACACACAACCTGAAAATTGCCGCTTTTTATGACATCAGTAAGCGCTGGTCGGCTTCGGCAAACTTCATCTATACATCCGGGACACCGACTACGTTTCCTACATCGCGCTATACGCAGCAAGGCATTCTGATACCTCACAACGCGGAGGCGTCGCGCAACAATGTTTACCTCAACGACTACCATCGGTTGGATATATCCTTTCGTCTCGAAGGAAAGAAAGTCAGAAAGGGCAAGGAGCGGAAGAACAGCGACTACTGGGTCTTTTCCCTGTACAATGTATATGCGCGAAAGAACCCGTTCTCTATTTATTTCTCACAGAACGATCAGCGGCTGCCATCGGGTCAACCGCTGCAATCGGATGCAACGCAGTTGTCCATTATTGGTACCATCGTACCTGCTGTCTCTTATAATTTTAGATTTTGACAATGAAGGATAAAAATCAGTTTTTAAATATTTTCTTGAGCGCCGGTCTGGTGTTTTCATTGGGTGCCTGCGAAGACATCATTAACCCCACGCTGCAACCCGCGTCTCCCATGCTTGTGGTGGATGCATGGCTGACAAATAGGCCGGAGCCACAGGTCATATCGATTACGCGGTCTCAACCCTATTTTGAAAAAGCCCTGCCTCCGGGGGTACCAGGGGCCCAGGTCCGCGTCGTGGATAATCAGGGGACGCTGTTCATATTTTTGGAAGACGTGGCCAACGCAGGGAAGTATGTCTGGACGCCGCCACCCGGTCAGGGCTTTGGTGTAATAGGCGGTAGCTACCGGTTGACGCTGGTTGTAAATGGAGAGACCTTCGAAGCGTCCTCCTATATGGGACGGGTGCCCCCCATCGACAGCATAACTTTTGAAACAGACAACCGGTTGGGGACTTCCGAAAAGATTACGCGCGCGGAATTCTGGGCGACCGATCCCACTGGCATTGGTGACGCATACTGGATCCGAACTTCCAAGAACGGGATTGCTCTACTAAAACCAACTGAACTGAACATTGCCTTTGACGCAGGCTTATCGATCGGGGGCCAGACAGACGGTGTTACATTCATCACTCCTGTTCGTCGCCGGATTAACGCCAACGATAAGGATGCCAACGACAAAGCGTTGAGTCCGATCGTATCGGGTGATTCGATCCAGGTTCAGATTCATTCCATTACTGTGCAGGCTTTTACCTTTCTCACCGAGGTAGGCATTCAAACGAACCGACCCGGAGGGTTTCAGGAATTGTTTGCGACCCCGTTGGCAAACGTTTCGACAAACGTGGTGAATACCACGGCAGGGGGAAGCAAGGTTCTTGGCTTCTTCAATGTATCGGCAGTTTCTTCCGCAGGAAAGCGATTCAGCGAATAGCTGGGTGCCCACGTGGTTTTTTCAGGTATAGTTTCAAATCTCCCCGGCAAGATGTAGTTTACAAACTTAAATTTTCATTCATGGGTCCGTGGGAAAGGGTGATCGTTGTCATTTTTTGCATCCTTTCGGGCGCTGTACAAGCACAAGAATCCCCCACCCTGGAAACCAATGCCCCAGGGGTACGATGGTACCAGGTAAACACCCCTCACTTCCGCATACTTTTTCCTGAAGGATTTGACACGCAGGCACAACGGGTAGCCAATACACTGGAAACAGTCCGGGGGCCTGAATCCAGGACCATGGGGACTGAACCCAGAAAGATTTCAGTGATCCTCCAGAACAAGACCTCATTCTCAAACGGATTTGTAACGATGGCGCCTCGTCGCTCAGAATTTTTTACGATGCCGTCACAGAATTACAATTTTGTCGGCACCAACGACTGGCTGGACGGGCTGGCTGTGCATGAGTTCAGACACATTGCCCAGTTCCAGCGGAGCATCACCGGGTTTAATAAGCTGCTTTACGTGGCGCTCGGTCAGCAGGCAACCGCTGGCATGGCGTTTGCCGCCGCGCCCCAATGGTTTTGGGAGGGAGACGCTGTGGCCACCGAAACGGCCTTTACGGAAAGCGGCCGCGGGCGGATACCGAATTTTGATCTGCTGTTCAGGACCAACACCATGGCGGGGAGGACATTCAATTACCATAAGCAATACCTCCGTTCGTATAAACACAACATCCCTAACCACTACGTCCTGGGCTACAACATGATCTCCTACCTCCGGAAGAAAACCAACGACCCGATGATCTGGGAAAAGGTGGTCGGCAGGTCGTGGTCTGTACCCTTTATCCCCTTTGCATTTTCCAATGCGCTGAAGAAAGAGTCCGGACTGTACGTTACCGGGCTGTACAACGAGATGGTTGCCGCCAGGAGACAGGATTATGAGAAAGCCATTGCCCAGACGGAGTTGACGGACTTTGAAACCGTTACAAATAGAAAGAATTCAGCCTATACCGATTTCAACTACCCACACCAGTTACCCAATGGAAATGTCCTGGTTGCGAAATCAGGGATTGGCGACATTGATCAGCTGGTCGTTCTAGATGCGAATGGGAAAGAAGTACAGAAATATGTGCAGGGTATTCTGAATGATGCCGCCATGCTGTCAGTGGCTGGAACTAAAGTAGTATGGAATGAGTATCGCTTCGACCCGCGGTGGCTGGCACGCAGTTACTCGGTAGTGAAGGGATATGATTTGGGAACCAAAGAGTCAAAAGTATTTTCCGATCATTCCAGATACTCAGCCGCGGCCCTTTCTCCCGATGGGCTGAGCATTGCCACCATTGAAACGACAGAAGCGTACCAGATCCGTCTGGTGATTCTCGACTACGAATCCGGGAACGTGATCCAGACAATTCCCAACCTGGCCAATGACTTGCTGGCGATGCCGCGATGGACAGGTGATAGTAAGAGCGTTGTGCTGCTTCGGACTGACCGTTCAGGAAAAGCGATTTCAAAAATCGATCTGAGGGATGGGGCCGTAACGGATCTTCTTCCGTCGACGAAGGAAAATGTCGGATACCCCGTAGCATTTGGCAATTATATTCTGTACAATTCTCCGCGCACCGGCATCGATAACATTTATGCAGTGAATGTGAACACCCGGGAGCAATTTCAGGTGACGTCGAGCAGGTATGGCGCTTACAACCCTTCCGTATCCAATGATGGACAGATCATTTTCTACAACGACCAGGCTCGTGACGGAATGGATGTTGTTCGGATTCCAATGGACACCGCCCGGTGGAAGAAAGTTGAGCCCGTCGAAGATTCGCCAAATGACCTGTTCCGGCACCTTGCTGAGCAGGAGGGGCATTCGGACATCCTCAACACAGTCCCGGATACTATGTTCAACGTGAAGCGGTACCGTCGTGCTTCCGGGATGATCAATCCGCACAGCTGGGGACCGTATTTTGTGAATTCACTCACGTCGGTCAACATCGGTGTTACCTCACAGGATCTTTTGGCAACGACCCGGATTGACGCCGGATATACGTTCGATATTAATGAGCGAACCGGGGTTTACGGAGTCGGTGTGAGCTACCAGGGGTTCTTTCCTGTTCTTGATGTCCGTGCATCCCTGTCAAACCGCAGTGTAAATGAAGGAAACATCCGCTACAATAAGATCGTCGGTCCGGATACCGTTTCCGTCGTTGAGAATCTCACGTTCAAATGGGACGAGAAAACGCTTGAAGCAGGGCTGCGTATTCCGCTGCTCACCACCAGCTCAAAATTCCTTAGCCGGGTAGACTTTGGAAACTGGGTGGGGATAACTTCCGTGACAAATTTCAAAAATAGTATTGACGGTGGCGGCCGTGTTTTTCCGTCCGGGAATCCACAATATTTCTTCAGGGACTATCAGGATAATGGGATCCTGCGGTACAACCACTTTAGTTTTTCTGCTTACCGCCTACTCAAGCGCAGCAGAAGAGACATCAACAGCAAGTGGGGGCAAATAATCACCATGGATTATTTCAACACACCGTATGGGGGTAACTTTGCAGGCAGCCAGTTTTCTCTGGTTGGCACGGCCTTCGTTCCGGGATTCTTCAAGCACCATTCTATTTGGGGCTACTGGGCCTACCAGGGCTCCGAAATTCCGCAGGCATTCGCCAGCGGAAAGGGCCTGGACAATTATGCGTTCAGAAATTATGTTCCACTGCCGCGTGGTCAGTCCGTTTCCCGGTTCCAGAATTTTTACTCGATGTCGGTTAACTATACCTTGCCGTTATGGTATCCGGATATTGCAATTGGACCACTTTTGAACATCCAGCGTTTCCGGGCCAACGTGTTTTTTGATTACGGCGTGGGCAAGTCTGTCTTCGTTAATTCGGCACCACAGCTTGGATACACGTCGGTGGGCGGCGAATTGAAGGCCGATTTCAACGTGATGCGATTTCTCCGACAATTCAACGTGGGAATCCGGTACAGTTACGGACTTTCACCGGCGGTCACCCGGTTTGAACTGCTGATCGGCGCCATCAATTTCTAGGGCTTCCCGAAAGTGGGTGTGCACGCTTGAAAATCGCATCAATACGCCTATTTTTGAGTTCATTTGTTAATTAAACGCGAAAGCAATGGCTGAGATAGTCCGGATGCCCAAGATGAGTGATACGATGACCGAAGGGGTTATCGCCAAGTGGCACAAGAAGGTGGGTGACACTGTAAAGTCCGGTGAGTTGATGGCTGAAATCGAGACAGACAAGGCCACGATGGACTATGAGTCATTCAACAACGGAGTCGTACTCTACCTGGGTGCGAAGGAGGGTCAGCCCGTAGCAATTAACGGCGTGTTGGCAGTTATCGGAAAGCAAGGCGAGGATTATGCGCCCTTGTTGGCTGAGGAAAAGTCTACCGCCGCCGCCGGAGCCAAGAGTGAAAGTGTTCCAGCTGCGGTTGCCGCTGTGGCCACTGCACCAGCCGCCGTCGACACATCCGGGATTAAGGCTGAAATTGTTTTGATGCCCAAGATGAGCGACACCATGGCCGAAGGCGTGATCGCCGCCTGGCATAAGAAAGTGGGTGATGCGGTAAAATCGGGTGAGTTGCTGGCAGAGATTGAGACTGACAAGGCGACCATGGAATATGAGTCCTACAATACGGGTACACTACTATATATCGGCGCTAAACAGAAGGAGGCAGTAGCCGTAAACGGTGTACTGGCGATTATCGGCGATAAGAATGCTGATTGGCAGACGTTGCTGAAGGCGCATCAGGCTGGCGGTTCGGAACCCAAGGCGCCGGCCACTCAGGCTGCTCCCATCGCGGCAGCATCGCCTGCGCCCCTGGCAGCCACTTCATCTGATTCTTCCGGTTCCAACGGAAGGGTGAAGGCGTCGCCGCTCGCTAAAAAAATGGCGAAGGAAATGGGGTATGATATTGCTTCCGTCCCCGGAACAGGCGATCACGGAAGGGTAACCCGGAAAGATATTGAGAACTTCAAACCCTCCACTTCAGCGGTGGCGGCAAAGGGAACAACACCGGTGGTGCTTCCAGCTGTCGTGGGTGAGGAGCGTTTTGAGGAGGTGCCTGTTTCGCAAATGCGCAAGACCATTGCGAAGCGTCTTGCCGAAAGCAAATTCAGTGCACCCCATTTCTATCTCACGATGGAAATAAATATGGATAAGGCCATCGAGGCCCGGAAGAGCATGAACGAGGTGGCACCGGTGAAGATTTCGTTCAACGATATGATCATCAAAGCGACGGCAGCGGCGTTGCGGCTCCATCCCGATGTGAACGTGAGCTGGTTAGGCGATAAAATGAGGAAGAACCATCACATCCATGTGGGCGTGGCCGTTGCCGTAAAAGACGGCCTGCTTGTTCCGGTTATCCGCTTTGCAGATAATAAGTCGCTGTCGCATATCGCCGTGGAGGTCAAGGAATTAGCGCAAAAGGCGCACGACAAAAAGCTACAGCCCAGTGACTGGGAGGGAAGCACGTTCACGATTTCCAACCTGGGCATGTTCGGCATCGAGGAATTCACAGCTATTATCAACCCGCCCGATGCGTGCATTCTGGCAGTGGGAGGCATCAAGGAAACCGCCATCGTTAAGAACGGTGAACTGGTTCCGGGCAACGTCATGAAAGTGACCATGTCCTGCGATCACCGCGCCGTGGATGGCGCTGTTGGTTCCGCGTTTCTGAAGACGCTGAAAGGGCTGCTGGAAGATCCGGTGCGCATTCTCATTTGACCCAGCAACGATGAATTCCATTCATGCCACAACGATTCTGGCTGTACTCCACAATGGCCAGGTAGCTATTGGCGGCGACGGTCAGGCAACCATCGGCAACACCATCGCGAAAAGCAATGTGAAAAAGATCCGCAGATTACAAGAGGGCAAGATTCTAGTTGGCTTTGCGGGTTCTACCGCGGATGCGTTCACCCTTCTTGACCGGTTTGATGAAAAGCTGAGCGCGTACAGCGGCAACATGAAGCGGGCAGCTATTGAGCTGGCCAAAGACTGGCGGATGGATCGGGTATTACGCCGGCTGGAAGCCATGTTGATTTCGGCGAGCAAGGATGAACTGCTCATCATATCCGGAACGGGTGACGTCCTGGAGCCGGATCACCAGGTGGCGGCCATTGGGTCAGGCGCCATGTATGCGCAATCTGCAGCACTGGCACTGAAAAAGCACGCCTCCCATTTGTCGGCGGAAGAGATCGTGCGGGAGAGCATGACGATCGCAGCCGACATCTGTATTTACACCAATCACAACCTCGTCATAGAGAAGTTGTAAAATCAAAGGTTACTTCGTTTTCTGGATGGCCTCAGAGAGGATGGCGCAGCTTTCACGAATTTCAGTTTCCGAAATGGTAAGGGGAGGAGCCAGCCTCATGCTGAACGGGTTGGATAGGAACCAATAACAGATGACGCCCTGATTTTTTGCGTATGCCACGATGCGGTTTACCCGCTCTGCGGATTCAAAGTCGAGCGCAAACATTAATCCGATCCGTCGAATTTCAGTTACCTCCGGACTTTGGAGCAGCGACTCCATGAGTCTGCCCTTTTCTTCTACTCCCGCCAGCAGGTTTTCGGCTTCAATTACTTCGAGGGTGGCCAGCGCTGATGCGCAGCATACAGGATTTCCGCCAAACGTGGTAATATGTCCGAGGCGGGGATTGGTAGTAAACGCCCGCAGGTTCTCTTCAGACGACACCAGGGCGCCGAGGGGCAACCCCCCTCCAAAGGCCTTGGCAAGCGTGAGGATATCGGGTGTAATATCAAAGTGTTCAAAGGCAAAGAGCTTTCCAGTTCGTCCCATGCCGCATTGTATTTCGTCCAATACCAGCAGGGTGCCCGTTTCATCGCACCGCTTGCGCACCGCCTGCAGGTAGGCGGACGAGGGGACGCGCACGCCTGCATCGCCCTGAACCGTCTCCATGATCACGCAGGCGGATTGGTTGGTGATGTGACGGAGGTCTTCCGGGTTGTTGAATTCAATAAACCGCACGTGTGGAAGGAGGGGCCTGAATGCATTCTTCTTGACTTCATTGCCGGAAACGCTCAGCGAACCGTGGCTGCTGCCGTGATAGCTTTTGAGGCAGGAAATAATTTCCGTTCGCCCTGTAAGCCGTTTGGCCAGTTTGAGAGCAGCCTCGTTGGCTTCCGTTCCGGAATTAACAAAGTAGCAGCAATTCAGCGGGGAGGGAAGCAGCCCGGTTAGTTTCTTTGCGAGCCGGTTGGGTGTGGATTGAATGTACTCCCCGTAGGCCATGACATGGAGATGCTTGTCTATCTGCTCTTTGATAGCAGCAACGACCCGGGGGTGCCGGTGGCCGATGTTGGTTACAGCAATACCGGATATCAGGTCAAAGTACCTGCGGCCGTCGGGCGAGAAAAGAAATATCCCTTCGGCTCGTTCAACAGCAATTCCAAACGGCTCCGGGGAAGTTTGCGCAAGGCGGTGAAGAAAGGTTTCTTTATCGAAGTCGGTGGGTGTTGGCATGGTTACGAATATCGCAAAATAAAGAAAGGCCCCCGCTTTCGCAGAAGGCCTTTTCACTAAACACCCCTCAGGTGTCCTACATCTTAGAAATCAGTTTCAGCCATGCCCTTCCGAATTCTTCCTTTCCGGCCGGAAGCGATGACTGGCCCCTTAGGAGTAGCTGTTCTTTTCTTATACATTACGTAGCACGCCTTGTGTGACGACTTGTGTACCTGGACCTTAAACTTGGGCTGGTCGTACCTGATTTTTTTCGCCGACTTTTGGGCGTGTGCGAATTGTGACACCAGCAAACATGCAAGAATCATTACGATCATGACAATGATCTGTGTAAGCCGGTGGCGAAGGTTGATTTCTGACAGGAAGGTGGACATAATTAGCTCGTTTTGTTGATACAAAGTTGGGCCGGAACCAGGAGGGAAATCGGCCAAAAGTGGCCCAAACAATACATCGGTAAACTAACCGGTTGTTCATTAGTCTCCATCAAGCCTTTGTTCTCTTGTTTTTGCGTAAAGGATTGACAATCAATAGTCTAGTGATTTAATTGTGAATAGGGTTTCGGCGTGGGCACTGCTCTTTCCTGCTCCCGGTACCGTGCTTCGCTTTCGCAACTGGTCCGGATATTACATTTTGAAAAATCCCCCAATTTTCCCGTGTTGGGCTCGGATAACTGATTCTTTCCCGTTCTTGCGGCTCATGATTTCTCCAGGGGTACGCTACATGCTGCTGGCCACCTTTTTCTTCGGGCTGATGAACGCTGCCGTCAAGCTGTTGGGTCACCTGCCGGCCGTGGAGATCGCGTTGCTCCGGTCAGCTGTTTCGCTGGTGCTGGCCTTGGGAATAGTAAGGTACTACCACATTCCGCTTCCGGGAAACAACCAGAAGGCGTTGTTGCTCCGTGGTTTCTTTGGATCCAGTGCGTTGGTGCTTTACTTCATCACGTTGCAGAAAATGCCGCTCGCGAGCGCAGTCACGCTCCAATATCTTTCTCCGGTTTTCACGGCCGTGATGGGAATATTCCTGGTAAAGGAGGCGGTGAAGCCCTGGCAGTGGGTGTTCTTTGGGATCTCGTTTGGCGGGGTGCTCATGGTGCAGGGATATGATCATCGGGTAGAAACCACCTACGTCCTGCTAGGCGTTGCGTCGGCGCTGTTCTCAGGCCTTGCGTACAACATGATCCGGCAGTTGAAGCAGACCGAGCACCCGTTGGTGATAACGTTCTACTTTCCCCTTGTTTCAGTGCCGGTAACGCTTCTCCTGATGAGCTCGGTGGCGTGGGTCATGCCCGTGGGAACTGACTGGCTTGTTCTTGTTTTTATCGGAGTTACCGCACAGGTGGCCCAATATTTCATGACACGTTCGTACCAGTCGGAGGAGCTCTCCAAGGTGGTTGGGTTGAAGTACGTAGGTATTATTTATGCCTTGGGCTTTGGCTACTTCCTATTTGGAGAGAGTTTCAGTGTGGCGGCACATGTGGGCATGCTCGTGGTGCTGGCTGGAGTCATTCTCAATATCTGGTACAAACACGCCAGGCACGGTGCGATTACGCGCGGCGACTAGAAAATAAGGAAGGGGCGTGTATGGACGCCCCTTTTCTCTTGCTAGGTGCCCGAACTTATTTCTTGGCAAGTTCAACAACCATATCGATCAACTTGTTGGAATAGCCCCATTCGTTGTCATACCAGGCTACCACTTTTACAAAGTGGTCGTTGAGCGCGATGCCTGCCTTGGCGTCGAAAATAGAGGTGCGTGCGTCACCGACGAAATCCTGGGAAACCACATCATCTTCTGTATATCCAAGGATCCCTTTCATTTCACCATCGGCAGCGGCCTTCATGGCAGTCTTAATTTGCTCATAGGTGGCAGCTTTGTTCAATCGGACTGTCAGGTCGACCACGGAGACATCGGCAACGGGTACCCGGAAGGACATGCCGGTCAGTTTGCCCTTCAAATCCGGAATGACAAGCGCCACTGCTTTTGCCGCGCCGGTGGAAGAAGGAATGATATTTTGATAACCGCCACGTCCCCCGCGCCAATCCTTGCCGGAAGGGCCGTCCACGGTCTTTTGCGTTGCCGTGACGGCATGGACGGTTGTCATTAGGCCGTCGACGATTCCGAACTGGTCATGAAGGACCTTGGCGATCGGAGCCACGCAGTTGGTTGTGCACGATGCATTGGAGATGATATCATGGCTGGCTTTCAGGTCTTTATGGTTCACGCCCATAACGAAGGTAGGGGTGTCATCCTTGGCGGGAGCGGACATCACCACTTTTTTGGCGCCTGCTGTAATGTGCTTCCTGGCATCAGCCTGCGTGAGAAACAGGCCCGTGGATTCAATAATGATTTCTGCACCCACCTCACCCCATTTCAGGTTAGCAGGGTCTTTCTCTGCCGTGACCCTGATCTTCTTACCGTTTACTACGAGGTTGCCTCCTGCGACTTCAACAGTACCATCAAATCGTCCGTGCGTAGAGTCATATTTGAGCATGTAGGCCATGTATTCCGGGTCGATGAGGTCATTGATTCCAACGATTTCAATGTCCTTTCTTCCCTGGGCGGCCCGGAATGCCAGCCTGCCGATCCTGCCAAATCCATTGATACCAATCTTTGTCATCTCTTACGAGTTAAATGGTTAGAAATAGTGAGACGTAAAAATATATCAGTAATAAGCTAAAACCAACCGATAATGTTCCCGGCAAGTCAAAAAAGGAGATTTCATTTTTGCCAATTGACTGCAGGATTCTATCTTTGCGACCTTGTTTAATAACCGGTCCGTTCGTCTAGGGGTTAGGACCTCAGATTTTCATTCTGGTAACACGGGTTCGATTCCCGTACGGACTACTGAAGTAAAGTGCAACTAATCTGGTAATCAGTTAGTTGCATTTTCATTTTACGATGTCCTCACTGCGAGTGCCAACAAGAGGGTGTCCATGAGATAGTGGCATGGTTGTTACTTCGTTTGTGGGTTCTGGGTATAGTGACGACGCGGTTATCGGGTGGCGTCTCCGGAAATCTTCATTCAGTGCAATGATGAATACCCTGGCATAAAAAAAGTCCTCCACGTTCATGCCTGCCAGGGGACGAGAGGAAGGCCAGGTAAGGTTTGGGGTGGAAGACTAATTGACTTTTGAGCAATCCAATGATTTTATTTTATTGATTATTTCCAGGGCAAACTGTTTTGCTTTGTCGGGAGTTTCGGAATATAGCTCAACGGTTATTAGCGCATAATCGTTTTCTGTAAGCAACATCACGTGATACATGATTTTTGTTTTTGTGGAACTACCATTTCCGTCTCCAATTTGTTCTCCAATTTGGCAGGGTTGTGTAATGGTGTGATGAGCAACTGTTGCCCCCTCCAACTGGTCATATAACAACGGCCCTTTTTTCAGAAACCCTGCGTTGGCCGTTTCAATATTGTTATACTCTTCCTCCATTCCCCTTTTGAAAATCCCCGTAAATCCACCTACGGTAGAGTATGCATCGCGCAGTTGATTAAGTGTTTCCTTATCAAAGTGATGTTGAAGTGTGAACCCAACAGACCCTTCGAAATTGTCAGAGGAATGACCATCACAGGTGAACGGATTCTTACTTAGAATTTTTCCACTTTCCGCCAGCGTAAGGAGGTAGGCAGGCATATTAATTACCAGATTGCTAACCTCGGTAGCAATAGAAGGTAAGGCGTAATTTGTATCAGAAGTTTGTGATGACACTTTGAATAAAGTGCAAATAAGCAACATGAGAATAAGGGTAGATTTCATAATAGTGCCAGGTTTGGTTTGCCTCTCATTAAGGTAATCATTCTACCGGTATTCTGAATTGTGAGCTCTAAGCTGGTCCGTATCGAATGTATTCTGGGTCCTTGCTACCAGCTTAGATTATGTCGCTATGGATGGCGATTAATTTTGTTTTTTCTTTTCCTTCTCAGCCTTTTCTCTTTATCCTTAAAGTATCCGCGGAAGAGGAAATGGTGTTGCAGCGCTTCCATGTTCACATTAAACTGTTTCCCCTGAGACTCTGCCGGGAGTAAAATTATTAAGGAATTCTTTCTTCGATAATTTAAGAGCAGCTCTCAGATGCCGCTTTATGATGACTCCGGAACTGGATCAATATGGGACTATTGGTTTTCCCTGCAGAGTCTCTGCCTCAGGACTCTGCGGATTGTGTCTCCTGCATCAGAGTCCCCTAACGGGAGACTCTGCTGGGAATAAGGCCTCCTTGCCATCACGCAGGAGGCCTTTTGTTTTTAGCCCTCCTTCCAGGCCCTACTTTTTCTTATTCCGCTCCTTCTCAGCCTTTTTCTCCTTATCCTTAAAGTACCCGCGGAAGAGAAAATGGTGTTGCAGCGCTTCCATGTTCACATTAAACTTGTCCGTGCCCTGCTCAATGTTGAGAATAGTTTGCCTTAGCTGATTGGCTGTAGCCGTGTCTGAAAACAGGACACCCAGTGTCCCCTTGCCGCGACTGGCATTGTCCATCGTTTTCTTAAGTTGTTCGGTGGTCTGACCAAGGTCCTCACTGGCTTTTTGAATCTGAGATAGTGACTGTTTCAACTGGTGTGTCATAACCGTGTCGGTGAAAAGGGCGGAGGCCAGGCCTTTTCCTTCCGTTAGCTTAATGACCAACTCGGATGCATCGTCAGTCAACCGTGCCGTATTGATTCCAGCCTGCCTTATGGTACTCACCGATTTCTTAATATCCGTGACAATCAATGAATCGGAAAGGAGTGTCCAAAGGCTGTGGGAACTGTTTAGTTTGCGTGTGATCTCTTTTAGATTTCGACTGATGGTGGCAATGTTTTCGTTTGTGGTATTTAGCGTTTGTAGCATTGCATCTGTTTCAACAGGAATGCGTGACTGAATAAATCCGCCGTCTGTTATGATGGGCGCATCGCCGGGTTGTGATTTGATACTTATGATCTTGTTGCCCATCAGGCCGTCTGTTCCAATGGAGGCAATGGCATTTTGCCTGAGGTGTTGGCGGACATCCTGATCTAAAAGCATGCTTACATGAACCACCGTGTCATTGATAAGTTCAATCCGATCGACAGTCCCCACATCAATCCCGGAATAGCGGACGTTGTTTCCTGACACCAATCCATTGACGTTGCTGAAGCTTGCTGAAATGGTGAAGGTTGAACCGAAGAGGCTCCGGTTGCGACCAATCATATAAAGTGAGAAGATCAGGAACACGAGGCCGGCCATAACAAACAGCCCGAGTTTCGCATTATCCATGTTGGTGGTCTTTTTCATATCGTTTCCGTAAAAAATTCACGAACCCGCTCATCTTCTGAACGAACCAGTCTTTCAAAGGTGTCGGTTACATAACAACGCCCATCGATGAGCATTACGACACGGTTTGCGGTGGCCTGAATGCAATTCATGTCGTGTGAAATGATCATGGAAGAGGTGTTGTACTTCTTCTGGACTTTCACAATGAGTTGGTTAATCTCCCTGGCGGTCACCGGATCGAGGCCTGTCGTGGGCTCATCATACAGGATGATTTCCGGGCGAAGGATGAGGGTACGAGCCAGCGCGATCCGCTTGCGCATACCACCCGAAAGTTCGGCGGGCATCATGTGCAGCGTATGTAGCAAGCCGACATCCTCCAGCGCCTGGCTTACCGCTTCGTCGGGATTATCCACTTTCTTCCGGAGCCAATGCCTGCGCAATGGAAAGAGCAGATTCTCTTCAACCGTCATTGAGTCATACAGGGCGTTGCTCTGAAAGAGGAATCCTATTTTGGCGCGCATGTGATCCAGTTCTTCCTGACCCAACGCATGAACAGACTTGCCGAAAACGAGGATGCTGCCTGCATCGGGTTCGATCAGTCCGACAATGCATTTTATCAGCACTGATTTCCCGGAACCGGATTTTCCGAGTACCACCAGGTTTTCTCCCCTTTTTAATGAAACGAAAAAATCTTTCAACACGTGATTAGTCCCAAAGGACTTGCTTAGATTTCTTATTTCAAGAACGGTTTCGTTTTTCATAATCCGTGTATCATGTGAATCCCAAAAGATCAGTCACTTGAACGGCGATGAGATCGATGATGAAGACCAGGAGGGAGGCCACCACCACGGCGGAGTTTGCCGATCTACCAACGCCTTCCGTTCCTTTCTTTGTGTAATACCCCTTGAAGCATCCGATGAGACCGATTGCGAAGCCGAAAAAGAAAGTCTTGATTAGGGCCGGAACGATGTCGCCGAAGCTCAGGGCGTCGAATACCTGCAGCCAGTACAAGTGCCAGCTTACCGATCCGCGGATATTCACGCCCAGGAATCCCCCCAACAGTGACACCGCATTTGACAGACTTGACAAGATGGGCAACATGAATGTAGTCGCGAGTACCCGGGTGACGATCAGGTATTTGAACGGGTTCGTTCCCGAAACCTCCATGGCGTCTATTTGTTCGGTGACACGCATGGATCCTAATTCGGCGCCCATGCCGGAACCGACTTTGCCAGCGCAGATCAACGCGGTGATGACCGGCGATATCTCCCGTACCAGCGAAACAGCAACCATGGCCGGAAGCATGGCCTCCGCACCAAACTCCAACAGGGTCGGCCGCGATTGAATGGTGAGTACCAACCCCATGATGAATGCTGTAATGGCCACCAGGGGTAAGGATTTGTATCCAACCCAAAAGCACTGCCTGACAAACTCCTGAATTTCAGGCGCGGGTTTTACGAGTTCGCGAAAGAACCTGGCCGTGAAGCTGGACAAGTGTCCCAATTCCTCCAGGAAGGTCGTTGCCTGCCTGAAGGTAAACAAGGACTCCAGCCGGCTTAGTCCCTTCATCCGGGCTTGCGGCGTGTAAACGTCCAGATAGGACATTCAATGTGATTGACGACGTCTTCGGCGATGCTGCCAGTAAGGTGATGAAGCAGCCCGCGCCGGCCATGGGTAGCCATGGCAACGATGTCTGCATTTACTTCTTTTACAAAATGGGCGATGGCATCCTCTTCAAAGGTATCGTTGCGCGTATGGGTAGTGGCATTCTTCAATTTGAAGTGCTTCACAAATTCCTCCAGCTCCCCACGGCTTTCGTTTTCTCGCTTGAAGTTGCTGGGGGTATTGATCCAGAGGATTTCCAGAGTTGCTCCCAGGAAGGTCTGCAGGGCCTGGACCTTTTGGATGAAATCTGTTTGTTTGAGATCCAGGTTTGTGGGAAGGACAATTTTCCGGATGGATGCCAGGTCGATAGACTTCTTGATGGCGAACACCGGAACAGGCGCCAGCCTCACTACTTTCTCCGTGTTGGATCCGAACACATACTCACTGATCCCACCGGTCCCCTTGGTGCCCATGACGACGAGGTCAATTTGATTGGACTTGGTAAAGTCACGTATTGCCGGAGTAGCACCCTCGTAGGTGACTTTAAAGTTTACGGGTACGTTTCCTGAAGGAAAGCGTTCCTGCATTTTTTTGAATTTGGCGGTGGCATCGGCTTCCAGTTCGCGCATCATCATCGGCTCGTACGAATAGGCCGGAACATCAAAACCTGAAACCAGCATCACAGGCAGTTCGATGGCCTTGAGTACGAAAATTTCGCCCTTTGATTTGGAGGCGATTTGAATAGCGAATTGATACGCTTCCAGGGCGGGAGCTGAGAAATCACACGGTACAAGTATCCTTTTCATTGTATTGATTTTAGGTATTTTTGTTTCGAGATCCGGGAACAAGATGACGTGCAAGATAACTTCGAAGGCCGCTCTATTGGGTGAGATGCATCAACGGCACGAGTGACTTTAATCAGTAATGATGGACACAAAAAGCGGATCTCTGTGGGCTTCTGACTAAGTTTTGAGCTTGATTCACTGCGAGTTTTATGGGTAAGTGGGTACC
>JAWXBL010000021.1:0-20956 GCA_034440075.1 Cytophagales bacterium
ATCCCCCGGTCATCCTGCGCGCGAACGGTAATCAAATGAAATCCTTCCGTCAATAAAGCAGTCGGTACATTTTCCAAAATATTTAGATTGATTGCTGGCGTGATTGGTATGGCAACTCCAAGTCCCCTACCAGGGTCCGCATCAATGAAATATTCCATCGCCGTAATATTATTCGCCACCGTGGTCGTGGACTGGTTAACATAAAACGGCTTGCTTTCTGATATACCCCAGGTGCCCCTGTCATCCTGTGCGTGCACGGTAATCAAGTGAAATCCTTCCGCCAGAGAAGCAGTTGGTACATTCTCCAGAATATTCAGGTTGATGGCTGGCGTGATCGGTATGGCTACGCCAAGTCCCCTACCCGGATCCGCATCAATGAAATATTCCATGGCCGTAATATTGTTCTCCACCGTGGTGGTTGACTGATTAACATAAAACGGTTTGCTTTCTGATAAACCCCAGGTGCCCCTGTCATCTTGTGCCCTTACGGTAATCAGGTGAAATCCTTCCGCCAATGAAGCGGTCGGTACATTCTCCAGAATATTCAGGTTGATGGCTGGTGTAATCGGTATGGCAACGCCTAGTCCCCAGCCCGGATCCGCATCAATGAAATACTCCATGGCAGTAATATTGTTCGCCACCGTGGTAGTTGACTGATTAACATAAAACGGCTTGCTTTCTGAAAGACCCCAAACACCGAACTGATCTTGCGCACGAATCGTGATAAGGTGAAACCCCTCAGCCAATAAAGCGGTCGGAACATTTTCAAGAATATTCAGGTTGATGGCTGGCGTGATTGGTATGGCAACTCCAAGTCCCCTACCAGGGTCCGCATCAATAAAATATTCCATGGCCACAATATCATTTTGTGATGAAGGCGCTGAAAGAGCCACAAAGAAAGGTCTGCTTTCAGGCAATCCCCAAACTCCAAATTGATCTTCCGCTCGCACCGTGATTACATGGAAGCCCAGGGTGAGTGAAGCGGTGTTAACATTTTCCAAAATATTGATAGTTGGGCTTGCCGTTAAAATGGATGTACCATTTCCCCGACCCGGATCAGCATCAATAAAATACTCGATCCGGATAATATTGGGCTGCGCGATAGCAGAAATACTGCCTACCCAAAAAACAAAAAACCAAAGCCTCCTCATGTCTACAAGAAGGTCCGCTTAGTTACCCTTTGCTTTAATCTGAACGGGCAGGTTGGTTCCCTTGAGCACCATCGTGGGCAGTGTTAACGATCGTATAAGAGGAATGAGCGTGCCGTCCAACTTCATGGGAGAGGTGCCCCCGAATACACCCATATCTGTGCCCCCCTCTCCTGCTCCAATAGCTGGTGATGGAGTCACCGTATTTAAAGTAGGGTCGAAAGTAGCAAAGTCGATACCGTAGTTGAATGGTACGTTCGCCATGAGCGGGTTGACACTTTCAATATTCCCTACCTTGGTATTCCCATTAGTTGCCGGAAAAGTGCATGTGTTGCATATAAAGGATAAATTATATTCAAAGGTGTTATTAGACACAGTACCTGTGAAGTTTACAGCCATGCCAACAAAAATATTGTTCTTAACTGAGTTCCCGTGAAAATTTTCAAATGCTCTGTCATTCACCTCTCCTCCAATGAATAGGTTATTTTCTACGCTTGTCCCATTGTTTGCTGTAATACTGCCCTCTCCGTTGCTAATCTTTGTGTAAATAACATTGTTGGCTATAACCACATTCGAATGAAAATTTAATAGCAAGTCTATTGTTTCATCTGTTCCGGCCTCTGCGCCAGAGCCAATTACATTATTCCGAATTATCAAATTAGATAGCGTCGTGGCATTTGTGGTATGCTGAATCCGGAAAATGTTACTGTTTTCGATCAATAAATTGTTGAGCGCACCGGCAGTTCCTCCGAGATTGAGGACGGTGGTTATGTGCAACCCGGAAATCCTGGTGCCCGTGGCAGCAGGCTCGGTTATGTTTACCGTACTGACAATAGATCGCTCATTTCCATCCGTATCCGGATTCAGTCCGATACCAAATATGTTAAGCCTTCGGTCTATGGTGATCGCACCGTAGTCAACGGAGCTCCTCGTGACATGTATAATATCACCTGCCACGATGGTGGCGTCAGCAATGGCATCTTGAAATGCTGTCAGCCCGGTATAAACCTTGACTCCCCCGATAGCGCCGGGGTTGTTGTCAACCGTGTAGATGGTTTGCCCATACATGTTTGCCATGCACAAGAGCAAAATCCCAATTAAGAATGGTACCTTTTTCATGATTATTAAGTTTGGTAAAACAAGAAAAACTGTCTTCGTTGATAATATGATGCCAGAAGAAATTCTAGCATGAGAAAATTTCTAATTTCCCTTTGGAGGATCTAAATAGGCCCTGAGAGCGTCCAGCGTCAATAGTATATTTTCAGAAGTCGCAATAATTTCTACTTCCGAGTGCGGTGATACCCGATTCAGGAGTGATTCGGTAGGGAAATGGCGCGGGAAGAAGCGTCCAATGATAGAATAAACCCTACCAGAGATGGAATTTGGAAATTCCATGGTCTATAAAGATCGACAATTTTCTTCAAAATTCCAGAGGATATTTCGAGCAACTCCTGGGGCATTTTGGGCATTAAAATTTTCTCAACCAAGAGCGTGTTCATTCACAAAATAAACAGGAATCTCCGCTGTTGCATTTGCATGCTAAACCCCATATTTGAGGATATGAATGCCGCTGAAGCAAAGAAGTCCATCCTGGAACTGATCGATAAAATAAACTATCACAGCGTTCTGTATTATCAAAAAAGCAAAACAGAAATTACGGACCAGGCGTTTGATACATTGTTGGCTGAACTAGCCAGCTTGGAGGACCAGTTTCCCCAACTTCGACAACCAGACTCTCCTACCCTGCGCGTAGGCGGCACGATCTCCAAAGAATTTGACACGGTTGTGCATCGCTACCCTATGCTGTCCCTGGGCAACACCTACTCGGAGGAAGAGCTTCGCGATTTTGACGGACGCGTTGAGAAAGGACTGGATGGTGCTTCATACGAATATTTCTGTGAACTGAAATTTGACGGCGTCTCCATCAGTTTGGGATACGAGCAGGGCGCTCTGGTACGCGGCGTCACGCGCGGCGACGGCGTACGTGGGGATGACGTCACCAACAACGCCCGCACCATCCGCTCCATTCCGTTACGTGCACGGGGGAAAGAGCTGCCAGCCTCCTTTGAAGTGCGCGGAGAAGTATTTCTGCCCAAGAAAGTATTTGAACAGCTCAACAAGGAACGTGAAGACATCGGGGAAGAGACGTATGCCAACGCGCGGAACACGGCGTCCGGAACCCTCAAGATGCAGGACTCGGCCACGGTTGCCAGGCGCAAACTTGATTGCTTTACGTATTTCCTCCTGGGCGAGAAGATTGGCGTGACTACGCACGAAGAGGGAATCAAAAAACTGGAAAGCTGGGGATTCAATGTCTCCCCTACGTACCAAAAGTGCAAGGACATCAACGCCGTGCTGGCATACATCCACCATTGGGAATCACGGCGCGGGGAGTTGCCCCTGGAGACAGACGGTGTCGTCATCAAAGTAAACAACCTGCAGCAACAGCAGATTCTGGGTTACACCGCCAAGAGTCCACGGTGGGCCATCTCCTTCAAGTACAAAACGCAAAGCGTCAGCACCCAGCTGAAGGGCATCACCTACCAGGTAGGCCGCACGGGCGCGGTTACGCCGGTCGCAGAACTGGAACCGGTACTCCTCGCCGGCACTACCGTGAAGCGCGCCTCGCTGCACAACGCCAACGAAATTGCCCGCCTGGACCTCCGCATCGGTGACACCGTTTTTGTTGAGAAGGGCGGAGAAATCATCCCCAAGGTCACCGGCGTCGACAAGTCTAAACGGAGTACAGCCAGCAAACCGGTGAAATACATTACCAAGTGCCCGGAATGCGGGACTGGTCTGGTGCGCAAAGAAAGTGAAGTCGCCCACTATTGTCCGAACGCGAAAGGTTGCCCACCGCAGATCACGGGCCGCATTGAACATTTCATTCAGCGCAAGGCCATGGACATTGACTCCCTTGGAGAGATGACCATCAAGCAGTTGTTTGAAATGGAACTCATTCAGGGGCCCGCCGACCTGTACGACCTGAAGCGCGAAGATGTGTTGAAACTGGAGGGGTTTAAAGAGTTGTCCGCCAAAAACCTCCTGGCCGGGATTGAAGCATCCAAAGCCACCCCCTTTGAATCGGTGCTCTTCGCCATCGGCATCCGGTACGTGGGCAAGACGGTGGCTGAAAAACT
The DNA here is from genome assembly GCA_034440075.1 of Cytophagales bacterium. Taxonomy (GTDB): domain Bacteria; phylum Bacteroidota; class Bacteroidia; order Cytophagales; family Cyclobacteriaceae; genus ELB16-189. The sequence goes on from JAWXBL010000021.1 coordinate 4,289, forward strand.
GGCCCGCCATTTCAAAACGATCGATACGATCATGAAAGCCAGCCTCGAGGACCTGCTGGAAGCTCCGGAAGTGGGTGACATCATTGCGCAAAGCGTCGTTGCCTACTTCGCGGATGCGGAGAACAGGAAGCAGATTGAACGGCTTCGCAAGGCCGGTCTTCATATGGCGTCGACCCATAAAGAACCGAAAAAAGTAAGCGATGCCCTGGAAGGTAAGTCCTTTGTCGTATCAGGAACGTTTGAACACTTCGGGCGGGACCAGATCAAGGAAGTGATCGTCGCACACGGTGGCAAGGTTCTTTCGGGCGTCTCCGCCAAATTGGACTATTTGGTGGCCGGGGAGAACATGGGTCCGGCCAAACGGGACAAAGCTGAAAAGCTCGGTGTCAAAATTATTTCAGAAGGAGAATTCCAAAAGATGCTGAAAGGCTGACAGGTTCGGGAAATTTGCGATAATTTAGCCACACAACCCTACAGACTTGAAACTGACTTTTTTAAAGTGGAGAACCCAATCGGCCTTGCTCAAGAACAAGAGTTTACGCGCCAGCACACCGTATCGGAAATCCAACCTGATTGGAATTATTTTCAGCGTAGAGGATCGTCAAAAGCATGATGATGTCAAAGAGTTCATCAAGCACCTGGAGGCGGACGGAAAGCAGGTGCAGGTCCTTGAATTTTTACCAAAAAGAAAAGAGAACCACGAATTTCTGTTCGACTTCTTCTCGGATGAGAACCTCACCTTCATGGGAAAAATTAATAATGCCAAGGTGGAACAGTTCAGCAATACCCCTTTTGACTACCTCTTTTATATCGACCGTGAACCAAATCCGCTGGTTCTCAGCATCCTTGCCAGGAGCCGGGCCCATTGCCGCGTGGGCAAGCACCACGAAGGCAGCGAACTCTATTTTGAATTCATGATTGACAGCAACGGCACGCTGAAAGGGCTCATGGACAACATGTACAAGTACACCAAGCAGCTTCGTTAACATGAAAACATTACACGGCACCGGGGTCGCCCTGGTCACTCCTTTCAATAAGTCGGGCGACATTGACTACGCGTCTCTCAAAAAAGTGCTCGTGCATACCTCGAAGGGCGTTGACTACTACGTCGTGCAGGGCACCACCGGAGAATCGGTGACCCTTTCCAAAGAAGAAAAGAAGAAAGTCCTCGCCTTTGTGATCCGCAACAACCCGAAGAAACTTCCCATTGTATACGGAATTGGCGGCAATAACACGGGATCCGTTTTGGAAGAGATTCAGGCTACGGATCTCCGGCAGGTGGACGCCCTTCTTTCCGTCAGCCCGTATTACAATAAACCGTCCCAGGCCGGAATCGCACAGCACTTCTCCGTAGTGGCGGATGCCAGTCCCGTCCCCGTCATACTCTATAATGTCCCCGGCCGCACGGCCTCCAACCTGACGGCAGAGACCACCTTGCGGCTGGCCAGACACAAAAACATCATCGGTATCAAGGAGGCCTCCGGGAACCTCGAACAGTGTATGAAGATTGCAAAAGATAAACCGCCCGGGTTCTTGTTGATATCCGGCGACGACCTGCTGACCCTTCCCATGTACACCATCGGAGGAGTGGGCGTCATCAGCGTTCTGGCCAACGCATTCCCGGTACTATTCCGGAAAATCAGGGGCTTTGCGCTGAGCGGGGATTTTGTAAAAGCGCAGCGCGAACTTTTTAAATTGGTGGATATCAACGGGCCGATGTATGAGGAAGCCAACCCGGTAGGCATCAAACAACTTCTCCACGAGATGGGCATTTGCCAGCCTTTTGTGCGAATGCCGCTGCTCGCCGCTTCGGAGGGACTCAGCAAAAAAATCGCTACGACCTATGCTGCCATGAAAAAAGGACCACGGTAAACCATGGTCCTTTCCCTTGTAGTCTGTGACTACTATTCCAAATAAGACGACTACTTCGTCTCCTTGTTCTTCAGCTCCTGCACTTCCGCACGGATTGACTGCGCAAGATTTTTGAGGTCTTGCATACCCTTGCGGACACGTGTTCCAGCGGCGCTATTGCCTTTGTTGTAGAATTTGTCAGCATCAAGCTCGACATCGGCAATAAGAGCCTTAAGTTCTTCAAATTTTTTCATTGCTATTAGTTTTTGGTTATTACGAGGGATTTTCTGGCCGCTAAGTTATGCAAAAAGCCTTAAATACAAGCAGAAAACGATATTTTTTACATTCCTTTGGTCACCGTCACCAACTCTTCCTTCCGGTAAAAGCCGTCGTCAAGCTTGTGTTTAAGCTTGGAAAAGGCCACTAAAGTCTGCTCTACATCAGCCATGGAATGGGCTGCCGTAGGGATGATCCGGAACATGATAACATCCTTAGGGACAACGGGATACACAATTACAGAGCAGAAAATGTGGAAGTTCTCCCGCAGGTCCATGGACATGTTTGCCGCCTCCCCGACACCCCCCTTGAAAAGTACCGGCGTCACCGGGGATTTGGTAGATCCCAGGTGGAACCCTCTGTCGCGGAGTCCCTGCTGAATTCCGTTGACAACCTTCCAAAGTTGCTCCTTCAACTCCGGTCTTGTCCGCAGAAGTTCAAGCCGTTTCATCCCGCCAATGACTAGCGGCATGGGAAGACTTTTCGCATAAATCTGTGAGCGCATGGTATAGCGCAGGTACTTGAGAATGTGCTCGTCACCGGCGATGAATGCACCGATGCTGGCCATTGATTTTGCAAAAGTGGAGAAGTAAATATCGATCTCATCCTGAACACCCAATTCCTCACCGGCGCCTGCACCTGTCTTTCCCATCGTCCCAAAACCATGAGCATCGTCGACGAACAGCCGGAAGTTGTATTTCTTTTTCAACGCTACAATCCCATTCAGGTCACCCATATCGCCAGACATCCCAAAGACACCCTCGGTAATTACCAAGATTCCCCCGCCGGTTTCATTCGCCAGTTTGGTTGCCCGCTGCAGCTGTTTTTCAAGGTTTTCAATGTTGTTGTGCGGGTAAACGAAGCGCTTGCCCATGTGAAGGCGCACCCCGTCAATGATGCAGGCGTGGCACTCCGCATCGTAAACGATCACGTCCTTGCGGTCTACCAATGCATCGATAGTTGACAGAACGCCCTGGTATCCAAAATTCAAGAGCATAGCATCCTCCTTCCGAACAAATTCGGCAAGTTGTTTTTCAAACTCCAGGTGCATCACTGAATTTCCCGACATCATGCGTGCTCCCATGGGGCTCGCCAGTCCGTATTTCGCAGTAGCGTCGGTATCGGCCTTCCGAACTTCCGGGTGGTTTGCCAGCCCCAGGTAGTTGTTCAAACTCCAATTGAGAACCTCACGTCCCATAAAATTCATCCGGGGACCAATTTCGCCCTCCAGCTTGGGAAAGAAAAAATAATCGTCAGGCAGGTGGGAATACTTGGCCAACGGGCCGGCTTCCATCTTTAGTTTTGAGAACAGATCAACCATGGGTAGGGATTATGTCTATTAAAATTTCGGCAAAAATAACGAAAAAAACCAATGTCCAAGGGTTTTACCCCCTCCCAGCCCTATTCTTACCATTTAAGAATTTATTCCTAGCATTGTGGAACCCATGAAACGCCGAAAGATCAACAAACTGCTTGTAGCAAACCGTGGCGAAATTGCCCTGCGTGTGATGCGAAGTGCCCGCGAAATGGGCATCAAAACCGTCGCCGTTTACAGCGAAGCCGACCGGCAGGCGCTCCATGTCCGGTTTGCTGACGAATCCATTTGCATCGGCGCTCCACCCTCCTCCGAATCATACCTCCGTCGCGACAAGATCATCGCCGCAGCACTTCAAACAGGTGCTGATGCGATCCACCCCGGCTATGGGTTCCTATCCGAGAATGAAAAGTTTGCCGCGGAAGTGATCGCGGCCGGGATGCTCTTTGTGGGCCCGCCGCCGGAGGCCATCCGCATCATGGGTAGCAAACTGTCGGCCAAGAATGCAGCAGCAGCTTTTAAGGTGCCGCTTGTTCCGGGAACAGCCGAACCCATCACCGACATCGCCAAGGCTAAAAAGATATCCAAGGAAATCGGGTACCCTGTGCTCATCAAAGCCAGCGCAGGCGGCGGCGGCAAAGGAATGCGCATCGTACAAAATGAAGCAGAGTTTGTAGAGCAAATGGACCGGGCCGTGAGCGAGGCCACTTCCGCTTTCGGCGACGGCTCTGTCTTTATTGAAAAATACGTCACCAAACCACGCCACATTGAATTTCAAATTCTTGGTGATCAGCACGGCAACATCCTCCACCTGTTCGAAAGAGAGTGTTCCATCCAGCGCCGGCACCAGAAAGTAATCGAAGAAGCACCCTCGTCCATCCTTACACCTGCCCTCCGAAAGGAAATGGGCGAAGCAGCGGTGAATGTAGCGCGGTCCTGTGGCTATTTCAACGCGGGTACCGTCGAGTTTATCGTCAATGAAAACCTGGAATTCTATTTCCTGGAAATGAACACACGGCTACAAGTCGAGCATCCGGTGACAGAGCAGATCACGGGGCTGGACCTGGTAAAGCTTCAGATCCGGATTGCCGAGGGTGACCCGCTTCCATTCAAGCAAGAGGACCTGCGGATTCAGGGACACGCCATCGAGGTACGCGTCTATGCAGAAGATCCAAACAATAATTTTCTTCCCGACATCGGTACGCTCAAAACCTACCGCCGGCCGCAGGGCCACGGAATTCGGGTAGACGATGGATTTGAAGAAGGGATGGCCATCTCTTTCTATTATGATCCCATGATCGCAAAAATGATTTGCCATGCAGATACACGGGAGGCGGCCATCGAAAAGACCATCCGTGCGATTGATGAATACCACATTACCGGTGTAGAAACAACGCTTGGATTTTGTCGTTTTGTGATGGAGCACCCGGCGTTTCGATCCGGTGCTTTTGACACCAAATTTGTAGAACAATATTTTACACCCGATGTGCTGGCGACCGCCAAGGCCGATCCGGATCAGGAGATGATCGCTGCCGCGCTGGCGGTTACCGTATTTCAAAACCAGGGTGCAGTTGAATCCTCACAGGCTGCCGTCGCACCCCAGCCAAGCAAATGGAGACTAAACAGAGCATAAGCAGGATGTTGAAGTTCAACCCGGAAGCATGGCTGAGATAAAACCATTTTGCGGACTCCGCTATAGCCGGGAAATTGGAAGCGACATCGAATCGCTTACATCACCCCTCTTTGACGTAGTGTCTGAAAAACAGCGTCAGGCACTGTACAAGAATCCGTATAACAGCATCCACGTTTCCGTTCCGCTTGGCCCGGAACCTGCACAAGCGGCGGCGGATACATTGAAGCGGTGGAAGGAAGAACATGTCATTGAGCAGGATACTCTCCCCGGCATTTACGTTTACTATCAGCATTTTACACTGGCCGGTTCACCGAAAGCGTATTGCCGCAAGGGTTTTATCTGCCACATCCGTGCCTACGACTGGGAGGAGAATGTTGTTCTCCGTCATGAGAATACGATCCCCAAGGCCGTCAACGACCGGATAGATATCCTGGAAAAGACCATGCTGCACGCGAGCCCTACTCATGGACTATATACCGATCCATCGTTCAGCCTGGAAGCGTATATGGATGAGGCCGTAAAGCAGCCGCTGTATGAAACCGAGGATTACCAGGGCGTGCGCGATGTATTGGGTGTGATCCAGGATGCATCCATTATCAAGAAATTCATGGATAGCCTGGCAGACAAGCAGATCATCCTCGCCGACGGCCACCACCGGTATGAAAGTTCACTGGCGCTGAAACATCGGCTCACGACTGCTGCCTCTACAGGGAAGGAAGGGTTCAACTACCATCTCATGTTCCTCTCCAATACGGAGGCGGATGACCTTCGTATACTGCCAACCCACCGGCTGCTCAGCGGCCTTCCGGATTTCACGGAAGAAAAAGTCCTTCGGAAATTGGCACCGTTCTTCACCATCAAACCCATCGAGGAGGCGGACTCGCTGTATGATATCATCCTGGGAAAACCGTGGGCCTTCGGCCTGATCTTCAAAGACAATTGCTACAAGCTGCGGCTCTTGCCGGAAGCATTCCTGGATTTTCATTGGCCCTTCCCGGAGCGAATCATGAAACTGGACCTGACCGTGATGCATTATTTCATCATCGAACGGGCGCTCGGTATTCCTGGGAAAGAGCAGCGCCAATCCGAACATATCCGCTTTGACAGGAATTTTTCGGATTGCATCCGCCGCGTTTCCTCCGGAGAATCGCAACTGGCGATCATTACCCAGGACATCGCCATGGAAGATGTGAAACACGTAACCATGAGCGGGTATACTATGCCCCAGAAGTCAACCTACTTTTACCCCAAAATGATCTGCGGGTTTCTATTCAGCTCCATCCTCGAAGAAGACTTTGCTTCTCCAGTCTACTCACCGTTTGCATGAAGCAACCCGAGCGGCCATTGATTCTCGCCTCCACGTCCCCGCGTCGGCAATTCTTGATGAAGGAAGCGGGATACCAATTTCGCGTAGAGGCGCCGGACAGCGAGGAATTGTTTCCTGATTTCATGCCTGCTGAAATGGTTCCCCGCTACCTCGCAGAAGAAAAGGCAAAACCGTTTAAACCCCGGATAACCAACGAGATTGTCATCACCGCCGACACCGTAGTCATTCAGGGCGGCCGCATTCTCAACAAGCCTGCCAACCGCGCGGAAGCGATCCAAATGCTTTCGATGCTGGCTGGGAAGACACACAAAGTCATTACCGCTGTATGCCTGATGGCCAGCGAGAAGCAGGAACTGTTCGGTGATTCTACCCAGGTTACGTTCGCTAAACTCACCGAAGAAGAAATCGCCTACTATGTCGATACCTACAAGCCCTTCGACAAGGCAGGCGCCTACGGCGCTCAGGACTGGATTGGCATGGTTGGAATTGAACGGATCAATGGCTCCTACTTCACCGTCATGGGAATGCCCATGCACAAGGTGTACACACACCTGCGGGACTTCTAAGCAAGCGTTCTCAAAAGTCGGTCCACGCCAATGCCACTGGCACACCGGAAATGGCCTTGCGGGCAGGCCTTAAACCCGTGTAGTCCGCACGGTCGGCATTGTAATTTTTCTTCGGTCTGGATGACGAATGACATTTCGGAAAGTGGACCAAAGCCGAATTCCGGCACGGTAGAACAAAAAACAGCAGCAACCGGAGCGTTCATGGCGGAGGCCAGGTGCAGCGGCGCCGAGTCATTGACAAAATTCATGTGCGCATCCTTCATCAGCGCCGCAGACTCCACGAGGGAGAGCTGTCCGCAAAGGTTTACCACCGGGTGCTCCGGGAGTTGCACGCTGATCCGTTCGCAGTGATCCTTGTCTCCGGGACCACCGAGGAGAAATACGTTCATTCGCTCCGCCCCTTTCACCAATTCAACCCACCTTTCAGCCGGCCACTGCTTGGTGAACCAAACAGAAGCCGGGGATATCGTCAGGTAGGGCTTCGTTTTGAATTCCCGCACGCGCTCCCATTGCTTCTCAGAAGGATAAATCCGGGGGCCTACAATTTTTTCAATCCCTAACGGAGCCAGCAGCCGGAGATTCCGTGTGATTTCATGGACACCCCCTACATCGTGTTCTACTCTTTTTGTAAAGAACAATGACAGCGGGTTGCTGGCAAAACCAATGGTGTAACGGCCGCCGGAAAGCGCAGTCATAAGTCCTGTGGTCGCATACCGCTGCACATTGATGACGTAATCATACCGTGATCGTCTAAAATCTTTGATCAATTCCATCACCTGCCGGTATTTGCGCGACTTGTCCAGGACCAGGACGCGTCGCAATCCGGGATTCCCGGCGAGCAGTTCTTCGTTTCCCTTGCGCACGACAAAATCGATGGTGGCGCTGGGGGCTTCCGCGCGAATCGATTCAATCAGGGAAGTGGCAAGAATCACATCACCAATGAAAGCAGTTTGAATGATCAGGACAACCGGTGACGACTTCATGGGATTTAGGAAGCCGAAGGTTTGAACTTCTCCTGATAATAACGCATCGCCGCAACGATGATCGCTTGCGCTGCTTCTTTCCCCTGAAAGTCCGGAATGGTTACGACCTTATTCTCCAGCTTCTTGTAGCTTTCAAAGAATTCCTTGAGCTCGAGGGTAAAGTGCGGTGGAAGTTCGCTGACGTCGCGCAGGTGGCCGACGCTGGCATCCTGTTCGGCGACTGCAAGAATCTTTTCGTCGGCAAGACCCTGATCGATCATTTTCATAACGCCAATCACCCGTGTTGGTACCAGGCAGAGGGGCTGGATGGACTCCAATGACAGGATCATGATGTCGAGCGGATCGTTGTCCTCACCGAGGGTTTGTGGGATAAACCCGTAATTGGCAGGGTAATACACCGACGAATACAAGACCCGGTCCAGCTTCAGCAGGCCGGTATCCTTATCGACTTCATACTTGGCCCGCATGCCGCGGGATATCTCAACGATACCGTTGACGAACTCGGGTACCTGCCGTCCGGTGGGTGCCTCGTGCCAGGGGTGCTTGATCATGGCTTAAAGATAATAAAGAACCCCGCTCAGGCAGGGTTCGAAAATACGGACGTGCAAGCCCGCTTACTTTTCAGCGTCCTTGCCCTTTTCGTCCTTCTTGCTCATGGGCTTTATCGCATCGCCATCCTTGAGCCGTTTCGAGACTGCCAGGAAAGGACCGGTTACTACCTGAACCGAATCCGACAGGCCGGAAAGGATTTCAATGTTGTCGTAATCGCTGATGCCGGTTTTCACCTCGACCATCTTGGCCTTGCCCTTGTCGTTGACAAACACCACGATCTTATCGGCTTTTTTCTCCACTTTCTTGCTCGCATCAACAACAACCCGGTTGGAAGAACCATCCGAGCCGCCGCCTTGCTGCTCCGCGTTCTTGGGCGTCCCTTTTTCGTCCGGATTTCTAGTCGTGACTGATGCCAGGGGCACCGACAGCACATCGACTTTGCGGTTTGTGAGAATCTCCACGCTTGCTGTCATGCCGGGCCGGAAAGGGTACTTGTTACCTTTCTTCATCAGGTCTCCATACGAGGAGCGCAGGATGATGATGCGTACTTCAAATTCAGTAATGGCATCCGCAGAAGACTTGTCTTTTGCTGTATTGGCGATGTGCGTGACCAATCCCTTGAACCGTTTGTTCGTGTTCTGGTATGCATCCACGTCAATCATAACCGTGTCATTGAGGTGCACGCGAACGATGTCATTTTCGTTCACGTTGACACGAACTTCCATATTGTTGAGGTCGGCAATGCGCAGCATCTCCGTGCCCCCCATGGTGGCAGTGCCCACCACACGCTCTCCTCTCTTAACGCTCAGTTTTGATACAATGCCTTTCAACGGGGCAAAGACGGAGGTCTTCCGTACATTTTCCCGCGACTCTTTCACCCCTGCTTCGGTGCTGGCGACAATGTGTTTGGACGCCTCGACAGCCTGACGCGCTGACAACAGGTCATTCCTACTCACTTCATAATTTTGTTTCGCCAATTGCCAGTCGGCCTGCGAAATCACTTTCTGGTTCCACAGGGTCTCCTGCCGTTTGTATTCAGCCTCCACTCGTGCAAATTGTGCTTCAGACCGGCTCAGGTTGGCCCTGGAGGATCCCAGGTTGGCCTCCTGCTGGCTGAGGCTGGCTTCTGACCGCTCCAACTGGCTCAGCCAGGTATCCGGGCGGATCTTTACAAGCGGCTGGCCCAGAAAGACAGAGTCTCCGTCTTCCACATTCAACTCAATGATCTCCCCCGAAACTTCGGGTGCCAACTTCACTTCAATGACCGGCTGCACCGTACCTGAGGCGCTGACTTTCTCAACAATCGTAGTTTTCTTTGCCTTCGCCATGTCCACTTCAATCTCTGTCGACTTTCCAATCCAACCCATCGATTTTCCGAGAAAGAGAAATCCAATGAGGATCACAACCCCACCGATCAGATAGTACATGAGTTTGCCTGACTTCTTTTTTTGCTGCTTTGCCATTCGTTTGAAAAAGTTAAGAGGGTTGGTTATTTAATATTCGATGGTTTTCCCTTGGTAAAAATCAAGGATCTTCTTTCTGAAAATGAAATTGTACTTCGCGCGAGTCAAATCCGATTTCGCGCGGAAGAGGTCATTCTCAGAAACCTGATATTCAATCTGGCTCAGGGCGCCGACTTCAAATCGTTGCTTGTTCATCCGGTAAGCCTCTTCCTGCGCATTCACCTGCTTCAGGGAAGCCGCGTACGTTCGGGCCGCTGCCACAGCATCGTTATAGGCTGTTTCAATTGTTTGCCGGAGAAGGTTCTGCGTCTCCTTGACACTGACATCGGCAATATCTTTGTTAATGATGGACCGCTGAACGTTGGTGCGGGTGGCCAACCCGTTAAACAGTGGAATACTCAACTGAAGCGACACGCTCTTGAAGAGGTTATCCTGCAATTGTTGTGTCTCAGTCCAGTTCTCCGCAAACCTTACCTGGTTGGGAATCAATGCAAAAACGTTGTCGCCGCTGGGTTGCGCAACACCAATCGGCGTCGTCCCCGTGGTAAACGTTCCGTCCGACCGAAAACGCGGCCCGTTGTTAAGACTGGAGTAGTTCGATGACATGCCTGCGTTGAGGGAAACACGAGGGTAATAACTTCCACGGGAAGCCTTGACAGCCAGATCAGCGCTTTCTACTTTCAATAGCGCACTCCTTACTTCCGGCATGCTCTTTAATGCTACCTGGTACACACCGTCTGCATCCGTGTCAAGGATAAGGTCCTCCAGCTGAAGTTCCGGTATTTCAATTTGCATGGCCTCGGAGGCGGGCACCTGCATGGCCTGCTTCAATTGAAGGAGGGAGAGGAAAAGCACATTTTCCTGGTTGATCATATTTACTTCGTTGGTGGCAACCTGCGCTTCCTGAGTAAGCTGGTTGGCCAACGCCAGCGACCCAGCCGCCACCTGCTTCTTGATCCGGTCAAGTTGCTGCTGGCTGGAATTCAGTTGGTATTTGGCATTCTCAAACAGTTCCTGGTTAAAGATCACGTTGGTGTACAGCGTGACAACGTTGATAATTACATCGTTCTTCGCTTTTTCGAGGTCGTGGTTGGAAGCCATCAAGTCGCGCTGGCTCTGCTTGAAAGAGTTTTGAATCCGGAGTCCGTTAAATACCGTCCACGATGCATTCAGGGAGGGTGAAATGGCATTGGAGTTCCTGTCTACAAATTGGTTGGAAACTGGGTTCAGCGCGCGGCCGTAGTTGCTGATAAAGGAAGAAGAAGCATTAACCGTCGGAAGGAATGCTGCTTTCGACTGAAGAAGGTTAACCTGGAACGACTCTACGGTATACTTACTCCGCTTGATGCGCAGGTTATTATCCAGTGCAATATCCACACATTCTTTCAACGTCCAGATTTTTCCATCCTGCCCAACGACCGGGCTGAGCCCAAGGAAAATTGTTACGACAACCAGTACTGCTCTTACCATGCTAGATTTTAGATTTGAGGTATATAAATGACTTCCTTTACCCAGTTAAGACTTCTCAGGTAGGCTAATGTTACATCCTTCAGGCCCGAGTCCATTTCCACCACCAGGCAGGCCACATCAAACTTCCCCCGTCTGGAAACAGACATGGTGGCAATGTTGCAGTCGTCATGCGCCAGGACGCTGGCAATAAAGGCGATGCTTCCCTTCACGTCGCCGGCGGTGATGATGATGGTATGGAGGTTGGTAGTGAAATCGGCGCGGAACCCGTTGACTTCGGCAATATTCACCATCCCTCCACCCTTGCTCTCCCCCAGAATTTCCACCGTTTTTTCACCGCGGGTCATCTTGATCCGGATGGAATTGGGATGAAGTGTCGAAGCATTTCCCACCGACTTAAATTGATATGCAAGCCCGTTGGCCGGCGCCAGATCGATCGCCTCCTTGATGCGTGTATCATCCGTTTTAAAGCCCATCAGGCCGGCCAGAATGGCCCGGTCGCTCCCATGGCCCTCGTACGTGCGCGCAAATGAATTGTAGAACGTGACTTCCGCATTCGAGGGAATTCCACCCAGGATACTGTGTGCCGCAAGCCCAATGCGCACCACACCGGCGGTGTGTGAACTCGATGGACCAATCATCACCGGTCCGATCATATCAAATACACTGCTTTTCTCCTGCATACCGCTTGAATACGAAAAACTACCCCAAAAGGATGTTGGAATTACCCAATTCCTTCAAAAGAGCTGCAAAAATAAGACAATGGAGGGGAAGAAGCCACCCCAGAATGGATTAGACGGCGATAGGTCCCTTGATGGAAGGATGAAAGGTATAGTTTAAGATTTCGAAGTCATCAAACTGATACTCAAACAGTGAGTCTGGTTTGCGGCGGATCTTCAACGTCGGAGACTCAAAGGGTTGCCTGGAAAGTTGAAGGTTTACCTGATCCAGGTGGTTGCTGTAGATATGAACATCCCCTCCCGTCCATACAAAGTGACCCGGAATAAGATCACACTGCTGCGCCATCATGTGGGTGAGCAGGGCGTAGCTGGCGATGTTAAATGGCACACCCAGAAAGTAGTCCGCGCTGCGCTGATAGAGCTGGCACGAAAGCTTGCCATCGGCTACGTAGAATTGAAACAAGGCGTGGCAGGGAGGCAGGGCCATCTTGTCAACCTCGGCCGGGTTCCATGCCGTTACAATGTGGCGCCTGGAGTCCGGCTTTGATTTGATCTGGTCCACAACCAGAGCAATCTGGTCGATATGCCGCCCATCGGGTGCAGGCCAGCTTCTCCACTGTGATCCATACACTGGCCCCAGCTCGCCCGCTTCGTCGGCCCACTCATTCCAGATAGTCACTCCGTGGTCGTTGAGGTATTTGACGTTGGTGTCTCCTTTCAGGAACCACAACAGCTCGTAGATGATGGACTTCAGATGCAGCCGTTTGGTGGTCACCAGCGGGAAGCCCTTCGCCAAGTCAAAGTGCAGCTGGCGTCCAAAGACAGAGCGTGTGCCTGTACCTGTCCGGTCTGTTTTGACAGCCCCGTTATCCAGAATGTCCTGCATCAGGTCGAGATATTGTCTCATGGTACTACAAATAAAAACACTTCTTCAGAATATCCATACCGCGACACCGGAGGATGAAAATAAAAAAACCCGCCTCGAACTCGAGGCGGGTCTGCTTTAAGGATTGGCAGCCTTAGTTTGCTGTGTCTGCAACGGTAACTTCCTTGGATTTTCCGTTGATTGTAACGGTTACTTTAGTATCGCACTCTCCGGTGCCGAAGTCGATGGTTATCTTCTTATTCTCTGTTACCAATTCCTTGGTGCCTTCTACCGGCATAACCACTTTGTTGGTTATCGCACAGGAACGCTTGAAGATGAGGGCCTTGGTGATTGTCATCACATACTCTTTTCCTTTGCGGGTCTTACCAAAGGCTCCTCCAGTTACTGTCCATGTATCATTCAACGGGTTGGCGGCGCGGTTCCATACACGGGTACGGTCTCCGGTACGGGTTGCCGTGGTGCCATCGGGGAATGTTACTGTCACAGTCGTTTCGGCGCGGAAGGTAGGATTTTCTTCAGTGCTTCCGGAAATGTTTGTTTCCAAACGCATGCCTTCCACTTTGACGCCATTTACATAGTACCCCTCAAACGTGATCTTCACGTACGAACCGGGAAGAAACCGGCGTCCTTTGAACTCAATAACGATCTTGCCCTTGCGAATCCTTCCATTGGGGGATGTGCAACCGGTACCAAAATCAATGGTAATAAAACCATGTGGATTGGCCGCTGTCCCTGGGCTTGCAGGAACATTGTCATTGGCAAAATCCAGCTCTACCGTGGCACAGCTAAACCGTGCATCGGTGATCTTGTCTTTGATACTCCGGAGATTTCCGGACGTTTCACCGCTGCGGCTACCGGTTAGGGTGGCTCCATCAGCAGACATGGCGATGGAAGAAATATCCGAAGCATCCTCCAGTTCTGCTTCTGAATTAGATTCCGTCTGCAGATTGGTGTTGTCGGTTGCTGTGTAGTCTATGGTTTCGTTGTCTTTACAGGATGTAAGGAACAAGAAAAGAGCTACCGCCATATAGGTAAGGGTTTTTATGGCGTAACTTGATTTTGTGGTTTTCATAGGTTGTTTTTTAGTTGTTTTGTCCTTTAGATGCTCCCGCAGGTGACAGGTTTAATGCATCTTGTGAAAAAATGCCCCCACGGTGAACATACATTCAAACCCGCCAAATTTGAGCACTTTTGGCAAGTTAATGGTGCTTTTGACCCTGCTGGTAACCGCGTCCGCCGGCATGGCTCAAATAAAAATAGGCAAACTCCGATATGGCGGCGGCGGCGACTGGTACGCCAACAAAACGGCGCTTCCCAACTTGATCCGGTTCTGCAACAGTCAACTTTCCATGAACCTGGCTGCCGACGAAGATGCGGTCGACGTCAACAGCCGCAACCTCTTCTCTTATCCATATATCTATATGACGGGGCACGGCAATGTGGTCTTCTCTACCGAAGAGGCACAGAATCTCCGCAACTACCTCATCGCCGGGGGATTCCTTCACATCGACGATAACTACGGGATGGACAAGTTCATACGGCTGGAGTTGAAGAAGGTTTTTCCAGAACTGGAACTTGTGGAACTCCCGTTTTCACACCCGATTTACCATCAGAAGTTTGATTTCCCGAAAGGACTCCCAAAAATTCACGAACATGATGGAAATCCGGCGCAGGGATTCGGGCTGCATTACGAAGGCCGGTTGGTCGCCTATTACACATTTGAATGTGACCTCGGTAACGGATGGGAGGATCAACGCATTCACAACGATCCGGAGACCAAACGCCTTGAAGCCCTCCAGATGGGCGCAAACATAATTGCCTTCGCATTTACTGCCTACTGACGCGCTCCCTACTTCAGGACCGCTGCCAGCTTTTCATGCAATTCCTTACCGCGAAGGTTCTTGGCAATGATGATCCCCTGCGGATCGACCAGGATCGAAAATGGAATTCCATTGATGTTGTAGTCGCGTGCTGCCTGCGAATCAAAATACTTCAGGTCGGAAACATGATTCCAGACCAGGCCATCTTCCTGAATGCCTTGCAGCCAATCGGCTTTCGTGCGGTCCAGCGACACGCTGAGGATATCAAAGGATTTGTTCTTGAACGTGTTGTAGGCCTTCACCACGTTGGGATTTTCCCGACGGCAGGGTCCGCACCATTTCGCCCAAAAATCTACCAGCACGTACTTGCCCCGGAATGAGGACAGCGTGATGATATTTCCGTTTGGATCAGGCAGTGATATCTCCGGCGCCGCCTGACCAATGGCGATGGTCTTCAATTTGTCAACGAATTGGATGAAGTCAGAGCTGTACCGGCTGCCCGACCAATCCTTCTTAAACTTTTCAGCCGCCTCCACATAAACGTTCATGAACTTGTCGGGATCCAGAATGCCGGCATTTTGCAAAAGCTGAATCAATCCCAACGACGGATTCTGCGCCCGCAAAACCGTGGCAGCTTCCTGATTAGCCTTCTCGATAAGTACCATGTACTCCTTCTGTAATTCCTCTATGCGCACCTGATTTTGCTGCTGGGAGGCCACCTGAAATTCCTGAGTAATGCGTTGAGCCTCCGGGGAGTCCTGGACAGCCTGAAGGATTTTTTGAACGCGGTCAATCAGGTCCATGTCGGGCGAACCCTTCACTTCCGTAAACCCGCCAGCATTGCTGCCGTCTACGTTTACCTCAAGGTCTGATTTATCCAGAATCACGTTCACCGTCTGTGTCCGGTAAAAGTTAATCTGATAATAGCCGGGCTCCGTAAGCCGGAGCTTCTTTTCATACGAACGATCATCCCGAAGACGGATCGTGTCGGTGTAAAGTTTTACTTCCGGTCCGGCACCCTGCCTCATCTCGGAAATAATGATCTGGCCTTGCTGCGGGGCCTGTACCTTTCCACGCACCGTTACCTCCCACCCTGCTTCCTTTGTGGTTTCGGCACACGACCAGCACACAACCGCCAACATCACGAGAACACATTTTCCAAATCTCATAACTCCTGTAGTTTTTTTGATACCAATTCCTGCGCCCTGGACGGGTTGGCCCTGCCCTGGGTTCGTTTCATTACTTCGCCCATAAACATAGTGACAATTCCTTTCTTGCCGTTTCTGAATGCCTCCACTTTTAACGGAAATTCCTTGATTACCTGCTCCACCACTTGAACCAACGCCTCTTCATTATCATCCTGCCGCAAGTGAAGGGTTTCGACCAGGGCGTACGCCGCTTCTTCCGGTTTTGCAATCATTGCTGGAAACAACCGCTGTGCTGCCATGGAAAAACTGATGATCCCCTTATCAACCAGGTCCATCAGTTCAACAAGGCGAGGCGGGGCCAACGGGAAGGCATCCATCTCGATACCCTGGGCGTTTGCATACGCTCGTACCGGTCCCATCATCCAGTTGGCAACGGCTTTGTAGTGGGCATATATCGCACACACGCTTTCAACGTATTGAACGGTCTCCCGGCTCTCTGTGAGACCCATCGCATCTTCCTCCGACCAGTTGTAAACGGTGGTGAATTTCGAAATCCATTCTTCAGGCAAGACCGGCATGGTCTGCCTGATTTCTTCCAGCCACCGGTCGGAAATATGCAGCGGGGAGAGATCAGGATCAGGAAAATACCGGTAGTCATTCAACTCCTCCTTGGTCCGCATGGAAAAGGTCTTGTTTTCATC
>JAWXBL010000022.1:0-38524 GCA_034440075.1 Cytophagales bacterium
CCGGTGGGCTCTTACCCCGCCTTTTCACCTTTTCCTCCCGGGAATGAATCCAGGGGGGTAGTCTGTTTTCTGTGGCACTATCTGGCCCCCGTTCCTGTCGCCAGGCGCGGGGTCCTTCCTGTTAGGAAGTACGATGCTCTGCGTTGCCCGGACTTTCCTCCCCTAGACTCCCGATCGAAATCGGGGCAAGGGCGATAAGACAGCCTGCCCCGCAAAGGTACGAAGAGATTTTGACTAACGTTTTGCTACGGAAAGTAAGGCGCTCTCCATCAATGAATGTCGGTGCCGGCAATGCTCATTTCATATTGATCCGCCAGGTTGGCGACTTCCTGGAGCATTTCCTTGATATCTTCTTCATTGACGCCAGTCAGTGACGACACGGCTTCTACCTGAAGGTAGTTGTCACTGATCATGAACCGACAATAGTTGAAGAAAGCCGTTTGCTCCAGCAGTTTCCTGAAGTCAATGGATTCACTCATCGGGCATACTTTGGACGTAAACGTGATCACCTTGCGGTTATACAAACTGCTCTCCTTGATGTTACCGGTAACGGTCTGGAACCGGTTTCCGGCTACCGGAACAACAACAACAGAGAGGGTGTGTGTATACTCGATGTATTGCCCACGGATCTCGTCGGCATATCGTTTCATGAAAGCGGTTAAGTCCATAGCAGCTGGGTTATGATCGTTTATGTAAATTAGGAAATTCCCGGCAAATAGAAAGTCCTGCCAGTAAATTGGGGTGAAATCAAAGGCATCGCCGGGAGTGTTTCACCGTAGCAATCTGAGACTTCATTTGCCGCCGTTTGGATCTTCGTTTTCCTCCAGGTACGGATTGCTTTCGAGTTCGCGCCTTCTTTTTTCACGTGCTGAACGGAGAAGGTCGCTGAACCTGTTAAAATTCTCCGTATACAACAAACTGGTTCCGGTAGTTACCGCCGCGGTCTGGGTATTAAGCGAGCTTTGCAACTGGTTGAGGTTGGAGCGGCTGTACATCTTTATTTTGAACTTCCCATCCGGGGTCAACAGGTAGTCCACTGTCCAGTCACCGGCAATGGTGGCAAGGTCGGACCGGGTGGCCTGATTTCCTCCAAAACTGCCGTCTTTGCTGACACGAAGCCTGCCGTTGAGGAAGGAATAGGAGAGGCGCAGCTGGAAGGTGTTAAACGCCTCCTGATCGACGGTTCCGAGGTCCAGGTCAATTTCCAGGTTTTGGTCAACCTGGCTAAGCCAATAGCTGAGTTGATTTGACAGAACCTCACTCACGCTATTGTAAATGGAGCTGCTTGCGCTGGTGGCAAAGGCATTGGGGGAAGACAACTTGCGCAGGATAATCAGACTGAATACCTGCATCTTGAGTTCCTGCTCGTCCAGCCTTGTCTTGAAGGCCTCAAACTCGAATCGAAGACGGACTGACTTCCCGGTAGCCGTAAGCACATTGTCGGGAAGGTCTTTGGCCTCCAGGTCAAACGTAAGTTGCGGGGCCATCATGGGTCCGTCCAGTTTGAGAAGCACCTCCACCGGGTATTTGCGCCGTATGTTGGGATCTGAAATCACCGATTGATCCTGGATCACCGGTCCTATGGAGGTCAGCTGACGGTAGCTTGCAGCAATGTTCAGAATCGCCTCGTAGGGGTTGCCATACCAGGTGATGAAGCTCCCCGGCCGGATGGTAAATTCTTTTCGAAGAATGTCATACAAGGTGAAGTTGTAGGCGCCTTCCGTAAAATCAACGCGGCCGAACATGTTAAACTCTCCCTTCGTGTCAACCTGGAGACGCAGGGTTCCCTCGCCCCGGCCGCGAATGATTTCCCCTGATTTGATATCAAATATTATTTCGGTGTAGGCGTCCGGCGTCACATCGATGTTCAGATCGAGGGTGATGCCGGAAATTTCCCTTTTGCGAACGGCTGTTTTTACCGTTTTGGTCTCAATTTCCTGGCTGAAGCTGACAAACTGAATAAAGTCCTCCTTCTCCTGGGACGCATTCAGCGATCCGAGCGGTAAAGCGAGGCGTGTGTTCTTGTTGGTGGAGGCGGTGGCCGAAATCCTCAAATGGGAAACCGGGCCGAGGATGCTCAATGTTCCGGTTCCGTAGGCCTGTCCGTAAAAGAGATCGTTGTCTTTTGACGTGGTATTCAGCAACTGAAAATTGGTGAATGCGGCGTCGAGGTTAACTACCATTTTGGAAAAGTTTCGATGCTGAATATACCCTTGAAGCCGGGCCGTGTTCTTAACGGCGTCTGTCAGGTCAAAATTATTGAATTGAATCTGTGTGGGCGTCATTTCGATAGTTCCTTTTACCTGATAAAGCGTTTTCAGGTAGTTAACCATAACCTGTCCCTTATCAACAACAGCCTTCCCCGTGATGCTTGGCTTGCCAAAAGTCCCGCGGATGACATATTCCCCGGTGATGGTTCCGTCCAGCCTGGAGAGAATCTCTTTAACAACCGGTTCAATCAATTTGAGGTTGGCTTTCTGGAGGATTGCTTTGGCGTTCAGGGGACTCACCTTGTCATGTGGATCGTAGATTCCCTTGACATCAACAATGCGCGTGTTCATGCGGTCTATGGTCAGGTTGATGTCGACCTGATCGGTGAGTGGATCGAGCGTATTGTTGCCCTGTACATCCCCGACGACAAAATTGTTAACGGTGAGGGAGTCGACACGGAGCACGTTCTCGATGAAGAGGTCATCGTAGAAATCCTTTTGAACGATTTGGGCATTCAGCTTGCCTCTGAATTTCTCGGTGCTGAAAACGTTTAACGTAGAGAGGTCGAAGTTCCGGATGTCTACATTGAGCGCCTGCGTGGAGTCCATTGAAATTTTTCCATCCACTTTCACGGATTGATCGCCATGAAAGAAACCAACCTGATGAAGGCTCCATTCGCGCCCGCGGTTCAACGCATAGTTCTGGCCATAGGTGGCCCAGTTCTTCCCGAGCAGCCGAAGCGTGGAGGGAAGCATCTGAATCCGGGTGCTATCATTGAGCAGGCTGATACGTGCATTAAGGCGGGCCGAGTTGTCGTATTCATTCTGGTCGACATCCAGGGTGAAGTCAATCCGGTTTAGATTCCAGATACCCTCCACGAAGAGGTTTCTTGTGTTAACGATCTTGGAGATTTGCTGATGGTCGGAATTGATAGTCAGCTGAGCCAATACCTGTGTGCTATCTCTGATTTTTGAGCCGTTGAACTCGATCTCTGTTCCGATAAAGGATGTTCCGCTAACTACAACGGTGTCCAGTCGGGTAAATGCATGGAGTTTGGAAACCGAACTGTTTGAAAATTCACCCTGGATTCTGGCCTCGGGAGAGATGTAAAGGTCAAGATCGAGCACTTCGAAGATGCGGTTGGCATCATGGACCACGCCGTTGATGAGCGCTTTGTACGACTGAGTCGTTTCCGGTTTTTCTTTGTAGTAGGCCTTGATCGCAACCGGATCATTCTTCAGATTGAGGACGAATTCATTCACTAATCGCTGAATGTCGAGAAAAAGTGTCGAATAGTAGAATTGGCCGCTGAGGGAAAGGTCTGCGACAGAGCTCTGTAAGGTCAGTAATCTTCCGTTTTGATCATTTTGCGAGACGAGGAGGATGGAGTCAAACTGAATCACTTCATCTTCCAGGCGAATGATGGAGTTTCTCAGGGATGCTCTTCCGACAATGGAATCAATCGAAAGCCCGCGCGTGTTGATATTAAAGTTGGACTGAAGAGATATTCGCTTGTCGGTGAGCTTCAACTCATGAATGAGAACGGTATCCAACCTTGCCTCTATATTGATAATGTCACGGCCGTCACGAAGATCGATCGAACCCTCCATGGAAAGTTGGAGGTTGGGGTCGTCGATGGTGAGGTTACCCTGGAAATAACTGTTGGCGAAGCGCGCGTTGGAGCGGATTTTAGTGTAGTTGTACCCCAGGATTCCCAAAGAATAAATTTCTCCGTTGAGCACAAAGTCAGCGGTTTGCTTGGTAAAGCCTTTCCCGTTAATACCGCCCTTGAAGGTGACTTTTTGAAAGTTAACCGTGTCCTTGAAGAAGCTACCAAGATCAAAATCCTGCATGGAAAGGTTACCGCGGTAGGCGGTCTGGAACATATTCCCCTCTTCAATCTTGTAGTTAATATCGGATTGAATCCGGCCCAACCGCGTCGCGAAGTCGCCGTTGGCGACAAAGTCATTGACGAAGCCGAGGAAGCTGCCCTTTAACTGGATTCGGTTCAGGGGTGCCAATACACTGTTGATGTTGTCTTCAAAGAGGAAACTGAGGTCGGCCCCGTACACGACCGTGGGCGACAACTTTACATTAATAAACGTCTCCTGAATAACAGGCAATCCATCCATTTCGAGACTTCCGGTGATGGTAGAGGCCCCTACTTTTATCTGCATGGGCCGGAACGTGAAATGGTTGATCTTCCCCCGGAAGTGGCCGTTCAGGGTAACCGGGCTTTGCCAGGTCTCCAAGCCGCGGGTGAAATAAGAAATGTCCTCGGGGTGCAACCGCGTTTCCCGCAGCCGGGCGTCGATCGTTACTTTGCTGTTGAAATGGCTCAGGTCTTTTTGACTGTCAAAAGTGAAGACAATCGTATCGGAAACATGGCTTTTGTTGCAGTTCAGGTCGAGCCCCAGGAATTCCATGGATTTCTGACTGATCCGGAAGAATGTATGAAGGTCGCGGATCGTGAGGTTTGTCCTGGATTCCTTAATGTCCAGAGAGTTCACGTTGAATTCAATGGTGTCTCCGATGATTTTGAAATTGTTCAGGTCGCCTTCATCGAGCGCCACCTGAAAGTGATTAGGATCAAACCCGTAGCGGACGGAATCGGCATCGCTATTACTCATCGAAAAGCGTGAGTGCTGAACGAGCACTTCTCCGATATTTATTTTGGGCCCGCCGCCGGTGCTTTGCTTCTCCTTCCCCGATGAAAGCTGTTTGCTGATTTGAGCAATAAATACATCAATGTTTAGTTCTTTGGTTGAATCGGAGGTGGGTATGGTGACCAGGTTGACGCCCGCACCTTCGATCAAAACGGCATCGATGTAAATATCATTCTTGCGGTATAGGCTTCGGATGTCAAAATTTACGAACAGCCGCTCGGCTTCGATCAGGGTGTTGTGCTGGGGATCTGTGACCTTGAGCGACGTGATTTCTAGGCGGTCGTACCAGAGCAGGTAGAATTTATCGTATTCAACAACAAATCCCGAGATTTTGGAGAACCCGTCTGTGATCCGGCTGAGTAATGATTTCTGAACAGCGGGAATCTGGAGAAGGCTGAAGCCGATGACAAATAAAATCAGAACACTGTACAGGCCATAGAGTATGATCCGCCTGGTCCATTGGACAATCCGAATTTTGATAACTTGCCAAACCATTTAGATTCTTATGCGGCCAACGATCCTTGCCATTGAATCATCTTGCGATGAGACTTCTGCCTCCGTGATACGAAACGGCAAGGTACTCAATAATATTATAGCCATGCAAAATGTGCACCAGAAATACGGCGGCGTCGTACCCGAGCTGGCATCACGCGCGCACCAGCGTCAGATTGTTGACGTGGTTGATGAATCGTTGAGGAGTGCAGCCGTTTCGGTGAACGATGTGGATGCTGTGGCGTTCACACGCGGTCCCGGATTGATGGGGGCCCTGCTGGTGGGAGGATCGTTTGCCAAAGGACTAGCCTGGGCACGGGGTATTCCCCTCATCGAAGTGAATCACATGCAGGCGCACGTGCTGGCACATTTCATCGAGGGCGAAGGGCCGGCTTTTCCCTTCCTGTGTCTGACAGTCAGCGGGGGACACACCCAGTTGGTGGTGGTGCGGGATCATCTGGACATGGAAATAATCGGGGAGACACAAGACGATGCGGCCGGCGAGGCGTTTGACAAGGCGGCAAAAACGATGGGGCTTCCATATCCCGGCGGACCGCTGATCGACCGCTATGCCCGGGAAGGCAATCCCGACCGGTATGCGTTTCCCGATACGGACATGCCGGGTCTTGACTTTTCTTTCAGCGGAATCAAGACCGCGTTCCTCTACTTTGTCCGCGATCGAGTGAAGGCCAATCCACGCTTTGTGGAAGAAAATGTGCACGACATTTGTGCAAGCCTTCAAAAGAAACTGGTGGGAATGCTGATGAACCGGTTGATGCAGGCGAGTCGGCAGACGGGCATCAAAAATATCGCCATCGCCGGAGGTGTATCCGCCAATTCGTTGCTGCGGTCAGAACTGGAACGGCGCGGGCAGGAGTTGGGGTGGACCACGCATATTCCAGCTTTTCAATATTGCACGGACAACGCCGCCATGATCGCCATGGCAGCACATTTCAAGTTTCTCGCGGGACTCTTTGCGGCGCCAGACATTGCGCCTGTACCCAACCTGCAGTTAAACGACTAGCGCACCATGAAAAGGATTTTCAATCCCGGCGACCAGAAAGTCTATATCCGGAAAATTACGAAAGATGACCTGGCTACTTTCCACGGCGAACTATTACACAACGTTTACGCTACCTTTGCGCTGGCGCGGGATTTCGAGTGGTCTTCCCGTTTGTTCTTCCTGGAAATGAAGGAACCGGGAGAAGAAGGAGTGGGCACTTTTTTGCAGATACATCACAAGAGCCCTGCCTTTGCAGGCGAAGAGGTGGTCATTACCGCCACGGTTGAAAGTATTGTGGACATGGAACTGACCTGCCACATTCAAGCCTGGGTTAACGACCGGTTGATCGCCGACGGGAAGACGGGTCAAAGAATGCTGAAAAAGGAACGATTGAAAATGATCTTTACAAAACCCTGAACGATGGCCTCCGAACGTTTTTCAAAATCGGTAAGCATCCGCAATCGACAGGCTTCCTTCGGGTATGAATTGCTTGACACCTACATTACAGGAATGGTGTTGAAGGGAACGGAGATCAAGTCAATCCGTGAAGGAAAGGTCAATCTTCAGGATGGATATGTGTACTTCCACAACGACGAGGCGTTTGTGAAAGGTGTAAATATTTCACCCTTCTCCCAGGGATCGCACTACAATCACGAGGCCGGCCGTGACCGGAAATTATTGCTGAAGAAAAGTGAGATTCTGAAACTGAAGGCAAAATCGGAGGAGAAAGGATTAACCATCGTACCGGTCAGGCTGTTCATAAACGATCGGGGGTACGCCAAGTTGGAGATTGCCCTGGCCCGTGGAAAGAAAGTGCACGACAAACGGGCAAGCATTAAGGAACGGGATATCAAGAGGGAACTTTTACGCACGAAATTTTAGTTGACAATAGGTTCATGGCAATGCTTGATTATGGTGTATGCAGGTTGTCGGTAGTTCCGGTGAGGCGGGATCCGGATGAAACTGCCGAGCAGGTAACACAACTTCTTTTCGGCGACCACTATGAAGTGCTGGAGGCAACTCCGGACCTGTATTGGGGAAAGATCAAAGTGTATGCCGATCAGTGTGAGGGCTGGCTGGAGTGGAAGCAGCATCACACCATCTCGGAGGAATACTTCAATCAGATCAATAAGACTGATTATAAAATCACCACGGAAATTGCCTCCCCGGTACTATACAAGAAAAATCCGCTGACTATTGTCATGGGCAGTATTGTCCCTATCTCCAGTTCCGAATTGTTCAAGGTGGAGGAGCAATTCGCGTACAATGGCGAATCAAAAGGGCTCGGGCAGCGCCGGGATGTAGAGTTTCTCCTCGCCATCGCCAGGAAATATTTGTCTTCGCCCTATCAATGGGGAGGAAAGAGCCCGTTCGGGATTGATCATTCCGGATTTGTCCAAATGGTTTTCAGAATTTCAGGCTACCCCTTGCAGCGTGATGCAGGTCAGCAAGCCAATCAGGGAAAGAAAGTTCGGTCGCTCGCTGAGGCCCGTCCGGGTGACATCCTTTTCTTCAGCTCGAACGGCAAGGAAGTGGGGCATTGCGGGATTCTCATTGAAAAGGACCGGATTATTCATTGCGCCGGTCATGTACGGATTGACAGCGTTTCCGAGCAAGGGATTCTAAGCCAGGATGCCAGTGCGCCGTTGTCCTTCCGCCTCCATTCCGTGCGCCGTGTAACCCCATAGGGTGTCTTGCTAAGCCCTGATTTTAGTTTTATCTTTTGGGCATGGATAGCAGGGTTCTTGTACTGAATCAGGATTTTAGCCCCTTGATGGTTTGTTCGGTGGAACGGGCATTCATCCTGGTGTACCTGAACAAGAGCGAAATGGTCCGCCCTGCCAACGGGCATCAGCTTCGCAGCGTGTCCCGGAGTTTCCCCATGCCTTCGGTTATCCGGCTGAACCGCTATGTAAATGCACCATACAAGGGGGTCAACCTGACGCGCCAGAACATCTTCAAGCGCGATAATTTTGAATGTCAGTATTGCGGGACTAAACGGGAATTGACGCTGGACCACATTATTCCAAGTTCGAGGGGCGGCCTTCATTCTTGGCTTAACCTGGTTACGGCGTGCAAAAGGTGCAACACACGCAAAGGAGATTATACCCCCGAAGAGGCGGAGATGGGACTCCGTCACAATCCATTCAAGCCCTCCTATACGTTGTTTCTCCGCGATATCAGCGGCATGAAGCAGGAAGAGTGGGATGAGTTCCTGGCCTAGGCGTAGGCCCTTTTAACCTGTTTTTTTTGTATGCAAAACTCGGTTCATTGTGGGAACCCTCTTTAGAGACTAAAACCTGACTGTAAACGTAGTCGACACCCCCGGCGTGGAGGTGACGGAAAGATTTCCGTGATGCATTTGCATAATCTGGCGGGAAAGACTTAGCCCGATTCCGGAACCCTTCTTCTTGGTTGTGAAAAACGGAACAAATATTTTGTTCAGAGCCTCCTGAATAATGCCGGGCCCGTTGTCGGTGACATCGATCAGCGCATGAGTCAGCTCGTAGTGGGCGGTTACCGATATTTTTCCATGAAGGGTGTCGGCGAGGGACTCAATGGAATTCTTGATGAGGTTAATGAGCACCTGTTCCAGCATTTCTTCATCCGCCTGGACGGTCAGGAACTCCGATTGACAGGAGTAGGTAAATTCAATGGACGTCTTTTTGATTTCAGGTATCATGAGTTGGGCGATCCGCTCCAGGAATTGCTGGACGTTCACGGCTTTGATTTTCGGTTGGGGGAGGGAGGTATATTCGCGGTACGCATCAATGAATTTGATCAGGCCCTTGCTCCGGTTTTCAATGGTGGTAAGCCCCTCCCGGAGATCCATGGCACCCTCATCCCGCAACACGTAGTGGTCGTCTTTCTGCGTCAGGTCGTGATCGAGAATTTCGCGTAGCGTCGACGTTAGGGATGAAATAGGTGTGATGGAGTTCATTATTTCATGACGCAGCACCCGGGTAAGGTTCTGCCACGCTTCAATTTCCTGCTGCTGCAGTTCCGTTTGGATATTCTGAAGGGTCAGGAGTTTCATGGAGTTTCCACGGATCCGGAGTTCGGTAGCCTGGATGGTAAGGAGAAAATCCTGATTTGATTTGAACAGCGTACTTTTTCCAGGCACCACTTCCAGTATGGCCTTGTACAACATCGGGTTCTTTGCTTCCAGCTCCCGGATATTTTTTATGGCCACCACGCCCATGAAACGCTTCGCGTTGGTGTTGATCAGTTGAACGTCGCCATTCGTATCCACAGAGAGGATCCCGGTTCTCACTTGCTGGACAACGGTATTGAGATATTGCCAATGTTCTTCTTTCTCCGACCGTGCTTTTCGAAAGGCCTCGAGGACTTCATTAAACTCAGCGTTGAGGTCCCGAAAGCTGCTGCCCAGTTTGTTGTCTGCAGTGAATCCGGAGATGAAGTCCGAATACTTCACCGATTCCAGAAAGCGCGTCAGCTTCCGGTTGGTCTGGGAAGTGAATGAATACAGCTCAAGAAGTTGCCCTACAATGGCCAGGCCGGTCAGGATGGCGGCAAAGACCATGTTGGGGTGATTAACCATATACACGAAAAGGGCCATGACCAGCCCGATCATTCCAACGCGAATTGCAACACGGAATCGAAAGTCGCGGAAGAATTTCATGACATCAGTATTTCTCGGGTTAAAGTCCGTGTTTCTCCAGCCGACGGTACAGGGACGAGCGGGTTAAGCCCAATTCACCTGCGGCCTGGGTAATGTTGCCGTTGTATTTTTTCAACACTTTCCGAATCAGCAGTTTTTCCACCTCGTCGAGGTTAAACTGGTCCAGGTTAAGTGGCTGCTCACTGTCCTTTTCAGAGGGTGTGTTGAACGTGAAGTCTTCCGGCTGGAGGATCGGCGTATCGGAGAGGATGATGGCGCGCTCCAGGGCGTGCTGAAGTTCACGGATATTTCCAGGCCAGGGATGTTTGTTCATACGGGCCATCGCCGCGTCGCTGATTTTGGTCACCGTCTTGTTGTACTTCTGGGCATAATGCCGGAGAAAGTGATTCGCCAGCATGGGGATGTCTTCCATCCGTTCACGCAGGGAAGGGATTTCCATTTCGATGGTGTTGATCCGGTATAGGAGATCCTGTCTGAACTTGTTTTCCTTCACCATATCATACAACGGCATATTGGTGGCGCAGATCAGGCGGATGTCAATGGGAGTTTCCTTGTTGGAGCCGACCCTGCTCACCTTCCTGTTTTGCAGCACGGTAAGCAGCTTTGCCTGGAGCGGCATCGACAAATTCCCGATTTCATCCAGAAACAAGGTGCCCTTGTTAGCCATCTCAAAGCGCCCGGGACGGTCTTCTTTGGCATCCGTGAAAGATCCCCGTTTGTGTCCGAAGAGTTCACTTTCAAAAAGTGTTTCCGTGATGGATCCCAGATCGACACTCACAAACGTTTCCTGGCTTCGGGGAGAGTTTCGGTGTATCGCGCGCGCTACCAATTCTTTACCGGTTCCGTTTTCCCCCAGGATAAGAACGTTGGCGTCGGTGTGCGCAACCCGGTCGATGGTTTGAAAAATATGAACCATCGCCGTGCTTTCCCCGATGATGTCTTTGTAGCGGTTGTTGATCGCCTTGTTGATTTCCTGGTTCTTTATTTTCAGTGTCCGCACCTCATCCATCGTTTCACGGAGGCGCATGGAGGAGTACAGGGTGGCGAGGAGTTTTTCGTTCTCCCAGGGCTTGAGGACAAAGTCGGTGGCGCCGGCTTTGATCGCTTTAACCGCCATCTGAACGTCGCCGTAGGCCGTGATCAGCACCACTACTGCCGATGGATCAAGCTGCAGGATTCGCTCCAGCCAGTAGTAGCCCTCGCTGCCGCTGCTGACATCCTTGGTAAAATTCATATCCAGGAGGATCACATCGTATGACTCGTTGTTCATCAGGGAGGGAATGGCCTCCGGGTTCTTTTCGATATCCACCTGCGCAAAGTGTCTTTTGAGGTGCATCTTGGCTGCTTTGAGCAAGTCCTCGTTGTCATCGACAATCAGAATATTTCCGCGCTTTTGATCCGTCATAGGGGTTCAGTTTTGGTTCCTCTTGCTACCCTTGGGCAAAGTTGATACCGCGTATCAGAATGCATTCCGGGCCACAATTTGCCAGTTTTGACTTTCAAACTCAATAATTTTTTGTCCGCATTCGGACATATACGTTCACCATTGAACGTAGATTTGGCAAAAAAGATAACCTTGGGGCCCTTTTGGCCGTTGGCACGGAAGTTGGCAAGAAGGGTACAAACACTCAGATCTCAATAGGCCGGGAATGGATAAGAAGCTTGTAAAGAAAACATGGACGCTGAAGCGGATTGCAACCATTGGAGGGATTGCGCTCCTGGTGGGGTTTGTCGGGTATCGGATCTTTTTTGCCGACAACCGGTCTACGCTGATCGTTGAAAAAGATAAGATCACTATCTCTGAAATACGGATGGGACAGTTCAAGGAATACATTCCGCAGACCGGGGAAGTGCAGCCAAGCCGGGTGGTCTACCTCGACGCAATCGAGGGGGGGAACATCAAGAGCATCGCCCGTGAGAGCGGGGCGATGTTGAAGAAAGGAGACGAAATTCTTCGGTTGACCAACCTGAATCGCGAGTTGTCGGTGCTGCAGCAGGAGGCGTCGTTCAATGAAAGTATTAACCGGGCGCGGGAGACGCGGATCAGCATCTTGCGGAATGATATGGATCAGCGGCAGTTGCTGGCAGCAATCGATAACCAATTGAACATCCTTACGCCCCAATACCATCGGCAGAAACAATTGTTTGAAAAGAAACTGATCGCCAAGCAGGAATTTGAAAGAACTGAAGCCGATTACAAATTCAATGTGGAGCGGAAGCGTATTGCCTATGAGTTATACCGGAACGATTCGGTGGACAGGATCCGGCAGTTGAGGGAAACCAGCCTTTCCGAACAGCGTATGAGCAAGAGCCTTGACGGGGTAAGTCAGATCCTCGACAATTTGGTCATTCGCGCACCCATTGACGGGCAATTATCCTCCACCAGTCACTGGGAAATTGGACAGAACATTGCAACAGGTCAACGGCTCGGGCAGGTGGACATTGTAGGGAGCTACAAAGTGCGTGTGCCCATCGATGAATTATACCTGCCGCGAATATCTACAGGGCTGCAGGCAACCACCGACTTTGCCGGGAAGACGTATACGCTCGAAATTGTGTACGTGTATCCAAACATTACAGCAGGCCGCTTTGAAGTAGATATGAATTTTCAAGGCGACACGCCTCAGGGTTTGCGCCGCGGGCAATCGTTGAGACTTCGGATTGAACTGGGACAGCCATCGGAAGAACTCCTGCTGCCCATGGGTGGCTTCTATAAAGACACAGGTGGCAACTGGGTGTTTATTCTGGAGTCACCTGAAAAGGCGGTGAAGCGAATTGTCCGGCTGGGGAGGAAGATGGGATCTGAATATTTTGAAGTCCTCGAAGGTCTTAAACCTGGCGATCGGGTGATTACTTCCTCGTATGAAAATTTTGGACCGAACGAGGTATTGATCCTCAAGTAATGCAACTATTTTATTGAAATAAGCGTCTAATCAACTGTAACGATTGAAAATAAAAGGAGTGCTTTCAACAACTAATTTTGATCTGGAACCATCTAACCTCCAAAGCCCACAACTATGATACGACTAAAGAACCTTGAGAAAGTCTACACCACGGAAGAGGTGGAGACTACGGCGCTGAATGCGATCAACATGGAAATCAAGGACGGCGAGTTTGTCGCCATCATGGGTCCTTCAGGATGTGGAAAATCAACCCTCCTGAACATCCTTGGTCTCCTGGACAATCCCACCAACGGGGAATATTATTTTGGGGATCAGGAAGTGGCCAAATACAGCGAACGTCAGCGTGCCCAGTTGCGCAAGGGGTCGATCGGTTTCGTGTTTCAAAGTTTCAATCTGATCGATGAGCTCACCGTTTTTGAGAACGTGGAGTTACCACTCTTGTACATGAAAGTACCTTCCCCGGAACGGAAGAAGCGCGTAGAAGAGGTGCTCGAGCGCATGAACATTATGCATCGGAGGAACCATTTCCCCCAACAGCTTTCTGGTGGTCAGCAGCAGCGCGTGGCTGTCTCGCGCGCTATCGTTGCAAAACCCAAAGTGATTCTGGCGGATGAACCGACTGGAAACCTTGATTCGGCCAACGGCGAAGAAGTCATGAAGTTGCTCTCACAATTGAATGAGGAAGGAACAACCATTATCATGGTAACGCACTCTCCCTACGACGCCAATTATGCTCACCGTATAGTGAATCTGTTTGACGGCAAAGTGGTAACGGAGAACATCAAGGAACACTTCCACGTATAAGTATTGCGCCTTCAGCAGCGATGCTGCATCGGCAAAGATTTCAGGCACACGTTGACCTGATTCGTTCTTTATAGTTTTAGGTTTAGGTTAGTAGAGCCCATCGCTGATTTCCGTCGAGATCAGGGTTGGTTTTGCGTTTATTGCAAATTAATTACCGAACAGGGACTGTTCATGGATGAACACCAGGTGATTTGAAACTCAATAAATTGGCCCCTGTGAGGGCTGGCATTATTCTTGGGTCAACAGGTGCAACCATGGGCCCATGCGGAGGGTCTTCACATTAAATGAATCCAGTATGATCAAAAACTACCTGCTGATTACTTTTCGCAGCATGTTGAAGAACAAGGTCTTCCTCTCGATCAATATCGTGGGTATGGCCATAGCGATTGCGTGCTGCATCGTTGCCTACTTCAACTACGATTTCAACGCAAGTTTTGACTCGCATCATGCGCAATCAGCTACGATTTACCGTGTTAATTCTGTTCGTGAATTTCAGGGAGAGCAAACGACATATGGGTACGTCCCTATTGCGCTGGGCAATGCGATCATGCAAAACGTACCGGATGTAAACGCAGTGGTCAGGTATCAGCCGAATGGAGGCAATTTCAGAATCGGTGACAATATTTTCAATAACGAGGTGGCGAATGTTGACCCGGCATTCTTCAACATTTTTTCGTTCGAGTTTATTGAAGGAAACGAGGCGTTGACGAACAAGGCGCAGCTCTGCATCCGTGAAGATCTTGCGGAGAAGTATTTCGGGACTGTACACGCACTTGGGAAGGCCGTTACCCAGGTGCTGGATAGTGGCAAGACCCGTGAATTCGTTGTGTCCGGAGTCTATCGGAGGCAACCGGACAATTCAAGCTTTGACTCACGGGCCTTTTCCCGGTTTGAAAATGCGTTTGGTACAGACCCGGGGTATCAGGAAAATTCCTGGCGGTTTCGCAGTACGTTATTTGTCCAGGTAAAGGATCCCAGCCGTCTGGCTTCCATCCGTGAGCAGCTCCTTCCGTACACGGAGAATAACAACAAGATTCGCGAAGATTTCATCATCCGTTCCTTTGCCTTGCAGCCTTTCGCAGGCATGGCTGTAAGCGACCAGTATGATAACCGGTCTGGGACATGGACCCGGGATGCATCGCCATTGGCAGCGGTGGCTGGTGTTGGCGTGATGGCCATTTTTGTCCTCCTGATTTCCTGCTTTAACCTCACCAATACGGCCGTGGCGATTTCGTCCGGAAGGTTGAAGGAGATCGGAATCCGGAAAGTGATGGGAAGCACGCGGAAGCATCTGGTGTTCCAGTTTTTGGGCGAGACGACGCTGACGTGTCTTCTTGCTCTCGTGTTGGGTTTGCTAATGGGGGAATACTTGCTGGTTCCTGCCTTCAACAAGTTGTGGCCAGAGTTGAAATTGACCACCAATTATTTTGACCAGCCGGACTTCCTTTTGTTCATTGGTGGAACCTTGATCTTCACCAGCCTCCTGGCGGGGAGTTACCCGGCCCTTTATGTTAGCAAGTTTCAACCAACAACCATTCTGAAGGGAAAACTGAAGTTTGGAGGGACGAATTATTTCACGCGGTTCCTGCTGACCATGCAGTTTGCCATTTCATTGATTGGCATAGTGTGCAGCTTTGCCTTCCTTGACAACGCAAAGTTTCAGCGGGAATTTGATCTTGGGTTTAACAAGGAGGGGGTCGTATTTACCTATATCAATAACCGCTCGGAGTTCGAAACGTATCGAAATGAGCTGCATGAGAATCCTGACATTATTTCCATTGCCGGGTCGCAGCACCATATTTTTTCCTCGCGGATCAATGATCCGATAAAGCATGCCGAAAAAGAGATAGAGGTTGACATTCTGAACATTGGCGAAGACTATGTGCCTACGGTGGGTCTTACGCTTACCGAGGGAAGAAACTTCGTGAAGGATTCGGAAACAGACCGGAAAGAGTCCGTTCTGGTTACAGAGGGGTTAGTCAGGGAGTTGGGGCTCCGTGATCCGATCGGGAAGGAGATCCTGTGGATGGATACTGTGCGGTATTATGTTGTGGGCGTGGTGCGTGATATCTACACCCAGGGTCTCTGGGAAAAGATGGAACCGGTCATGTTCCGCTATGGAGACCGGGACAACGTAAACCACATTCTGGTGAGGGCGCCAGCGGAAAAAATTAAGGCAGTTAATACGTTCATGGAAGCAAAATGGAAGGTGCTTTTCCCGAACCGGCTTTATAATGGCCGTTACATGGATGAGGAGATTGTGGAGGCCAATACGGTCAACAATAATATTGTGATCATGTTTGTTTTCCTTGGCATCGTTGCCCTGTTGCTTTCAGCCACCGGACTTTTTACTTTGGTGTCGCTCAACATCATCAAAAAGATGAAGGAGATTGGTGTGCGGAAGGTGCTGGGAGCATCCGTAAGCAATATCACGCGCGTGATTAACACTGAATTCGTGATTATCCTGATGGTAGCCTCGGTTCTGGGAGGGTTCATGGGGGCTTACATGGCTGAGATGTTGATGAAGAACATCTGGAAATACTACCTGGACGCCACCTGGCTGACGCTGGTCCTCTCTGCGGCCATCTTGTTTGTCGCCTCCGCACTTTCCATCGGGTACAAGGTTTATAACACGTCACGGCTGAACCCGGCGGATGTGCTGCGCGACGAGTAGCCCCGCCGGATATTTTTTCCATGTGAGCGCAACCTGCACGTAGCGCCAGTCGTCTAAGTACCGACAGCCCATACCGCGCAGTTGGGAGTAATCCGCGGCGGCGGGCTCCATTCCATTCCTAATCATAAAATCAGTCATGTTACAGAACTATTTCAAAGTTGCCGCACGGAATATTTTGAGGCATAAGTTTTTCTCAGCCATAAATATCCTGGGCCTGACGATCGGCATGGCGTGTTGCCTGATAATATTCATCTATGTGCAGGACGAACTAAGCTATGATCGTTTTCACAGCGACAATGAAAACATCTACAGGGTAGGGCTTCATGGCAGGATTGCCGGACAAGAGGTGTTTACAACCACTACGAGTTTGCCTTTGGGACCGGCCATGAAGGAGGAAATTCCGGGCGTGGAGCAGTTTCTGAGACTGCGTTATGCATCCGGCAGTTCAGGATATACAATGCGGTATGAGGACAAGGTTTTTGCGGAGGAAGGCGTGCTGCTTTCCGACTCCAATTTTTTTCAATTGTTCAGCTTCCCGCTCATTCAAGGCGATCCGGCCTTGGTTTTGAGTGAACCAAATTCAATTGTCATAACCGAACGCCTCGCATTGAAGTACTTTGGCTCTACCAATGCCGTTGGAAAAATACTCACAGTGGGTAACGAGAAGCTGGCAGTGAAAGTGACCGGCATTGCAGCGGAGACACCCTCCAATTCCCATTTTCATTTCCAGGCGATAGTTTCTTTCGAAACGGTGGCAAAATCCTACTACAGCGGATGGACAGGAAACTCGTGGGAGACGTATATTCGGAAAACGCCAACGACTCAGATTGAAACGGTCAACATCAAGCTCGAAGATCTGGTGGAGAAGTATGTCGGTGCCGAGTTGGAGACTGGTCTGGGGATCAGGTTTGATGAGTTCCGAAAGCAAGGTGGGGTCTATAGTTACTTTATATACCCGCTCACTGACTCCCACCTGTATTCAAAATTATCGGATGGGCTGGAGCCACAGGGCGACATTACGTACGTGTATATCTTCGCGGCAGTGGGACTATTTATCCTTGTCATCGCAGGCATCAACTTCATGAACTTGTCGACGGCACAGTCTGCTGGACGCGCCAAGGAGGTGGGACTGCGCAAAACCCTGGGCTCTCAACGGGCTCAGATCATTTTTCAGTTTCTGGCCGAATCGTTCCTGTATAGTGGAGTGGCCATTGCGCTTGCTGTCGGCGTGTCATATCTGATGCTGCCTCCTTTCAATTTGTTGACAGGGAAGCAATTGACGATGGCGGCGCTTCAATCACCGGCCTTCCTAGGCGTAGTCCTAACCCTGTGGATGGTCGTGGGATTGCTGGCCGGAAGTTACCCCGCGTTTTATCTGACTTCGTTCAGCCCGGTGGACGTTTTGAAGGGGAAAATTCGCTCCGGCATGCGAAGCAGAGGCGTGCGAAGTTCACTGGTCGTATTCCAATTTGCGATGTCCACGTTTCTGATCATAGCCACCGTGGTGGTGTACGAACAATTGGGCTACATGCAGAGCAAGAATCTTGGTATAGACAAGCAGAATGTCCTTACGGTTTCTGGAGCCCGGCGGCTTGGTAGCAATATGGAGGCCTTCAAGACTGCGCTGAATTCGTTGCCGGGTGTGGTGATGACAAGCTACTCAAACAATAAATTTCCGGGAGTCAACAATACAACCGTTGTACGGGAAAAAGGGAAGGAAATCGATCACCTGGTTGGCATGTATTCCGCGGACTGGGACCACCTGGAAACATTGGGCATGAAGCTGGCGAAAGGGAGGTTTTTTTCGAGGGAGTTTAGAACAGACAGCATGGCTGCTGTACTTAACGAAGCGGCGGTGCGCGAATACGGTTTTGACGATCCGTTGAATTCCGAGCTTACAGATTTCAACGACGATATACCCAAGCACGTGAAAGTAATCGGTGTTGTGAATGATTTCAATTTTGAGACCCTCAGAGATCGGGTCCGGCCGCTTGTAATCCTACTAGCTAAGGATGGAAGGCAGTTGATGGTACGCTATCAGGGGAATCCGCAGCAAGTGATAGAAGGGGTGGAACGGCAATGGAAGGCCTTGGCCCCCGGTGAACCTTTTGAATATTCTTTTCTAGACAATGAGTTTGACGCACTTTTTCGCAGCGAAATGCGCCTTCGGGATGTCTTTATTGTATTTTCTGCGCTAGCCATTTTTATTGCCTGCCTTGGATTGTTAGCGCTTGCAGCATTCACTACCGAGCAACGCACAAAGGAAATCGGCATACGAAAAGTGATGGGTGCCTCCGTGCCCAACCTTGCCTTGTTGTTGTCCGGAGAGTTTACCCGTCTTGTCCTCATAGCTATCGTCCCGGCGGTAGTCATGGGGTGGTACGTTGGTGATTGGTGGCTGGCCGGATTTGCACATCGTGTGACGATTTCTCCATGGCTATTTGCTACCAGTGCGTTATTTACTTTGGTCATTGCGTGGATGACTGTTTCTTCGCAGTCCATTCGGGCGGCTACTAGCAATCCGGTCAAGTCATTGCGGTATGAGTAGTTTAGCCAACGCGGGTTCTATCCACAAAGGCCATCGTAAGTGGTTGTAGAACAGGTAAATACCAATGTTGACAGATTGTTCATTTCTTGGGTAGCAGGATTTGCATCGGGCGTGGTAGCTTTGAGTTGACTTAAAAATCCCCGTATGCAAAAGAAAAAAGTATCCAAGAAAGCGTTGCGCAGCTTGCTGAAAGATTCTGTTGAGCAATCCATCATTTCGCTGGAGCTGCCAAAGCCCAACAAGAAAGTAAAAAAAGTTATTAATCGTGCTGCCAGAAGGATGGCCGTTGAGTTCTCCAGCCTGCTGAAGAAGGAATTCAAACGCAGCAAGGTGAAGAAATCAAAGCCTTCCTTGCCGGTTGCCCAGGTAGCCTAGGAAGATTGACCGTCTGTCACAAACTTCATCGGACAGACAGGCAGTTCTTTTTTGATAAGGCCAGTTACAGTACCTTTCTCATTCTAAATCCCATAGCATGAGAACGATATTGCTGGTCTTTCTTTTTTTCGGTTCACTCTTTCGCTCGGAGGCACAATCCCTCGACCCCCAGTCCTTTTTGCTATGACGGTCCTCGATTATTTCCAACAGAGACAATCGTACCTGTCAAACAGCGGCATGATATCATAGGTGAAAAGACGGTGGCTGATGCAGTATTAGACCGCATCGTTCACAACGCACATAGGGTCGAACTGACCGGGGAATCTTTACGTATAAAATGGAGTAAAAAAGAAGCAGAAGAAACTGAATAATTTAACCAATTAAATTTATCACCAATACTCAATCACCCTAAATGGATGATGGGAGTGTTGGTTTTTTTGATTAAATTGTACATGTATGCATCGACGCTCAATATTGTTCTGCGCTCTAATCCTGGTTTATTTTTCAGTGTTCTCGCAAGAGGCGTCCAAACTTCGTGCGCCTGATCAAAAAAGATTTATTGATAGGGTCGAATTTGTATTTGGTCCAAGTCTATCGTTTAATCATGGGAATATGTTTGTTGATAATTACAAGGATGATGTTATGGAAAACAAGAGGCTGACTTCGATTGGGTATTCTGTTGGCTTAGGGGCTTATCATCCCATAAATAACTGGCTAGGAATAAATGCCAGAATAATTTGGGAACAGAAAGGTAGTAGAGCCGAGTTAAATGTACCGCTTGCTCCTGTAAACAATGATGCGAGGCTAATCATTGAGTCAAAGTATTCCTACAAGTATTTAACTATTGCAGTGCTTCCGCAAGTGTACATTGGACTGAAAAAAAGATTTACTTTGTCGGTCGGGGGATATTATAGTTTCATTAATGATGTTGAGGGGAGTGAGAAAGTTTTGACCACCGATGATAATGTTACTCTTGAAAGTCACTTTAAGGGTCGTTCTTTAAGGGGATTTAGAGATGATGGATCTGTGAATTCAATTGCATTCATTCCAGGCATTCAAAGTTTTGAGGATCATGATTATGGTATCACCTTTGGGTTTGGCTATTTAGTAAAAATCAAAAACAATAGCAGCATCATGTTTCAGTTGATTGATAACTTTGGCCTGCGTAACATCAACAGACCTGTCGATGCCCTCCTCAATAATCCACCAGAGAAAAATCATACAGTATCAGTGATAATTGGCTATTTGTATATGAGACCAGGCAAGAAATAGAAACTCAAAATTTAACGAGATGAAAAATCCAATTGTTTATGCAATCCTTTTCGGGATTACAAGTCAGAACCTCTATTCCCAAACTGTTTCGAGGTCATTTCCGGGCTCTATTTTTGGGACAACATGCCCGGGCATAAGTGTTCAGTATGAGGTCACCGGGTTTGGTAACTGTAACATTTTATGGTCGGCGACCAATGGAGCAATTAGTGGTCCGAACGGACAGCCAATAGTTCGGGTGAGATGGTTTGATACACCAGGTGCAATTGCAACAGTAACAGCCACCTTCAGCAATTGTGGAAATGAAGGTGTTTCGAAAAAATTAGAAGAGCTTATTCTTTCCGTCAAAAACCAAGGCTGGGGCCTCTACACAAATTCAGTCAATATTACTTATTGCACTCCGCAGCAAGTGGTTATTATTATGCCTCACATGTATATTCAAGGTACTGGCATTATTTCTGAACCTTATGTTCCGCAACAAGAAGTGATATATGAATGGACATTGCCAGCGGGGTGGACATCAAGCAGCGGACAATTCACACTTGTCCCTACAATTATAATTACCCCAACCTCGTGCGCTGTTTCTGGAGTAGTTAAGTTAAAGGGTATTATCAATGATGCTTCACTTTGCCCATTAGGCGCATCATCCTCAATAGCCACAGTGGTGTTAAATGCAACTTTGCCCATCGTTTCGGTTGGCGTGCCAGCAGGCTTTGCTGGAACCACCGCCTGCAACAATGACCCTGTAACCTTTGCGGCAACTCTCAGTGCGGCCACGGGATGCAGTTCTAATAATTACAAATGGACATTCCCATCTGGTTGGAACTGGCGCAACCCAGCCGACAATCAGCTCATACCAAGCCCGGTTACTACGGCGACGAATACCATTTCATTGACACCAGGTGGATCGCCCAATGATGCGGGGAATATGAGCGCCGAGGTAACCCTGGCGTGCGGTTCAAAAATATCGAGCAGCCCATTGGCAGTCTCGTATATTCCTCCGACAGTTTTTGGCCCAGATCCACTTTGCACAATTGGTCAATTCTCAGTTCAGAATGCTTCCGGGCTTTCTGTTTCATGGGCATCCAGCAACACCAATGTACTCACCATAAACTCTTCAGGCTTGGGTTCTCGGGTAGCGAATAGTGCCGGAAGTGTTACGATCTCCGCAACATTGCCCTGTCCCTCAAATGTTCAACCCAAAACGATCTGGGTTGGCTGGCCTGATCCATCGAATAACTCAGCGGTCTATGAATACTTTCACTTAGGAGACAATCCAATCAACTTGAACATGTCGGCGGTTTATCAATTTGCGATGCAAAGTGTGCAGGGTGCGAGTAGCTACAATTGGCAAATTCCCGTCCGGGTAGGGTGGTCATTTTGGATTTATGGGGCCAGCGGAAATCCTAATTTTATACAAACCGGAAATGTGGCAGGAACCTATCAACTAATTTGTAAGCCTGGAAACGTTTGCGGCCTCGCGGGTGCACGTGTCCTGTATGTCAATCTTGTTTCCGGTGGAGGTGGAGGAGGCACTCCATTGCTCGTGGCATCACCGAACCCAGCAAATGACAAGTTAACTGTTAAGTTGTCAGATACGGAGGATGTTGAAGCGGATGTCTCGCTTGTGAATAAGTCATTGGAGATTGTATTTCAGACGATTGTCAAGGGTAAGGAGGTAATTATTGCTACTCAATCGATCCCTGATGGTACATACTTTTTGAGGGTTGTAACGGGTGAGAAATCCACTGGTTATCAGGTTGTGATTAAGCACTAGCCAAATTCAACCAACCTCCCATCAAAATACTATTAGCTTCGGCTAAGTCCGCTCTTTTTTGATAAGGCCAGTTACAGTACCTTTCTCATTCTAAATCCCATAGCATGAGAACGATATTGCTGGTCTTTCTTTTTTTCGGTTCACTCTTCCGCTCGGAGGCACAATCCCTCGACCCCCAGTCCTTTTCACAAGTCAACTTCCGCTACATCGGGCCTGACGGAAACAGGGCCATTGCGGTGGTGGGGGAGCCCGGAAACCCCAACGTATCGTACATAGGCGCTGCCTCCGGGGGCATATGGAAAACCGAGGACATGGGGTTCCATTGGCGCCCGGTGTTTGATCAAACGGATGATTCATCCATCGGCGCCCTCGCCATTGCACCCTCCAACCCGAAACAGGTGTGGGCGGGTACGGGGGAAACATTTCTTATACGCCCGGCCCACGCGGTTGGAAATGGGATCTATAAATCCTCCAACGCGGGAAAGACCTGGAATAAAATGGGGTTGGAGAACACATACCTGATCAGTCGGGTCATTGTTCATCCCACGGATACCAACATCGTTTACGTCGCTTCACTGGGCCATGCACACGGCCCACAGCAGGAGCGTGGTGTTTACAAAACAATAGACGGCGGGAAGAACTGGGAACGGGTCTTCTTTGTGAATGAGAATACGGGGGCGTCCGATCTATCGATGGATCCAAAGAATCCCGACATTCTTTATGCGGCCATGTGGGAGGTGGAGATCAAGACCTGGAATCTGAAAAGTGGCGGGGCGGGCAGTGGAATTTACCGCAGCCGTGATGGAGGAAAAACATGGATGCCGTTGCGCAACGGTCTGGAGAGCGGACCAACCCACCCGGTAGGCAAGACCTCCGTGGATGTGGCCTACACGAATCCGAACGTGGTATATGCGCTGATTGAAGATACCGAGCCACGGTTGTATCGCTCGGAGGATGCCGGTGACAGCTGGAAGCTGATGCAGAAAAATCATTCCATGGGTCAGCGTGCCGGATACTATACGCGGCTGCGGGTGAGCACGAAAAATGAAAACGAACTCTATACCATTTGTGTGGGGGTGATGAAGTCCATTGATGGAGGAAAGTCTTTTGTGAAAGACTTCAGCCCTTGGGCTGCGGGAGGAGATAACCACGACATGTGGTTCGATCCCAAAATCCCGGACCGGATCATGTGCGCTCACGACGGTTGTGTGAATTTGTCATTTAATGGAGGTAAAACGTGGACGAATGTCAACTTGCCGATTGCGCAGATGTATCACATCTCCGTCGACGACCGCGTCCCTTACTATGTATATTCTAACCGGCAGGATGCGTGGTCGTACCGCGGCCCCAGTCGGAGCCTCGAAGGATTTTCCATTCCCCTGGGCATGTGGCACGGAGTGGGGGGGTGTGAAAGCGGCTTCGCGCAACCGGACCCGTTCGACAACAACATTATTTGGTCGGGTTGTTACGACGGCGGCCTTGACATATTTGACCTCACAACAAAGCACATGCGCGACGTGAGGGTTTGGCCGCAGACTCAAATTGGGAATACGCCAGCCAACGCGAAGTACCGGTGGCACTGGACGTTCCCCATGGTGCTTTCAAAGCATGTTCCGGGACGCGTATGGGTCGGAAGCCAGCATGTGCATGAAACCTCCAATCGGGGACAAAACTGGAAGGAGATCAGTCCGGACCTCACGACCAATGATAAGAGCCATCAGCAGAATTCTGGAGGTATGGCCAGCGACAACCTGATGACTTGGGACGGATGTACGTTGCTATCTATGGCTGAGTCGCCGGTAAAAGGAGGTATTCTGTGGGCAGGCAGCAACGATGGTATTCTCAGCGTCACGCAAGACGGGGGCAAGACCTGGGCGAACGTATCGCCCAATATGCCCGGCTTGCCGAAGTGGGCTACGATCCGACACATCGATGCCTCCTATTTTGATGCAGGCACCGCCTATGTGGCCGTGAACGCCATGCAGAATGGTGACTTCGGGGCCTATGCCTACAAAACCAGTGACTATGGAAAAACATGGACGCGTCTGACGACCGATCTACCGCCATCCAATTCAAATGCCATTCACCAACTCATCGAGGATCCGGATAAAAAAGGGCTGCTTTGGCTGGGTACCGACAACGGATTGTATTTTTCTCCCGATGACGGCAAGCAATGGATCCGCATGAAAAACAATTTGCCGCCCACACCCATCTATGGACTTACGATTCAGCGAAATTTCAGAGACCTGGTTGTCGCCACGTATGGCCGTGGAATTTACATCCTCGACGATGTGACGCCCATCCGGGAGTTCTCAGCGGCTGTTCAGGCCTCCGAGGCGCATCTCTTTTCTTTGCGTCCGGCCTACCGCTTTCAAAAGCAGGATGCGATGAAGTCGGAGCGCGGTTCCGGCAGCGGACAGAATCCGCCGTACGGTGCGGACATTAATTACTATTTAAAAACAAAATCGACCGACAGTGTTCAGGTGCTCGTGTTTAACCAGAAAGGCGAAACGGTGAATACAATTAAGGGAAGAAACAGGCCGGGTATTAACCGGGTCTATTGGGATCTCCGATTGGAGGACTATGTACTCCCCAAGTTACGGACGAAGCCCCGTGGAAAAGACTGGGTGCAGTTGGATACGGCAGGAACCCGGAACATGTTTATTTTTGATCTGGATATTGGACCAGGTCTAACGCCGCCCATGGCTCCTCCAGGGGAGTATACGATTGTGCTCAGAGCACATGGAAAGGAATCAAGGCAGACGTTAAAAGTCATGAAAGATCCGAACACAAAATCAACGGAAGAAGATATTCAGAAGCAGTTTAAGCAGGGGATCAGTCTTTTCAATTCCATAAACGCAACGCTTAAGCTCATTGATGATATGGAAAAAACCAGATCGCAGCTGTTGAAAATGTCAGCGGATAAAAAATCAGGCAAAACGGCGTTGGTACTGGAGGACAAGATTTATAAGCTCGAGGCTCAACTTCACGACATTCATCAGACGGGAGCCCGCATGGATATTTTCAGGAACCCGCCTCAGGTTTTGGAGCGGTTTTTAGCCATGGGTAAGGAGGGTATTGTGTCGAGCGCCGATAGCCCACCGACCGACCAGCAGGTTGAAGTTTATGCAATCACTAATCAGCAGTTGCAGGAGGTTGACAAGGCCTATACGCTCCTAAAGCAGAATGCTGACTTTAAGAATATGAAAAAGTAGGCTTTGGTGTCCTACACCTCTAAGGTATAGGACAACTAAACGACACAATGCCGTATACGCGACATAAATTGGTGAACATGATGGCTACTGTGATTGTAAGTGAAATTCAATGTTCAGCATAAATCAAAGAATTACTAATACACGGTCTTGTATTCCTTATTTACCATTTTCTCAAACCTGGAAAATTTCCGGAAGATGTCAAATCGGGAATCAAGTTTCAAATGTTGAGGCGAGAAATAGATGCCACGACCCTGTGACGGAACCGTGAGTAGGTGCTCCAGTAGATCCATGCCTTCATCATATTTTCCGCAAAGCATAAATATCATTGACATGTTGTATTCTGTGAGTGGCCCGTCCTGAAATGCATCACGTGACATGGGGCTCATCTGAACAGCCAATTGCCCCATATTAATTGCCCGATCAAAATTTCCTGCCAGGGCGTAAGCTAAGCCAAGTGATTTGTAAATGGTGAAATCGCCATGTGACTTTTTCATTTCGTTTTCAAGAAACTCTGTTGCCTGTTGAGCGTATTTGCGCGTCATTGCCTCATTACCGATGGCATAGTAGATCACGGCATAATCCAAAGATCTTGGAGCGTAATCAAATCTGTTTTTCCTTAAATAATCGCCACGCTTGTCCATATATTGGAGGAGTTTATTGTATTCCCTTTTATAAGACCACACACTTAAAGAGTCACCATTGTCACGAAATACTGTCAACGCTTTTTCCATATCTCCTTTTCCTATCCATGCCTCCGCCAATAGTCCTCTTCCCCATTTGTCATTGTTTTCAATTATCCAATCATAATTTCGAAATGCCATCTGCAGCCTGGCGTATTCCGAAAATTCGTCCTTATTAGGATTCAACGCTGCCGCTTTTATTTGATTTTTGAGCGCTTGTTTCCAAAGGCCCTTCCTTCGCTGAACGTGAGATAGGGTTGAGTAGATTTCTGAGTTCTTGGGATATTCAATTTTCAACTTTTCCAAGATGGCGAGCGCCTCATCATAATTTGTATGGGTAAGATAGAGGACATTGGCCATGTTGATCTTTATGTCAACGAGGTTCGGGTTCAGACTGATGGCTTTATCCATATACTCCCAAGCCAGTTCGTCTTTGTTTTCATAGTCAGGCCATTTATTGAAGAACCACAATGCGGTATATAGTGCCCGTAACGAATAGGCTACTGCAAACGAGGAGTCCAGCATGATCGCGCTATCAACTAATTGTAATTTCGGTAAGGCTGATCCCATCATTGCTTTTGCTTTGAGATAATAGTCATAGGCCTTCGGATTGGTTGTAGGCACATGCTCCAATTGTTCCCTGTCATTGGATGACAAAGTAATATGAAGCTGACTGGCAATACTTTTTGAAATTTCCGTTTGAACAGCAAACACATCATGGAGCGTCTTGTCATAGGTTTCTGACCACAAATGTTTGTCAGTCTCTGCATCGATGAGTTGGGTAATGATCCTTATACGGTCGCCCGATTTCTGAACACTTCCCTCCAGTACATAAGACACACCTAGTTCCCTTGCGATTTCTTTCAATGACATTTTCGAGCCCCTGTACTGCATAGACGATGTTCTTGAACTTACCTTCAGGTCGCTTATCTTGAACAGCTGATTCAAAATCTCATCCATGATTCCGTCACAGAAATAGGCCTGACTCACATCTTCCGTCATATTCGTGAAAGGCAGAACGGCAATCGACTTGTCAATTGCAACATTCGATCTCCCGTTCCACCCCAAAAAGTAGAACAAGGAAAATGTAATGAGTGCAGTGGCCATAACACTTACCATTATAAATAGACTTCTATTCCTACTGGATGGAAGGGTACCGGAAGGCGGTAAGGTGTTTATATTGCCAGTCTCAATTTTAGGCCCAGCTGCATTTTCGGGTGAGGCTGATTCAATCCCTTCCATTTTCACTTGATAAATGTGAACGGGATCAATTACATTTTTAAGACGTTCTACCTTTACAAATTCTGTGTTGATTTCAATTTTATTGCTTACATTTTTATGAACTGATTCAGAAATCCAGATACCACCCGGTGTAGCCAAGGCTTGTATCCGTGCAGCAATGTTTACGCCATCGCCAAAAACATCATCATGCTCAAAAACCACTTCGCCCAAATGAACACCAACGCGCAATTGAAAATCATGACTTGCATTACAGGTCTGTTGAATCAAGATGGCTGCTTTCACAGCATCCGATGCGTTAGGAAAACAGGCCAATACGCCGTCGCCCAGTTCTTTTATCCATCGGCCACCTAACTGCTCAATGATTGGTTTTTGAAGTTGACGGTTCTTGCTGAGTAGTTCAAATGCTTTTTGTTCATCACTTCCCATCATGGCCGTGTACCCGACAATGTCGGTGAACATGATGGCAGCGAGCTGGCGGGATTGAGGCATTATTCTTTATTTTGCCGGCCCTAAATATTGATCAAACCAGTTTAAGGACTCCCTTACAAAATCTGTGCGGGGTACAAGATGCCCTGATTCATATACGATCATTTTCTTCTTATCTTTTGGCGTTCCCAGAAAATCAAACATAGGCTTTTGCGAAGTTTCAATCGGAAAAAACATATCGTGTTTTCCGTTCAGCATGAGCACCGGTTGTGTGACCCTTGGTAGAAAATTGAGCTGATCGACTTCGGGTAATGATTTTTGCATAACCATTCCGCCAACATTCAGCACCACCACTTTGATTCTCGGTTC
Source organism: Cytophagales bacterium (assembly GCA_034440075.1). GTDB lineage: Bacteria > Bacteroidota > Bacteroidia > Cytophagales > Cyclobacteriaceae > ELB16-189. Next base: position 28,298 of record JAWXBL010000022.1, read on the forward strand.
AAGGGCAGGCATAATGCCGCCCATGTATCCGCCCCAACTCCACCCAAGAAATCCAATTTTATCGTTCTGGAAATCGTTTCTTGTCTCCAGATAATCCAGTGTACGACCAATCTCCTTCCTCCACATAATCATGTGATCTTTATAGAATACAGTCTCATCGGGAAGATCAGAATCCAGTTCATCGAATCGTTCGTGCGTGCCTTTATAGATTGGCCGGATCAATGCTCTTCCATTTTTCAGAATAAAATCGATGTTGCCGATCGATTCAGGATTGTATCTTCTTGAAAAAATATCGCCTGATCCGGGGAAGTAAAGCACAGACTGAAGGGGTCCTTGTGATGATTTTGGCTTATATATATAGACTACCATCCGTTCTTTGTTGGACCCGGCGTCAAATGAAACCTTTTCGATCGTCCAGAATTCTGCATCAACTACAGAGTCGACCTTTGCATTCAACGGTAGTTTGTCATAAGCATATTGACGCTTGAATATTTCAAAGGTTTTATCATCCACTGGCTTTTCCTTGCGATAATCCCGGTATGCCATGGATACGCTCTTTGCCAGATGAGCCGTACTTGAATCTCCCGGCAGTTCCTTCATACACCTGAACCCATTTGTGATGCTTCTATCTAAAGCGTTTTGCGTATAGGCATCATTAAAAGAATAGCGCGGATCATTCCATCCACCACCCAGAATGTATCTGAACTGGGGATCGCTAGTTGAATTAGAACACCATTCGCGCGCGTTACCAGCCAGGTCATAAATGCCAAACGATTGATACGCAGGGAGGCTGCCAACAGCGGCGGTGGACTTCCCGGAGAAATTGCTTAGTGGGACAATAAATTCGGTACGGGAAGTTTCTGCAACACGCCCCCAGTGGAAAATGGTAGGCAGGCGCTTCCCGGAAAATGAGGCGTACGCCATGGCTTCATACCAGGATACACCGGCAACCGGATGATCTTCCTGGCCGTCAGGGTAACTGCCCGCCTCCCATGTCGCCGGGCCGGGACGACCAGTTTTATCAATGAATAGTTTCAGGGCCTCAGATAGCGTGACGCGCCACCCGTTTGCGCTGATAGGGAGATCCCAAAAGGCTGAGTTGGTGTATCCTCCCGCATCCATAAATACTTTGAACTGTTTGTTTGTCACTTCATACTTGTCAATGAGAAATTCATTCACATCCTTTCCGCCATGTTGCTCAAGTCCTACAATTTCCAAACGGGTGATGCCTGAGGGTATCCGGACCATGTTTATGGGCAGACTTCCCGTTGCATCCAAGCTCAGCGAATCAATTTCTCTTCCGATCCTTTGATAAGCCATCGGGCCGGCGTATTCAATGGTTTGATAACCCTGTTTTCTAATTTCCATCCGTAAGTAGCCCCTGGGAAATTTTACATCCTTTAATGGCGTAGTGCCTGCTACTCTCCATTCCGCCTGTGGCGTGTGATAGTCTTTCCACAGCACTTCTGCTCCTGGCGGTTCGGTTACGATGGATACACTACTCGAAACGACTGGCCACAAATTAATTAGCGAAGAATCAGTCGGAATATATTTTTCGGCCTCCAGTGCCAGGTCATAGGCTTCCGTAGGAGGTCTGAAATTATCATCAACCAGTTTTTGAATTGCTGGCAATAGTTGCGCCCTCGCACGTTGCTTTTTAATTGTTGGTGGAATAATAAAGTAAGCGGTTATGGCGATGAGTAGGATAGCTGACACCGATCCTATTGCCAATGTTTTCTTTCTTACCGAAAATTTCTGACTGATGTACTTAACGCCTTTTCCTTCCAGCTTCTTCCTACGTGGAACCTGTAAACCAGAATTACATACGGCAAATATTTCAACCGGTTCCATTATATTCTTTAAGGAGTATTTCCCTAAAGAGATGGTCTCAATATCTTTTTGATTCTTGACGTCATCATAGACCTTGGCTGAAATAAAAATGCTGCCGGGGGTGGCTAAGGATTCCATCCTGGAAGCAATGTTTACGCCGTCTCCGACAACGTCCCCATCTTCAAATACAACATCAGCCTGATGAATACCTATTCGAAGGGGAACTATCGGCTCTTGCTGCATGAATAGCTGAACAGCAATGGCGGCCCTGACTGATTCGGCAGCACTGGAAAAACTGCACAGCGCTCCATCCCCGGTGTATTTAATAATTTGCCCACTGTGTGTTTTTGCCTCCTTTTCCAGCGTGTTCCTGAGTTTATCACGTAGCACTATCGAGCGGTGTTCATCCCGCTGCATCATGGATGTATAACCAACCATATCGACAAACATGATGGCAGCAAGCTGGCGGTTAGAGGGCATTGGAGATCTTCGTGTTTTGGATTATAAAGGTATAGAATGAAGGCAACCTAAGTTAGTGATTAAAAGCAGTCTGATCAAAAGCCAGGCCCCTGCCTCAAATAACAAACCTGCTGTCTATCTCATCCAGTTTGGACGTGCCTGCCTGCTGCATGGTCATCTTTAATTCTTCGCTTAGTATTCTCAGAACGGCCTCAACGCCTTCCTGACCAAAGCAGGACAAGCCCCAGATGTAAGGTCGTCCAATGCCTACGGCGTTAGCTCCCAATGCGAGGGCTTTGAAAATATCGGTGCCTCGCCTGAAGCCCCCATCGATAATAACCGGAACTTTTCCTTTTACCGTTGCAACAATTTCAGGCAACGCCTCCAGTGTTCCCCTGCCTGTTTCACTGGCTCGTCCACCGTGATTGGATACCCAAATGCCGTCGGCTCCGTGAGAGAGGCACAATTGGGCATCTTCAGAAGTCTCAATCCCTTTGATGACCAGCTTCATTTTGGTAAACGCTTTGAGCTGGTCAACGTATTGCCATGTGAGTTTCTGCTCAAATTCTATCCCCTCAATGGGCGGAACCATCGGCTTGCGTGCAAACCGGTTGCTGGTGTGGCAGTTGGAGCACTGTCTCGTGTCAATCCGGGTAAATCGTTCCAGCGTCTCCCGGTTTCCTGTTCCGGCCGCCAGATCTACCGTAAAGGCCATCACTTCCGAACCAGCATCTTCTGCTCTTCGGATCATCTCCTGCGTCGCCTTCCAATTGTTGAGTGCGTACAACTGATACACGACCGGGGCGCCCCGTTCTTTGGTTACCTCTTCTATCGATGTAGTTGAAACCGTTGAAAGCGCCTGGAGATGGTTTCTTACTTTGGCGGCTCGTGCCACAGCAATTTCGCCGTCCGGGTGGAAGGCACGTTGGCTGCCCACCGGACAAATTATCAACGGCGTTGGATATTTTTTTCCAAAAAGCTCAACGGACATATCCGGTTCGCCCGGAGCCACCAGCCTGCGCATTCTTAGCTTGACTTTCGCCATGGCGTCGCGGTTGGCCTGCAGCGTCAAGTCATCGTTTACGCCAGTAGCAAGGTATCCGTAGTGGGCCACCGGAAGTTTTTCCTTGGCCATCCGCTCAAAGTCAAAGACGTTGATGGCGTCTGAGGCACTGCCTAGTGAATATACAATCTCCTCGGCAATTGCTTCTTTTTCCTGCGGCGTCGTGCAGCCGGTGAAACTCAGCAAGGGGCTGCTTAGGAGGAATTTTAGTAATAACCTGCGGTGCTCGTGATTTGGATGGGGCATGGGTTCAATTTTCAATTTTCAAAGTTCAAGTTGCAACGGTCAAAGAAAAACGTACTGATTACCGAATACTTACTATCGATCACCGATGCGGGTTGGAATCGAAGTAAACAGAAACAGGTTCTTTGTGGCCCCGAGTACTCTTTTCAATGATTCAACAAACTCCGTTACCCAGCCAGATTCGGCCTGCCTGCCTGCCGGAGCCCTGCGCAGGCAGGTTATCGTTGTGGCGATAGCTAATAAAAATATCGTACTCAAATCCCTGAATTAAAGAGTTCATATTATCAATTTAGATGGTGAAGACCTGCCTGCCGGCAGGTGTCGTATTCGAAGCCACTAAGAAGTGAGGACATATTAATGATTTTGTTTAGTGTCAACGCCAGCCTGACTTAATCGCTTGGCAAAGTTTGGCGTTGCCGAAAGATCGAAGGGAAGATGTTTTGGTGAATGAAGATAACTGAATAAAAGTATGTGATGCATCACTAAGCTCTTATCCAGCTTAGTCGCCTCTCTATTGGCCGCCTCTCTTCCATACGCTGCTTCGATACCGAACAAGGTGTAGTCAACCCTTGTATCTTTATCCATTAGTTGTTTTGTCTCCTTTAACTTTCCCCTTTGGGCAAAAAGCATTGCCAATATGGAATGATAAGACGAAATCTTAGAACTATCCAGTTTCATTATTAAGTTATATGCTTCATCAAATTCTTTTAATCGATACAAGCTGAATAGTTTGTTGTAATTTAATCTGCTATCCTCATGAATGGTATTGAGCGAGTCAATGCTTTCAATAGCGCGTGTATAATTACTCGAAAACATGAAAGCCTCGCCAATCTCCCTTTTCCTATTCCCATTCAAAGGATCCTTTTTTAGAATTGCCCTGCTGATCCCGGCAATTTGCTGGCCATAGCCAAGACATGTAAGGAGGGCCGATAAGTTGTAGGGTTGGTAGCTAAATAACTGAACTGCTTCTGGACTTTTCAACACGCGCTCAGCAATAGGCCGTATAGAAGACCAATCGTTGGAATACATTATTGAATAAAGCCTGTAATAATCCTTTCCAATTTCTGTTTTTGATTTAGTGATTGCGTTTTCTATGCTCTCCCTCATCAGTTGATATGCCTGCACTTCTGTAATAGTATCGTTATATACTGTTTTCTCGTTTTTCATCAAGTAATGAAAATAGAAATCACCTTTATACAAATACGGGTTAATAAAATCAGGATCTAAGCGAATGGCATTGTCGAAATCAAAATTGGCCCTTTTCAAGTAAGCCAGCATCTCATTCCTTTTGTCATGGCCTTCACTAAAAATTCCTTGTCCTTTCAAAAAGGCCACGAATGCTTCTGGATTGTCTGTGCCCGCCCGCTGCATATGCTCAACTGCATTGGGGTCAAGCGAAATATCAAGGCTCTCAGCAATTTTTGAAGCAATCTCCTGCTGAAGGATAAAGATGTCCTTTGAATTTCGGTCATAGGTATTTGACCAGATATGAAAGCCATCTTTGGCTCGAATCAACTGCGCAGTAATGCGCAATCCGGTATCCGACTTTCGCACGGACCCTTCCACGATATAATTGACACCCAGAGAATCGGCTATTGTTTGTATCCGAAGGTTCTTGTCTTTAAATGCAAATGAGGATGTGCGTGAAATAACGTTGAGCTCTTTGATATGAGCAAGGCCGTTCAAAATTTCCTCAGTAAGTCCATCTGAAAACCAACCTTGATCTTTGGATTCGCTCAAATCAATGAAGGGAAGCACGGCAATGGATTTGTCGATGACCGCGGTTGGCTTATGATCTGATTGAGGTTTTTGATAAAAGAAGTAGCCAACGATAATCGATAAAAGAACAATCGCTGCAGCTAGAATGAATTTTGGCCTGCCCTCCGAAGCTTTAGCGAAGGAAGGCTTTTGGTTAATAACAATTGGTTTGGAAACAGGGTTTTTGAGAGCATATATTATTTCCTTTATCGCGTTGGCTACTTTGTTTACCTGATCGCGATAAAGAATTTTGCCTTGAGATCGCACTTCGTCATCCTTCGAAGTAAGTGGCCTGTTAACCCCTGATGATTTAGAAATGAATTCAATTGCCCTCAGCACACCACCAATTTCACTTTCAATGAGGGATTTGTCTTCCGCATCTAAATCGTGAATTTTAATAGCGAGAATCCGGCTGGCTACATTTCCATTACTCAGTTTTATATCCCTGCCAAACTGATCCTCTTTTGCCAATTTATTAAACGCCACAAACTCTTGCTGCCATGCAAATGATTTTGGGTCGCAATAGGTTTGTGAAAGAATAGGAATGAAGATGAGGCATTTTAATTTTCCTTCGAGACTTTTGTCCACGTTGTGGGTTTCAAGCAGGCCATCATGAGGGTTGGTATCAAAGTAAGCTGAAACAGGTTCTTTGATGGTGGCTGCCAACTCTTCTTGCAAGGCCTTTACAAACTCTGCTACCCAGCCTGATCTATTATCATTATGCCTGTAAGAAATAAAAATATCGTATTCAAAGCCGGGTAATAATGCCATCTTACAAACTTACTGAATTGTTGCCTGTCCGCCCGAAACGCAGTGAAGGTGGAAGCCCTGCGAAGGCAGGTTATTGTTGTGGCGATAACTGATGAAAATATCATATTCGATGCCGGGGAGAAGGAGGGTCATGTGCTAAAAATAGTAATTTATTGGACTCAACCTTTCAAGGGAGGGCGTATAATGTTTAGATACGGCTACTGCTTTATTCTCTTCTGCCTGGATATAGCCTGTGTACCCGACAATGTCGGTGGATCCCTATTTTAATTCGGGATAGTTAAATTTTTTTGTAGCAGCTTTAAATCGAGGGTCATTCCTTATTGGTATAAGATAAGGGCTTCCTTTTAGGTATAAGTTCGATCTAAAATACACATCTGGAGAAGGCCACCGAAGAAGTTTAGTCAAAACGACCTTACTGAGTATTTGTAAAGCTTCCTCTTTTTGACTACAAAAGACTAGCATTTCACAAACGGCAAGTGGACTAGTTGAACCGTATTTATTTTTGAACATCTGTAAATACTCATCCGCTTTACCTTTTTGGTTTGTACTAAAAGAAATTACTGTTAATAGAAATAAACGATCTTCCTCATTATTGATTTTATCAACCAGTTTCAAAGCCTCTCTTCCCTGTCCATTCAATACCAGTAGATGTGCCTGGGTTGAAAAACCATTTCTATTGCTGATTTCATTTTCTTTTCTCCATGCGGTAAGTGCCTCATTGAACTGGCCATTTACAGCAAAGGCGTGGGTCAACCATAAATATGACCAGGACTGAAGGGGATCTAAATAAACTGCCTTCTTGCACAATTCAAGTCCTTCTTGATAGAGGCCTAAACAACTCAAGGCCCTTCCTGCATTTCTAAGCACGCGTGGATGGTTGCTTCCAAGGGAAAGAGCTATTCTAAACTCCTTCTCAGCCTGAACAAAATTCAGATCATACCAATGTATCTGCCCAAGATTAACGTGCGCTTCGGCCAGGTTAGGATTAAGATCCATTGCTATTTGATTGAATCGTCTGAGATTTGTAAATGTAGAATCAGCATATCCTGCTGATGTGGCCCGATAGGCCCATGCTAAAGCAAAGCCGGAATCAATTTTCACTGCCTGCGAAAAATAATTCAACGCAATTCTCGCGTCACCTTGTCCATTTCTATCGTGAAAATACCGGCCTTGTTGGTATTCCTTAATTGCCTCCTCCTTTATTGACATGTGTCTCGATAGTTGCAGTTCTCCTGTGAACGAAACTTTGAGCGCTTCAACAATCATGTTCGTAATCTCATCCTGGATCAAAAGATAATCCTTAAGATTGCGATCAAAAGTTTCCGACCACAACAGGGTTCCATCTATAGTTTTTGTAAGTGTGGCCGTAACACGAATCTTATCGCCCGATTTTTTTATGCTTCCTTCCAGGGCAGTGGCCACCCCCAACATTTCCCCGATCGTACCAAGGTCTTCATTTCTTCCTTTAAATTGAAAGGAAGATGACCTTGCAATCACTTTCAAATCATTGATTTGAGACAACCCATTAATGATTGCCTCGGCAATGCCATCACCAAAATATTCATGATCATGATTAGGGCTCATATCAGTGAAAGGTAGTACGGCAATCGATCGGTCAATTACTTCTTTACCATTGATTGTTTTTTGAAAACGGGTATAGATAAAATACCCCGATGCAAGAATTAAAACTGCCCCTATGGCAAGCAATGCAGTCCTTTTATTCCCCAGTGTTCTGGTATCCGTTGATTCAGATTTTTTAGATATTGAAATAACAGGTTCTGGAGCTTCAAGACCTTCCACCTTTACCTGATAAATGCGAACGGGGTCTTTTACGTTTTTAAGATGTTCTGTTTTTACAAATTCCGTGTCAATATCAATTTTATTGGAAACATTATTATAAACCGATTCTGAAATCCAGATGCCACCTGGTGGGGCCAATGCCTGTATCCGTGAAGCGATATTCACCCCATCCCCAAATACATCATCATTCTCAAAAACCACTTCGCCCAAATGGATGCCGATACGTAATTGAAAATCTTTTGCCGTATTACAGGTTTGCTGGATTTTGATAGCAGCATTCACAGCATCAGAAACAGTATTGAAGCTTGCCATTACACCGTCACCTAATTCTTTTATCCACCGGCCATTGTATTGCCCAATAATTGGTTTTTGAATTTGCCTGTTTTTATTTAAAAGTTCAAATGCATTTTGTTCATCCTTACCCATTAAAGCTGTGTACCCGACAATATCGGTAAACATAATAGCAGCGAGTTGGCGGGATTGTCCGGACATAAATTTTAAAAAATTATCTCAACGGCAAATTCATCTTTTTCAGCAATGCATTATAACGGGGATCATACCAAAGGTTTTCCAATAATGGATCTGCTTTAAGCCAACTCAACCAACTGTCTTTTTTTACATAAACTTTTTCCAGCCAGGCAAATGCGTTATTTATTTCTCCACGAAAAGCATATAATTCAGCAACCTGGTATGGCCAATCATGTTGGTATTGCAACAGAAAATCATTCATTGTTTCATCAGCCTCTTTTTTGCGACCCAAGGCATGATAAGTTAATGCAAGACCAAGAATTTTGGAAACCGTTTCTGTTTCCTGTGGCATCTCGATAAGTGCAAGTTCAGGTTTCCCTTGCGACAGATAGACTTTGCTAAGCAAATAATGTGCACGGGGAAACTGCGGGTTAAGTTCTATAAGAGTTTTGTATGCTTCAATCGCTTTATCATACTGCTTGTCGCAATACAAGACATAACCATAATAAAAATAAGTGACAGGTAGTATCGGGTCATGGGCCAGCGATTGTTTGGTTAACTGGATGGCCTCATCAAAGCGGCCGAGAAATACATACAAATACCCTAACATATTTAAAAGATCTGCATTCCCCGGATTCAGGCTTATGCCCTTTTTCAATTCTGCTTCCGATCCACGCCAATCAAAAGAATTCATTTTAACTGAACCCAAAACAATATATCCTTCAGCTTGTTTTTCATCCAATGCTATAGCCTTATTGGCAGCTATCTCAGCTTTTTTAAAACCTGCATGTACATCAATGTAAGCCCAATCCGCCTGGATGCCAATACTTCTTGCCATAGCCCCCCAAGTGCGGGCATTCAAAGAATCTATGGCCAATGCCTGTGAGTAAAAACCAAGAGCTTTAACAAGATTTTCTTTACCTCTTTTTTCTAAAAAATAATTTCCCTGAAGAACGAGGTTATAAACTTCTGTATTAGTTGAGGAAGATGTTATATTGCCCGGCACAGACAGCAGCTTAAGCTTTAATTGTTTTACTACGGCTCCTGCTATCTCGTCTTGCAATTTAAATACATCTTCGAAGTTCCTGTCATAGGTTTCACTCCACATGTGAGAGCCATCCTTTGCTTTTATCAACTGAGCAGTTACACGAATTTTATTTCCATCTTTACGAACACTGCCTTCCAGCAGATGAGCTACTCCAAGCTTTTCAGCAATGACTCGCAAGTCTTCGTTCTTTCCCTTGAATGAGAAAGAGGAAGTACGGCCGATTACTTTCAGTTCAGGAATTTTTGCGAGTAGATTAAGCAGTTCTTCACTCAGCCCATCACTGAAATATTCCTGGTCTTTGTCGTTGCTCATATTAACGAAAGGAAGAACGGCAATGGATTTATCAGCTATGTCTACTGTGTCATTTTTAGTAAGAAGATTTTTATAAATAAAATAGCCAGCTATTACAATAGGTATAATTGAAAGTGAAAACAGGAGGTATTTACTTATTATTTGTTTCTTCTTCAGCTTTCCTTCCATTTTATTCCGATCGGGAATAATTAATCCTACATTGGTTAATGCATACACTTCGAGTGGTTTGTCTACATTTTTGAAATCAAACTGACCAAGTGAAACTGAAGTGAAGGCAGAATTATTTTTTATTTTATCATGAAATTCTCCTGAAACGAGAATCGTGTTTTCCTGGCCGAGTGATTGAATTCTGGAAGCCACATTTACGCCATCACCCAATGCTTTATCGCCTTCAAAAAACACTTCCCCAATGTGTAATCCTATGCGCAGTGGAACAACAGGATCAGTCTTCAGATCTTTTTGTACAGCCAATGAG
>JAWXBL010000023.1:0-208723 GCA_034440075.1 Cytophagales bacterium
GACATGGCGTATTCCATGGCGGGTATTCCGTTGATTATAGACAAGAAGCACATGCTGTATGTGATTGGCAAAGAAGTGGATTTCCACGAAGGGACGGACGCACGCGGTTTCGTGTTTGTGGAATCTCCGCCAGCCGGGTCCAAATAACTTACGGCTTTCTTTCCTGACGGATGGCCACGGAGGCCTTGCGGCAAACGCCTCCGATCGGAGGATTGAATTTTGAAATGGTAATATCAACCCCCAATGCTTCCGGAAACGTGGCCAGAATCTTCGAAGCCATCGCGTGACCCACCCGCTCCAGCAGCTTGGAGGGTTTCTCCATCTCCGATTTCACCACCCCATACAGGCTTTCGTAATTAATAGTGCCGGTAAGGTCGTCGGAGAAAGCGGAGGGACTGATGACGGTTTCCACCGCAACATCTACTTCAAATTTGTTTCCGGAAGAACGCTCCTGCGGATAGACTCCGTGATAGGCATGAAACTCAAGACCTTCCAGGATAATTTTTCCGGTCATGCAACCTCATCGAAGAAGGAGCCTACCGATTCACTAACCGGGGCCGTCTGCGAGACTGGGGAAGATGGCTGTAAACGGTGCTTTACTGACTCGCCGGAGAATACAAGTTTCTTGGCTTCACGCTTTGCCAGCTTTAGGTGCTCATCCACGTTAAAGGACTTTGCCGATTGACTGGTGCGGTCTGCGCGATCAACCACCTCATTCGCCAGCCGCTTCAAATCATCTATGATGTTGTTGCGGTGCGATTCAACAGCCTTGTAATGCTGCGCCAACTCTTTGAGGCTATCCTCCATCTCGGCAAGTATTTGCTTGGATGTCATGTCGGCGTCATCAATGGTATTCCGGGCCCTATCTTTCGCTTCGTGAATCAACCCATCCGCACGGATCTGCGCCTCGCGCACGTATAGTTCTGCCGTCTTGTTCGCCTGATCAATCACGTTGGCGCCAGTGTCCTCAGCCGTTTTCAATGTCTTGAACAACGACGTTTCCACTTCCCGGAGTTTGGCCACCTCACGTTCGGCGGCTTCAAGTTTTGATCTTAATTCTTTTGATTCATCCATTGCGCGTTCCCATTCCTGCGAAAGGGAAAGCAGAAAGGCGTTGACTTCATCCTTGTCGTAGCCCCTGAGTGTGCGTTCAAACGACTTTTGTCGGATTTCCAGCGGTGTTACTTTCATGACGTATCGGGTTAAAATGGTAGTTTAAAAAATTACGTCCCATATGGAGATCGTCCGGTCATCGCTGGCGCTCACCACCTGATTGTTATACGAGCTCCACAGCAGTTTGTTAACAGAAGTACCGTGGCCGGCATGGCGTGCCTTGTCGATAACTTTCAACAGTGTCAGGTCCGTGGTGCGCCACACCTTGACCGACTTATCCATGCTGCAAGTTACAAAATGTTTCCCATCCGGACTAAACCGGATGTCATTGATCGCATACATGTGGGCCACGATTTCCTGCCGCAGGCGGTAGTTTTCCTCCACGTTCCAAACCTTCAGCCGGGCATCCCGGGAGCCGCTGAAAAGCCATTTCATGTCGGGAGAATACTGGACGGTGAAAACAGAGCTATCGTGGGCCGGAAATTCTGCCTTCAGGGAATAATCGCCCGCCCTGAAAATACGTATGAAATTATCGCTATAGCCCACGGCAATTTCCCCCGCAACCGGATTGACGGCAATGGATCGGGCACTTTTTTCTCCGCCAATAATCCGTGTATGCAGGGCCCACTTTGCTAGGTCAACCACGGAAACCGTCCCGTCACCACATGCTACAAGAACCATCCCCTCATAAATCCGGATGTCAAAAATAGCAGCAGTCGTTAGTTTCAGTGATGCAACTTCCTTGCGGGCCTGCCAGTCCAGCGCATGAAGGCCTTCGTAGTTATGTCCGGCGAGCAGCAAACCTCCCCCTGGAGGGTAGCACAACGCATAGACCGACGCGTCCATCCGGGCGATCTGTTCGCCTTCGGTTTGGCCCATGTCCCATTGAACAATCATACCGTCGCCGGATCCGGAAAAAAAGACCGGCAATTTTGGAATCTCCTCCAGCGCATAGACACAATCCCGGTGTCCGGTAAGCAAGGAAAACCTTTTTACATCCATAGGCTGCATGGGAAAGAGTCCGGTTTTAAAAGTACCTTCACAAAATTGAGTTACAATACGAGATTTACCTAATGCCGCTCATACAGTTGGAATCTTTAGGGGAAACCGGCGCCTGGGGTTTATGGAACATCAATGAAACAGAGCCTGATCTCTCGTTTCTGTCCTTTGAGTCCTGCCCGGAAAACGTGGTGCATGCACATAAGCGCTTGGAATGGCTGGCGGGGAGGGCACTGATCCGATCGCTAGTGGAGGCCATGAATTTGTCCTATGATGGGATACGCAAGGACGAATTTGGTAAACCATTCCTCAAATCGCTTCCGCATTTCATTTCCTTGTCTCATTCCTACCCCTATGTTGCCGCCCAGATTGACCGCTCCCAGTCAGTGGGTATCGATGTGGAGCAACCCAAAGAAAAACTACGGCAGGTTGGTCCACGGGTTCTTGCGGCGGAAGAGCTGGCGGATGCGGGCAACCGGCTGGACAAGCTCTGCATCTATTGGTGCGCCAAAGAGGCGCTGTACAAGATCTACGGAAGAAAAAATCTGCTTTTCTCGGACCACCTGAGAATTCTTCCTTTTCAACTTTCTGAGACCGGACTGCTGAATGGGAAAATTGTATTTCCTGAACATAAAAACGCCATCGGATTGCGATATCGCGTTACCACGGAATACGTACTGGTATATACTGATAATCACGCCCTACCATGACCCTGCTCACCCTTCTGCTAATCATCCAGGGGCTGACACCCCAACTGCCGGTACAAAACTTTACGCTCACCAACGTGGTGACGGGCACTGCCGTGTCGCTTGACACACAGTACCAAACTTCCGGCGTTGCAGTCTTGTTCACCAGCAATAATTGTCCGTTTGACCGATACTATACTGATCGGGTGAAGAGCCTTATCAGTTCCTACCAAGGCAAAATCGGATTTCTTCTGATCAATTCACACGTCGACCCCGAGGAAGCAACCGACAAGATGAAGGCAGCCTACCCGGCCTGGGGCCTGTCGGTTCCCTACCTGGCAGACAAGGAACAGGTTGCGATGGATGCCCTGGGGGCACGGCGCAGTCCGGAGGTTTTTCTGCTGAAAAAAGTAAACGGGAAGTACTTCGTGAGTTTCAGCGGGGCCATTGATGATAATCCCCAGGCATCTGCGGCAGTTACTATCCCCTACCTGAAAAACGCCATGGACAACCTGTTGGCAGGCAAGGTCACCGATCCTGCGATGGTGCGTGCTGCAGGCTGCTCCATAAGAAAGAAATAGGTATTCCTAAACTCCGAGATCTCCTCCTGCGGAAATGTCCACCAGCAGAAGCTTGACCTCTTCCGCCTTGGCGTGCTCTCCCATTTTTTCAAACGACATGATCAGGTTGCGAAGCACGCGGCGGATTATTTCCAGATGGTCGCATGGCTCAAAAAACGAAGGCTGCGGCACCAGATGGAGTTCATGGATGTAATTCTCAATATCCTGTTTGGTGAATATCAATCCGCGGTTAAAGGCGTTGATGTAGAACTGGTTGTTCTGATCATCCTTGTAGATAAGGATAAACAGATTGGGAAGGTTTACTCCGCTTACGGGCAGTTTCAGTTTTTGCGCCACCAACATATATATGACGCACAACGTGATAGGGTTCCCTTTCCGCGTTTCCAGGACGATGTTGATCATGGAGTTTCCCGGAGAATGGAAGTTCTTGGTGTTGGCGCCAAATTTCAACTTGTTAAATAGAATACCATTGACCACTTTAATCTGATCCATGGGGTACAGATCCGGACGGAATTCCAGCCAGGTCTCATAATAGATTTGCTCCAGGTCCTGACGGAGTTTTTCGAGTTCCAGGTCGGGGTACTGGAAGGTAGCTACCAGCCACATCCCTTCCAGCAAGTCCTTCTGTTCACCGGTATACCAGGCCACCATTCGCTCTCGCAACAGATCAAACTGCAGCGTATGGATCATCTCTTCAATGCGCGACTGGAGCGTCGGATTGAAACTTGATTCCCACTCCTTCTCCAGAAAGGGTATGACTTCCTTTCCGAGCGAGAGAATTTTCTCCTCTACGTGCGCTACAACCTGTTTGTCCTCATCATCGAGCAGGGAGATGAGCGCCTTGATCTCCTTATCCTCCATGCCTGCTAGGTCTGAATGACACCTACATTAAATTTTTCCACCTTCGCGTGGTTTGCCGCCTCGATCCCCATGGATATATAAGTGCGGGTATCCAGCGGGTCAATCAATGCATCCACCCACAGCCGCGCTGCGGCATAATATGGAGAGAGCTGATGGTTGTACTGGTCGGTTATTTCTTTAAGGAGCGCGTCTTCTTCCTCCTTTGATATTGTTTTACCGGCGGTCTTCAAACTGCTCACGCGAATCTGCAGCAACGTCTTTGCTGCTGCCGCCCCGCTCATGACCGCAATTTGGGCAGTGGGCCATGCGACAATGAGCCGTGGATCGTAGGCTTTCCCACACATGGCGTAGTTTCCAGCGCCGTAAGAGTTCCCCATGATTACGGTGAACTTCGGAACGGTTGAATTGGCCACAGCATTTACCATCTTGGCCCCGTCCTTGATGATCCCCCCCTGTTCAGCCTTGCTGCCCACCATGAAGCCGGTAACGTCCTGCAGGAAGACGAGGGGAATCTTGCGTTGATTGCAGTTCATAATAAACCGGGCCGCCTTATCCGCTGAATCCGAATAAATAACACCGCCCATCCGCATTTCACCCTTTTTGGTTTTCACAACCTTCCGCTGGTTTGCCACAATCCCCACTGCCCAGCCGTCGATGCGGGCATACCCGCAAAGCAGGGTTTTTCCAAAGAGCGCCTTATACTCATCAAATTCAGAGCGATCCACCAGCCGCCTAATGATATCCATCGTATCGTAGGGCTTGGAACGGTCGGCTGGAAACAGCCCGTACAAATCATCGACTTTCTCCGATGGTTCCTCCGGCTTTGCCCTGTCAAATCCTGCCGGTGTATTATGTCCAATTTTGGAGACAATCGAACGTATGTAGTCGAGACACGCCTGGTCGTTTGGGAACTTGTTATCAGTTACTCCGGAGATCTCACAGTGTGTAGTCGCACCACCCAATGTTTCATTGTCGATCTCTTCACCGATGGCGGCTTTAACCAGGTACGATCCGGCGAGAAAGATGGAACCGGTTTTATCCACGATCATGGCTTCGTCCGACATGATGGGAAGGTAAGCTCCGCCGGCCACGCAGCTGCCCATGATGGCTGCGATCTGGACAATTCCCATGGATGACATTTTTGCGTTATTGCGGAACTGACGCCCGAAATGTTCTTTGTCTGGAAAAATTTCATCCTGCATGGGCAGGAAAACCCCGGCGCTGTCAACCAGGTAGATGACCGGAATGTGGTTTTCCATGGCGATCTCCTGGATGCGGAGATTCTTCTTGGCCGTCAGGGGAAACCAGGCGCCTGCTTTCACTGTGGCATCGTTGGCTACAAGGGCACAAAGTCTTCCGCTCACCCAGCCCAACCCGGTAACCACACCCCCGCCTGGGCAACCACCGACGTCTTCATACATCCCGTCAGCGACCATCGATCCGATTTCCAGGAAACGCGAATCCTTGTCGGTAAGGTAAGCGATCCGCTCACGAGCTGTCAGTTTTCCCTTTTGATGCTGCTCCTTAATCTTCTTCTCGCCGCCCCCCAGGTGTACTTTCTTCTCGCGCGAGGCGAGTTGAAAGCAAAGCTGCTTGAAGAGGTCTTCATTACGGTTAAAATCCAGATCCATAGGAGGCGCCGCGATCGGCTGGTTATTTGTTCTTTTCAGCGGCCTTCTTTTTTCGCTCCTCTTCCCGACGGAGGAGGTCCCGCTCTACTTTCTTGTTGCTCTTCCCTAGCGGCGCCGTGAAATGCTTGGGGAAATGGTTTATGTGATCCACAAGGCTGTCCATACGCACGAGCAGCGTGTTGAGGTTGACGTACAATGAATCTTCTGTCATTAGCTTGCCTATTGTATTGTCGCCGCTCTTCAATTTGTTCAGCGTACCGTTCAGGTTATCAATGGCCCTGTTAGTTTTAGCAATGGTTTTACCCAGCTCCAGTTTTTTCAAAGAGTCGGACAAGACCGCAAAATTTCTTAAGGTCGGCTTGAGGGAATTCAGGATTCCGTTCAGGTTGGTGGTCACCTCAGTAAAGCTGCCGGATACTCCATCAATTTTTTGATTTGCATTCAGCAAAGTCATATTAAGGATATCCGGCGTCCGTTGAAGCTTACGGAAAATGGAATCCAGCCGCAGGGAGTTCTTGTTGAGGTTATCAATGACAACATTGAATTTTGCGAGGGTTGTCTGGAGGTTGCTGGCAACCGGTTCTGCAGTATTCTTCAACATATCAAACATTCCC
This sequence comes from Cytophagales bacterium, assembly GCA_034440075.1. Lineage (GTDB taxonomy): Bacteria > Bacteroidota > Bacteroidia > Cytophagales > Cyclobacteriaceae > ELB16-189. The sequence continues at coordinate 6,486 of JAWXBL010000023.1, forward strand.
TTGGCCAGCTCCGAGTAGATGGTGTCTCCAGGTTTTTTTTCCTTCTGAATTTTTCCGATGGACAGTACAATGTATTTTCCGCCGAGAAGTTCACTGTCGAGGATCGCCTTCGTGGAATCTCCGAGCTTGATATTGGTATTGATATCTATTTCAACCAATACAGTGTGATTCCGGTTTGTCAGGATCCGGATATCGCTCACGCGTCCCACGGCAAATCCGCTGACCAGGACGGGATTGGAGACCGCCAGGTTATCCACATTTTCATAAATTACATAGTACCTCGTGGACGTTGAGAACAGATCGACGCCTTTGAGAAAGTAAAACCCATAATACAATGCTGCCATGGCCAGTATGGCGAACAGACCTACTTTGAACTCTTTGCTTCTCACAACGCTTAATTTAAGGCTTCCATTTGGTTCTTGTACTCCTTGAAGGCGCGGTAGATCCCTGATGCGATAAGGTCCTGCCCGTTCGGGTCCCCCAGAAACCGCTCCTCTTTCTGGTTGGTGAGAAAGCCCACTTCAATCAGCACACTAGGCATGGAGGTCCGCCAAAGTACCCAAAATCCCGCTTGCTTTACACCGTGGCTCTGTCTTCCCACCCGCTTTTTGAACTGCGACTCTACTTTTTCGGCAAACTTGATGCTGCTCTCCTGGAAGGCACTCTGTGCAATGGAGAACAGGATGTTTGATTCCGGGCTGTTGGGATCGAATCCTTCGTATCGCTCCTGGTAGTTTTGATCGAGAAGGATTACGGAATTCTCCCGCTTTGCCACATCCAGGTTGCCTTCGGATTTATGGAGGCCCATCACGTAGGTTTCAGTGCCATGCGCTTCCTCCCTGCCTACAGCGTTCGCATGAATGCAAATAAACAGGTCGGCCTTGTGCTTATTGGCAATGGCTGCCCGTTCGTCGAGGCCAAGGTACTGATCGGTAGTGCGCGTATAGACCACTTTTACCCCGGGAATATTCTGGTTGATGTATCCGCCCACCTTGAGAGCAATGCTCAGAGCAACATCTTTTTCCTTCAAAAAGACACCATGTGTACCCGGGTCTTTTCCCCCATGGCCGGCATCAATAACCACGGTACCAACAATAATACCGGCCGGTTTGGTGGTCGCTGAAGAGTTTAGCAGGGTTATTGCTATCAAAAAGAGCTTAGTTCGGATGTTCAAGTGGTAGTGATGCGAGCTAATTTGACATAAATTCGCACAAAATCGTGAATTTTTCGCTAAAAAGTAAATTTTTGAATAGACAGCTGCCTGCCTGATGACACGGTTTTCCCTCTCCTTTCTGGTGCTGCTTTCGGACGCTTCATCGTACGAACAGACGGGCAAAACCCCTGGGTCCATGCCACGCCGTATCGCCAACATACCGTCCGACACGACGCTTGCGAAATCCGACACCCTGCGAACAGCGGCAGATTCTGTAAGCCAGCAGCGCAAGAGTGAAATCGAAACGACCATCACCTATTCCGCCCGCGACTCCATCAATTCCCGTGTTGACCGGAAAATTGTTTACCTGTATGGAGACGCCAAGATCAAGTACGGCGATATCGAGCTGATGGCCGAAGAGATTGTTATCGACTATGAAAAGTCAACCATTTCAGCCCAGGGAAAACTTGATTCCCTCGGGCGTCGGGTGGGCTACCCCGTATTCATCAACGGCAGCGAGAAATACGAAACCAAAACCATCGACTACAACTTTAAGAATCGCCGTGCCCGTATTTCCGAGGTGGTGACAAAACAGGATGAAGGGTTCCTGCATGGGAAGGCCGTGATCAAGAATGAAAAAAATGAGTTGCTAAGCGTCCGCAATGCGTATACCACTTGCAACCTGGCCCATCCTCATTATCAGATTATTGCATCCAAGGCCAAAGCCATTCCCGGCGATAAAATGGTGGTCGGCCCTTTCCACATGGAAATCAACGATGTGCCGCTCCCCCTCGGATTTCCCTTCGGAATTTTTCCGTCACCACGTAGCAGCGCATCCGGAATTATTGTACCGAGCTACGGAGAAGAAAAAAATCGCGGTTTCTTTCTGCGCAATGGGGGGTATTTCTTCGATCTTAATGATTATATAAAATTACAGGTTACTGGTGATCTTTATTCCAAAGGCTCGTCTGCGATGTATGTCAACTCCAACTACATCAAGCGGTACAAATACAGCGGCACCTTTAATTTCAGTTACTCCAACAACCGCGTTACGGAGTCCATCGAAGACAAGAGCACGGTCCAGGATTTCCGGATTGCCTGGAGCCACACTCCGCAATCAAAAGGTACGGGGCGCTTTTCCGCATCGGTTAACGCGGCAAGCGCAACGTTCAATACCAACAACCTGCTTGCCTACAATACCAATCCTTCCTCCCCGCGCCTGGACAACACCACCCGAAAACTGAGTTCCAACATCTCTTATTCAAAAACGTTTGGCAAACTCATCAACATCGGATCCAACTTCCGCATCAACCAGGATCTGACGACCAAGCAGGTAGACCTCGCCCTGCCTGACCTGACGCTCAACGTGAACAACGTGTATCCGCTGAAGAAATCCGAAGGGATGTTCTTCCAAAACCTGTCGGTACGGTTGTCAAGTGCCGCCACCAACCAGATCACCAACAACCTGGGCAGGAATTTTAAAAATGCCTCGGGCCAGCAAATCCAGCATGACAGCATTGCTCCCTTCAACGGCCAGACGTTCCCAACCCTCTTTGAGCAAGGAAAGAAAGGCATCCGTCACAACGTACCGGTTAGCACCTCGTTCAAGGTCCTCAATTTCTTTACGATTAGTCCCGGCGTATCATTCGATGAACTCTGGTATTTTGAGAAACTTACCTGGGGTACCTCTGCAGACAACAAGACAGCGGTGGTGACCGACACGCTGAGAGGATTCAACCGGGTATTCAATTATTCTGGCAACGTGTCAATGACGACGCGGATCTACGGAACATACTTTTTCAAAGGCAAGTCGGGTGTTCAGGCGATCCGGCACATCATCAACCCGACAGTGTCTATGACCTACCAACCGGATTTTGGGGATCCCTCGTACGGCTACTATCAAAAACTGCAGCTGCAGGGCAATCCTTCACCCGTTTATAAATCCGTACATGAAGGCTTCGTCTACGGTTCCTCCCGGTTCGGTGAAAGTGCCACCATGGGCTTTGGCGTTAACAACACGATGGAAATGAAAGTAAAGAGCAAGAAAGATACGGTGGCGCGTAAGGTCTCCTTGTTTAACACGCTGTCCATAAACAGCGGCTACAACTTCCGGGCAGATTCCTTCAAGTTGGCGCCCTTCAGCATGGCGGCCAATACAAATGTGCTGGATGATAAGTTGAATATCAACATGACCGCATCCCTGGATCCGTACAAACATGTAACCATTGCCGCCAACAGTCCGGAGAACTCAGTGCCGCGGGAGATCAGAACCCGGCATTTTGCTTGGAATCCGTACACGGCTCCGGCTGGCTATCACGTAATCGACGACGGGTTCGGCATCGGAAGGATTACCAATGCAGCCCTCGCACTTAGCACTAACCTCAGTCCTAAGGGGAAGAAAAAAGATGCCGACACGCGATCCAAGATTGGTCAGGCCAATATTCCCGATGCTGACAAGAAATACCTGTTGCAAAACCCAGACACGTACATCGATTTTAACATTCCGTGGAACCTTCGCATCAATTATAACATCGACTATAACCACGGCACCAACTCCGCCCCAACGGTCACGCAGGCCATGCGTTTCAACGGCGATTTTTCCCTTTCCCAGCAGTGGAAAGTGGTCCTCAATTCAGGCTATGATTTTGAAAAAAATGAATTGACACAAACCTATGTCACCATTTCGCGCGATTTGCACTGCTGGCAGGTCAACCTCAGCTGGGTGCCGTTTGGAAAATATACGTCCTACACGTTTTTCATTGGAATCAAGTCATCCATCCTCAAAGACCTTCGCCTGAACAGAACGCGGTCGTTCTTTGATAACTGATTACTGTTGCCAGCCTTCAATTTCAGGAAGGGTCACCGGCGGAATTTCCAGCCTCATTTTCTTGCGCAAGCCTCCAAGGTCGTTCAACAACTTGCTCGCTTTTGCCTCCCGGAGCTGTTCGATGGTATGGATACCCGCTTTCTGCAGCAGCGGGACCAGTTCGGGCCGGACCCCCACCTGAGCAAACTGCTGATCGTCCGCGGCCGCAGCTTGTTTTTCTGGCTTCATCTGTGGAAAGAAAATAACATCCTGGATAGACGGGGAATTTGTCATGATCATGGAGAGGCGGTCAATTCCAATGCCCAACCCTGCTGTCGGGGGCATTCCATACTCTAGGGCACGGAGGAAATCCTCATCCAGCGTCATCGCTTCTTCATCGCCCCGCTTGCCCAACTCCAGTTGCTCCTCGAAGCGCTTCCGTTGATCAATTGGGTCATTCAATTCGGAAAACGCGTTACAGATTTCCTTGCCGTTGCAAATGGCTTCGAAGCGCTCCACCAGCCCCGGTTTGGTGCGGTGTTTTTTTGCAAGCGGTGACATCTCCACCGGATAGTCGGTGATGAAGGTCGGCTGGATCAACAAGTGCTCACAGGTTTCACCAAAGATCTGATCAATCAGCCTGCCTTTCCCCATGGTATCATCCATGGGAACGTGCAGTTTCCGACATGTCGCACGCAATGCCTCCTCGTCCATCGACGAAATATCCACCTGGGTAAAATGGGCGATGGCTTCAAACATGGTAAACCGCTTCCACGGACGCTTGAAGTCAATGGTCTTATCCCCCACCGTAACGGCCGTGGTTCCATGAAGATCAATAGCCGCCTTTTCGATCATTTCCTCCACCAGGTTCATCATCCATTGGTAATCCTTGTACGCTACGTACAGTTCAACCTGGGTAAACTCGGGATTGTGAAAGCGTGACATCCCTTCGTTGCGGAAATCTTTTGAGAATTCATACACACCGGTAAAGCCACCGACAATCAGTCGCTTCAAGTATAATTCGTTGGCAATGCGCAGGTACAGCGTCATGTCCAGCGTGTTGTGATGGGTCTTGAAAGGGCGGGCGGCAGCACCACCATACAGCGGCTGGAGAACCGGCGTTTCCACTTCCAGATACCCCTGGTCATTTAGATATTCCCGCATGGAGTTAACCAGTTTGGTGCGCTTGACAAAAACTTCGCGCACCGAGGGATTAACGATGAGATCGACGTACCGCATCCGGTAGCGTTGCTCCGGATCGGCAAACGCATCGTGCCGGTGTACAATGCCTGCTTCATCCGTTGTCTCCTTCACGACCGGCAAGGGCCGTAATGATTTCGACAAAATGATAAGAGCGGTGGCATGGATGGAAATCTCGCCCGTTTGCGTAGTGAAAACAAAGCCCCGGACGCCAAGGATATCGCCTATGTCAATCAGCTTTTTGAACACAACGTTGTACATGTCTTTATTCTCCTCCGGACTGATGTCGTCCCGGCGAAAGTAGACTTGTATCCTGCCTGTCTCGTCTTGTAGTTCGGCAAAGGAGGCATTGCCCATTACCCGACGGCTCATCATACGGCCTGCCAGCGAAACATTCTTGAATTCCTCTTTCTTTTCCGGGAACTTCTCGTGGATTTCCCGCGCCGTGGTATTGATTTCAAACAGGTCAGCAGGGTATGGATCTATTCCCCGCTTGATGAGCTCTTCGAGCCCCTGGCGACGAATGACTTCCTGTTCACTAAGGTGCATGGCAAATGTTGTTTAATAACCGACTCGACGTGCAAAAATAGGGGAAATTGGCAAGGATTGATTACTTCGGGTTGGCCCGCCGCCGCGAAAGTTCCTTCCTTATCATCGACAATTCGCGGCTGCTCTGCCCCGCAACCGATGTGTTCTCGCTTGCCCGGCGTATCAAATAGGGCATGACGGACTCCACCGGGCCGTACGGAACATATTTGGCCACGTTGTACCCTGCCTTGGCCAGATTAAAAGAAATATTGTCGCTCATTCCAAGCAATTGAGCAAACCACACACGCTGATCGGCAGGAACCATGCTGTGCTTTTGCATGAGGATAGTCAGAAAGTGATTGCTATACTCGTTGTGCGAGCCGCACACAATAGATACCCGCTGCTTGTTGTCAATACAAAACGTCAACGCCTTGTTGAACAACGCATCCGTCTCTTCTTTCGTATGGCAGATCGGACTGGGGTACCCCATTTTCCCCGCCCGCTCACGCTCCATCTCCATATAAGCTCCTCGCACCAGCTTCACACCCAGAAAATAATTCTGCATGGCCGCCCGGTGGAAGGCATCCTTCAGGTTGGTCATCATATCCGATCGGTAGAATTGATACGTGTTGAATACAATAGCCCGGCCTTGATTGTATCGGGCCATCATTTCGTATACAATCTGGTCCACCGGATCCTGAAGCCACGATTCCTCGGCATCAATCAAGACCGGAATTCCCAAGTGAGCCGCCTTTCCACAAATGCGGTCTACCCGTTCTCTCACTTTCTGATACGCTGCATCCTCCACAGGAGTCAGTGGTTGCGCCGTCTGAATTTTTTCGAAGAGCACACCATTACCCATTCCAGTCATTTTGAACACACAGAATGGTATATGCGGCGAATTTCTGGCTTTCTCGAGTGTCTTTAAAATTTCATCTGCTGTCCTGTCAAAGCCTTCCTCAGTCTTCTCACCCTCCACAGAATAGTCCAGGATGGTCCTGACGCTAAACTCACTCAAATGATGAATGGTGTTTTCAGTTTTATCGATCGTCTCTCCCCCACAAAAATGCTCAAAAACCGTTGACCGGATCAGGCCTTTGACAGGTAGCCGCCATGCCATGGCAAGCCGGACCGCCTCTGTTGCAAGACGTGAAATGGCAGGATGGTTAACGATGGTAAAAATAAGATTTGCTTTCCTTAACTGACGGTCCGATTTGTAGCGGAAGGCGTTGGCTGTATCGTCGAAGTTTACCGAAGGGCTCATCTGCATGAACGTCATTTTGACGGGCTAAAGATAGTCGCGGATTTCATTTAACGGGCAACCAGGGCCCCGTTATCGATAATATTCAGTTATTTTGGTTGCTCCAATCTATGACGCCAATCCGCATTCAAAAGACCCCCGTACTTCCCAAAACCTTTTTCAGGAAATATACTTCCGTGGGGGTTTTGGTTGATCCAAATACCCGAAAACACTGTTATGAAAAAATAAGAAATCAACTGCCCCGCCACCATGTTTTCGAGGTACCGGAAGGGGAGCAACATAAGAACCTTGAAACCTGCCAACGCCTTTGGCAGGACCTCACCGATGCCCACTTTGACAGGCACTCCCTCCTGCTGGTTCTTGGCGGAGGTGTACCCGGGGACCTTGGCGGCTTTTGTGCGTCCACCTTCAAGCGCGGAATTGACTTTGTCCTCGTCCCCACCACCTTGCTTGCCATGGTGGATGCCAGCATCGGTGGAAAGACCGGTGTTGATGTTGGCCCCATAAAGAATCACGTTGGCACGTTCGCCATGCCTGCAGCCACCTGGATAGCCACCGATTTCCTTCACACCCTCCCCCCCTCCGAATTGCGGTCTGGATTTGCCGAAGTCATCAAGCATTGTCTCCTGGGCGACCACCGGATGTGGGATGCGATCCGGAAAAAAAGCCTTGATAACCAGGACTGGCCCAGGCTGATACGACACTCCACCAAATTCAAGGGGGGAGTCGTAAAGAAAGACCCGCGCGAGGCCGGCCTTCGGAAGATTCTCAACTACGGGCATACTATCGGGCACGCATTGGAAGGCAATTCCCTGAGGTCAGGAAACCGCCTGCTCCATGGGGAAGCAGTTGCCGCCGGCATGGTGGTAGAGGCATTTCTTTCGCATCAAAGAAAGATGCTCACCCTGGACGACACCCGGTCCATAGCGGGGTATGTCATTTCTATCTTCGGAAAAGTTGAAATTCAGGATCCGGGGCAGTTAATTTCCCTCATGCGGCAGGATAAGAAGAACAAGGGCAATGAAATTTGTGTGGCGCTCCCGGGCCCGGTCGGCAAGGCCCGCTGGGATATTGAAGTCAGCGAAAAGGATATCCGAAAAGCCTTGGCTTCTTATCGGGACTATCAGACATAATTGACGTCGGTGTCGTCGTGGAAAACGTCTTTCTTCTTCTGAAGGGTTTTCTTCAGGTCAACTGCCTTGCGAACCAGAAAGTCTCTGGTGCGTTTCTTCCGGGGCCCGGTCAGCAGCCAGGCCGCCAGCAACGCCCCTCCTGCAAGGCCGAGACCGATGGCAAATTTGCGAGTCGTGCTCATAGTGGTAATAACTATTATTGAATATATTTTGTTTCAGAGACTAAATAAATATTTCACCGCGCTTTATTTTTATCAGACCCTTGGATAACCCCATCATCTTACAACGGCAAACACGCTTGACCGGAACCGTGGGGTCGCTGCCGGCATCAAAAAGCCTCAGCAACCGCGCGCTGGTCATCAATGCCCTGATGCAAAACCGGGGCCGGTTGTCAAATTTGTCGCTCGCCCGGGACACCCGGCTCATGATCGACCTGTTGAATACCCCGGATCGGGTTATCGATGCCCGCGATGCCGGCACCGTCATGCGTTTTCTAACTGCCTTTTATTCGGTTACGGGCCAATCACGAATTATAACGGGCACAGACCGCATGAAAGCACGACCCATCGGAGAACTGATCGAAGCACTCCGTAAACTGGGGGGCATCCTTGCGTATAGCGGACAGGAAGGCTTCCCGCCAATCGAGACCAAAGGATTCCGGGCAAGGCCTGATTCAGTCCTTTCGGTTCGGGGTGATATCAGCAGCCAGTTCATCTCCGCCCTGATGATGGTCGGCCCTTCTCTCCCGGGTGGGCTGACCCTTCAGCTGAAAGGAAAGATTGGCAGCCGCCCCTACCTGGCGATGACCGCGGGCCTGATGTCCCATTTTGGCGTTAAGCCTGATATGAAAGACTCCGAAATAACGGTCCCGGAAGGAAGGTATATGCCAACCGACTATTCCGTGGAGACCGACTGGTCTGCTGCCAGCTACTGGTTTGCTTTTGTTGCCCTGGCAGAGGAGGCAGATCTCATGCTGCCAGGGCTCGTCTCTTCCTCCCTACAGGGTGACCGTGCAATCGTCGATGTCATGAAGTTGTTGGGAGTTTCGGCCACGTTTGAGGCGGGCGGCCTCAGGCTTGGAAAATCTGCAAAGCCTGTGACGCCGATTCACTACGACTTTACCGATTGCCCTGACCTAGCACAGACGGTCATACCGGTTTGTGCTGCACTTCAGGTCCCAGGAGAATTTGAGGGATTGGAGAGTCTCCGCGTAAAAGAAACAGACCGGGTTGCCGCCATGCAAGCTGAATTGGCCAAGATCGGAGCTGGGTTGGACCCCGTGGGGAATGGAAAATTCCGGTTAAACCTAGGTAAAAGTCTGACCGGTTTTGATAAACTAACCATCAGCACGTATCACGACCACCGCATGGCGATGGGGTTTGCCCCATGGGCTGCGGTCACCAACCTGGCTATTGAGAATCCCAACGTAGTGACCAAGTCCTATCCGGGGTTCTGGGACGATGTGGCAGCTGTTGGTTTTACAACCGACTCATCAATGAATTAAAGTATTCCGGGGCAAGACGCAGCCTGCTGCCATACCAGGAAAAAAACTCACCGTCAACAAGGACAATGCTTGCCCGCGGCAACAAGCGCGCGACCTCCGGAATATGTTTATCAGCAAATGGGAAAGGCTCTGATGAAAGGAGGACCACCTCGGGATCCAGTTCCGCCATCTGACCGGCCGTTAATTCCGGGTATCGCTCCATCTCCCCCAACACGTTCTCAAATCCAGCTTCCGCCAGCATCGCGTGGATGAATGTATTTCTTCCAGCCCCCATCCAGGGGTTTCGCCACATCATATACAAGGCTCTGCGCAATGGACGCCGTTCCAATTGCTCAAAATTCATGTGAATAGCTGAACACAATTCGTCTCCCTGCTGCCTGCGATCTGTCATCGCTCCGACAGACCTGACCATCGATATCGCCTGGTCCAGAGTGGCGATGTCACTCATCCATACCGGAAATTTTTCGCGCAATTTCAGAATGCCTTCCGGATAGTTCTCCTCCTTGTTTCCAAGAATAAGATCAGGGTTCAGGTTCGCGATGCCTTCAAGGTCAAATTTTTTGGTTCCCCCGATGATGGCTTTTGTTTTTCGCCAGTGCTCCGGCCGAACACAGAATTTTGTAATCCCTACAACCTGATCATCCAGACCAAGATCATAGAGCAATTCCGTTTGGGAAGGGACCAGGGAAACGATTCGCTGCGGCACGGCGGCCAGCGACAGTTTGTTTCCCATCTGATCGGTGGAGGTGAGCCAGTCCATGAAGCGCGGGCAAAACCCGGTTATTCGATTCTCGCGGGCTACTTGATGTACCGGAAGTCATGTCCCGGCTTCACCTGAAGGAGCACTTCGTAAATCAATTGAATCACGTTCTCGACGTCATCCTTGTGCACCATTTCCACGGTGGTATGCATGTACTTCAGCGGTAGTGAAATCAATGCGGAGGCCACCCCTTCCGAGGAGTATGCAAACGAATCCGTGTCAGTGCCCGTAGATCGGGAAACGGCCTGCCGTTGAAATTTCATTTTCTTCTTCTCTGCCGTCTGGATGATCATCTTCAACACGTTGTTCTGCACGGCAGGTCCATAGCACACCACCGGACCGGATCCGCATTTTAGGTTTCCACTTTCCTTCTTGCTGTACATGGGTGATTGTGTATCGTGCGTTACATCCGTGCAGATGGCAAGGTCCGGTTTGATTTTTCGGGAAATCATTTCCGCACCTCGCAGTCCGATCTCTTCCTGAACGGCGTTGACAACATACAGGCCGAACGGTAATTTCTTCTTCTTCTCTTTCAGCCGCCGCGCCACCTCAGCGATCATGAATCCACCCATGCGGTTGTCGAGGGCCCTTCCAACAAAATAATTCTTGCCGAGTTCAATGAACTCATCTTCAAAGGTGATGACGCAACCGACGTGCACACCGCGCGCCTCGACTTCCTTCCTTGACTCAGCCCCGATATCAATGAAAATATTCTTCAGGCTGGGCGCTTCCTCTTTAGCGGAATCCCGAACATGAATGGCGGGCCATCCAAATACTCCTTTTACCACGCCCTTGTCCGTGTAGATATTCACCCGCATCGAAGGGGCAATCTGGTGATCTGATCCGCCGTTGCGCCGGACGTAGATGTAGCCTTCTTCCGTAATGTAATTCACAAACCAGGAAATCTCGTCGGCGTGGGCTTCGATGACAACTTTATAGGGTGCCTTTGGGTTTATGATCCCAACCGCGGTGCCATACACATCTACGATGCGGTCGTCGATATACGGCTTGATGTAATCCAGCCAGATCTGTTGTCCGGTGTGCTCAAATCCGGTGGGCGACGAATTATTCAGGTACTTGAAGAGGAATGTCTTGCTTTTTTTGTCCATGGTAGTTTAAATCGTTAATGACTGGAACTTATAAAGGGATGTTGCCATGCTTCTTTTTCGGCAAGGTAGCCACCTTATTCTCGAGCATCTGAAATGCGCGGATCAGTTTTTCCCGCGTTTGATCTGGATAGATCACTTCATCGATATACCCCCGATGCGCTGCGCGGTATGGGTTTGCGAACTTGCGCGTATACTCATCCACCTTCTCGTTCAATTTGGCTTCCGGGTCCTTGGCGTCAGCAATTTCCTTTTTGAAGATAATTTCCGCCGCACCTTTTGCTCCCATAACCGCAATCTCAGCGGTAGGCCAGGCATAATTCAGATCGGCGCCAATATGCTTTGAGTTCATCACATCGTAGGCACCGCCGTAGGCCTTTCGGGTAATTACCGTGACCCGCGGCACCGTGGCTTCGGAAAACGCATAGAGCAGTTTGGCCCCATTCACAATGATCCCGTTCCATTCCTGGTCAGTGCCGGGTAAGAATCCAGGCACATCTTCCAGTACGAGCAACGGAATATTAAAGCTGTCACAGAAACGCACGAACCGTGCCCCTTTGATGCTCGAATTAATATCCAGTACGCCTGCAAGAGATGCAGGTTGATTTCCTACGATGCCAATGCTGCGCCCTGCCAGTCGCGCAAAACCCACCACAATATTCTCTGCAAAATTTTTGTGTACTTCAAAAAACGTGTCAGCATCCGTCACACCCTGGATCACGTCACGCATGTCGTACGGTTGATTCGGATTGGCAGGAATAATGTCATTCAAGGCCGGACGCGCTTCATTGCCGGCCTGATAGGGCAACCGAGCAGGCAGTTCCTCGCAGTTCTGCGGAAGATAACCGAGCAGCATTTTTATCTCTGTGAGGCACGCCGCTTCGTTCGCACAAGCAAAGTGTGTAACCCCGCTCTTGGTGCTGTGCGTTGAAGCTCCTCCCAATTCTTCGGCAGTAACATTCTCGTGTGTGACGGTTTTGACAACGTTCGGTCCAGTGACAAACATGAATGACGTGTTCTCCACCATGAAGATGAAGTCAGTCATTGCCGGTGAATAGACGGCCCCGCCGGCGCACGGCCCCATGATCGCTGAAATCTGCGGCACCACACCGGAAGCCATCACATTGCGGTAAAAAATATCCGCATACCCTCCCAGAGAAACCACTCCTTCCTGTATACGGGCGCCACCGGAATCATTCAACCCGATAAGCGGCGCACCGTTTTTCATAGCCAACTCCATGACCTTGACGATCTTCTCCGCGTGCGTTTCTGAAAGAGAGCCGCCAAACACGGTGAAATCCTGTGAGAAGACGTACACCAGCCGTCCATGGATGGTGCCATATCCGGTAACGACACCGTCACCCAGGTAGTATTCTTTATCCAACCCGAAGTCTTTGCTGCGGTGCATCACAAACTTGCCCAGCTCCTGAAACGAGCCCTCATCCATCAGCAAGTCCAGTCGTTCACGCGCAGTAAGTTTTCCCTTTCCATGCTGCTGCTCAATACGCTTTTCCCCGCCGCCGAGCAGTGACTCTTTGTTCTTGCGATCGAGTTCAGCAAATTTTTCCTTGTTACCCCCTTTCCGTTGACTCATAACTGCCTTTTGTTGAACGTCAAATATAGGTATTGTTTTGTACCGATATGCTACCTTGTACTGCGTAGAAATTCCCAGAAAGAACCATTCTGAATCAACCCGAAAATGGCAGAAAAGATTGGCATCATCGACCTCGGAACAAATACGTTCCACCTCCTGATCGCAGAGGTGCAGGTTGGAAAGATGCGAATTCTGCACCGCGAGCGGCAGGCCGTGCGGATCGGAAAGGGCGGGATCAACGATGGGCTGATACGGGAAGATGCAATCGCCCGCGCCCTGGATTGCCTGCACAGTTTCAAACAAGTTCTTAGCAGCGAAGGTGTATCACGCATTCAGGCATTGGCAACCAGCGCGCTGCGGAGCGCCACCAATGCACCGGAGATCCTCCAGAGGATCCGGAAAGACACGGGACTGGAAGTCTCCATCATCAGCGGCGAACAGGAGGCAGCTTATATCTATTTCGGAATCCGATCTGCCATGAATCTTGGAAAAGAAAAATCCCTGATCGTTGATATCGGAGGAGGCAGCGTTGAATTCATTATTGCCAACCAGGAGGAAATGTTCTGGAAGCAAAGCGTCGATATCGGAGCGCAGCGGCTGCTGGAACGCTATCAGAAACACGACCCGATTCAGCCTGAAGAGATCACGCAACTGATGAATCATTACAGTGAATCGCTCCATGCGCTTCACCAGGCCATGGATGAACTTCAGCCGAAAGTTATGGTGGGCTCCTCCGGCACATTCGATACGCTGAGTGAAATCTACTGCCTTCAGAAGGGTGTTGCCTTCCAGCCAGATGATCCTGAAACACCCCTTTCGGTAGAAGCATTTCAGGAAATTCATCAGGAACTCATCACCCGTAACAGGGAGGGTCGGCTGAAAATTCCGGGGATGGTTGAAATGCGCGTCGATATGATTGTCGTGGCAAGCTGCCTTATCCATTACATAGCAACCCGGTTTGAGATTGAAAAAATAAGGGTTTCCGGCTACTCCCTAAAAGAAGGCGTTCTTGCTACTTTAGCAGAAAGCCCCAGGTTATGAAGTGGAGGGTCATTCTCATCGCCCTTATACCAACCCTTTGCCAGGGTCAAATATCTTTCTTCAATATGCCCAATCCGGACATGCTTCCGGCGGTCGGGTATGCCTATGCCGAATATGATCAGTACCAATCCCTGAAAGGAGAAGAATCTGTAAACGCCAAAGTGGCCCGACTTTCAGTCCAGGCGCTGCCGTTTCTTGAAGTGGGCGCCAATCTGTGGTTTAATGCCGATCACCCGCAAGACCCAAACCGTGTTGTGCTGGCCACCAAATGGAAGATTCCGATATACTCGAAGAACAAACTAACGGTGAGCATGTCTCCGGGATCGTGGACCAGTCTGTATTTTACAGAGAATTCTCCCATGAAGAATATTTTTTATGACTTCGTGGGCGTAACCATCAATCACAGCGAACACATCTACACGCGCTTCATGATCGGTGCGTACAGCAAGTTCAGAAAGTCAGAAGCCAATCAGTACGGTCCCATCGCAGGGCTCGAACAACGGCTTTCCAAGAAGCTGGTGTTTGTCACCGACTATTTCGGCGGTTCGGGAGAAGGCTTTGGACTAGCCACCGGCTTTGTGTTCTATGCCCTGGACGAGGGAAAAAATCTGCCCATTTACCTCGCCTATCAGTTTGACAACGATTCAAGCAAGAACGATCTCTTCCTTTTTGAGATTGGTTACCTGCTTCCATTCTGGAAACCCCGGTGATTCAAGTCCTGCCTTTAGAACGTATTGACCTGCTTGTCCCTGGGGTATTTCAATTCAAACCTGAACACAGTTTTCCGGGTTTCGTTGGGAGGAATCGTCCACGTCCAGGTAAGTTTTCCAGTGTCTTTATTATAAGTTCCTCCTCCCGCATCTGACAGCGTCACCTCAATCTGGCTGTTCTTCGTGACCGGCACCTGATCCTCCAGGAGGATGACGATTGGCTCCTGCTTCGTATTGCGGACTGAAACTTCATAGGCGTATGAATCACGAATATTCGTACCAATCGCCCGCCGTTGTGTGAAGTCTTTGACCTTTTCACGCTTTACAACGATCCGCTTGTCCCGCCCAAGCGATACAGAAAGTGTGTCGCGGATAGAATTTGGGTCGATGTAAGACTTGCCCACAAATGTCTCTTCGAAGAAGACATTAGCAGCGCCAGGCAGTAAACTGAATTCTTCCCAACCGGTTGCCCTGGCAATCAGAAAAGCATCCGCATCCAATTTGGGAACCGCGGCGTATTGGTATGTGGCTTTCATTTCGTGGCTGCGGATGTCCACCAGTGTGGATTTGTTGGAAGAAAGTACCGTGTACGGAATGGATATTGCAAACTCTGTGTTGAGGGAGGTCTGTATAGTGCTGAACAGAGATGCAGCCGTTTCTGCATCCATTGGCTGCATGCTCTCCGAAGCTTCTCCAGCCATGGAGGCCTTCACCATTTGCTCCGGGCCGCGGTCGCGCTTATACACCATGGGCTGATAAAAATCAACATACTGCGATGCCAATTCAGGTTTCACACCACCAAGGTTGGGATTTGCCGTGGACAACTTCAGGCGCACGCCCTTCCAGTCTTCTCCAGTGCTTTGATAAACGTTGGCCTTGTATGCCAGCTGGACTGGTCCCTTTATGTTGTTTACGCGTAAGTCATAAACCGGACTCCACCTGGCATTGGAGACCACAAATCGAATCTCCATCTCCACCGCGGTCGCCGCCTCGGCCGACACATCGATAACAATTTCACTGGTGTTGCGCCGGTACAATTCGTTTTCTGAATTATACTGAGCCTGGATCCGCGAAATTTTCGTGCTCAGTCCCTTGATCGTCTCCTCCTGCTTCATCCTGTTTTTTGCAAGATCACCCAACCGGCTCCGGTAGAAATCGGCCATCGTTTTCAGTTCGTTGACCGTCAGGTTTGCGTTCGCCCCGCCTATTTTCTGATTGGCCATCAACAGCGCTTCCTCCTTATTGATGATTTCACGCTGGTTCT
The DNA here is from genome assembly GCA_034440075.1 of Cytophagales bacterium. Classification (GTDB taxonomy): domain Bacteria; phylum Bacteroidota; class Bacteroidia; order Cytophagales; family Cyclobacteriaceae; genus ELB16-189. Next base: position 22,546 of record JAWXBL010000023.1, read on the forward strand.
GTTCCTGGCTCAATAGCCGCTGATAGTATTCCAGGGAGTCACGGAGCGCGCGCAAGGATGGCGGCATGGTTAGTTCGGTCATATAATTCTGGCGGTGACTCGTTCCGAGAATGATGAAATTCCCTTTTCCAGAAACCTGGACGCTGGCTGGATCAAGCTGCGACGTGAGACCTCCCAGCACCAGGCTGGTTTTGCCCACCTCGATCCGGGTCTTCAATTGGCGTGTAACCTGGGCTCTTGACAGAAAGACCGTGACGTCTGTGATCGAAGAGGCTACCTGTTTCTCCACCTGCCCGCGGGCCGTGTGACACATCGGGAGGCATAGACCGGCGAGGAGTATGAGCAAGGGTGTTCGTATAGTCATGGTAGGTTCATTTAGTAGATAAGATGCTGAGAGTGCCCAATTTCCATACCATAAGTTACGATTTATAGCACTTTGGATACAGAAAAAGCGCCAGCTGACCCCCTGTTCCGCCGCGTTCACTATTTTTGCCCCATGAAAGAACGCCTGCACCAACACACCGCGCTGAACCAGTTTGCCATCGAGATTTTTTCAAAGATGGGTTGTTCACCTGCTGATGCTGCGCTGGCGGCGGAAGTATTGCTCCATGCAGATCTGCGCGGAATCGATTCCCACGGCCTGGCACGACTGGGTGGTTACGTGCGTTTGTGGGAGGCAAAGCGTATAAACAGCAAACCCGTTATCCGGATCACCCACGAGACGCCAAGCACCGCTGTCCTGGACGGCGACCAGGGACTGGGTCTTGTGGTGGCGCCCCGAGCCATGGATATCGCGATCAAAAAGGCAAAAGAATGCGGCACCGGGTGGGTGGCTGTGAAAAACTCCAATCACTTCGGCATCGCCGGCCACCACGCCATGATGGCCCTGGAACACGACATGGTCGGTATTGCCATGACCAATGCCAGTCCGCTCGTGGCCCCGCCTTATTCCATGGAGCGCCTCCTGGGTACCAATCCCATTTGTGTTGCCATCCCCGCCGGCAAGCAGCCTCCCTTTGTTGCCGATTTCGCCACCACCACAGCTGCCAATGGGAAACTCGAAATCCTGCAGCGAAAGAACCAGGAAGCACCACCCGGATGGATACAAAAGAAAGATGGAGCGCCCTCTACAAACCCCCATGAACTGAAAGAGGGAGGCGCCCTGATTCCGTTGGGCAGCGACTTGGACCACGGCAGCCACAAGGGTTTCTGCCTTGGCGCCTGGGTTGATATTTTTTCAGCGGTACTTTCAGGTGCAAACTACGGCCCGTGGGTTCCTCCGTTTGTCAGCTTCCTGGCCCCACCGCCGGATCCGGTAGGTGCTGGTATCGGCCATTTTATCGGCGCCCTTCGCGTGGATGCTTTCCGGCCGGTTGAAGAGTATAAGAAGCACATGGATCAATGGATTGAACGCTTTCGAAATGCCCGCACCATTCCAGGCCAACCCAACGTCGTGATACCCGGTGACCCCGAAAGGGAGGCGATGATGGAGCGCAAGAAAACCGGAATTTCCTTTCACCCAAGTGTGGAGGAGGACCTAAAAAAGCTGGCAGAAAAATTTCAGGTGGCTTTCTGATCAGAACGAAAAGAATACCCGGAACACCCACGGAGATGCAAAGGGACCGTTGTTCCGGTAGATCACATCATACATGCCCTGCGCATTGAGTCGCGCCCGGCCGCCGAGGGGCACCATGTATCCTGCCCCAAACAAGAGCCTGGTATAGAACCTGCTTTCCGTTGAAAAGAAGCTGGGCGTCTTGATATACTGAAATTCGGAAGTGACATAGAAGGCATCAAAATTATACCGTACGAAAGGCATAAATCCCCATTGTTCCAGCGTCAGGTTAACATCGGAGTAGGACAGGTTCTGGTACACAAACCCTGATCCGGCTGAAAATTTCGGGGTAATCATATACCCGACCACCGGGGATATCGACCACACAAAAAACCGGTTGCCCCCTGCATCCGTGCCCCCGCTAAATCCTCCACCGCCGCCGAAATAAATACGGTCTTTGAAAGGCGGCTTGGTGTCCTCCTCCATATCACGTTGCGCCAAGGCAGACATTGCGCACACAAGCGCAAGGCATGTAAACCACGCTTTCATACGTTACTTTTCTGCGATTACAAAAATGTCTTCTGACTCTTTCTTCATCAAGTACTTCTCCCGCGCGAATTTCTCCAACAGTTCTGGCGTCCCCATCAGCTGGGCCCGATCTTTTTCAACCTCCTGGATCTTCTCCAGGTAATATTCCTTTTCATTTTCCAGAGACCTTTCCTTGGCCGACAGTTGGAACCGGTTGATGAGGTCGTTGGAGTCCAGGAAAAGCATCCAAACCAGGAACGCAATCCCTGTTATGGAATAGAAATTTTTAAAAAAGGGAGGAATCTTCTTGAACATAAGCTTAAAAAATGGTCAAACGAAGGTATGAAAATGTTTTGAAATGAGGCAAAATGGATCTAAAAAACACCGCCTATTCGGTGGTTAGCACTTCATTATCCACTTGCCGCTCAACAAAGTACATGTCAATTTCCCCCAGGTTCTTGGCAGCGACTTTCCCGCGATGCGCACATTCAAATTTCCCCTTGACCAGGACATAGGTGGTTGCTGAGATGTTCACCTTCCCAGGAGCCCCATTTGATTCCATCCGGCTGGCGATGTTGACAGTGTCTCCCCATATATCATACGCGTACTTCTTCTTCCCAACTACCCCTGCCACCACCGGACCGGAATGAATTCCAATTCTCAATTCCCAACCATCCAATCCCTTTTCTTCCCGAAGCTCATTACGCTTCTTCATAAATTCCTGCATGGCTACCCCTGCCTCCACAGCGTTGATCGGATGGGTCTCGTTGGCAGTTGGAATCCCACCAGCACACATGTAAGCATCACCGATTGTCTTGATTTTTTCCAGACCATACCGTTCAACGATTTCATCGAATGCAACAAAGTAGTCATTCAGTTCGGCCACCAAATCCCGGGGTGATAGTTTCCCCGCAATGATGGTGAATCCTTTAAAATCAGTAAACAGAACACTCACATTTTCATAGAATCTCGTCGTTGCATAACCCTGCGTTTCGAGCTCGTGAGCCGTTTCCTCTGGAAGGATATTCAGCAGCAACTCCTTGGAGCGGTCTCGCTCCTTCTTGATAATCTTGTTTGTTTTTCGAATATACCGGTACCTGTTGTAAATTCCGCCAACCATAGTCACCAGCAGGACCCCGACAATTGCCGCCGCATAATTGAATGTCTTCTGCCGCTGGATGGTGACTTCCTGTACCTTGATCTCTGCTTCCTTCTTGTCTATGTCAAAATTGAACTGCAGGCGCTGAATCTTGTTGATCTCGTCGTTATTGAACAGTGTATCCTTCATATAACTGAATTTCGATTCATACAAATACGCATTCCTGAAGTCACCAATCGAGGCATAGGCTTTGGACAATTCCTCGTACGCTGTTTTCATTTCCTGCCGCGCCCTCACGGACTCGCCAATGTACTCCGCACGTGAAAAGGTAGAAATCGCGTCCTTGATCCGACCCTGCTTAACCTGTGTTGCTGCAAGTCCCAGCAATGCCTGAGTAAGTTCAAGTTTGGCATTCAATTTATCTGCTATCTCTATCGCCTCGTGGTGATTCCGGAGCGCCTCCTTAAAATCTTTTCGTTCGGCATAGATTTGGCCAAGAAAGGTAAGTGGAAACGTTGCATCAATGGAGCCCGAATACGCCCTAAGAGATTCTTCCATGTAGTGCAATGCGCTGTCATACTGATTCTTGGCCAGATAGATTTCTCCAATATTTGCCGAGATGGTTCCGATCCCATAGTCATACTTTATTCTCTCAAAAATCGGCAGGGCTTTGTAATAGTATTCCAGTGCCTTGTCTACAGTTAACGGATTATTGTTGTAAACGCCTCCAATATTATTCAATGAAGTGCCTATTCTCATCTCATCGTTGATTTCTTCCGATACTTTCAACGACCGGAGATGATAAGCAATCGATTGTGTGTCCTCTCCGTTGTTAAAGTAGATAACCCCGATGTTGCTGAGAATATTTGCTACACCGGTGCGGAACTTCAGAGATTCAAAAACATCAAGCGAATGCCGGTAATGCACCAGGGCATCGGGATAGTTTGCCAAACTGAAATACCCCCGGCCTATCGCCTTGTGGGCAAATCCGAGCCCCATCGGGTATTTGACTTTCTCCGCCAGTGCTCGCGCAGTATTTCCGTAGGCAATGGCTTTCTGGGGGCTCACGGCCAGGTACAGCGTGCTGAGCTCGATCAGGTTATTAACCTTCGAGGAATCATTGCGTTGCGTTCTTAGCAGATTCTCAAGGCTGTCGATAGACGGATCATGGTCTTGTGACAAGCCATGAAAGAAACCAAGTATAAAAAATAGCAATACGGAGAAGCGAACCATCTTTGCCTGTTAGGGACCATAATTTACACATCATTTCCCAATTCAGGCAAATTTGCAGGCTGAGCAAACCATTAAAGCTGAAACGTGTAATCCTAATCCATCCGCTTCATAACACGGACTGTCTTCGATCCATTGGTGGTCTTCACGTTGACTACATACAGTCCATCATCAAAGCTTGAGAAGTCCAGTTCCAGTCGGCTTTCATTGGAATGCCATGTCGCCCGCACCGGGAAGGATCGGCCGATAACATCCAGGATAGCAATAGCAGAACGGTCAATCTGGTCATGAACACCTTCGAGGATGATATTAAAGGAATTTCTGACTGGATTCGGGAAGGTGCGGATGCCCAGATCGGCCTGCTCTACAGCCTGCGTTTCCTCAACCCTGGTTTCCTCGAAGTAGCTTGCAGCGTTCCGGGATGAATTTGAAGCAGAACCACTCCTCCCAGCCCGGACAGCAACCTGCTGAGCAACCCATGCCTCATTGATTGAAGCGGTCGCCGTCTTCGGTCCAGTCGCCCCGGCGGAAGCCTTAACAAAATAGGCCATCATGTTTGAAGTAAGTCCATTTTGATTGTTCGGCTCATCATACACCTCCGTCGTCCCGACGGGCGGTATCCATGTCGAATTCCGCTTGTTGGAAAAAAACGTCATCACCAGGGCATTGCAAGCCGTGGTCGTAACAGAGGGGGCCACGGCATCAAACGCTTTGCCGCCAGAAGCACCACCATGAACATCAATCGGATTGACAGGATCCGTCCCCTCCAGGCGCGAAATTCCGATCGACCATTTGGGACTGCTTGTAAGCCCAAATGCATAATCTCCTGGTTCATTGGAATTGGCTACCTTGAAATAGGTGGCCATCCCAACATTGTTTGCCTGATTGGTTGTCCGTATCAGGGTCCAGCCAGAAGGCGGAGACACGGTCGTGCTGTTTCCCTTTTCATACATAAGGCCGATAATCAGAAGGTTTCCAGCGCTTGTCCCGGATGGCTTGAGAACCGTTGGTGGACTGCTGGATCCAGAACCTGCTGCTGTCACATAGGAAATGATTGCTGGCGCATTTAAGCACACGATGGTGAACGAAGCACCTGTAAACGTTATCGTATAGTTGCTGTTGCTCAGCGTACCCTGTTTAATCAGGTATGCACCAATGCTCTCCCCAACGGTCCGGGTCATAGAACCTGTAAAGTTTATGCCGCTTCCATTCGCCAGAAGGGAACCATTGGTCGGACTGGATACGAAGGTCAAGGGAGGATCAACATCTCCGAACGTCTTCGTCTTCGGCTCCGCTGTGACGGCCACCGCGAGTGGGTTGATACGGAAACTCGCTCCAGTAAAGGATATGACGTAATTACTGTTCGTCAAATTCCCAGCGCTTATAGAATATGTTCCCACATTTTCTCCGGCAGCCCGGGTCAACCCACCGCTAAAACTGATCGTATGGCCGTTGGGTAAAATACTTCCTGGTGTCGGGGTCGCTGAAAACGTGAGCACCGGATCACTGCTTCCGTATGTTTTTGTTTGTCCGAGAGCCGTCACGGTAACTGCTTTTGGCACAATCAGAAATTCAGCGGATGCAAAGTTTAATGCATAATTACTATTCAGCGAAAGCGTTCCACGGGTAATTGTAAATCCGCCAACGCCCTCCCCGGCAAGTCGGCTCAGGGTACCTGCAAAAGAATCTTCAAAGGCAAGGGTACCGGCCGTTACTGAATAAATCAGAATCGGATCCAAATTGCCATACACCTTGGATTGACCGGAGGCAGCCGTCACAGTAACCGCCCTCGGGACAATGGAGAAGTTGGCAGACACAAAGGCCAACTCGTAATTGCCGCTCAAGGCGAGGGTTCCACGGCTGATTGCATACGCACCAACGGTTTCACCTGCCTCCCGATTCAGGGCGCCAACAAATAAGTCTTCAAACACCAACGAGCCGTCTGTGATGGAATACAAGAAAGCAGGGTCAGCAACGCCGTATATTTTGGTTTGAGCGGGAGCTGTAGTTACAGTTATTGACCTCGGCAAAATGGAAAAGGCAGCCCCCTCGAAGGTCAACGCGTAGTTGTTATTTATTGCCAGCGACCCCAAGCTGATACCGTAGGCACCGACACTTTCCCCCACTAGGCGTTCCAGGGCACCAGTAATTAGATCTCCAGTGACCAAGGCACCTTGCGTGATTGTATACAACAGGGAAGGGTCCACGGTGCCATAAATCTTATTCATCACATTGGCAGTAACCGTAATGTCGCGCTTTGTGATTTCAAACGCGGAAGGAACGTATGTGAGTACATAGTTGGAACTGAGCGCCAGAGTCCCCAAACCGATGGAATAATGACCAACATTCTCCCCGGCAGCCCGGGTCAACCCGCCGCTGAAAGTATCCTCAAAAAATATCGTTCCTTCTGTTATTGTGTATTGATAGGCCACCGAATCAGGTTCTCCATATATTTTGAACTGGCCAGGAACTGCCGCTGCAGTTACTTGAGCCTTATCGACAGTCAATTTTCCAGACGCATACTCTACATGGTAATTGACAGGCAGTCCGGGAAGAAGAGATGTCTCGAGCAGTGTAGCCTGTGGCGCGACGCTGTAATTCACAGCATCTACGCGGGATGAAGAAGTCTTCATATTACCCACGGAATCAGTGAGCGTATATGTCATGGATGCGATAACTGATGTGGTATCATCATCATACATGAATCCATCGTATGTTGAAAAGTACGAAGGTTGCTCCTGGCCATATGCCATTGTGTTGTCACGGGCTGTTATCATTAATGGAGCCTGTTGGATGGTGAGCACCCCCAACGCGTACCGAATGTCAAAATCTTCGGACATAAATGCACCGGGTACAATCGAATGCGTTCCGGCGGTGATGCCAGTAATCATATTGATAGAGAACAATTGAGGTATCTCGTAAACCTCCTCGCCAGCCTCGTTGATGACTGGATCAGCAAATACATCCAATGAATCAATGATGACCAGGACATCCTGGTTACTTTCATCCGAACCGTCACCGACCGTTTCTGCGTTAACCAGCGCCGTACTGCCCCCGGAATTAGTGATTTGGCGCGCATTAATTTCTACGCCATTGTTCGTTATTTGGCGGGCATTCACAAACGCCGTCCCATTGACCATTTGCCGGGCATTGACCACGGCCCTTAGTGTATTTGTAATTTGTCGCGCATTGGAAATGGGCGCTTTCAGTGTATCAGCCACACCATCCCGGTAGTTAAAAATCGATTGCTTGTCAAAATCCACGACGTTTGTTATTTGTCGCGCATTCGTTATCTGACGGGCGTTGGTAATCTGACGGGCATTGAATATGGCCATCGCACTCGTCATGAAAGCCAGGTTCGACAGGTCGGAATTGGTGATCTGGCGGGCATTGGTAATTTGCCTGGCATCCACGAATGCTACCGCACTGTCGTATAACTGTACTGCATGCAGCGCCGTTATTCCATTCATCATAACCTGCAAGGTATCCGGATGCACGTTGGCGAAGTCATACCCCGGACCGCCGACCACATAGGTGAAGTCTATCATGTCGTCGAACTTGTCCCCGTAGATACTTTCTATGTCAACGGGGGTGATCAACAGGGGGAGCTTCTCAACAACTAAGGCACCGGTTTGGTAATTCGCGATATCATAGATAAACAGCTCCCGGAAAGAAACGTCTGTCTCCCCGTGTGAAGGAATGAGACTATAGCCGGTTACGTTGACATGGATCAGGTCGTTCGCGGGGCCACTAATAACGACCGGGATCAATTGCCGGCCCGATGCATCTGTCTCCCCTGACGGATTGTTGGTTAGGCCTACCTCAGCGAGGCTAAGCCTGCCGGGGACCAGGATGCCCCCCTCCTCTACCAGCACACTAGCTGTATAGGCGGGCAATTTTTCTCCGAATTTCTTTGTTTTCCTGTCTGCCTGAATGACAATTCGTGATTTCGCGGTGCCAAAAAAATACAAACTGTCCGAGGTGCCCCCGTCGATCCCACTGCTTGAAATGGCTGTGTTCACTACCGTAATCGGAGGGTTACCTTCAAACACCGGAATCTGGGCTTCCAATTGACCTGACGTTTCATTGAACGAGGAGGCCACCGCACTTCCGCGCAGCAACACGGCGGAGTTGGCGTTGATATTTATCCCATTAATCATTACCGTGAACGGCTCATCGCCGGGTGCTATCCCCACCGGCACTATCATCGGATTAAAGACTCGAGGATTCGGCGAAGCGATCGTGAGAAGGGCAGCATCCGCACGGAGGAACCCAGCGCCGGATTTGAAATCAAACCCACCATCGGCATACATGTTTCGTGCCGTTGACTTCAGCACTTGCCGGATTTCTCCGGATTGATAAAGCGGAAGGCCGGGCTCATACTTTTTGCGCGCCTCCATCAGAAGAGCTGCCACCGCAGCAGCGTGAGGAGCAGCAGCTGACGTACCAAAGAAATTAGGGAAGCCGTCCCCTTCCGGGAAATCCGGAAGATCCAGGTCCTGTCCACCCAGGCTCACCGTAGTGTTTACTCCGTTAGGCGCGGTAAAGTCTGGCTTGCTGCGTACTTCGCCGTTGGTAAGCGTACCTCCTACAGAAGAGAAACTTGCTACGCCAAAAGGCTCCGCACCTTCCGGTCGGCTGTAGTTGTAGGCCGGAGTATTGCTGTAAAGTACGGCACCAACGGTCATGGCTCCAGATGCGTTCGCCTGGCCTACGATGGTGGATGCGCCAACCCCGCCGTGATACTCATTGAAAACGATCTGATCACCACGGAAGACAATGTACTTGAAACGAACATTATCCATTCCTGCTGCCCTGACCACCATGATTTCCGTAGTCGTTGTCTGCTGCATGGTAAAAGAAAGTACTTCGATCGGATCGCCACCCAGGTTATTGCGGTTAAACCCAAACCGGGTAACGCCGCCATCTTTGGTTAAGTAAATATCAAGGTCATTCAGTGTGCCAATGGATCCCGTAGAGTACACAGGATCTTCCCATTGTAAAACAACGGTGTACGTTCCGGGGCCAACCGTTATACTTTGTCCGGCGTCACCGGCTCCGAAAGCATGCGCCACCAGGCCATTTTGAAGAATGGGGGTAAAGGTGCCTTCATAGGATTTATTGCCAAAGTTTCCAGCTGCAGTAAAATAGGAAACACCCTGGGAAGTGACTTCATTCACCGCCTCTGCCACCTTGCCGTCCTTGAAAAAGGACTCCGTTACATACGTAATATCATCCACGATGATGTTACATCCTGCGGCCTTCAGTTCCCTGATACCTTTGGCAAAATCTGTTGCCGCTATGAACCCTGTCCGGAATGCCAGTTGGGCCTTGGGCGCAATGTCATGGATAATCTGAAGCATGGCCCGCCCTTCGTCCGCTCGGGCGCCATACGGATATTCCTTCAGAACCTGAACCTCACCCAGGAACCCAAATGGATTTGCCGGTCCCGGCAGATCACCGTTGGCAATATCGCTGTTGGGAAGCGTGTTGTAGCTGTCCGACAGGACACCAATCTTGACGCCAGCTCCTCCGATGTCGTAGCCAAGTCTGACCAGATCAGAGCGGAGTGCCTTGTCTCCTTGCGTTTGAGTAATCCCCGCATTTCCGAGTGGAGGAAACGCCGGACGAACATAGTTAATTAATGAACCGAGTGAATTGAGTTGAGTCAGGCTGGTTATGGGGAAAAAACCTGTAACAAGCAGCGATCCGTCATCGCTTATGATTTCATTGGTAAGGCCCAGGCCCGGGAGCAGGGTCATCAATTCAGCCAGCTTACCGTTGAGGTAAATGATGTCGATCAGAACGCTCTCCCCGCTTATAAAGAATACCGCACTGGAGGTTGGTCTCCCCCCCGCCTGATAAATCTGATGTAACGATGTCAGTTCCGATCCGATCAGGCTGTTTGTTTTGCCTGACGCTGGGGCGCATATCCCAAACGATTGCCTGTCGTTTACAGTGATGGTCATTACTGCGGAGGACGAGCAGTTGGCTGACTTCGTCACGGTATAGGTAACCACAACGCCGTTCGTAGCCGTATACGATTGGGGGTCGGAGATGATGAAACCACCAGCGGAAAAGACTCCGGTCCCGCCGCCCGTGTATGACGCAAATTCTGTGAGATTTACCACGGATGTATTTCCCCCCACAGTTGTGCTGCAAACGGTTGGGTTAGTAACAATAATCACGGGGGGAACGCAGCCATCAAAAGCTACATACGAAATTGCAACACCGCTTTGGATCTTTACCTGGGTCCCGCTCCAAAGCGCTCCTGTTATCTCACTGCTCCCTGTTCCAGATCCGACATTCACTGCGGCATAAGGCACCCAAACCGTTCCCAACCACCTTGAATTGTTTCCCCCTCCGGGTGAGCCATTGGCAATATCGAACGCAATGCCTGTCGTACCCAGCCCTGTTCCCTGCACTTCGGTAAAAATGCGGGAGGCACTTCCCCCATTGACCATGTTGGCGCTGACCTTGCCAAGGTCCGCGTTCTTATGCACGTAAATACGGAATACACCCGTTGGGTTATTCTGGAAATCAAAAAGGAGAGAGTTGTTGTTCTTGTTGTCAATAAGTTCAAAGATGTAAACTCCGGGGCCCCGAAGTGTCAAAACTCTATTCCCCGAAAGTTTCATTGCCGAATAGGCTCCCGGTGTAATGGTCGTTGTCGAAGTTATTGCAGGCGTGGAGGCAAAAGGAGGAAAGGAGGTAATGGCCGGCAAGGCTGGAAAGGTGACCAGGTTGGGTGTTCCAAGCACCTCCCCTAGACCTGGGACCGGACCGGCGTAGGTAGTGCCAACCGGGTGGGTAACGCGTCCTGAAACAGTTCCTCCACTTACGACAATGTTTCCGTTGACTTCTAGGTTGCCACCTAAAACGGCACCAGAGCCCACACTAACTACGGTACCTGTAATGCCTTGTGTGTTGGCCGCTGAAAGCAGGCCGTTAACGGTGTTACTATTTGCAAGGGTGATGGTGCCCCGGCTTAAAATGTTGCTGTTTATGGAGGCGCTTCCCGTAGTTATGACAGATCGCAAACTGCCTATCGCTCCCCCTGAAATCGTAGAGCTGGAACTAATTTGAACCACGTACCCTGGATTCACCGGAACGGTTGTACCAGGACCGCCGTGTCCGGAAAATAGAACAAAGTCCGACATCTGTGCCTGGGCGGATAGCTGCGCAGGAGACAATACTGCTGCCAGGCAAGACAGACATAACGCAAAGGAAATTCGGTACCGGTTGCAAAATTCTGCAATCCGAACGCCGAGGGGTAGCGGGTTCATTGGCGTGCTGTGGGGCTAGGTGAGGGGTACCTTAAATTTACAATTAATTAGTGCAATTGTAAGCCAGAGACCTCCCAATATTGACACTCTATAAATATCTGATAATCAGGCGCTTTATTCCATTTTTAACCGATTCCTCCGGATTTTGCCCGAAGATCCCAGCAAGCCTTCCCGCGCCGAATTGAGAGGCTGCCTTAACACAAGTGAAAGCAGTAGGAATAGTTTACTTTAGAATTTGACATAAGAACTTCATTTGTAGATTGTAATTTGGCCCCATGGAAGAACAATTACCCGAGAAAAACGAAAAAAAGGAAAAAGGCAGCAAGGGGAAAGAAACACTTTACCGCGTTGCCTACCGGAATCAAATCACATTGATTCAGATCGCCGACAACAAGGCCAACCTTATCATCAGCATCAATACAATGATAATCTCCTCCATTATTGCCATCAGTGGATACGGGATGGTTGCCGAGCGATTTCAATATGATAAGGCCAATATCATTATTCCATTGGCCCTCATTATGCTTAGCTGCCTTGTCTCGGCCGTTTTTGCCATCCAGGCTGCCAAGCCCAAATTGATCAAGAATATGGCCCTTGAAAAGGATAAGACTAAGTCAAGCCTTTTGTTTTTCGGTGTCATCTCCCAGTATACACAGGCCGAATACTTGGAACGCATGAATGCCCTGCTCACATCGGATAAAGATATTTATGACACCATGAATATTGATCTTCACAACCAGGGTATGATTCTAAGCCGGAAGTACTCGCTAATTAACCGGGCCTACAGGGTTTTCATGTTCGGCTTTATCCTCAGTGTGTGGATTTTTCTGGCGTTTTTGGTGGCGAGGTAATAGTAGATCACTCGAGTCATATCCTCTCATATTCCGACGGCAACACCCCAAACTCCTCTTTGAAAACTTTACTGAAGTAGGAGAGATTTGAAAAACCCACCTCATAAGCCACCTGACTCACCGGCCCCCACGCCTGACCCAGCAAATGCGCCGCTTTCTGAAGCCTCAGCTTCCGGATCAGTTCATTCACAGAAATTCCAGTCAGTCCGGACACTTTTCTGTACAACTGCACCCTGCTCAACCCAATATCTTCTGCCAATGACTCCACACTCAACTGCTCGTCGCTGAGTTGGCTAAGGATCGCATCTTTTACTTTAATAAGAAACTGCTCGTCTGCAGAAAGCACTTCTACTCTGGGGGCACTACTCATCAACTCTCCTCTGAGTTTCTCCCGCAACTTTAATTGCCGATTCACGCCATTGCGTACTTTCAAAAGCAACTCCTGCTTGTTGAATGGTTTAGTGAGATAATCATCTGCCCCACACTCCAACCCCGATAGTTTGCTGTCTTCGGATGACTTGGCAGTGAGAAGTATTAAGGGGATGTGGCTCGTGCGTATGTCACTCTTGATCTTTTTCGTCATCTCCATCCCGTCCATCTCGGGCATCATCACGTCGCTGATGATCAGGTCGGGTACTTCTGTCGTGGCTTTTTCCAGCCCTTGTACTCCGTTCTCTCCTTCTAAGTAGTAGAACTCATCCCCGAGAGAATCAATTATGAAATGTCGTAGGTCTGTGTTGTCTTCCACGACCAGCACGTGGGGCTTGGTTGTTGACTCTTCCCCATTCACTCTGGAATTTTCAATACTACTTACCGGATACCCTGGGTCCTGGTTCAGGGTTCCGCGTTTCGGGTTGACTCCTCCAAATGAACCCGATCCTTCTTCACCGGTCAGGGATTCGAATAGCTCCAGGGGCAGCGTAACAGTGAATTCGGCCCCTTTGCCCACCTCACTCTTGACAATAATGGTGCCCTCCATCAACACCACCAATTCTTTCACCAGACTGAGCCCGATCCCCGTCCCCACTTCCTTGTGTGCCTCGCTCACCTGGTGGAAGCGCTCAAAAATCTTCGATTGATGCTCGGGAGGAATACCAATACCCGTATCTGAAACAGTAAGGCCCAGGATTCCTCTGCGTCTCCCGATAGCAATCGGGAGCGCCTCTGCGGTTAAATCCTTCAGCGTTCCCTTCATCGTCACCTTACCTCCTTGCGGAGTGAACTTGATTGCATTATTAATCAGATTGATCAATATCGTCTCCACCTTGTCTTTATCAAACAGTGCCGGTTGTGGTGAAGTGGGCACTTCCACCGACAACGTAATGTTCTTCTGCCTCGCCAATGATTCAAAGGAACTGGCCACGGCCCGAATAAATGAATACAGTTCCCCTTCCGATTTTTCCACTTTCAGGCTGCCGGATTCCAGCTTAGCCAGATCCAGCAGTTGGTTGATAAGCCTCAGGAGTAGGTCAGCGTTGCGCTGCACCAGCTTAAGTTTTTCTTGTGTTTTCGGGTCATTTGTATACTTCTCCAACAGATCACCCACTGGCCCTTTGATCAGTGTCAGTGGCGTGCGGAATTCATGAGAGATGTTGGTGAAAAACGAGCTCTTCACCCTGTCGACTTCTCTTGCTTTCTCCAACTCAAAGTGTTCTTTCTGTTGTTCAACCACCGCAAGTTTCAGGTTTGCTTTTAATCGCTCCCGCTGGACTATCATACGCCGGGCGCCAAACAACAAACAGACAACGATTAATGAATAACCACTGTAAGCCCACCAGGTTTTCCAGGGAGCAGGTAATATCCTAATATCCAACGTAGTTTGGTAATTGCTCCATACGCCGTCTGCGTTCGTTGCCTTCACCTTGAAGTGGTACACTCCTGGCCCCAAATTCTGGTATGTTGCCGAACGGTGGTATGAATCTGTTTCAACCCAATCAGGATCAAATCCTTCCAACTGGTGCCGGTAAAGGATTTTGATTGGTGCCGTCAGGTCCATGGATGCGAATTCAATTGAAAAGGTTTTGTGTGTATGGTCGAGTTCCAGTTGACGGATACTATTGACACTTTCCTGAATTGTAAAATGATCATCATCTCTAGACTTGGAATAAGCACTGGCAATCTTGCTATCGACAATCAATTGTGTGATGACTGGTCTGATTTTGTTGCTTCTCCTAGTCAGGGACATGGGATCAATGACTGAAAGCCCATTTCCGCCTGCAAAAATCATGAGTCCTTCCCGTGTGATGGTTGATCCACCGTGACTCAGCTTTACAAGCCCATCATCGCTGTTGAATAACAATAACGAACTGTCTCTCTGGTCGAGGCAGTAAAGACCTTGAAGCGTCCCTATCCAAAAGCGGCCTTCGATATCTTCCTCAACAGATGTAATGAACGGATCATTTGGCAATGCTATTTTCCTGAAAGAATAATGGCCATTATCTTTCCTTCCTTCAAAAAGCCCCCGCTTGGTCCCAAAGAGTATAGTACCATCTTTGCTTTTGCTCAGCCAGGCGCCCTCAATGTTTTGAACTATGTGTTCAAAAGTTTGGCTTTTATAATGGAATAATTCCAATCCGCCATAAGAGCTTACCCAAAGTAAACTGTCATTCTCTGGAAGGATGCCCGAAATCCATCCCACTGCCGCCATAGATGTGGAATCCTTATCATCATGTTGGTAAATCTTTACCGCTCCCTCTTCTCCAAACCGTTTTTCAAGGTAAACCCGGTTCAATCCTCCGCCCATGACGCCCAGCCAAAGATTACGCTGCGGATCCTCATAAATCGTCGTTACCGGACCACTGTCGGAAAGGTCATACATGCCCGTATTAGTTAGGGTGGTCAAATGACTTTTACTGCCAATCATTCCGGTTTCCTTGTCAACATCAATACCCAGGGCTCCTCTGCCAAAGGACCCTATCCATATATTTTCTTTCCCCCGGTGAATTGCGAAGAGATCGGTATACCCTTTTGGGAGTGAAGATACCATGGACCTAAAATCAAGAGTTGTTAATTGCGTGTTGAACGGACTGCCCAGCAGACCTTCACCAGCAGAGGTTACCAGGAGCATTCTTTCATTCTTGCCCTCAAGTAACATAGGATGATGTAGTGCGTGTCCTGCCAGATAATTCCGAATGGAAATTGAAGGACGTTTGATTTGACAAATACCCCCATTCCATACTCCCAGCCAGATATTCTGATCCTTATCAATAAAGCTCTCCCACAACAGGTCAGAAGGAAGTGAGGCCGGGTTATCCGGTTCATGCTTATAAATTGTTGTGGTTTCGGTTTGTGGGTTATAGCACTTCAGTCCTTGGCCCTGCGTAGGGACCCAAACCTTGCCCTGAATATCTACTACGGTACCCTCATTCCCTATGGGGCTCCTCGAAAGTACGGCAAAAGAGGTGTCTACTTTCATCATCCCTTTTCCTGGCGTAGAAATCCAATAATGGTCATGCTTATTAATTATCTTGTTCACCAGCATGGTTTCAAGATCAAACGAGAAATCTTCTTTCCTTTTCCAGTTGGGACGACTAAAGGATTCACTTGCAGGATGAAATTTCCATATCCCATCTTGCGTTCCCATCACAACGAAAGGTGGTTGCATGGTGATGTCGTATATGTAGTTTCTTTCCTTCAGCAATAACAGGCCCTCCGGTTGGTTTACATATTTCTTTAAAGCGCCTGTTTTGAGATTATAGTGAAAAAGGCCCGTTCCATAGGTGCCGATCCACATGGACTCCGCACTCTCAAAAAACAGGGACCGAATATTATTTCCTGTGGGCAAGAGACGATAGGTAACAAATCCATCACGATTCCGGTCATACGACTGCAGCCACTCATCATATACAAGCCACAATTTTCCTGCCGGGTCAATTTTCATCATACCTATCCCTTCTCTGAGTAGTGTTGAAGAATCATTTGGCTCTCTCTTGTAAAGTTTAAACGTATACCCATCAAATCGATACAGGCCTCCCCCCGTTCCTATCCATAAAAACCCCAGGCTATCCTGAGCAAAAGATCGGTGACCGCCTGCAGCAATAAACCCCTCTTCACTCTGGTAGTGCTTGAATTGGATTTGCTGAGCTGAAGTCAATACTATTGAACAGGAGAAAACAATAGTCAGGCAAATTCCAGTCCGATATGTTGGCAATCGTTTCATGGTTTATTTTTTACGGATTGTATTCCGAAGGTAATGTCCCAAATTCTTCCCTAAATACTTTACTGAAGTACGACAGATTCGAGAATCCTACCTCGTAAGCAAATTGTGAAATATCAGGCATATTTATTTGAACATCGTCGTTTTTTCAAACAAACCGGGGATTGGATTTGGGGTTTTTCCATTTGAATTGACCTCATTCTGCGAATAGAGAAACCGTTGTGGAATTTCCGTACCGGTGTTCGGGGGTAGTCCCAGCGCATTATTTGTTCTACGGATTTCATTGAAGCCCTCAATCTGGCCGTAGAGACAAACGTATTTCTCTTCCAGTATTTCGCGCAGCAGTGCGCCGTTGGCTGTCATGCTCCCCAGCGGATTTTCTATACCGGCCGGATCGAAATCAGAACTCACAAAATCTACATAGGTGCCAGTAGGGAAAGTCGAACGCAGGTTGGCCCTGTGCTCATTGAGTTTTGCCAGGGCATTGGTAAAATCCCCTGTTTGAATCAAGCACTCGGCGGCAATCAGCTTGGTTTCAAAAGCCGTGTGCAGTGGGAACGGAGCATTGTTGGCAAAGTACCCCGTTGCGGTTGTGTTTGGCAAATATGCAGGCACGCTGCCGCCTGAATAATACTTGGCCAAACGGGAAGCTTCGTTTGTCTTCGCATGATTCCTATTTCCTGCAAAAGTGGCATTCAGCAACTTTCCCAGGAATGTATTCGAAGCAGTAATGTCCCCTTGACGAGTCCGAACCAGATAATCGTTGTACATGTTGCGATCGATAAAGTTGGACGTGCCATGTTTGGCTGTCAGGTCGTTGGCCGGAACTTGAATCCCTCCATTGGCAGCTACCAGAGCGTTTGCATAGTCCTTCTTGTACAAAAGCAAACGAGCCTTCTCAGAATTAGCTGCGGCGATCCACTGGGTATTGGGAGATGAAGTATAGAGAAAATCACCTAAACGTGATGGGTTGCTGACTGCACTCAGGTTCGCAATAGCGTTATCCAGCAGAAGAATCAGGTTATCAATGACAATCAGTTGTGCCTCGTATGCCGGATTAGGGAAAGCTTCCACATTCGCTGCTTCCGAATAGGGCGCATCACCCCACAAAGCTACCGCGGTACCCATGATGCTTGCTTCCATCACCTGACAAATTCCCAGTGTACTCAGATTGCTCTGATCAATCGCCTTTTGCTTCGCAATGCGTAGCGACTTCAAAGTGTGAGCATACACATTTTCCCACTCCGTGTCAAAACCAGACGCGGTAATATTGTACACATAGTGCCCAGCCGCCTGCCGGGCTGCACCAAATAAGTATCCGCTCCACAGGCCACTCAAGCGCGCAGCCTGACCTTCAAGGAACCCCATGTATTGAACTTCTCCTGCGGTTAAGACCAGTTTCAGATCGGCATCCTGGATTCTTGTAATATCATCTTCATTAATACCCGTTACAAAGGATTCGCATGAACCAAGCAGAATGACGGCAGTAAGGAAGCCAGTGGCGAGATTTTTCATATGGATTGATTTTGATGTCTTAGTAATTGATTTTTATCGTGAATAAAACAGATTTGGTGGCCGGATTGGTAAAGTAGTCTCTACCTCGGTTGTTAGCTGGCCCAATACTTGTTGATTCAGGATCATTGCCCTTGAATTCGGTCCACAACAATAGGTTCCGGCCGGTGAGGGTAAAGTCGATGGAACTGAGTCGGCTCTTTTTTCTGAAGCCGGTACTGTTCAGTGAATATGTCAGCGACACTTCGCGCAATTTGGTCCATTGGGCCGGCTCAATAAAGTTCTCAAGGGGTCCACCAGTAAATGTACTCCCCAAGCTGGTCCACCAAGCCTGGTCAATCAAGACCGGACCACCTCCAAAGTCATGCAGATAGCCTCGTATCGTGTAACTCCCGTCGGCATTTGGTCTGTAACCAAAATTACTAACTACACCATCATAATTTCTTTTAGTGGCGGCATCTGCTGCCGACAGCGTGACCTCGCGATCGGTGTCTTGATGGGTTCCGAAAAAAGTCAAAGCACCACGGGTACCGCCAAACATGCTACCGCCATGAGAATGTTCAAAAAGAATGTTCAGGGATAATCCCTTCCATGCGAGTCTGCTTCCCAGCCCGCCTCTCCAATCCGGGTTGGGATCTCCGGCAACACGTGCTGTGGCTGCCACTGTTGGAAAGCCATTGGAATTCAACACCAGCCCACCTTCCGCTGTTCGGGCATAAGCACTCCCGTAGAAAACGCCCAGCGGGTAACCTGCCACAGCGTTTGTGTTGTTTGACAATACTACAGAGGCCCCGGCAAGGTCTGCAATCTTATTTCTTATCCTCGTCCAGTTGCCATACAGGTTCCATGTAAAATGTCCTGCTTTAAGAATATCACCGGAAAAATCAATCTCTATTCCTTTGTTTTCGATGACACCTACGTTGGCCGTTTTGTTGGTGAAGCCCGTTGAGGCAGCAAGGGTTACGGGGATAATCACATCCTTCACCTGATTGGTGAAGTAGGTGGCGCCGAGGCGAATCCGGTCTTGCAGAAAGCGGATGTCAAAACCGCCTTCCAGTTCCGATTTGGTTTCGGGCCTAAGATTTTTGTTTCCCTGAGTCACACTTTGTTCATAACCTCCTCCATAACCACTTGCCTGCAGTTGTGGGCCCCAGCCATCATTATACACGCTCGCGTCCCAATAGGTGACGGTATTATAGGGATCCGGAATGGTACTGACTATGCCATAGCCCACTCTCACTTTGGCAAAGCTGACAACCTGGCTCTCCACCCCCAGGGTTTTCATCAAATGCCAGTTAAGGGTGGATGATGGATAAAAGAAAGTGGGATTATTTTTGTAACTGAAGGCAGAAGAGTTTTCTGCCCTGCCTGTAAGGCTTAAAAATAACTCCTCTTTGTAATCCAGATCAGCGGTGGCATAGGCCGCAGCAGAACGGCGTTGATCAAATCCGTTAAATGGTGTATCGTTGGTCGAGGACGCATTGCTAAAGCTGATGGGTGGGCGAGTGGTGACCAGAAATGTATTTATGAATCCACCCACAAGTTCATTGGAACGCTGGTTGGCGTTGAAGCCCGCCAAGGCAGCCAGTTTTATTTTAGTGCCCAGCTTGAATTTTCCGCGGACAAATCCGTCAATGTTGTATTGCGTTTCACGGGTATTGAATAGGGCTAAGAAGCTGCCACCTGATGTTCCAACAGGAGAAGTACCAAATCTTCGATCGAAATAGCTGTCCACGCCGCCCCGCAAAGTGAAAGTCAGCCACTCTATCGGTGTAATATCCAACTGGATACTGCCGAGAAATCGATCTACTTCGGAAGAGTTCTTGTCGTTGTTCATGGACCACACCGGGTTATCATAGCCGGGGTCATCCCGCTTTCCGATCTGATTTCGATAGGCAAGCTGGCGATTAATGATGGCGGCTCCTGATGGAGGATAGTATGAACCCTCATACCCCAACCCATTGTTCCAATCGGGGGAAGTGCGTAACCCACCCAATAAAATCGCGTTTATATTGTTGCCTTGCTGAACCCTATCAGATGTGACCCGTGAGTACATCATTGTGGAACTCAGTTTCAACCAGTCATTCATCTGCCGCTCGGTATTGACACGGAAAGATGTTCTGCGATAGTTGCTGTTTTTCTTCGCGATACCCTGTTGATTCAAATCGCCCACACTGATATAGTAATTGCCGTCTTTGTTGCCACCACTGATTGAAAGGGTTTGATCATAGGTGTGTCCATCGCTAAAAATGGCATCGTATGGGTCAAACGTATCCCTCGAGTTTTTTCCTCCGTTGGCAGAGGTTAGGAGATCAGATTCAGCTATCGGGTAAACTTCTTTCCCCTCTGAGGTTAGGAAATGTCCTTGGTTTGCCAGGGTAATATCGTCTCCGCCAGGTCTACTAGAAATCTTATCCCCGAAAGAAAACTGATAGCCCGAGCCTCCCAGAACATTGGTAAAGTAAAAGCCCTTAGTCCCTTGTCCGTAGGTTCTTTGATAAGGGTGTTTAGTCAGAATTCTGTCTATTGAATAGGTTCCGGAATAACTGATGTTTACTTTATTTGCACTACTGCTCCCTTTCTTCGTTGTAATCATTATGACACCGTTACCGGCACGGGTTCCCCACAGGGCACTGGCGCTGGCCCCTTTCAGAACTTCAACCGATTCTATATCATTGGGATTAATGTCATTGAGCCGCGATTGTTGCGTGACCTCTCTACCCCCGAGGTTCGAATTATAAACAGGTACACCATCTACAACTATAAGGGGCTGCAAATTTCCCGTGATGGAGCTCTGACCACGGATCTGGATGTAAGAACCTGCACCTGGATCACCTGAAGAACGATTGATGATCAATCCGGAAGACTTGCCGGATAGCCCATTGATTAGGGTTGGCTCACCTGATTTGACTATGCTCTGTCCGCTAATATAGGTAGATGCACTTCCTACTTTATCGCGGTCCACCTCAAGGCCTAAGGCCGAGATCACCACCTCAGAGAGTTGCTTGACCTCAAGAATTAAAACAATTTCGAGGGCAGAACGCTGCCCCGTTTCGACTTCCTGCGTCATAAACCCGACGAATGAAAATTGCAGAATGGCCCCTGCGTTAGGTATACTTAAAGAATAGTTGCCATTTGCATCAGTGACCGTGCCAACGTTCGCGCCCTTCACAACAACATTCACGCCTGGCAATGGCAGTCCATCATCCTGGCCATTGACCTTGCCACTGATTATTCTTTCCTGCGCCGAGGCTGAGAAAGTAATGAACAGGAGCAGGGCCAGCGCTGGAATTCTGAAGGTTTCGTGGAATGATGATTTCCATTTCGGAAAATGCATATGACATTTGTGTTGATCGTTAAACATATTGTCTTGGGTTTTATTCATTGGTCTATATCCCGTGCACTTAACGCTTTCACTTGAATTGCTTTTCGCACAAGTTCCGCCGCATTGCGCGCATCAAACTTGGCAAGCAGGCTCTTCCTGTGTGTCTCCACCGTGTTGGGACTGATTCCGAGGGACTGCGCAATCTCTCCCGTTGAATACCCTTGTCCGATCAATTCCAGAATCCTTTTTTCACGAGATGTTATTTGTTTCATAGCTAATTCGGTTTTCCTTAGAGGGTCAAGTCCAGTACCTGCTTTCCGTTAGCCAAAGGTGGAGGTTAACGCCCTCGCGCACCTACCCCTGCCGATTCAACCTTTAACACTTTTGATACAATAGATGAGGAAACCCTTGAAAAACGGCTTTCTATTTAACCCAAGACTGGTCAGGAACCAGTGCCAAAAGAATCACGGACAATGGACGGGTGGGTTAAGTGGCGGTCAACCACCTAGGAAATTACAAAGAATAAATTAACCAGTGCAGGGGCCATTTTTGAACATTAAAAGGACCAAATCAGCCTGGATGAATCAATTGTATTAAACCTTGTATCAGGAGCGCTAGAGGGTCTTGGATAGGGTTGGCACCTTTGTTTCGCAAAACAAGCAAGGCCATGGCCACCCCAAACTTCAACTACGACATCTTCATTAGCTACCGGCACAACGACAACAAGGCTCCGGGGGGCTCGGAAGACGGCTGGGTGACAGAATTTGTCAATAATCTCACCACGGAACTGGATACCATGGTAAAAGGAGGGGCATCTATCTACTTCGACAAGGATCCAGATACAGGGTTGCGTGAAACTGATCTGGTTGAGGAATCGCTGTCGCCGCGACTGCAGTCGCTCATCTTCATTCCGATCCTATCGCAGACCTACTGCGATCCGCAGAGCTATGCGTGGAAACAGGAGTTTCTCCCCTTCCTCCGGCATAGTGCCCAGGACAGTACCGGTCTTACCGTAAAACTTCACAATGGCAATTTTGCGAGCCGTGTTCTTCCGGTCTGCATTCACGATCTCGATTCTGCCGATGCAAATCTTGTTGAAAAACAAATGGAAGGAAAGCTCCGTACTATTCCCTTTATCTTCAAATCCCCGGGAGTGAACCGGCCGTTGCGTGGGCATGAAGATGATCCAATGAAGAATGTCAACAGAACATTGTACCGCGACCAGATTAACAAATTGGCAATCGCCATCAAAGAAATTATCAACACCGTTCGGGGGCGTGAAGGACAGGTGACTAAATCAAAAGAAGTCCCGAAGAAAAACCCGCTGCTGGAAGGCCTATTGAAATCCGCATCCACCGTGCAGTCAATCGCTGTGCTCCCGTTGGTTTTCAGGTCGCAGGACCCCGGGGAAGAATTCCTCTCCCAGGGCTTTGCAGAAGACCTGTTCGGGTCGCTCAAGCAAATCAGGGCGCTTCGGCTTTCTATTCACGGACTCACCGCACCCATGAATGGCACACACAATGGCGATGCGCAGACATCTCCCGTACAGGCCACCATGATTCTTAGCGGTAGCATGACTGTCCAACACGACAGCATTGGGGTAAATGTTTGTCTTGTAGAATCCAAAGACGAAACAATTGTATGGCAAAGCGACTTCAGTTGCCCGCGTGATGAATTGTTTACATTACGTCCACGGATCGTCCAGGAGCTCTGCACTTCGCTGGGCATCGCGTTGATAGAATCCGAACGCAAACTTCTCTATGAGCAAATGCATACCGGCTCCGCCGCCCTGGAGATGTATTGGAAAGGGCGATACCACTGGCGCAAGCGAGGAAATGATCTTATAACAAGTCTCGAGTGTTTTGAAAAGGCCGCCGACCTGGACCCGAATTTCGCACTTGCCCATGCCGGAATCGCCAATGCTTCTGTACTTCTCGGGTACTACGAGATGATTCCCTTCGATGAAGCAATCAACAAATGCAGGGATGCGGCCATGAGTGCACTGAACATCGATCCCAGTATTATCGAAGCCTACTACACACTGGCCTATGCGGCGCTCTGTTATGAGTGGGCATGGCCCGAAGCGGAGCACAACTTTGCAAAAGTGTTTGATATCAATCCGAACAGCCCTTCCGCATTGAAGAAATACAAACTGTGCTTAACACAAATTATGTGCAATTTTGAAGACGCAGAATCGGAGTCACCCGGAACTGTACCATACTTCCTCCAGGCTTACGCACTTCTTCATAAAGGCAAGTTTGAGGAAGGACTCAAGGTCGCGCAAATTGCAGCAAAAAAGGATCCCAATTCCTTTATGGCACAACGAGCTGTAGGTCTTTGTCATCTAGGACTCGGTGATGAGCGGGAAGCCATAGATACACTCAATGCAGCTGCGCAACTTTCCAATCGTCATCCCCTCGTGTTGTTTGACCTCATTGGCGCGTATGCTACCTTGGCCAACACGGAAGGTGCTCAGGAAATTATGGATGAGGCAATGGAACGGGTCAACGCATTGCCCGCGCGGATTAATGACTTCTTCTTTCAGCCGACTTAGCGATTCAGGATAATTCTGCCCTTAGAATGATCCCACCATCCCAACAATCAGTAACTTTAGGGTAGGCTCGAATACACCCGGGTGCCCATATTTGGATAGGTAAAAATAGCCGGAATGAAATCCCAGAACCGTCAGCTTGTTGCGATCATGTTTACCGATATCGTTGGGTACACCGCTATGATGGGCAGGGATGAACAAAGGGCCTTTGAATTGCTCGACAAGAACCGGCAAATTCAAAAGCCTATCATTGAACAATTCAAAGGTCAGTTGATAAAGGAATTGGGGGATGGCACATTGGTGACTTTCAACACTGTATCTGATGCCGTCCTTGCCGCGGTTGCTATCCTGGAAGCCAGTCTACACCATGAGTTCCAGCTACACATCGGCGTTCACACAGCGGAAGTGGTGTTTGAAAACGGTGATGTCTTTGGTGATGGCGTAAACATTGCGTCCCGCCTCCAGACGCTTGCTCCCCCTCACGGAATCTATGTTTCTGAATCTGTAAACAACAACATCTCCAACAGGAAAGAATTCTCCACACGCTTTGTGAAAGTTGAGTATCTCAAAAACGTGAAAGATCCAGTTCAGATTTATGAGGTTATCCTTCAAGGGCCTGCCGGAAAAGAAAGAGATAGCGGCACCGGTGATACGCTTATCAACACGCCACGTCGAGCAGGGAACACGGCTCTTGTCCCCGGCTTCGATTCAGACATTTTCATCAGCTACCGTCACAATGACAACAAGTCACCTGCAGGCAGCAGAGCCGATGGGTGGGTCACTGAGTTTGTAAATAACCTGAGTCTTGAACTGGAGGCTACGGTAAAAGGAAAAATCACGGTCTATTTTGACCAGAATTCACGCGATGGTCTGTTGAAAAATCATGATGTGGATGATTCACTCAACGCCAGGCTCAAGTCCCTGATCTTTATCCCCATTGTCTCTCAGACCTATTGTGATCCCGAATCCTATCCCTGGAAAAACGAGTTTCTAGAATTTATACGGTCGACGGAGTCTGACCAGTTTGGGCTATCTGTGAAACTCCCCAACGGAAATACCGCCAGTCGCATCCTGCCAGTCAGAATTCATGAAATTGACGAAGATGATATTCAACTCCTTGAAAGGGAATTGAAAACAAAGATCCGCCCTGTTGATCTTATTTTCAAAGCACCTGGCGTTAACCGGCCGCTTCGGGCACAGGAAGATGATCCGCTCAAGAACGTCAATAAGATTATTTACCGAGACCAGATAAATAAGGTAGCCAACGCCGTCAAAGATATCATCCATGGCTTGAAGAGTCAGGAACTCCCTCAGGCCGAGCCAGTGAAATCTAAAACGGGTGCATCGTCCCTTCCTTTTTCAGAAATGACGAAGACCACATCGCCCATCCGGTCGCTCACTGTAAAGCCCTTTTCAGCGGCGCAACCGGAGGCAGCCTTTCTCGCAGAAGGGCTTGCCGAGGAGATCCTGTCATCCTTGTCTCAGATAAAATCCTACAAGATGGCGCACCAGGCGACAGCCAACTTGTTGTTGGAAGGGAGCGTGCAGACGAATAATGGGTCAGTAACGGTAAAGACACAACTAATTGAAAATGCAGGTAATAAGACTTTCTGGTCTGGAGAATACGAGTGTCCCAAGGACAAACTTTTCAGCCTTCATTCAAAGATTATTTCCGATTTCAACACAAAGCTGGGAATAGTGCTCAAGCCGGGGGAGCAGAAAATTGTCTCAAAGCTGTCCGGATCTATTCCGGCGGCTCAAGAACTCTACTGGCAAGGTCGGTACTTCTGGCATAAACGCGGAAACGACCTGATCAAAAGCCTGGAGTGCTTCCAAAAAGCCTCATCGGTTGAACCTGGTTTTGCGGAAGCTTTTTCGGGAATTGCGATAGCCAATGTGCTGATGGGATATTATAATCTGGTTCCGTTCGAAGATGCTATGAAGAATGCAAAGGATGCCGCCTTCCGCGCGTTGGAACTTGATGGGTCACTTCAGGAGGCATACCTATCCCTGGCCTTTGTCAGTTTGTGCTACGAGTGGAACTGGCCGGAAGCGGAGCACAACTTCATTAAAGTCTTCGCGATAAACCCGCAGAGTACGTCAGCCAGCCACCGGTATCAGTTATGTCTTGGTCAAATCAAATACAATTTCGAAGAGGCGGAGGAAGAGCCCGTTGGAGGCATTCCCTATTTTCTTCACGCCTATGCCCTGCTGCACCGTGGGAAATTCGAGGAAGCGCTCGCCAGCGCTCAGTTGGCCACCACCCGTGATCCAAGTTCATTCATGGCACAACGGGCGTTGGGACTAAGCTATTTAGGACTTGGTCACGAAAAAGATGCACTTAAAGTTCTCAACGAAGCGGCCCAACTATCCAACCGCCATCCCTGGGTTCTGTTTGATCTCATGGGTGCCTATGCCACCATTACCAACAACGAGGAAGCCCAGGCGATCATGGAAGAGGCTTTTGCCCGATCCAATGCACTCCCTGCGCGGATTAATGATTTCTTTTTCGGATAGAGAGAACGTCGCACGCAAGAGCCACGAAGAACGCAACGCGGAACTAAACCATGCATTCTTTTGCGGACTCCCAGTAGCTATCGGGACTATCGGGAGCGTGACCGAACTGTTTTCCTCAGAATTTCCTCCCCGGAAAATATGCCACCTCTCCCAACTCCTCTTCTATCCGGAGCAGTTGGTTGTATTTGGCCATCCGGTCGGAGCGGGACGCAGAGCCGGTTTTGATCTGCCCGGTGTTCAATGCCACGGCCAGGTCGGCTATGGTACTGTCTTCGGTTTCCCCTGAACGGTGCGACATGATGCTCTTGTATGAATTCCTCTTCGACAGGTTCACCGCATCGATCGTTTCGGTGAGCGTACCGATTTGATTTACTTTGATGAGGATCGCGTTTGCCACCCCCTTGTCAATCCCATCCTGCAGGCGCTTTACATTGGTCACAAAAAGATCGTCCCCCACCAACTGAATTTTCTTCCCGACTTTATCGGTCAACGCCTTCCACCCGGCCCAGTCATCTTCTGCCAGTCCATCTTCAATGGATATGATCGGGTATTTCTTCACCCAGTTCGCCCAATAGTCGGCCATTTCCAGCGGCTTCAGTTTCTTGCCGGAGGATTTTTTGAAGTGGTATAACTTCGTTTTCGAATCATAAAATTCAGATGCCGCCGGATCCAGTGCAATGAAAATATCTTTTCCCGGCTTGTATCCCGCCTGCTCGATGGCTTTAAGCACAACTTCTATGGCTTCTTCGTTTGACTTGATGTTCGGCGCAAAACCTCCCTCGTCGCCCACGTTCGTGGAAAGACCTTTGTCGTGAAGGACTTTCTTCAACGTATGAAAAACAGAGGCCCCCATGTGCAGCGCCTCGGAAAACGTGTCCGCTCCTGTTGGCATGACCATGAACTCCTGAAAGTCGATGGAGTTATCGGCATGGCTCCCGCCGTTGAGAATGTTCATCATCGGCACCGGCAGCGTATTCGCGTTCACACCCCCCACGTAGCGATACAGGGGCTGCCCGGACTCGGCGGCTGCAGCGCGCGCCACAGCAAGTGATGTTCCCAAAATGGCATTCGCGCCAAGATTGCCTTTATTTTCTGTCCCATCCAGTTCAAGCATGATCTTGTCAATCAGGCTTTGCTCAAATACAGAGACACCAACAATTTCCTCCGCAATCCTTGAGTTGACATTCTCAACCGCTTTCAACACGCCCTTTCCGAAGTAACGCTTCTTATCATTGTCGCGGAGTTCAACCGCTTCATGCTTCCCTGTAGAGGCGCCGGACGGAACCGCTGCGCGTCCAATTACGCCGGTCTCGGTAACCACATCCACTTCCACGGTGGGGTTTCCCCGGCTGTCAAGGATCTGGCGGGCATAGATTGATTCAATGTAGCTCATTCGTGTTGTTGATTTTCGTTTAGCTGTTAGCGAATATTAGCTGCCGACGATAGCCTCCTGGCTCTCTTTCACCATCGCCACAAACTGATCAAACAGGTAGCGCGAGTCATGCGGACCCGGCGAGGCTTCGGGATGGTATTGTACCGAAAAGGCTTTCTTGTTTTTCAGGCGGATGCCCATGATTGTCTGGTCGTTCAGGTGCAGGTGTGTCACTTCCACATCCTTGTTTATCTCCACATCCTTTTCACTCACGGCAAATCCGTGGTTTTGGGAGGTCATCTCTCCCAATCCCGTGATCAGATTCTTCACCGGATGGTTCAGACCGCGGTGCCCGTGGTGCATCTTGTATGTGGAGATACCACAAGCCAGCGCCAGCAGTTGATTCCCCAGGCAAATGCCAAACAGCGGTTTATCAGCGGCCAATATTTCTTTCACCGTTTTCACAGCATAGTCCATCGCCGATGGATCACCGGGGCCGTTGGATATAAAGTACCCGTCTGGGGACCACTCTTCCATTTGCGTAAACGTGGTCCGGGCGGGAAATACTTTTATGAAACACCCGCGGGATGCGAGGTTGGTGAGAATGCTTTTCTTAATGCCGACGTCCAGAGCGGCAATTTTGAACGCTGCGTCCGCGTTCCCAACTGTATAAGGCTCCTTTGTGCTGACCTTGGAAGCGAGCTCGAGGCCATTCATATCCGGAACTTTCGCCAGTTCCTTTTTCAGCTGCTCCGGACTCAATTCTGAAGAGATAATCGCATTCATGGCTCCTTTGCTGCGGATGTGACGCACCAGCATCCGCGTGTCCAGGTTGGCAATCCCTACGATGCCGTGCCTTTCCAAGTATTGCTGCAGGCTTTCGCGGGCGGCCTTGCGGCTGAACGATTCCGAAAAATCGTTGACAACAATTCCGCTGATGGTGGGCCGCGCTGATTCCTGCTCCTCATCCACGGTTCCATAATTGCCGATATGCGCCGTCGTGTTGACAACGATCTGGCCGTAATACGATGGATCGGTGTAGATTTCCTGGTAGCCGGTCATCCCGGTGTTGAAGCAAATCTCCCCTCCCGTCGTGCCGGTTTTCCCAATGGCGGTGCCCTCCACAAGCGTTCCGTCTTGCAAGAGCATGTATGCTTTTTTAGTCAAGGTATAGTGGTTAGTTGGCAAAAATACATTCCTCAGGTCACTTTACAGAGGTTCGGACAAAAAAAGGGGCTGAACGATGTCCAGCCCCTGTATGCCTGAAAGTGATAGATCACTTCTTTTTCTTCTTGGTATCGTCGTCCTTTTTCTTGGCCACCTTTTTGGCCTTCGCCTTGGGCTTTTCTTCGCTCTTCGGCTTCTTTTCCGCTTTCGCTTCTGCGGTAGGGGCCTCTTCGCCGGTTGTTTCCGTAGCCTTTTTGGAGCTGCGGCTCCTGCGCGTCTTGCCTTTGGCTGTTGCCTCTCCGGTCTTATAGATATCGTTGAAGTCAACCAATTCCATCATGCACATTTCGGCATTATCACCCAGGCGTACATCGCCGAGTTTGATGATGCGGGTATAACCGCCCGGCCGCTCGGAGGTACGCGTCGCCACTTCGCCGAACAACGCCTTGATAGACTCTTTGTTCTGCAGATAGGAGAATACGATACGGCGCGAATGCATAGAATCCGTCTTTGCTTTCGTGATCAATGGTTCCACATACTTCCTCAGTTCCTTTGCTTTCGCCACAGTCGTTGTGATCCGTTTGTGCACCAGCAAGGACGAAGCCATGTTGGAGAGCATCGCATCCCGGTGCGCTTTCTTACGCCCCAGGTGATTATTTTTCTTCCCGTGTCTCATTACTCTTCTTCCAGTTTATATTTAACCAGGTCCATGCCGAAGGTCAGGTTCTTGTCGGAAACCAGTTGCTCCAATTCGGCCAACGATTTCTTCCCAAAGTTTCTGAACTTCATCATGTCTGATATTTCCAATTGTACCAGGTCTCCCAGTGTCTTCACATCGGCAGCCTTCAGGCAGTTGTAGGCACGCACAGAAAGATCCAGGTCATGCAGCGGCGTCTTCAGCAGCTTGCGCATGTGTAGCATCTCTTCGTCTACCTGCTCCACTTCGTTGTCGGTGCCGGTTTCCAGCTCGATCGACTTGTCGGAGAAAAGACGGAAATGCTGAATCAAAATAAAGGCAGCTCCCTCGAGCGCTTTCTCCGGATGGATGGATCCGTCCGTTTCAATTTCCACCAAAAGTTTTTCGTAGTCCGTACGCTGCTCTACGCGCGTATTCTCCACGCTGAACTTTACGTTTTTGATGGGTGTGAAAATGGCATCAATTGGAATAAATCCGAACACCTGCTCCGTGGGCTTGTTCTCCTCGGCAGGCAGATATCCACGTCCTTTCTCGATGGTCAATTCAATTTCAAATTGAGAAGACTCATCCAGCGTACAGATGACATGCTCCGGATTAAGAATCTCAAAGGCCGTAGTGAACTTGGTGATGTCTCCCGCCTTGAAATGCTTCTGCTTTTTGATGTTGACGGTGATCTTGTTATCGAAGTTGTCTCCGAGTTTACGGAAACGAACCTGCTTGAGGTTCAGAACGATCTCCGCCACGTCTTCGACGACGCCTTCGATCGTTGAAAACTCATGCAGCACGCCCGGAATCCGGATTCCCGAAATGGCATAGCCTTCCAGGGAAGAAAGGAGAATCCTCCGCAATGCGTTTCCGATGGTTACACCGTATCCCTTTTCAAGGGGTTTGAAGGTAAAGAACCCGTGGAAGTCGTCGGATTTCTCCATGAACACCTTTTCGGGCATTTGAAATGCTAATATGGACATAGGCAATGTAGTTTTCGTTATGATTACTTCGAGTACAATTCAACGATCAACTGCTCGTTGATATTTTCAGGGATGTCAGCGCGGGGTGGAAGGTTTATCACCTTACCGGACATTTCGCTTCCGTCCCACTCCAACCAGTTGTATTTTTTGGATGAGCCGATGGAAAGACTGGTGGCAATAGCCTCCAATGACTTGGATTTTTCACGCACAGCCACCGTCTCACCCGGACGCAGGGAATACGATGGAATGTTCACCACGTTTCCATTTACCAGGATGTGCTTGTGTACGACCAGCTGGCGCGCAGCGCGGCGTGTGGGTGCGATGCCAAAGCGATACACGGTGTTGTCCAGGCGTGCCTCCAGCAACTGCAGCAATACTTCGCCGGTAACACCCTTTTTGCGGGTAGCTTTGTCAAACGTATGGGCAAACTGGCGCTCCAGCACACCGTAGATGTACTTTGCCTTCTGCTTTTCATTCAACTGAACCGCATACTCGGACTGCTTGCGCTTCTTCGTCTTGCCGTGCTGACCGGGGCCGTAGTTTTTCTTCTGAAGGGATTTGCTCTCGCCCATGATGGGCTCGTTAAACCTTCTTGAAATCTTTGTCTTAGGACCTGTGTATCGTGCCATGGTATATTCTCGAAAATGGTATGCTTAAACTCTTCTTTTCTTCGGCGGGCGGCATCCGTTGTGCGGCAGCGGCGTCATATCGCGGATGGTGAGGACCTCGATGCCTGAAT
This sequence comes from Cytophagales bacterium, assembly GCA_034440075.1. Taxonomy (GTDB): domain Bacteria; phylum Bacteroidota; class Bacteroidia; order Cytophagales; family Cyclobacteriaceae; genus ELB16-189. The sequence continues at coordinate 54,099 of JAWXBL010000023.1, forward strand.
TCTGGATGGTCCGGATCGCCGACTCGCGGCCGGAACCGGGGCCTTTAACAAAAACCTCTACCTTACGAAGGCCCAGTTCAAAGGCCTTTGCAGAACATTCCTGTGCTGCCGTCTGGGCTGCGTACGGGGTGTTCTTCTTGGAGCCCTTAAAGCCCATCTTCCCGGCAGAAGCCCATGCCACCACCTGACCAGTTGTATTGGTCATGGAGATAACAATGTTGTTGAACGTCGCCCGGATGTGTGCCTGGCCTACAGCCTCGACAACGACGGTGCGTTTCTTGCTTTTGTCCTTCTTTTTTTCTGGTGCCGATGCGCCTTGTTGCTCTTTTGCCATACTCTTTGCTTCAACTAGTTTTTATCCTTTCGTAGCCTTCTTCTTGTTGGCAACCGTCTTGCGCTTGCCTTTGCGCGTACGCGCGTTATTCTTTGTCTTCTGGCCGCGCACGGGGAGTCCCCGGCGGTGGCGAAGCCCGCGGTATGAACCGATGTCCATCAACCGCTTGATACCAAGCTGAACTTCCGAGCGAAGGGATCCTTCGATGCGGTGCTTTTCGGTAATGATGGTACGAATCTGATTTGCCTCGTCGTCGTTCCATTCCTTCACTTTCTTATCCAGCGATACGCCCGCCTGCGTAAGAATCCTCTGCGCAGATCTGCGGCCAATGCCGTAGATGTAGGTGAGTCCAATCTCACCGCGCTTGTTATCCGGAATGTCAACACCTGCTATACGTGCCATGTTTCGTTGTTAGTTGTTCGTTGTTGGTTATGGATTATCCTTGACGCTGCTTGTAGCGCGGGTTTTTCTTGTTAATTACATACAACTTCCCCTTGCGTCGAATGATCTTGCAATCGACACTGCGTTTCTTGATGGATGCTCGTACTTTCATAATTACTTATATCTAAACGTTATCCTTCCCTTTGTCAAATCGTATGGCGACATCTCCAGCCTGACTTTGTCTCCTGGCAGAATCCGGATATAGTGCATCCGCATCTTGCCTGAAATGTGCGCCAATACCTCGTGCCCGTTCTCGAGCTGCACACGAAACATTGCGTTTGACAATGCCTCCTGTATCGTACCGTCCTGCTCTATCGACTTTTGTTTCGCCACTTGTAACCGTAATTCTTTTCTATTCCTTCGTGTGTCGTCAATATCTCCGTCCGGTCCTCGTGGATCGCCACCGTGTGTTCATAATGCGCCGAGGGCTTTCGGTCCTGCGTCCGAATCGTCCACCCGTCCTTCTCCTGAACCACCTTCTTGGTTCCCAGGTTAATCATCGGCTCGATCGCAAAGACCATTCCGGCAATTATCTTAGGTCCCTTTCCACGCTTTCCGTAGTTCGGAACCTCCGGATCCTCATGCAGGTCTTTTCCAACCCCGTGACCAACCAACTCCCGCACCACGCCGTAACCAAACTGTTCCACATACGACTGGATGGCGTAACTCACGTCTCCAATCCGGTTACCTGTCCGGGCCTGCTCAATCCCCTTATACAGGGAATCGTAGGTTCGGTTGAGCAAGTCCAGCACCTCCGGGCTTACTCCTTCCAGCGGGTACGTATATGCCGCATCGGTGTGGAATCCTTTATACTTCACTCCACAATCGATAGAGACAACATCTCCCTCCTTCAACTCATAGTTCCCCGGAATCCCATGTACCACCGTTTCGTTAACGGAAATACAAAGAGAGGCCGGAAAGCCGTTGTAATTCAAAAAGGAGGGTTCCCCCTGGTTATCCTTAATAAATTCCTCCGCCTTGCGATCCAACTCTGCCGTCTTCACTCCCGGTCTGATCATCCGGGCCACCTCTTCGTGAGTCTGTGCCAATAACCGGGCACTTTCCCGCATCGTCTGAATCTCTTCGGCTGTCTTCAGGTAAACCATTCAGGTTTATGCCGCCGCAAACTGAGAACGTCCTTTTACTCTTCCTGACTTCATCATTCCCTCATAGTGCCTCATGAGCAGGTAGCTTTCAATCTGCTGGAGGGTGTCGAGGACAACCCCCACCAGGATCAACAGCGATGTACCGCCATAAAACTGAGCAAACTCCTGTGTCACGCCACCGATCACCGCAAAAGCGGGAAGAATGGCAACGGCTGCCAAAAAGATGGCGCCGGGAAGTGTAATCTTTGATAAAATATTGTCAATAAATTCCGCCGTCTGCTTACCGGGTTTAATTCCCGGTACGAATCCGCCGTTGCGTTTCAGGTTATCAGCGATGTCATTGGATGGAACCGTGATCGCCGTATAGAAAAAGGTAAACAACAGGATGAGAATCGCGAACAACAGATTGTACTGCCACGATGTAAAGTCTGCGAACGTAGAACCTACATACGATCCGATATCACTGTCTCTCCAGATACCTGCCAGCAGCGGAGGGATAAACATCAACGCCTGAGCGAAAATGATCGGCATCACGCCCGCTGAATTCAGCTTCAAAGGAATAAAATCCCTCTTTCCGCCATATAATTTGTTTCCGACCACCTGCTTGGCATACTGCACCGGGATCCGGCGTGTCGCCTGGGTCAGCGCTATCACGCCCACCACTACAAAGAACAAAGCCAGCAATTCCATGAGGAATAACAGGGCGCCGCTCAAGCCTTTGGAGGTTGCCTCCAGGTACAAAGCAGTCGGGAAACGGGAAACAATCCCGATCATGATCAGCATAGAAATACCGTTTCCGATACCCTTATCCGTAATGCGCTCACCCAGCCACATGCAGAACATGGTTCCGCCGACCAGGATGATAATGGATGAAACCATGAAGAAAAACCCTGGGTTAAGGATTGCTTCCGCATTGATGGTTGCACGCAGGTACCCGTAAGACTGTGCTGCCGTGATAGCGATGGTCAATACCCGGGTAAACTGATTTAATTTCTTTCTTCCGCTGTCGCCCTCCTTCTGCATTTTCGTGAAATGAGGAACGGCTACCGTCAACAGCTGAACAACGATGGAGGCCGAGATGTACGGCATGATTCCCAACGCAAAAATGGAGGCTCTGCTGAACGACCCCCCCAGGAAGGTATTGAGCAAATCAAAAATACCACCTTGATTACCGGACAGCGCATTGGCATCAATTCCCGGCAATACAATATAAGATCCTAACCGGAAGATGATCAGGAATCCAATCGTATTCAGGATCCGCACCCGCAGGTCCTCGATGGACAATATGTTCTTTATGGTGGTAAAGAATCGCTTCATTTATTTCACGGTTGTGGCGCTTCCGCCAGCACTTTCAATTGCTTTTGTCGCTGTGGCTGAAAACGCATGCGCCTCTACTTCTACTTTCGCTTTCAACTCGCCGCGTCCCAGCACTTTTACTTTATCTTTCTTGCCTACGATGCCGTTATCCTGCATCACCTGAAGGCTGATGGCCGATCCTTTGATCTTTTGCGCCAGTTCCTCAAGTGCATCCAGGTTGATGGCTTTGAAATAGATCTTGTTGTTATTCTTAAAGCCGAATTTGGGAATGCGTCGCTGTAACGGCATCTGTCCACCTTCAAAACCAAATCTCTTCGCGTAACCGGAACGAGATTGAGCGCCTTTATGACCACGGCCCGCCGTGCTGCCACCCGAACCCTGTCCTCTTCCGAGGCGCTTGTTCTTCTTTGTGGAGCCGGATGCCGGCTTTAGTGTATGCAGTTTCATCGCTTAAAGTTCTTTTACGCTTACCAAATGACTTACCTTCCGTACCATGCCCTGAATCTGGGGGGTGAATTCTACTTCCACCGATTGATCCCGTTTGCCCAATCCCAAGGACTGAATCGTTCTCAATTGTGTTTCCGGGCGCTTAATCGTGCTGCGGATCTGGGTGATTTTTACTTTCGCCATGATCTCTATCCGTTAAATACTTTTGACAATTCTACTCCGCGGTTTCTCGCGATCGTGCGCGCATCCCGCATGGAGGTTAGGGCCTTGAACGTTGCCTTAACCACGTTGTGCGGGTTCGAGCTTCCCTTGGACTTGGCCAATACGTTGTGCACACCGGCACTCTCCAGCACAGCACGCATCGCACCGCCAGCAATTACGCCTGTTCCCGGCGAGGCAGGCTTCAACAGCACAAAACCGCCGCCGAATTTTCCGATGGAATCATGCGGAACGGTACCCTTAATGATGGGAACCTTTACCAGATGCTTCTTGGCATCGTCAATGCCTTTCGTGATGGCATCAGTGACTTCATTGGCTTTGCCCAAACCGTAGCCCACAACGCCGTTTCCATCTCCTACCACCACAATGGCTGAAAAGCTGAACCGACGTCCGCCTTTTACCACTTTGGCAACACGCTGGATGGACACGACCTTTTCTTTGAGGTCAATCTCACTTGCTTTTACTGTACTGACGTTGCTTTGTGTCATGTGCTTAGAATTTTAAACCGCCTTCTCTGGCACCTTCCGCCAAAGCCTTTACGTTTCCGTGATACAGATATCCGTTGCGATCGAATACAATCTCTTTTACTCCGGAGGCCAGCGCTTTTTCAGCTACTTTCTTGCCTACCGACTTGGAGGTCTCCAGGTTCAATTTGCCTTTCTTGTCCAGCTCGGAAGAAGAAGCAGCTGCCACCGTATGGCCTTTGGCGTCATCTATGATTTGCGCATAGATTGCCTTGTTGCTGCGGAAAACAGAGAGTCTGGGGCGACCGGAAGTGCCCTCCATATCCTTGCGAATACCTCTCTTGATTCTTTCCCGCCGGCTTTTTTTCGTGTGTATTGCCATAACCTCTATTATTTAGCAGCAGCTTTTCCAGCCTTTCTGCGTACGTATTCACCAACATACCGTATACCCTTGCCCTTGTAAGGCTCCACTTTACGGAGCGACTTAATCTTTGCGGCAATCTGGCCGATCAATTGTTTGTCAATTCCTTCCAGGAAAATCATTGGATTCGAACCCTTCTCCTGCGATGCCGCGAGCTTCAACTCGGAGGGAACAGCAAGAAACACGCTGTGCGAATATCCCAAACTCAATTCGAGCACGTTGTTCTGCGCCGATGCCTTGTACCCAACTCCGATCAATTCCAATTGCTCCTTGTATCCCTGGCTTACGCCTGTGACCATGTTGGCAATCAAGGCGCGGTATAATCCATGCATGGCACGGTCCGGCTTTTCATCGGATGGACGGGATACCGTCAGCGTGCTGTTTTCCACCTTGATCTTGAAATCTCCCTTCAAAACCTGGTGCAACTCGCCTTTCGGACCTTTCACAGACACCTTCTTGTTCCCTTCGGAGAACGTGCAGGTGACTCCGTTGGGAATCGCTATGGGTTGGTTTCCTATGCGTGACATCTTCTTATTCTATTAATACACGTAACACAATACTTCTCCACCGATGTTAAGGGCCCGGGCCTCCTTGTCGGTGATGACTCCCTTCGAAGTCGACAAAATGGCAATTCCAAGGCCGTTAAGCACCTTGGGCAACTCGTCTGACTGCTTGTACTGCCTCAAACCGGGAGAACTGACCCGGTCAATCTTGGAGATCGCCGGATCCTTCGTTTCCGGGTTGTATTTCAAGGCAATCTTGATCACCCCCTGCTTGTTTTCACTATCCTCAAACTTGTAGTTCAGGATATAGCCTTTGTCAAAAAGCACCTTGGTAATCTGCTTTTTGATGTTGCTGGCCGGCACCTCCACCACGCGGTGGCGTGACTTAATGGCGTTTCTGAGCCGGGTCAAATAGTCTGCAATCGGGTCTGTCATGTTCGCTTTTCAATTAAAAAGGGCCTATTTTATTAAAATAGGGCCGCAAAGATACCTATTCCTTTCCTCCCATCAAATTACCAGCTGGCTTTCGTAATCCCTGGAATCTTGCCATCGTGCGCCATTTGGCGGAACTGGTTACGGCAAAGACCAAATTTGCTCATGTACCCGCGGGGGCGTCCAGTGAGCTTGCAACGGCTGTGAAGCCGTACGGCCGAGGAACTGCGCGGCAGCTTGTCAAGGGCAGCCCAATCGCCGGCCTCTTTCAAGGTCTGACGCTTCTTCTTGTAGCGGGCTACCAGCCTCTCTTTCTTCTTGTCCCGCGCAATAATTGACAGTTTTGCCATACCGACTCGTGTTAATTTTTATTGGTAAACGGCATCCCGAACGCTTTCAGGAGCTCATAACTTTCTTCATCCGTAGCGGCTGACGTCACGAACGTGATGTCCATGCCGTTGATCTTGGTCACCTTATCGATGGATATCTCCGGGAAAATGATCTGTTCTTTCACACCCAGCGTATAATTTCCGCGGCCGTCAAATCCTTTGTCGCTTACGCCTTTGAAATCGCGTACGCGCGGCAGGGCTACGTTCATCAGGCGATCCATGAACTCGTACATGCGCTCACCGCGCAGCGTTACTTTCACACCGATGGGCAAGTTGGAGCGCAGCTTGAAGTTGGAGATGTCTTTCTTGGACCGGGTAGGCACTGCCTTCTGGCCGGTAATGGTAGAAATTTCTTCCAAACCCACGTCAATCATCTTCTTATCGGCAACGGCAGCGCCGATACCTTTGTTGACACAGATCTTTTTGATCTTCGGAACCTGCATCACCGACTTATACTGAAACTTCTCTTTCAGCGCCGGAATGATCTCCTTGGTATATTTTTCTTTTAGTCTTGGCGTTGCCATGGCTTTATTACTTAATGAATTCTCCTGTTTTCTTTGCGTATCGCTGAAGCTTTCCCTTCTCGTCCAGCTTGCGGCCGACGCGGGTAGGCTTTCCGGAGGCCGGATCCAGCAACATCACATTACTGATGTGGATGGATGCTTCCGTCTTTTTGATTCCGCCTTCCGGCTTGCCTGCCGAAGGCTTCTGATGTTTGGTCACCATGTTGATGCCTTCCACGACTACACGGCTTTTATCCAACAACACTTCCAGCACTTTGCCCGAATTAATCTTATCCGGGGTGCTTCGGTAATTGCCGGCAATAATCTTGACGGTGTCACCCTTCTTGATCTTTAGCTTCGGCTGTTTGTTATACTTCCTTTCCATAATCTATAATACTTCAGGGGCCAATGATATAATCTTCATGAATTGCTTCTCGCGGAGTTCCCTGGCAACTGGCCCGAAAATGCGGGTACCGCGGGGCTCATCCTGGGGATTCAGCAAAACGGCAGCGTTGTCCTCAAAACGGATATAGGAACCGTCTTTTCTCCGTACTTCCTTTTTGGTGCGAACAATCACAGCTTTTGAAACCGTGCCCTTCTTGATTTGGCTGGTCGGTATCGCTGACTTCACTGTCACCACGATCTTGTCACCCACCGAAGCGTAGCGCCGCCTGGTTCCGCCCAATACATGGACGCAAAGCACTTCCTTCGCACCGCTGTTGTCTGCTACCGTTAGACGGGATTCGCTTTGTATCATAACTCTTTCCTTTTCAGTTTAATTACTTCGCCTTCTCCACGATTTCAACCAGTCTCCAGCGCTTGCTCTTGCTCAGCGGGCGGGTCTCCATGATCCGAACGGTATCGCCGATCCCGGCCTCGTTCTTCTCATCGTGCGCCATCAACTTGGTCGTCTTCTTCATGAATTTCCCGTAAATCGGGTGTTTCACTTTACGGTCGATGGTGATCGTGATGCTCTTCTGCATCTTGTTGCTCACCACTTTCCCAATCCGCTCTTTTCTAGAATTCCTTTCCATGCTGCTTTACTTTTGCGTTGCTTTCTGAAGCAACAAGGTGTTAATCCGGGCAATCAGTCGCCGTGTATCTTTTATCCTGATCGGGTTTTCAATGGCAGAAACCTGGTGTGCGAATTTCATTTTGCGCAACGCGTCCTTTTCGCTGATAAGCTTCTCTTTCAACTCCTCGACGGACAAATCTTTTATTTCGGTGTTCTTCATAAACGTTATTCTACGTAATCACGGGCTACGACAAACTTTGTCTTAATGGGCAACTTTCCATCGGCAAGCTTCAAAGCCTCCAGTGCCAACGCACGGGAAACGCCGCCTGCTTCAAACAGAATGGTGCCCGGCTTGATCGGAGCTACCCAATACTCTGGTGCTCCTTTTCCTTTACCCATCCGCACTTCAGCAGGCTTGCGGGTAATGGGTTTGTCAGGAAACACCCGAATCCAAACCTGGCCTTCACGCTTCATGGCCCGTGTCACAGCCACACGCGCTGCTTCCAACTGGCGAGCCGTAAGCAACCCCATCTCCATGGCCTTCAGGCCAAAGCTTCCAAATGCGATGGTATGTCCACGCGTTGCCATGCCTTTTACGCGGCCCTTTTGGGACTTCCTGAATTTTGTGCGCTTCGGTTGTAACATTATTGAAACCCTTTTATTTTCTTATCCGATTATCTTCTTCTTCCTTCCCCACCGCGGGCACCACCACCGCCACGGCGATCGCCACCACGGCCTTCCGATCTCCGGTCAGGACGTTCTGTAGCCCGGCGTGGTCCGCCCGGTCCTTTTCCTTCCGACTGGGAAACGATTCCGATGTTCGGGGACAGGTCGCGCTTTCCAAAAATCTCACCTTTGAAGATCCAAACCTTGATTCCGATCTTTCCATAAACCGTTTGTGCTTCCGAGATCGCATAATCGATGTCGGCACGCAGGGTATGCAGCGGGATACGTCCCTCTTTATATTGTTCGGTGCGCGCCATATCGGCGCCCGCCAGACGGCCTGACAACTTAATCTTGATCCCCTCTGCGCCAACGCGCATGGAAGATGCAATCGACTGCTTCATGGCGCGGCGGTATGAAATCCGGGCCTCCAACTGCTGGGCAATGGATTCACCTACCAGGCGGGCATCCAGTTCGGGACGCTTGATCTCAAAAATATTGATCTGTACGTCCTTCCGCGTCAGCTGCTTCAACTCTTCCTTAATCTTGTCAACCTCTGTACCTCCTTTGCCGATCACCACACCCGGACGCGCCGTGTGAATTGTCAACGTGATGCGCTTAATGGTGCGTTCAATCACCACTTTGGCAATGCCTCCCTTTTGAATCCGGGCATCAATGTATTTCCGGATCTTATGATCTTCTACCAGCTTGTCGGCAAATCCTTTTCCACCGAACCAGTTAGAATCCCAGCCGCGTACGATGCCCAGGCGGAAGCCTACAGGGTTTATTTTCTGTCCCATTATTCCTTGGTTACTTTTTCCTTACCTTTTTTTGTCTCTGCAGCCTGCACTGGCATCTTGTCTACCACCAGCGTTACATGATTGGAACGCTTGCGGATCCGGTGTGCGCGTCCTTGCGGAGCTGGGCGTAACCGCTTCAACATGCGGCCGCCTCCGACATAAATATCTTTTACAAACAGGTCTGCTTCCTCCAACTTCTCGTCTTTGTTCTTGATCTCCCAGTTTGAAATGGCCGACTTCAGCAATTTCTCCAGGCGTGCCGCCGGATGTTTGGCTTCGTATTTCAATAGGTTGAGGGCCTTCAAAACGCGTTGTCCGCGAATCAAATCAGCTACCAGCCGCATTTTGCGCGGGGAGGTAGGAACATCATTCAGGTAAGCAGTGGCAGGGCCCGTCTTAGCAGCCTCTTTCACCGCCTTGAGCTTCTCCCTTTTTTGTACCGACCGCTTTATTTTCTTTTCTGTTGTTTCCATGGACGTCTGATTATGATCTCGCATCTACTTTATTATTGCCCGTGTGGCCCTTGAAGGTGCGGGTGGGTGCAAATTCACCCAATTTGTGTCCGACCATGTTCTCGGTGACGTACACCGGGATAAACTTGTTTCCGTTGTGCACGGCAAACGTGTATCCGATCAAATCAGGCGTAATCGTGCTGCGGCGCGACCAGGTTTTGATCACTGACTTTTTTCCTGACTGTTCCATCGTGCTCACCTTCTTCTCGAGGCGGGCATCCAGGTAAGGACCTTTTTTGACTGATCTTCCCATTATTTTTTCCTCCTTGCAATGATTAGACGATCTGAATATTTCTTCGGATGACGGGTCTTCTTTCCTTTCGAAAGGAGTCCATTGCGCGACCGCGGATGTCCGCCGGAAGCGCGCCCTTCACCACCACCCATCGGGTGATCCACCGGGTTCATCGCTACGGGACGTGTGCGCGGCCTTCTTCCTCTCCACCGGTTGCGGCCAGCTTTTCCTACCGATTCGTTCATGTGGTCGGCGTTGGAAACGGCTCCAACTGTTGCCATACACCGAACGAGCACATTGCGCATTTCCCCGGAAGGCATCTTCAGGGTTGCATACGCTCCCTCCCGGGCCAATAACTGAACAAAGGTGCCTGCACTGCGAGCAATGGAAGCACCCATCCCGGGCTTGTTTTCTACATTATGTATAATGGTTCCCAGCGGGATCTTCGAAAGCGGCAACGTGTTTCCAACTTCGGGAGCCACGTCTTCGCCGGCGATCACCTGCTGACCCACCTTTAAGCCCTGGGGGGCAATGATGTATGATTTGAACCCGTCCGCGTAGTACAGCAGGGCCACCCGTGCCGTACGTGTAGGATCGTATTCAATCGACTTAACAACGGCCGGAACGCCGGGCTTGTCGCGCTTGAAGTCCACATTACGTGATTTCTGCTTGTGACCGCCGCCGATGTAGCGCATGGTCATGCGTCCATCGCTGTTTCGGCCGCCTGATTTTTTCAGGGAAGTCAATAACGACTTCTCCGGACGACTTTCAGTAATGTCGTCGAAGCCAGGCGACAGTCTGTGTCGCGTGCCAGGGGTAATCGGTCTGAGTTTCTTCAGCGCCATCGCTTATCGTTTATACGTTGCTATAAAAATCTATTACTTCACCTTCGGCAAGCGTCACAATCGCTTTCTTGTAGTTTGGCTTACGCCCTGCCAGTGTGCCGGCCTTGGTGAATCGAACTTTCTTCTTTCCCATGACGCTGAGCGTATTGACACGCTCCACGTTCACTCCGTAAATCTTCTCTACTTCTAGCTTGATCTCCACCTTATTGGCTTTGACATCCACCAGGAAACCGTACTTGCCCTTTTCATTGAGGGAAGAAACTTTCTCGGTAACAAGCGGGCTTTTCAGGATACTCATGGGACTACTTGTTTAAAAGGCTGTCAATTTTTCCAACAGAACTCTCGACCAGAATCAGCGTATCGGCGTGCATTACGTCGTAGGTATTAATCTGCGAAGCAGTGATCACCTTCGTGTTCCGGATGTTCCGGCTGGAGAAAACAATATTCTTGTTTGATTCAGGAAGAACGAGCAGTGTTTTCTGGGTATCCATGCCAAGGGACTTCAGCATGCCGAGGAACTGCTTGGTCTTGGGGGCTTCAAAATTGAAATCCTCCACGACCGCAATCGACTTGTCTTTTGCCTTGTAGGTCAACGCAGATTTGCGCGCCAATTCTTTCACCTTCTTGTTCAGCTTGAACGAGTAGTCACGGGGGGTTGGGCCAAAAACCCGGCCACCGCCTTTGAACTGAGGGTTCTTGATATTACCGGCACGCGCACCGCCCGTACCTTTTTGCTTTTTGATCTTTTTGGAAGAGCCGGTTATCTCCGCACGCTGCTTGGACTTGTGTGTTCCCTGACGCCTGTTGGCCAGGTGACTTTTCACGTCCAGCCAGATCGCATGATCATTGGGCTCGATGCCGAATACGCCTTCTGTGAGGCTTACCTTGCGGCCAGTCTTTTCTCCGCTGTATTTTGTAACTGCTACGTCCATCACTTTTGCAGAATTATGGTTGAGTTTTTCGCACCAGGTACCGACCCGCTGACCAGGATCAGATTATGCTCCGGCATGATCTTCACCACCTTGAGGTTGGTGACTTTCACGCGATCATTGCCCATACGGCCGGGTAGGCGCTTTCCTTTGATTACACGGGAAGCAAAGGAGGCATTACCCATGGAGCCGGGAGCGCGGAGCCTGTTATGCTGGCCGTGCGTCTGACCTCCAACTCCTGCGAAGCCATATCGTTTGACAACACCCTGAAAACCGTGACCCTTAGAGGTGCCTACGGCATCCAGAAAATCACCTTCGGCAAACACATCCTGAATACGAACTTCCTTGCCGAGCTCGGCAATCCCGTTGAACTCTGCGCGGAAGTCACGAAACTCAACCACGTCCCGCTTGGGTGTGGTATTAGCTTTCTTGAAGTGACCTACCAGCGGCTTGGATGTGTTCTTTTCCTTTTTCTCTCCGAAGGACAATTGCACGGCCGTATAGCCATCAGTGTCTTTGTTCTTGACCTGAGTAACTACACAAGGCCCTGCCTCAATGACGGTGCAAGCGATATTCTGACCGTCCTGGCCATATATGCTTGTCATCCCAATCTTACGTCCTATTAGTCCAGGCATGGTTAAACCTATTTTGCTGTTTTTGTACCGATTTGCGGGTTTTGTATCGCAAAAAGGACTGCAAAGATAGGAACTGACCCGGAGGAACCAAGTACCCGATTCAAAAAAACATTTGGGGCGAAATAGACCGTTCGCGAGGATACCGGGTCCACTAATTAATGGACTGGTAATCAGCTATTTAGTATGTTAATTATCTGCCTGCGGAAAGTCCGCAAAGGAGGTGCACAGACAGCCGCATTTGGGAAGCCCGATTAGCCTATCCGTTCCACGCCCAGTCCCGGCTTATCAGAACATTGCATCAAACCATCTTTGAGAATGAATCCCCCTTTTACAATGTCCTTGGCGAGGTCCAAACTTCCGTCCAGATCGATGTATTTCGTGTTGGGACAGGCGAAGGCGGCGTGCAACCCGGCGGTGATGCTGATGATGCTTTCATCGTTACAGCCCCAAAACAGGTCAATCCCCTCCTGGTAGCCGATGTTGGCTATCTGGAGGCCCTGGCCGATCCCTCCGCATTTCATGAGCTTGATATTAAAGATGCCCACTGCCCGGGGTGGTTTTAGAAGTTCCAACGCATCCTTCGGAGAAAGGAGTGATTCGTCGGCAGCGATAACGGCTCTGACTTCGTCGGGTAATTGCCTGTAATCTGCCAGGGCCTTCGCCGGGAGGGGCTGTTCGATCAACTCAATATTTAGCGATTTGGTCCGGTTGTAGAACGCGACGGTTTGGGCGGGGGTGTAACCCTGGTTGGCATCAATCCGGATGGCAAACTTATCCCCGAACTTCTCCCGCATTTTGACCATCCGCTCAATATCCTCCTCGAGGTCCTTGCCGAGTTTCACTTTGATAGCCTTGAATCCAAGCTTTCCATATTCTTCTGCCTCTTTCAAGGTTTCCGCGACATTCTTTATGCCGATGGTGTTGGACGTAGGCATGGATTTTATCTTCTGGCCAAGGTACTTGACCAGCGGAATGCCGAGGAGTTTGGTAAACGCATCATGGAGGGCAATATCCAGGGCAGCCCGTGCAGCTGGAGTTTTCGGAAACTTCACCGTCACCTCATGGAGCAACTGGTTGATTTCGCGGATGTCTCTGCCCCGCAGAAATTCCAGATTTTCATCCGTCAACGCAGCCATCGTCTGGTCCAGGTGTTCTCCCGTCACGTATTCGCTGGGGCAACCCGCACCGATGCCTGTCATCCCGTTGTCGAGGGTGATCTCAACAAAGGCGTTGAAGACTTCATCCACCGTCTTGAACGCGATGGTATAAGGCTTCGTATTGCCAAGGTCTGCCTTCCAAATGACTAGTTTCTTGATTTTCATAACCGGTTCCTGGTTTAACGTGTTGCCACGGATTTTGTAATCATTTCTATAAGGACGGGAAGCAGTTCCTCCACGCCGTCTTCGAGCGGCAATACTACCGGGATGCCAAGCTCCTTCCGGGCCTCAGCCGCGTAGGCACGCGCATCCGCCACGTTCATGCCCATCGTATTGATCGTCAGACCCAGGGTTGGAGCCCCGTATATCCTGATTAGTTCGATTTCATCTTTGGGCAGCGGAATATCCAACGGATAGTCTTCCAACCCCTTGAAGCGCTTGCGGGAAGGATTGTGCTGTAAAATGGCGCCGTCGGCCCGGGCAGAGATAATCCACTCCGAGCCTGCCGGGCCGCTCGGGTTGCGGAGTCCGGACTGTCCCTCAATGAACATGATGTCTGGCTTTACCTCTTCCCAGCACTGAACGATGGCATGCTCCATTTCGCCGGAAATAAAATCATTCAGCGTGCTGTCGAAGATAAACCCATACCGTGCGCCCTGCATCCATCCGGTCTGGCCCGTATAGATCATCTCGGCGCGGTACCCGGCCGCGTTCATGGCCTGGGTGAGAAACCGGGTGGTGGTCCTTTTCCCTAATGCGCAGTCTGTACCGAGTACAGCGATCTTGGGACAGGTTACGTCCTCAATGTCCCCGGACCAAAAGTGGAGGTCCTTGAATTTCTTTGGCTTCCTGACGTCGATGATCTCTACACCTTTCGAGGCAGCCAACGCGGCCAGGTCCTCGTCGTCGGACACATAATCATGCAGCCCATTGATCACACCCATCCCAAGCTCAATGGCTTCTTTCAGCAACACCCTCAATTCTTTCGGCAGCACTCCGCCCTTTGTGGCTACCCCAATGATGCAGTAGGTCGCTTTCTCCTTTGATTGGCTGACGAATTCATTAAAACTTGAGAAAACCGGAATGTTGCGCTTCTTCCCGTCCAATACTTCGCCTGCGTCACGACTCGCTGATTTGTGATCGATGACGCCGAGGATGGAGAATCGCTCCGTTCCGCGTATCAGTCCGTGCGCGGTTTTACCGTAGTCACTGTCCAGGTACCCCGCTGTCAGAATAATGGCATTGCTCTTGTCCATATAAAAATTGAGCGCGAAAAATAGGTAAACGCGACGATTGTCCCAATTAATAACAAGAGCCTGCGCTACAGAAAGCAGGTACGAAGCTCAATTATATCGTAAATTTGAAGGAACACTTTTGCTTATGAAATTACTCGGCCTCCTTACCCTTCTTTTCGCCGGCACGGTCGCCCAGTCCCAGTCGCTGGTGGGCACATGGCAGCTGGTAGATGAAAAAACCTGTTTTGAAAGTCAGATGGAGGAATCTGAAACGGAAAAGGAGCTGCGCAAAGACATGGGATCTTCCAAAAGCGCTGTAGCCCGCCTGCTCCGGTTTGACAAGAATGGCACCGGTGAGGAGGGAATTTTTGTGACCGGCAAAAAGAAAGGATCCGCGATGACCGCGTTTCGCTATCGGGTCAACGGACGAAGCATCCAACTCCTGGACCGAAAGTCCGGGATCATGACGCAGGAATTGATCATCGATGATCTCTCGGCCACCTCCCTCAGTGTTCACCTGGCTTCAAAAGACTGCGAAACGAAAGCCTTTTCAAGAATCAAGTAATGACCGAAACGATTGAAAAGCGTGATATCCGAAAACTCAAGCTCGACGAGCTGAAAGCGTTCTTTATCAGTCAGGGCGACAAAGCCTTTCGGGCCCAACAGGTTTACGAATGGCTTTGGAAGAAGTCGGCCAAGGACTTTGAGCAGATGACCAACCTTTCCCTTGCCACTCGCGAATTGCTAAAGAGTCATTTCGTCATCAACCACGTGCAGGTAGACACGATGCAGCGCAGTGCCGACGGCACGATCAAGAACTCGGTGCGCCTGCACGACGGGCTCATCGTCGAGTCGGTGCTTATTCCCACTGAAAAAAGAATAACTGCCTGCGTTTCCTCGCAGGTGGGGTGCAGCCTCGCCTGCAGGTTTTGCGCCACCGGCCGGCTGAAGCGCATGCGCAACCTGGACCCGGATGAGATATACGATCAGGTGGTGGCCATCAAGCAGCAGGCCGAATTGTTTTTTGGCCGACCGCTGACTAACATCGTATTTATGGGCATGGGGGAACCCTTGCTAAACTACAGCAACGTCATGGCGGCCATCGACAAGATTACTTCACCGCAGGGGCTCAACATGGCCTCCCGGAGGTTGACTGTGTCCACCGTCGGTATAGCCAAAATGATCCGGAAAATGGCCGACGACAACGTGAAATTCAACCTGGCCGTCTCCCTGCATTCGGCGATCAACGAAACTCGGTCTTCTATCATGCCCATCAATGACTCAACACCATTGGAAGAACTGGGCGACTCTATTAAATACTGGTATAGCAAACTGAAGAAGAAGGTTACCTATGAATACGTAGTATGGAAAGGGATTAACGATTCGGAAGCACACGCCCAGGCCTTACTGAAGTTCTGCCAACTCGTTCCAAGCAAGGTTAACCTGATCGAATACAATCCCATTGACGATGGGGAATTTCAGCAGGCATCCGAGGAGAGCCTCCACATGTATATGGACTTGCTCGAGCGCCATGGCATCACCGCCCGCATCCGCAAGAGCCGCGGGAAAGATATTGATGCTGCCTGCGGACAACTGGCAAACAAGTTCTAAGTATATTGTAGTCAGTAACCCTTTTGCAGATACGCCAGCTACCTGTTAAGCCCTGATCTATGGAGTTAAGCCCCTACGAAAAGCACTTTCAGTCATCAGAAATGGTGCGCGATTTTGTGATTGGCATGAGCGACGGCCTCACCGTTCCGTTCGCCCTTGCCGCCGGACTTAGCGGCGCCGTTGATCAAACGAGTATTATCATCACGGCTGGGCTGGCTGAAATTGCCGCAGGCTCCATCGCCATGGGGCTTGGCGGGTACCTGGCTGGACGAACACAAATTGAACATTACGACACCGAAGAGCGCCGGGAATACGAGGAGATTGAGAAACTTCATGAGGTCGAGATAAAGGAAACCAAAGAGATCTTTGCCGGCTATGGGCTCGACGACCACATGCAGGAAACCATCGCCCGTGAAATGGCCAAGAACCCGAAAAAATGGGTTGACTTCATGATGCGGTTTGAGCTGGGGTTGGAGCGGCCCGACAAGAACCGGGCGCTTCAAAGCGGATTTGTAATCGGTACTAGTTATGTCGTCGGTGGCCTTATTCCGCTGAGCGCATATTTCTTTACACCCACCGCCAGCGAGGGTCTTTACTATTCCTCCATCATCACGCTGGTGTGTCTGGTGGTCTTTGGCCTCATCAAGAGTAAACTTACAGGCCAGCCCATTCTGAAAGGTGCCTTGTATGTGACATTGGTTGGAGCGCTCGCCGCCGCTGCAGCGTTTGGGCTTGCCAAGTTGATTACCTGAGCGTCCGTTATTTCTTACTCGCCTTGAACAGCTTTTCCCGTTCTTCTTTGCTGAGGCTTTCATAGCCTCCGTCAGAGATCTTGTCCAGGATGTCATCAATCTCCTGCTGAGAAACACCCGGAGCCGGCCCCGGCCTCGATTTTGGAGTTGACCCATTCTTCCGGTAAGAGACCTTCACCTTTGGCCGTGGGGAAAACAATCCGCCAAACCAGGAAAGCGTGGAAGTCACCCAACCGCCCCAGTTGATGCCAACCTGGAGCTGCTTAATATATACAAAGCCCATGAGCGCCCCTCCCAGGTGGGCAATGTTTCCGCCGGCATTGGATTGAACCGTTCCCAGGAAACTTAATACAATGTAAAACGCGGCGATGTATTTGATGCGAACCGGGCCGAGGAAAAGCAGGTAAAAGGTATAATTCGGTGTGAGCGTGGCGGCAGCCACCATGATGGCGAAGATGGATCCCGAAGCACCCACCATCCCTGAAAACTCCGACTGACCCTTAAAAAAAGGAATGGTGTTGAATACCAGCAGGTAGCACGCGCCGGCAGCCAGGGCGCCCAGCAGATACAGAGCGATCAGTTTGTCGCTGCCCAGGTACTCGACGAAGAGGCGGCCGAACCAATACAGGGCGACCATGTTGAACAGGATGTGCAGCAGGCCCATGAGATCGTGCATGAACGCGTACGTCACGATGGTCCAGGGCCGTTGCAAGAAATCAAAGAACTTCGGTGGTATTGCAAATTGATCATGCACCAAAGCAAAGGCAGCATCTAACCCGAGGACGCGGGAAAACACATACAACACGCCCATCAATACAAACACGGCCACGTTGATCAGAATCAACTGAACATGGCTGTTGTTGGGCCGGCTAAACGCATTCTTGAATTCTTCTAACACGCTGTTGGATTTGGAGGGCTACACCTCAGGATTACGAATTTAATCATAAGTTGGTTCACTTGCCCATGCTCCGCCAATAAGATATAATCAGGAAGGCGATGAAGGCACCTCCAAAGTGTGCGAGGTGTGCAACCGAACCGCTGCGGTCCATCGCATACGTAATAATGCCAATAAGAAAGACCATATACTTTGCCTTGATGGGGATGGGTGGAAACAGGAGCATGATTTCCAGGTTTGGAAACAACATCCCAAACGCCATGAGGATGCCATAGATTGCTCCGGAGGCGCCCACCATGTAACCGCCCGTTCCCGGGAAAAAGAAATAGTTCACAACCGCGTAGAGTATTCCTGCCCCCATACCGGTCAACACATAGAATATCAGGAATTTCTTTTCCCCCCAATGGTTTTCAAGAATAGGAGCAAACGAGACGAGCGCGAACATGTTGAAGAAAATGTGACCGATTCCACCGTGGGCAAACATGTAGGTAAAAAACTGATACGGCGCGAACGCACAACTGCCAATGGGCCACAATGAAATAAACCCTGTAAGTCCATGGATGACCTGGAACTCCATGCAGCGTGTTGAACTGATCGGCAACAAGCTCTGGAAGATAAATACGACAACGTTGATAATAATCAGGTTGCGTACAAGGGGGGTGAAATTAAACATCAGCGAAAGTAGCTTTCAATTTTAGACGTTTCAAAAATAAAAAATGTTGTATTGCCATCCGGCGAATAATTGGGGTTTTGACATGAAAAAAGCTGCTCGACGAGCGACTCCATCTCCTTCCGGGAAAGGACCTGTCCTTTTTTTATGGAAGCCCGCTTGGCCAGCGCCCGTGCAAGGTTATCCTGGAGGGGCAGCGAGAGTTCGGATTGGTTTTGCTTGAATTGCTCCAGCAACCCTTCGAAAAGCTCTTTTTCATTCTGTCCAACGGCTTCCGCGGGAAGGCCCATCACCTGGACTGTGTTCTTCCCAAAAACTTCAAACTGAAAGCCGAGCGCTTTGATCTCCCGCTCCATTTCCATGATCAGCGTGAAGTCTGCCGTGCTCAGCGTTACCGCCTGCGGAAACAAGCTTTGGACCGAACCCCCACCCTGGCTTGCCTTTTTCATAAACGTTTCAAACAATACCCGTTCATGCGCTGCCTCCTGATGAATAATCATCATCCCGTTGCTGACCGGCCGAACCAGAAACCGCTGCTGTAGCTGGAACAGTCCGTCTGGCTCCGTCGCAGCTGATTCAGTGAACTCTGCCTTTGGCGACGCCTCGGTATCACCTTGCCCAAACAACCTGGATTGCGTCGGTCCATTCTCCTCAAAAAGCTTTTCCCAGTTCTGAAGGTTTGAACGGTGAATGCTGGACCCCAGTTGCTCATCCATGAATTGATCCCGGCTGAGAACGGGGGACTGGCTGATTTTATTGATCAGATTCACATCGGCAGAATAGTCCAGCGCGGGGGTGAGGTTATGTGCTCCCAGGGCCTGACGGACGGCAGACCGTACCACGGCGTAAACCGCACGCTCATCGTCAAACTTTATTTCTGTCTTCGTAGGGTGAACATTGACATCAATGTGCCGGGGGTCGATCGCTATGAACAGAACATAAAAAGGAAACGTGTTGTCAGGCAAGAGATTCTCATACGCACTGGCGACTGCGTGGTTGAGATAGTTGCTACGTATAAAGCGATGGTTGACGAAAATAAACTGCTCTCCCCGTGTCCTGCGAGCTGCATCCGGCTTACCGATAAAACCGGCAACGCTTACGAGGTCTGTCTCCTCCTGGCACGGCGCCAGTTGTTCCTGGTAGGATTTTCCAAAGAGTCCTACCACCCGCTGTCCCAGTTTGGACGGCCCGAGGTCATAAAGCGTCTCGTCTCCGTGAACCAGTGAAACTGAAATCTCCGGATGGGCAAGCG
Source organism: Cytophagales bacterium (assembly GCA_034440075.1). Lineage (GTDB taxonomy): Bacteria > Bacteroidota > Bacteroidia > Cytophagales > Cyclobacteriaceae > ELB16-189. The sequence goes on from JAWXBL010000023.1 coordinate 73,878, forward strand.
CGATGCGCTGAAACTCTTCGACAATGTGCCGCATCTCTACAGCGTTGGATTTCAAAAAGTTCCTGCGTGCTGGTATGTTATAAAACAAATTCTTCACCGAAACATTGGTTCCTTTCTCCGATACGGCCGGTTCCTGACTCTTAACTTCTGATCCTTCTACCACGATGGCTGTCCCAACTTCCTGAATTTCCAGTCGTGTCTTCATCTCGAATTGAGAAACCGCCGCAATGGAGGCAATCGCTTCGCCGCGGAACCCCATGGTTCGGATGGTAAACAGGTCTTCAGTTTTTTGAATTTTTGATGTCGCGTGGCGCTCCAGACTCATCCGGGCATCTGTCTCGCTCATTCCGGATCCGTTGTCAATTACCTGGATCAACGATCTGCCTGCCTCTTTGATAAGTACTTTAAGGACGGTGGCGCCTGCATCAATCGAATTCTCCATCAACTCTTTAACAACCGATGCGGGGCGTTGAACAACTTCACCCGCCGCAATCTGGTTGGCAATCGAATCAGGAAGCAGGCGAATGATGTCGGACATGAAGGGAGTTAACGGGTGGAATGAGGGGAAGGGCGAACGCGTAAAACGGTTTCCGAATCGCCTATTTCCTGAATTTTAAGTAAAAATAAATTGGCACGGCAAGCAGCAGCGTATATAACACAGGGCGTCCCCACGTAAGGTAGGCCATCGCAAACAAGACCATAAAAAGGAGCAAGCCGCTTCGCAACAATATAGCATTCAGCTCACTTTTGCCCTGGCTGGACCGTCTCCGCGCCGAATGAAAAGACCCGGCGATCCGGCTCCGGTAGTCAACGGTGTCTGTTGAAGAAATGCCCTGCTCCCGCTCTATTTCACGCCGAATCCGCTCCTCCCGCTCTTTCCTTTCTTCCTCTTTCTGATCATAAAAACGCGGTGAATAGTTGAATTTCTTATTCGACGGAGTCTTGTTAAAAAGGGAAACAAATTTCATCGTATTACATCCATTTAGAACATTTCCGGATAGTGGCGATCTTTGCAGTACTTCGAGGAGAATCCCGAGGCACAACCAAACACAAAGTTAATACACGGATGCTAAAAAAACACCTGTACTTGATCCTGGTTTCCTTACTCATGCATCCCTTGTATTCGCAGGACGTACGGAGTCGCTGGGTAGACAGTGTTTTCAGCACGCTGAAAAACCAGGAAAAAGTTGCCCAATTGTTCATGGTACCGGCCTCCTCAGTCGGTTCGGAAGATGAGTTCGAGGAACTCATGGATCGCGTGGAGGACGGCATCGGAGGAATCTATATCACGCGTGGAGGACCGGTGAGCCACGCGGTGATGCTCAACAAACTACAGGCAGCATCCCCTACGCGGCTTCTGGCAGGCATATCTGCCGAATGGGGCCTCTTGCAAACGCTTGACAGCACGTTGGGATTTCAAAAACCCATGGTCGCTTCAGCGTGGAAAAGCGATGACCTGACGATCCGGTGGGGAAATGCCATTGCCCGACAGATGAAACTCCTGGGATTACATGTCAACTTCGCCCCCAATGCCGATGATGAGATTTTCCAGGCTGATTACCTGCGCTATTTTTCCAATCAAAAAAACCGGGTAGGCAACCGGGCGGTATTGTTTGCTGAAGCGCTCCAGTCAAACGGCATTCTCGCGGTCGCCAAACACCTGCCGCGCACCTGGAGCAGCGAAACCCCGCTGACAGATTCCATGGTGGTCCTCAACCTCGCCCGGATTGACACATCAAGTCTTCGTGTGTTCCAGCAACTGGCTACGCATAACGTCGGAGGCATCGCCACCAGCTACCTACACTTCTCGATCCAGAACAAGAAGGGCGTTGTCCCCAAGGCGGTATCCCAGGTGTTTATTTCAGAGGTGCTTAAGAAAAGGCTTCATTTCACTGGCCTCATCTTTTCGGATGTGCGCGACATCCAGGTGAAGGCAAAAAAAGTGCGGCCGGGAGAGGCTGAGCTCCTTGCCTTTCAATCGGGCGCTGACATCCTGATGAACCCGAAGAACATTTCTTCAGGCACGCGGAAGATCGTTCGGGCAACCCGAAAGAATAAACTGTTACAAACCCAATTGGAAGCAAGTGTCAAAAAAGTTCTGGGTGCCAAATTCGATGTCGGCCTTGCGCGCTACCAGCCCATCAATACAGACAACCTCCACCTGCGCCTCCACGATCCGGAATATTATGTTCTCCGGGACCAACTGGCCGCCGAGGCCATCACAGTAATTCAGAATACAGACTCGTTGCTTCCGCTCCGCACGTTGAACAAGAATCCGTTGGTATGTATCTCGGTTGGCCGGGAGGCAGACAACGAATTTTCCCACCATCTTCAAAAGTATGCATCCGTACGAACACTTTCCATTCAGTCACTGCAGGACACGGTGCGTGTTGTTCTCCACTCCGACGAAGTAGTCATACTGGGTATTTTCCCTTACGGCTCCGTGCTGGAGTATTCTTTGAAAGGGTGGGCCGAACGCCTGGTTGCAAAAAATAAGGTTATCACCAGTCATTTTGGAAGCCCCTTTTCACTTCCTTCCTACGCCGGAGCAGCGGCCTTGTTGGCGGCCTATACCGACCAGGACGGCATGCAACGGGTAGCAGCGGAAGTAATTTTTGGTGCGCGAGGTGCCCACGGAGCATTTCCCTTAAGCATCGGAGCATGGACGGCCGGCCAATCCATCGAAACAAAACCCCTGGGTCGGCTTTCGTACCAGGTACCAGAGGCGGTCGGCATGAGCAGCCGGACACTTGATCGAATACAGACCATTATGCAGGAGGCCATTTCCATGGGGGCTACTCCGGGATGTCAGACCCTCGTGGCCAGGGATGGAAAAATCGTTTATGAGCAATCCGCCGGTTCGTTGGCATACGATAGTCAGCAGCCCGTTACGGATGAGACCATCTATGACCTCGCATCCATAACCAAGATTTCTGCCACCCTGCAGGCGGTCATGTTCATGCACGAGCGTGGACTCATTGACATTCATAAAAAGATATCCGTGTATTTGCCGGAGTTGAAGAATTCAAACAAAGGCGATTTCACTATCAAGGACATTCTTACCCACCAGGCAGGTCTTTGGCCGTTCCTCCCCTTTTGGGCGCAAACCATGAAGGACAACCAGCCCATGCCGGAATACTATAACACCACTGAAAGTCCAGCCTATCCATTCCCGGTCTCCGAAAACCTCTTTGCGTCGAAAAGCATGAAGGACAGCTTGTGGCAATGGATTGTCAGGGCTAAAATCCGCGAGAAGCCGCCGCGCACGCCCTATGATTACCGATACAGTGACATGGGATTCTACATGTTGCAGCATTTGGCAGAGAAATTATTGAATAAACCGATGGACGAGTTTTTGGAACAAACCCTGTACGGTCCGCTGGGTTCCTATACGACCGGATTTTTGCCGCTTCGCAAATTCCCCACCACACGGATTGCACCCACCGAAGATGACATGCTGTTTCGAAAGACTCGGCTTTCCGGGTATGTGCACGACCAGGGTGCGGCCATGCACGGTGGCATTGCCGGTCATGCCGGATTGTTCAGCACGGCAACTGACCTGGCCAAATTGGGTCAGATGTGGTTGCAAAAAGGGTACTATGGAGGACATACGTTTTTCAAACCGCAGACCATTGAACTCTTCACCTCGAGACAATTCAACGACAGCCGCCGCGGCCTGGGCTGGGATAAACCCGCTCCCGGTGACTGGACAAGTCCCACCTCACGTTTTGCATCGCTTTCCACCTTCGGGCATACCGGGTTTACAGGAACCTGCATCTGGGTGGATCCCGAATTCAATCTGGTCTTTGTCTTCCTTTCCAACCGGGTGCAGCCCGATATGAACAACAACAAGCTCTTGCAGGCAAACATCAGGACCCGCATCCAAGAGGTGGTCTATGAAGCTATTTTTGACTATTGTGCTGCCGGAAAATGAAACTTAACGTACCCAAAAGAGGTTAATACACTCAAATCAAAACTGTGGATCAGATAAAAATTGGAATTGTGTGCTATCCCACCTTCGGGGGCAGTGGCGTTGTAGCCACCGAACTGGGCAAAGCCCTGGCCAAGAAGGGCCATCAGGTGCATTTCATAACGTATTCCCAACCCACCCGGCTGGATTTTCTCAACGAGAACCTCTTTTATCACGAAGTGGATTTCCGATCCTACCCGTTGTTTGAATATCCGCCCTATGAGCTCGCCCTGGCCAGCAAGATGGTGAGTGTTGTCAAGCACGAAAAGTTGGACCTCCTACACGTCCACTACGCCATTCCACACGCTTCAGCCGCCTATATGGCCAAGCAGATTCTGAAAGCAGAAGGAATCATTATCCCTGTGGTGACGACCCTTCATGGCACCGACATCACATTGGTTGGGAAGGATGCTTCGTACGAACCGGTAGTCACATTCAGCATCAATCAGTCGGACGGTGTCACCGCAGTTTCTGAAGATCTCCGCCGTGAAACGCTGGAATACTTCAAGATAGACAGGGAAATTGATGTCATCCCGAACTTTATCGATCTGGAGAAATTCAAGAAACAAAAGAAAGACCATTTCAAAAAAGCCATTTGCCCGAATGGAGAGGCGCTTATCGTGCACACCTCCAACTTCCGGAAAGTGAAACGTGTGGGCGATGTGATCCGTGTGTTTGTTAAAATTCTCGAGGAGGTACCGGCCAAGCTGCTCATGATCGGTGATGGTCCTGAGCGCGCCAAGGCGGAGGCCCTGTGCACGGAATTCGACATTGAAAGCGACGTGCGGTTCCTCGGAAAACTGGAAGCCGTCGAAGAGGTGCTCTCCGTGGCGGATCTGTTTATCCTGCCTTCGGAAAAGGAAAGTTTCGGCCTGGCGGCACTCGAAGCCATGGCCTGCGAAGTGCCTCTGATTTCATCCAATGTGGGGGGACTGCCCGAACTGAATACCCAGGGGATCACCGGGTTCCTGAGCGAGGTGGGGGACGTTGAAGACATGGGCCGAAAAGCCCTTTTTGTTCTTGACAAGACCAACCTTCCAACCTTCAGGCAAAACGCCTTGAAAAGGGCCAAAGAATTCGATATAGCCAATATTTTGCCGCTGTATGAAAATGTCTACCAGCGGGTCATCGAAAAGGTTGCAAAAACTATTCACTAAGGACTCTTTTTGGCCATTCCGGGTTGAAAAGTTAGTCCAGCAGGTTTACCTTTGCACTCCTTGGAAGTTAAAGCATGGAACCAGTAATCAAGCCTAAAAACGCAGGTACGAAGAAGCTTTTTCAGAACCCTATTCTGGAAAAGCTTTCGCGCACGCACATTTCAGTGCCCCTGATTATATTCTTCCTGTATTCGAGTGGACTGCTATACTGGAGTGTGACGCATACGGCGCTATCCGCTGGCATGACTGTCGCCATGTTCACCTTGGGGATGCTTTGCTTCACCTGGGTGGAATACAATGTGCACCGGTATGTCTTTCACATGTCGCCCACGACCCAACAGAAGGCCGACATGCAGTACACCATGCATGGTGTTCATCATGAATTTCCGAAAGACAAGACGCGGCTGGCCATGCCGCCCATCCTGAGCATCACATTGTCCACGCTCTTGCTCCTCCTGTTTCGAATGGTACTCGGGGATTTGGTGTTCTCGTTCCTTCCGGGATTCCTGTGCGGTTATGCGGCCTACCTGGCGGTTCACTACATGGTTCACGCGTACCAGCCTCCCCGGAATTTCCTGAAAATGCTATGGGTTAATCACGCCGTACATCACTACAAGAACGGTGTTGGCGTATACGGTGTGTCGTCGCCGCTCTGGGACTACATCTATGGAACCATGGGGAAAACTGCGCCCACCGAAGCCCGCTGATAGCGGACCTCCACAAGAAATTTTATTGCTAGATCCGCGAGGTGCTCTTTACCGGGGTCTTGGCGTACGTGGGGCAGGTGTAGGTACTGCAGGATGTCAATCCAAACGCCAGCACGACCATTATAACAATCACTTTTTTCATGGAGCCTATTCTACGTGTGTAAATTTCTTTCTGCTTATTCTTCTTCAAACGCGCGGACCATCTGTAAGGTTCAATCCGTTCGGAAAATAGTTTGCGTAACGTGAAACAGAAAGCCTCGAATATTGGTTAAGTTTAAACAACCAACAGGATACTGAATGACCGGGTACCGATTCTCCAGGTATACGCCCCCTCCCCAACTCCAGAAAGGTGATTTTGAACAATTGCTGAAAGTCTTCATGCAGTTGGTTCTCATTACCTCCGGCAACGTGGGTGAGGCACTCCAATGGATGACGGAGGTGGACCGCCAGCATAAACTCACCGACTCCAGCTACGGGATGGGGGATTTCATCGAGGATCTTAAAAAGAACGGATATATCTCTGAAGAAGGTCCGACCGGGGAGTTCAAACTGAAGGCACGGAGTGAGCAGAACCTCCGGCAGTCGGCGCTGGAGGAAATCTTCGGGCGGTTGAAGAAGTCGCGGGGCGGCGAACATAAGACCTCGCACCAGGGCCGAGGAGATGAGCAGACCACCGAACGCCGCGAGTATGAGTTTGGGGACACCATGGAACAAATATCCATGACAGAATCCTTGCGGAACGCACAAATCAACCATGGACTTGAGGATTTCTATATGACAGAAGGGGACCTTGAGGTGGTGGAAAATGAATTCAAGACCCAAACGTCCACCGTGCTCATGATCGATGTGTCCCACTCCATGATCCTGTATGGGGAGGACCGGATCACCCCGGCCAAAAAAGTGGCCATGGCGTTAGCCGAACTCATTACGAAAAGCTATCCCAAGGATACGTTGGACATCCTTGTATTCGGAGATGATTCCTGGCAAATTGAAATCAAGGATTTGCCGTATCTCGAAGTGGGCCCGTACCATACCAATACAGTGGCCGGCCTGGAACTTGCCATGGATATCCTTCGGAAACGAAAAAATTCAAACAAGCAGATTTTTATGATTACCGATGGGAAGCCAACCTGTATCAAGGAAGGAATAACGTATTATAAGAACAGTTTCGGCCTCGACAACAAGATTCTCAACAAAACACTCAACCTGGCCGACCAGCTCCGAAAAATAAAAATACCGGTCACGACGTTCATGATTGCAACCGATCCCTACCTGAAGGCATTTGTGCGCGAATTCACGAAGGCAAACAATGGGAACGCCTACTACAGCAGCCTGGAGGGACTGGGTAACCTTGTATTTGAAGACTTTAGGAAAAACAGAAGAAAAACACTTTGATAGAATGGACATACTACAGATAAATACATTGGGTAAACTGAAAGAAGCCGGATACAAGACCCGATCCATCAAGGAGGAATTGCGCGAAAACCTGATTGGGAAACTTCGCAAGAGGGAGAATGCTTTTGAGGGCATCTGGGGATATGAAGAAACAGTCATTCCCGACGTGGAACGCGCCCTCCTCGCCGGACATGCCATCAATTTCCTGGGGCTTCGCGGACAGGCTAAAACGAGGTTGGCCCGACTCATGGTAAACCTTCTTGACGAACACATCCCGGTGATCGAAGGCGCCGAGCTCAATGACGATCCGTTCAATCCCCTCTCACGGTTTGGCCTTGACCTGGTGCGCGAGCGGGGCGATGAGACACCCATCGGGTGGCTTCCCCGTGAAGACCGGTACACCGAAAAGCTTGCAACGCCCGACGTATCGATTGCCGACCTGATTGGTGACGTGGACCCCATCAAAGCCGCTTCGCTGAAACTTCCGTACTCGGATGAACGCGTCATCCACTTCGGCCTCATCCCACGGGCAAACCGGGGAATATTTGTTATCAATGAATTGCCCGACCTGCAGGCAAGAATTCAGGTCGCCTTATTCAACATCCTTCAGGAAGGAGACATTCAGATTCGCGGGTTCAGGATTCGCCTGCCCCTCGACCTGCAATTCGTCTTCACAGCCAACCCGGAAGATTACACCAACCGGGGGAGCATTGTCACCCCGCTAAAAGACCGTATTGACAGCCAGATCATCACGCATTACCCAAAGACCATCGAGGTGGGCAAGAAAATCACGCAGCAGGAGGCTCAGGTGAATGCTGATCAAAAGAAGCTGGTTACCATGACAGCGATGGCCGAAGACCTTATCGAGCAGATCGCTTTCGAAGCCAGAAAAAGCGAGTATGTTGACGCCAAGAGCGGGGTTTCCGCACGGCTTACCATATCCGCGTTGGAGACATTGACGGCGGCCGCCGAGCGAAGAGCGATCCTCAACAATGAAAAAAGTGTGACCGTCCGCCTCAGCGATTTTGCCGGTGTAGTCCCGGCTATTACCGGGAAGGTAGAACTGGTATATGAAGGCGAGCAGGAAGGTCCTGCCATCGTTGCACAAAACCTCGTGGGCAAGGCCATCCGGGCACAATTCCTCACCTACTTCGCAGACCCAGACAAGTACCGGAAACAAAAAGAAAAAAGCCCGTACCGGAAAATCATCGCATGGTTTGCCGACGGCAACAGCCTGGATCTTACCGCTGAACTGACCAACCACGAATACGAAGCAAAATTGCGATCGGTTTCAGGTCTCCTCGAGGCGGTTAACGAGTTCCAGAAAAAGCAGGACCCTACCACCAAGCTCTTCCTGATGGAGTTTGCCCTGCACGGGCTTGCCGAATACAGCCTGATCAGCAAGCATTACCTCGACGGAGGGCTTCAGTTTAAGGACCTGATGAGCGGGATGTTCAGCCTGCCGAAGGAAGGTGAAGAACTGGATGAAGATGATGAAGCTTTTGGAAACCGGACAAACTAGATGCCGTTTTGATTTGTGGGAACCTTTTAGTTAGTTTTATTCATCGATCGGATGCCGCGAAGATACTGCCTGTGCCACCTGGAATGATTGTTCCGTGGCGGCGTGTCTTCGCGGTATTCTTTTGTCAGCAGGTAAACTATATTTTTTAGACTATGGCAAAAAGCAGAAAGGAAAAGAAAATCTTCATTCTCGACACCTCCGTCATCCTCTTCGAACACAACAGCATCCTCAACTTCGATGAGCATGACATCGGTATCCCAATCACGGTACTCGAAGAACTTGACAATTTCAAGAAAGGGAATGACACGAAAAATTTTGAGGCCCGTGAGTTCATTCGCCTGATAGATAAGCTGGCCAAAGACCAGCTGCTCCATAAATGGAACCCGCTCAACGGCAAAAGCAAGGGAAATTTCAAGGTGCTGATGGAAACCGGGAGCAACGGCACTTTGGATGCCAACAAGGTTTTTAATGAGCACAAGGCGGACCACCGTATTCTAAATTCCGCGCTGCTCTTGCAGAAGGAGCAAAAGGACCGCCCGGTTATTCTTGTAACCAAGGACATCAACCTTCGACTCAAGGCCAAATCCCTTGGCCTTACCGCCGAGGACTATACCACGGGCAAAGTTCAGAACCTGAACTCGCTGTACAGTGGGAAAACGGTGATTGACAATGTCGATCCCGATGTAATTGATCTGCTGTATGAAAAAGGATATTGTCCTCCTGAAGACTTGCTGGGCGATGCGACCTTGACCAAAAACCATTACTACATTCTGCGCAGCGGGAAGAAGTCCATTCTTGCCTTCTACAATTCCGCCAACGGGATGGTGGAGCACGTTGAAAAGCGGTCTGTCTACGGCATCAAGCCGCGGAACGCGGAGCAGGCATTTGCCATGCACGCCGTTACGAAGCCTTCCGTCAAGCTTGTAACCATGCAGGGTGTGGCGGGCACGGGGAAAACACTCATCGCCTTGGCGGCTGCCCTCGAGCAGAAGCGCGACTTCAAACAAATCTACCTGGCAAGACCCATCGTTCCGCTGAGTAACAAGGACATCGGCTACCTGCCCGGGGATATCAAGTCAAAACTGAATCCATACATGGAGCCCCTCTGGGATAACCTCAAATTCATACAGAATCAATACAGCGAAAACGACAAGGAATACTCCAAAATCACCGAGATGGTGACGAACGAAAAACTGGTGATCACACCCCTTGCCTACATTCGTGGCCGGAGCCTCTCTAACATCTGCTTCATCGTTGACGAAGCCCAGAATCTGACACCCCATGAAGTGAAGACGATCATCACACGGGCGGGCGAAAACACAAAGATCATTTTCACGGGAGATATTTTCCAGATTGACACCCCGTACCTGGATTCCCAGAGCAACGGCCTTTCTTACCTGATCGACCGGATCAAGGACCACGAGCTGTACGCGCATATCACACTGGAAAAAGGGGAACGGTCGGAATTGGCTAACCTGGCCAACGACCTGCTGTAAGGCGGGGACTATTTCTTCATCACGCGGGCCATCGTTTCACCGATGAGCGCCGGCGATTCGACCACGTGTATCCCGCACTCCTTCAATATTTTCATTTTGGCAGCCGCCGTATCTTCCGCCCCTCCAATGATGGCTCCGGCGTGACCCATGCGCCTTCCCGGTGGCGCCGTCTGGCCGGCGATGAAGCCTACAACGGGCTTCTTGTTCCCATTCTCTTTGATCCAGCGCGCTGCCACCGGTTCGTAATCCCCGCCGATCTCACCGATCATCACTATCCCGTGCGTGTCAGGGTCATTCATTAACAATTCAACGGCATCCTTGGTGGGCGTCCCGATGATGGGATCACCGCCAATACCAATGGCTGTCGTTATCCCCAGTCCTGCTTTCACGATTTGATCTGCTGCTTCGTATGTCAATGTTCCAGACTTGGAAACGATTCCGATGTTTCCCTTCTTGAAAACGAACCCGGGCATGATTCCCACCTTGGCTTCTCCCGGTGTAATGACTCCTGGGCAATTGGGGCCTATCAGCCGTGCGCCGCGGTCCTTGATGTACCGTTTGGCAATCATCATGTCCTTGACGGGGATTCCTTCCGTAATAGCAACAATAACTTGTATACCCGCATCCGCTGCTTCCATGATGGAGTCGGCGGCGAAGGCAGGTGGCACAAAGATGATCGACACATCCGCGCCGGTCTTGTCAACGGCCTCTTTCACAGAATTGAATACAGGACGACCAAGGTGTACCTGACCTCCTTTTCCCGGAGTAACGCCGCCCACTACGTTGGTGCCGTACTCAATCATCTGACCGGCATGAAAGGTGCCTTCCGATCCGGTAAAGCCCTGGACAATAACACGGGAGTTCTTGTTGACGAGCACGCTCATGGCAGGGGGGTTTAGGGTACCCTACAAATTTAGAAGAATAATGCCGAGAGCCAAATGAAAAACCCCGGTTGGACCGGGGTTTTCGAGTATCAATGTGTGTTCTTACTGTTTGGGAGAGGTCATCTTGTTTCGTAACAAGAATTCCTCTTTTGCCTCTTTGTAGCTGTCAATATCTGGTGCCATTTTCACCGCCTCCTGATAAGAGCTCAGGGCATCGATCAGCAACCCGTGCTGCTCGTAAAAGCCCGCCACAATGTATTTGGAAAAAGCAGATTCCTCATTGACATCACCGGAAATTTCAGCATACGCCTTCTTGACTTTCGCATAGTTGTCCGCAGACATCTTCTTCACTGCTATTCCCTCTGATTTGGTCTTGGAATCCGCTTTGCTGCTTACCTGAACCAGGAATGCAGACTCACTGGCGATCTTCGGATCGCTTAGATCGATCTTCAGGCTGGTCTCCGGTGTTTCAAATTTCGCAATGACTACTTCGTAGAAATCCATCAGGGTGACAACATACGGGCCGCCGCTCTTGGGTGCTTCCCACAGCACGTACATGGATTTGTTGAACACGTACGAATTCTGTGCGGATGGCAGGTACACGCTCAGGAGACTCGCCTCACCGCGGTGAACGGCCCCCGTTGCACTAAGTCTGTTCTTTTTCGCTTCCGCCGAGTTACTGCTCAAAATAAAGTCAGTGTACTTGGACATAACGCTGGTTCCTGTGCCCAATTGAGCCAGCAAATCCGCCACCTTGTAATTCTTGGCCTGCTTGATCTCCAGCGGTTTGCCGGTGGAACTCACTAACCCCAAATAGGCGTTTTCAGATACCTTCAGCTCATCCCCCACTTTCAGGCTTAGGCCGGTCTTGATAGCCTGCCAGGCACCTCCCGATTTGTACTCGTTGGCACCCTTATTTGCCAACACCTTGAAGGCATAGTCGGCCTGAGAATAGCCGGTTATCGTCAGGACGAGAAAGCCAATACTGAATAAAATCCTGCCTGTTTTCATTTTTTTGGTCTTTTGTTACTATAAAGGTACTAAAAAGCGTGCCAATTCAGGAGGTTAATACCTGCGACTTACGTTTGGTAAGCCGCTTGATTAGCTCGCTTTGGAGGCTCTTGAAGATATCATAACAAGGGCCTACCAGCGCAGAAACTCCAATGGCAACAGAAAGCTCAAGCTTCAAACTCCATGCCGCAAATGCATAAATCATGATGGATGATATGATCAGCAATTCAATCAGCTGAATGATGACGGATAGTGCATCAAACCACATGGGTATTTTCTGGTCGATCCAAATAAACAGGGCTACCGTAAGAAGACACAACAGGAACGCAATCAGGGTCGTTGCCCATTCAGGAATCTCATCCACGTAGTCTTCGTTCAAAATCATAGCCACTGCATTGGCATGGACAACCGGGCCAAACATATCCGGGTTGGCCCTGCCCGCCACCGTTTTGTTCAGCGGTGTAAAAAATTTATCCTCCCAGGCTGAATCGCCCAGGTAATCGCCCAGATATCCCAAAATGATGATGTGGTCTTTGAACATTTCCGGCAGCACTTCGTTGCGCAGCATCTGCTCCGCATCCACCACGTAGAACATCGTGGGGAACTTGCTCGTGCCCGTATCCTTGTTTTTCAGGCTCTTGACACGCAGTTGCAAGACCTCAATGTTGCCTCGAAAGTTAAGAAGCTCCTCTTCGTTGTCGCGGGCCAGGAATCTAACCGCCTTCGACGAGTCGTAAAGCATGGCAATCTGGACAGCAAAATACAGTTGCTCTTCACCTTTTATATACTTTCTTGGAAAGATGGATCGGCAGAGTTTTACATCCTCCTGATACGTGGCGTCGGTGGGCAGGTTCACGAAACCTTTGTCCGCATAATCACTGAAAATGGCGTCGATCACTTCCAAAGAGTCCGCCTCGTTTGTATCAAATTTAGCCAATGAGTCGGTTTGCAATAGTTTTGAAGCGAGCACAACGTTTCCGGCCTCTTGTATCGCATTGCTTAGCAAGAGATTGCCGATAGGATCAAGAAGGGCGGGACAATTGACACTGTCGCGCAGGCCTCCTTCACAACTCAGTATTGCATCAAGTGCGATCACCTTGGGATTGTAGCTACTTATCATTGCAATCTGCTGAGCCATTTCCCTTCTGGATAGTTTTCCAATGTTTACCAGGACAATTCGTTCGTCCACCGACGGATCTGGCCGTAGGTTCGAAAAAGCATAATCCGTCAACTCAAAATCTTTGAGGGCTTGTCCAACGGTATCAAAAGCGGTAAAAATCTTGAAGTCGGTTGCTTTATTGGCGCCCCAAAGCATGAAGAACACAAAAAGCGTAATGATGAAGCTCTGAAACCAGAATTTTTTCATGAAGTGCGTTTGGATACAGAGTAAATTTAAAAATTTAGCTTTGTAAATCAACGCGCCCATGGCTTCCAAAAAACGAAAGAACCCCACTGTTACTGAACTGTGCAAAGGAATCCTGGCAGGTGAGCGGGCGATGCTGGCGCGGGCCATCACCCTGGCTGAAAGCACCCATGCCGCCGATCGAAAGAAAATAGCGGGCGTCTTGCGAAAACTGATGCCCCACACGGGCAAGTCTATCCGCCTGGGAATTACCGGCATTCCTGGTGTTGGAAAAAGCACCTTTATCGAAGCGTTTGGTGACGTATTGACGCAGGAAGGAAAGAAGATTGGAGTACTCACGGTGGACCCCACCAGCCAGAAGACAAAGGGAAGCATTCTGGGCGACAAGACGCGGATGGAACGCTTAAGCCGAAACCCGAATGTGTTCATCCGTCCTTCTCCCACCGGACTTGCCCTTGGAGGAGTGACTCCTCATACACGTGAGGCCATCCTCCTTTGCGAAGCTGCTGGATTCGATGTGATTCTCATTGAAACCGTTGGGGTGGGTCAGTCGGAAACGATCGTGCGCGGCATGGTCGACTTCTTTCTGCTGCTCATGCTGACCGGTGCCGGCGATGAACTTCAGGGGATCAAGAAAGGCATCATGGAGATGGCCGACGGAATCGTGATCACGAAGGCGGACGGTGAAAATAAGAAGGCTGCCGTACGCGCCAGAGCCGACGCCCTTCAGGCACTGCATTTCCAATCCCCCGCGCCGTCAGGCTGGAAGCCCCGGGCGTTGACCGCCTCCGCACTCGATGGTGCCGGACTGAAAGAGATCTGGAAAATGATTCTGGAGTTTGAGACACTCACGAAGGACACGGGCTATTTTGATGCAGCCCGGCAGGATCAACTTCGTCAGTGGCTCGACGAAAGCCTGGAGGTTCACTTCCGCACCATGCTCACTACGCCCGATGTTATGGCCAGGAAAAAAAGGCTGGTAGGAGAAATCCTCAGGAACGGGTTACTGCCGACAGATGCAGCCCGGCTACTATGGGAAGAGATCATTGCGCCCGACGAGGAAACGTAAATCGCGAATCAACCAATCACTCCCTGACGTCAGCGATCGACGGCGGTCTCTTTTTTGAAACCGTAGGGACAATGCCTGCATCCAGACTGGCAACAGTACCCGCGCCTCCGGTGATACGCTTCGGTAAAAACCATGAATCCGTTTTCCCAATAAAAATCAGGAGACTCACGCTCGCTCTTTTTCTCCTTTTCAGGCTCCTTTTTCATCATAAAAAAACCCCACCCCGATGGGCCGGGAAGGGGTCTGTATCTTTGTTTCAACTCACTATACCTTGATTTCAACGTCAACGCCGGAAGGAAGTTCGAGTTTCATCAGCGCGTCAACGGTCTTTGCGCTGTTGGAATAAATGTCCACCAGGCGCTTGAACGTGCACAACTGAAACTGTTCCCGCGCCTTCTTGTTCACGTGAGGTGAACGAAGCACGGTAAACTTCTCCTTTTCCGTCGGAAGCGGAATGGGTCCGCTCACAATGGCACCGGTTGCCTTGACGGCACGTACAATCTTCTCTGAAGACTTGTCCACGAGGTTGTGATCGTACGACTTGAGTTTGATTCTGATTTTCTGGTTCATACCTGTTCTTATTTAGCAGCTACGGCGCCTTTTACTTCATCAATTACTTTTTCAGCCAGGGCCTTGGGAACGGCTGCATAGTGTGCAAACGTGAGGGAAGCAGAAGCGCGCCCGGACGTAATCGTACGCAGGTCGGTCACATAACCGAACAACTCCGACAACGGCACATCAGCCTTTATAACCTGCGCTCCGCCACGGGTATCCATACCCTTCATAATTCCCCTTCTTCTATTCAGGTCACCTGTTACGGATCCTGTATATTCATCAGGCGTGATCACTTCAACACCCATTACAGGCTCAAGCAACTGTGGGCCGCACTTTCGTGCCGCTTCCCTGAATCCGATACGGGCCGCTAATTCAAATGACAATGAATCTGAGTCTACATCGTGGTATGAGCCGTGGAACAACCGCACTTTCATAGAGTCGATCGGGTATCCTGCCAACGGTCCGTTGACCATCGCCTGCTCAAAACCCTTCTGAACGGAAGGAATAAATTCACGGGGGATAACTCCACCGACAATATCATTTTCAAACTCCAGTCCGGCCTTGTCTTCAGGGCCCATCTCGCGGGGTCCGATCTCGAACACGATATCGGCAAACTTACCGCGACCACCTGTCTGCTTCTTGTACACTTCCTTGTGCTCAATCGATTTTGTGAGCGCTTCCTTGTAAGCAACCTGGGGAGCACCCTGGTTGATCTCCACCTTGAATTCACGGCGGAGGCGGTCGATGATGATTTCGAGGTGCAATTCACCCATTCCTCGGAGGATCACCTGACCTGTTTCATGGTCAGTGTTCACGCGCAGCGTAGGATCTTCTTCCACCAGCTTGGAAATGGCCATACCCAGCTTGTCGGCATCCACCTGCTTCTTGGGCTCGATGGCGTAACCGATAACGGGCTCGGGGAATGTCATGGACTCCAATACCACCTTGCGCTTCTCATCGCAGAGTGTGTCTCCCGTTTTGATATCCTTAAAGCCGACAACGGCACCAATATCTCCCACCGGGAGTCGGTCAATTTGATTTTGCTTGTTCGCATGCATCTGAAAAACACGCGAAATACGCTCCTTGTTTTCTGAGCGCGTGTTGTACACATAAGAACCTGATTCCAGCACACCGGAGTAGGCTCTGATAAAGCAGAGACGGCCTACAAATGGATCGGTCGCAATTTTGAAAGCCAACGCCACGAAGGGTTCCTTTTCGTCAGGGTGTATAGCAACCTCTTCGCCCGTGTCAGGATCAGTGCCAAATATTACATCCTTATCAAGTGGAGAAGGAAGCAATTCCATGACGTAGTCTAGCATCGTCTGCACGCCCTTGTTCTTGAACGAAGAACCGCACACCATGGGGACGATCTTCATGCTAACGGTTGCTTCGCGCAACGCTTTCAAGATTTCAGCCTCAGAGATGGAATTAGGGTCTTCAAAATATTTTTCAATGAGCGTCTCATCTACTTCCGCTACTGCTTCCAGCAACTTTTCTCTGTATTCTTTAGCCTCCTCAACCATTTCGGCAGGGATGGGCATCTCCTGAAAGGTCATGCCCTTGTCGGTCTCATTCCAAATGATCGCCTTATTAGCAACAAGGTCCACAACGCCTTTGAAGTTTTCCTCTTCACCAATGGGTAGTTGTAATGCAACTGCCTTGCTACCGAGTTTCTCCTTGACCTGCTTGCACACGCCAAGAAAATCAGCTCCGGCGCGATCCATTTTATTTACAAAACCAATACGGGCCACCTTGTAGTTATCAGCAAGACGCCAGTTGGTCTCTGATTGCGGCTCCACGCCATCCACGGCACTAAACAGGAAAACCAGACCATCTAATACGCGAAGTGAACGGTTCACTTCGACCGTAAAGTCAACGTGACCAGGTGTATCAATAATGTTTACGTGATAGTCATTGTTCTTGTACTTCCAGTAAACGGTTGTGGCGGCGGAAGTAATGGTAATCCCACGCTCCTGCTCCTGCTCCATCCAGTCCATCGTGGCGGCGCCATCGTGAACTTCACCTATTTTGTGGTTGACGCCTGAGTAATATAAAATCCGCTCGGTGGTCGTCGTCTTGCCTGCATCAATGTGAGCGGCGATACCAATGTTCCGTGTATATCGTAAGTCTCTTGCCATTACCCGTTAGAATCTGAAATGTGAGAATGCCTTGTTTGCTTCCGCCATGCGGTGCGTATCGTCTTTCTTCTTGATGGCTGCGCCTTCTCCCTTCGCTGCGGCGAGAATTTCAGCTGCCAGTTTATCCATCATGGTTTTTTCACCGCGACCGCGGGAATAATCGATAAGCCATTTGATGCTCAGGTTTACTTTCCGCTCGGGGCGGATTTCTACCGGCACCTGAAACGTGGCGCCACCCACACGGCGGCTCTTTACCTCCACCGCAGGGGTGAGGTTGCTCAACGCGCGCTTCCATACGTCCAGGCCGCTCTCTCCAGATTTCTTTTCGACAATCCCGATGGCATCGTAGAAAATGGTGTAGGCGACACTCTTCTTTCCTTCCTCCATCATGTAATTGACGAACTTGGTGACGAGCGTATCGCTAAACTTGGGGTCCGGGAGAAGATATCTCTTCTTTGGTTTCGATTTTCTCATGACTTCTTCAGATTATTTTTTTGCGGGTGCTCCTTTGGCTGCGGGGGCAGCGGCACCGGCTTTGGGTCTTTTCGCACCGTACTTCGAACGGCTTTGCTTCCTGCCACTAACGCCGGCGGTATCAAGGGCGCCACGGATGATGTGGTAACGTACACCCGGCAGGTCTTTCACACGACCACCGCGGATAAGTACAATGGAGTGCTCCTGAAGGTTGTGGCCTTCTCCCGGAATGTACGCGTTCACCTCTTTACCGTTGGTTAACCGCACCCTGGCCACCTTGCGGAGGGCAGAATTGGGCTTCTTGGGTGTGGTGGTGTAAACACGGGTACAAACTCCCCGGCGCTGCGGGGAAGAGTCCAGGGCGGGTGATTTTGACTTAAAAGTCAACTTCTTGCGTCCTTTGCGTACAAGCTGCTGAATGGTAGGCATCTATTTATCTTTCTTTTTAACCCCTTAAAAATTAGGACTGCAAAGGTATTTAAAAGTAAATAGGATACAAACCCCTTAGTTTAAAGAATTTTGTATCCTAATCAGTTGATTGTCAATGCATCCCGTAAATCAAGCCTCCCCCATAGCTCCCCCAAAATTCATGGGGAATTTGGGCAGCTCGTCGGTGCGCTTGATCGGCCCGAAAGAAGCCTCATACTTCTCAATGTTGTCCTTGAGAGCAGCCAGGAGCCGTTTGGCATGCTCCGGCGTGATGACAATGCGGGCTTTGACCTTCGCTTTGGGCACCCCCGGCATCAACCGGATGAAATCAATTACAAACTCGCTGTTGGAATGCGCAATCATGGCCAGGTTGGAATAGACCCCTTCCGCGATCTCTTCACTTAACTCGATGTTGATCTGGTTCTGTTGCGAAGGTTGATTCTTTTCTTCTGCCATAACAATCGGTTTCAGGTTCAAAGAAGTTCAAGGTTCAAAGAAGTTCCAAGTTCCAGGTTCAAAGTTCAAAGTTCAAAGTTTCCAGGTTCCAGGTTCCAGGTTCCGGTTAGGCGTACAACCCAACTTCGAACTTTGAACCTGGAACCTTGAACTATTATATTAAGCTTGCAACTCTTTCTCCTTCACAGGAGGCGTCGTTGCGGCTGTGGCTTCTACCATCTTGGCATATTCCTCCTCGGAGCCGACGATCATGTCGTTGAACACACGCTGGCCTGTCCCTGCCGGGATCAGATGCCCAACGATCACGTTCTCCTTGAGGCCTGCTAACCGGTCTGATTTGCCTCGGATCGCTGCTTCACTCAACACCTTGGTCGTCTCCTGGAAAGAAGCGGCCGAGAGCCAGCTTTCTGTCTTGAGCGATGCCTGGGTAATTCCCTGCAACGTAGGCCTCGACACGGCCGCAATGGCGTCGCGTACCTCAGCGATCTTCAGATCCTTGCGCTTCAGCGAGGAGTTCTCGTCGCGCAATTCACGGGCGGATATGATCTGACCCGGCTTGAGTTTTTGCGAATCTCCACCATCCAGCACCACCTTTTTATCCAGCACCAGGTCATTTACTTCGCGGAATTCCAACTTGTCGACGTATTCGCCTTGTAAAAAGCTGGTGTCACCGCTGTCGATGATTTCCACTTTCTGCATCATCTGGCTTACAATACATTCGATGTGCTTGTCATTGATCTTCACACCCTGCAGGCGGTATACTTCCTGGATTTCATTCACCAGGTATTCTTGCACCGCTGTCGGGCCTTTGATCGAAAGAATGTCCGAAGGTGTAATGGCACCGTCTGAAAGGGGTTGACCCGCCTTTACAAAGTCGTTGTCCTGTACGAGGATGTGCTTTGACAGGGGCACGAGGTACCTCTTCTGCACACCGTCGCGCGACTCGATGAAGATTTCACGGTTACCGCGCTTGATTCCGCCGTACGTTACCACTCCGTCAATCTCACTTACTACCGCCGGGTTGGACGGGTTACGGGCTTCAAACAATTCCGTCACGCGGGGCAGACCTCCCGTGATGTCGCGGGACTTCCCAACGGCACGCGGGATCTTCACCAGCACTTGTCCGGCTTTGATCTGATCCTTCTGGTTTACGGCAAGGTGAGCACCGACCGGGATGTTGTATCCCTTCGACTCCGTCTTTCCTTTCACAATGATTGCCGGGTTTTTCGTCTTGTCGCGGGTATCGGTAATCACCTTTTCACGGTGACCAGTCTGCTCATCCGATTCTTCCTTGAAGGTAATGCCTTCCAGGATGGATTCGTACTCGATCTCGCCGTCAAATTCGGAGAGGATCACCGCGTTGTAGGGATCCCAGTTACACAACTCGTCACCTTTCTCCACTTTCTGACCCTCTTTCACCCACAGGAATGCTCCGTATGGAATGTTGTTGGTAATCAGCGTGCGGTTTTTATCCTTTTCAACGATCCGGATTTCCCCAGTACGGCCCATCACCACTTTTGCTTTTACTCCATCCTTTTCCGTATCAATAGTCCGAATGGCTTCAAACTCAATGGTTCCGGAGAACTTGGCTTTGATGCTTGCTTCTGTAGCAATGTTCGATGCGGCACCCCCCACGTGGAAGGTACGCAGCGTAAGCTGTGTTCCAGGCTCGCCGATGGACTGGGCGGCAATTACGCCGACCGCTTCGCCTGCCTGTACCATCCTTCCGCTAGCCAGGTTGCGTCCGTAGCAATTCGCACACCCTCCTACCTTGCTTTCGCAGGTAAGGATGGAGCGGATTTCAACCTCCTCGATGCTCGTTTCATCAATCTGCTTCGCAACGTCCTCGGTAATCTCAGATCCGGCTGCACACAAGAGTGCATCGGTGAGCGGATCATAAATATCATGTACAGATACCCGGCCGAGAATCCGCTCGGACAAGGGCTCCACGATATCCTCGTTGTCTTTTAAGGCTGTTACTTTAAGCCCGCGCAGGGTACCGCAATCCTCTTCGGTAACCACCAGGTCCTGCGCCACATCCACCAACCGTCGGGTAAGGTATCCCGCATCCGCCGTCTTTAGGGCAGTATCGGCAAGACCTTTCCGCGCACCGTGCGTGGAGATAAAATATTCCAATACATCCAGTCCTTCCTTGAAGTTGGACAGGATGGGGTTTTCAATAATAGATCCAACGGAACCCGCCAGGTTCTTCTGCGGCTTGGCCATCAGCCCGCGCATTCCGCCCAGCTGACGGATCTGCTCGCGCGAACCCCGTGCACCGGAGTGCATCATCATGTAGATGGAGTTAAATCCGCCCTGATCTTCTTCCAACTGCTTCATCAGTGTGTTGGTAAGGAGGGTATTGGTGCGGGTCCAGATGTCAATGACCTGATTATAGCGCTCATTATCCGTAATGAGGCCCATCATGTAGTTGTTCCAAACACCGTCGACTTCTTTCTTCGCTGCCGCTACCAGTTTCTCTTTTTCGGCTGGGATCTTCACATCGTCAAGACCGATGGAAAGACCTCCGCGGTAAGCCATCTGGAAGCCCAGGTCCTTGATCTCGTCAAGGAACTTGGCGGCCTTGGCCATACCGGCGGCTTTGTACACATCCGCGATAATGGTCTGCAGCTTCTTCTTGGTCAATAATTCGTCTACGAAACCAACTTCTTCGGGAACAACCTGATTAAATACTACACGGCCGGTTACTGTTTCCAGTAGCTGTGGCACCATTTGCCCGGTCTTCTTATCTTTTACTTTTACCCGGACTTTCACTGTTGCATGCTTTGAAAGCATCCCTTCGTTGTATGCAATGATCACTTCTTCGGGAGAATAATACCTTCTGCCTTCACCCAGTTCGCCCTTGCGGCCCTTGGTGAGATAGTACAGCCCCAATACCATGTCCTGTGAAGGAACCGTAATAGGCGCCCCGTTTGACGGGTTGAGAATGTTGTGCGAGGAGAGCATCAGCAACGATGCTTCCAAGATTGCTTCCTGGCCCAGCGGTACGTGAACTGCCATCTGGTCGCCGTCAAAGTCGGCGTTGAAGGCGGTACACACCAACGGGTGCAACTGGATCGCTTTTCCTTCGATCAACTTGGGCTGGAAAGCCTGGATACCAAGCCGGTGCAGTGTTGGAGCCCGGTTGAGAAGAACAGGGTGTCCTTTCAACACATTCTCCAGAATATCCCACACGACCGGATCTTTGCGGTCCACGATTTTCTTTGCCGACTTTACGGTTTTAACGATGCCGCGCTCGATCAACTTACGGATGATAAACGGCTTGAATAATTCCGCGGCCATGTCTTTGGGGAGACCGCACTCGTGCAGTTTCAATTCTGGTCCTACAACGATCACCGAGCGGCCTGAGTAATCCACACGCTTTCCGAGGAGGTTCTGACGGAAACGGCCCTGCTTGCCCTTCAGCATATCGCTGAGCGACTTCAGTGCACGGTTTCCTTCAGACCGGACAGCATTTACTTTCCGTGAGTTGTCAAAAAGCGAATCAACTGCTTCCTGAAGCATGCGCTTCTCGTTACGCAAAATCACTTCCGGCGCCTTGATATCGATCAGGCGCTTCAGGCGGTTGTTCCGGATGATTACCCTCCGGTACAAGTCATTCAGGTCAGACGTTGCAAAGCGACCGCCATCGAGCGGCACCAGCGGACGAAGTTCCGGGGGTATAACCGGCACCATCTTAATAATCATCCACGGCGGACGATTTTCAATGCGTGTATTTGCATCCCGGAATGCTTCCACCACCTTCAGGCGTTTCAGGGCTTCCGCCTTGCGCTGCTGCGAGGTGTCTGTCAAGGCCTGATGACGCAATTCGTAGGACAGCTCATCCAGTTTTACACGAGCCAACAACATTTCGAGTGAATCCGCGCCCATTCTGGCAATGAACTTTCTGGGATCATTGTCGTCGAGAAGTTGATTCTCGCGGGGCAACTTGTCAACGATATCGAGGTACTCTTCTTCCGTAAGGAAATCGAGTCTGCTGAGGCCTTCCTCCTCCTTTATTCCGGGCTGAATAACTACGTACCGCTCATAGTAAATGATCTGGTCCAGCTTTTTGGTAGGAAGACCAAGCAAATAACCAATCTTGTTGGGAAGGGAACGGAAATACCAGATGTGCGCAACAGGTGTCACCAGTTCGATGTGACCCATGCGCTCGCGCCTCACCTTCTTCTCTGTCACCTCTACACCGCAACGGTCGCAGATGATGCCTTTATAGCGAATACGCTTGTACTTACCACAATGACATTCCCAATCCTTTACAGGTCCAAAAATGCGCTCGCAGAACAATCCACCCATTTCCGGCTTATAGGTCCGGTAGTTGATGGTTTCCGGTTGCGTTACCTCACCGTGCGAACTTTCCAGGATGGACTCCGGGGAGGCCAAACTGATGGTGATCTTTGAGAAATCATTGTTAATCTTTCTATTTTTTCTGAATGACATACTCGTTGTTTAGTCGTCAGTTAAAAGTCCATTAATCCAAAGTGATCTCAAGAGCCAAGCCCCTGAGTTCATGCACCAATACGTTAAACGATTCAGGAATATTCGGTTTCCGCATATTCTCACCTTTAACGATTGATTCGTACGCTTTCGCTCTTCCGACGACGTCGTCAGACTTGATCGTGAGGATCTCCTGCAGGATATGCGATGCGCCAAATGCTTCGATCGCCCAAACCTCCATCTCCCCAAAACGCTGACCACCAAACTGGGCCTTTCCGCCTAACGGCTGCTGCGTGATGAGCGAATAGGGTCCGATTGAACGGGCATGCATCTTGTCGTCCACCAGGTGTCCGAGTTTCAGCATGTACGCAATCCCCACTGTTACCGACTGGTCAAAAATCTTGCCTGTAAGACCATCGTAGAGGTAGGTTCTTCCAAATTCAGGAAGGCCCGCCTCCTTCAATTCGGCAGAAACGTCATCGAGACTGGCTCCATCAAAAATCGGGGTTGCGTATTTTCTATTGAGCTTCTGACCGGCCCAAGCCAACACCGTTTCATAGATCTGGCCCAGGTTCATCCGTGAGGGTACACCCAGCGGGTTAAGGCAGATATCGACCGGCGTTCCGTCTTCCAGGAAGGGCATGTCTTCGTCGCGAACGATTTTCGCAACAACCCCTTTGTTTCCGTGACGGCCTGCCATCTTATCACCAACTTTCAGCTTGCGCTTCTTCGCCACGTATACCTTAGCCAACTGAACAATTCCAGCAGGCAATTCATCACCCACCTCAAGCGTAAAGCGCTCGCGCTTGAAGGCGCCAGCGATTTCATTCCGCTTGTTAAGGTAGTTCTTGACGATATCGGCAACCAGGTCGTTGGAATGGTCGTCAGTAGTCCATGACTCCAGGCTCACATCGGCGATCAGGTTGACCTCATCAGGCACATTGTAGTTACTCTCATCGCGGTAGATATTCTTATCCGGGAAGAGGTTGCTTTCAATCACCTTGCCGGTAAACTTCACTCCTTTGCTGATCAGCTCATCGCCAAATTTGTGCTTCACACCCTGGCTGGCTTTGCCGGTCAGGATAGTAGTAAGCTTCTTGATCATCTCATTCCGGAGGTCGGTCAGCGACTTGCTGTAGCGCGTCTTCAGCGTATCCAGCTCTTTCTTCGACCGTGTGCGGATGTCCTTATCGCGCTTGGGGCGCGAGAAGAGCTTTGTTTCTATTACAACACCTTTCAACGATGGCGGTGCCTTCATCGATGCATCCTTCACATCGCCTGCCTTGTCGCCAAAGATGGCGCGGAGCAGTTTTTCTTCCGGTGTCGGATCCGTTTCTCCCTTGGGAGTGATTTTTCCGATCAGGATATCACCCTCACGTACTTCGGCACCGATGCGGATGATTCCATCCTCGTCGAGGTGCTTCACCGCTTCCTCACTTACGTTGGGGATTTCAGAAGTTAACTCTTCTTCCCCGCGCTTGGTGTCGCGAACTTCCAGTTCAAATTCCTCTACGTGTATGGATGTATAGATATCGTCCTGAACGACGCGCTCAGAAATAACAATCGCATCTTCGAAATTGTATCCCTGCCACGGCATGTAGGCCACCAGCAGGTTGCGGCCCAGGGCCAATTCTCCGTTTTCGGTTGCATATCCCTGGCACAGCGGCTGGCCTTTCTCCACCTTCTGGCCTTTCTTCACCAGCGGGGTCAGGTTGATGCATGTGTCCTGGTTAGTCCTTCTGAACTTGATCAGGTTGTACGTCTTGTACTCGTCGTCGAAGCGCACCATATGCTGCTCGTCCGTCACATCGTATTTGATGATGATCTTCCTCGCATCCACATAATGGGTCACCCCGCTGCCTTCAGCCAAAATCAAAGACCTTGAATCGAGCGCGATACGGCCCTCCAGGCCCGTGCCCACGATCGGAGCTTCCGGACGCATGAGCGGTACTGCCTGACGCTGCATGTTCGAACCCATCAGGGCGCGGTTAGCATCATCGTGCTCCAGGAACGGAATCAGGGAGGCGGCAATCGAAACAATTTGATTCGGCGCCACATCCATATAGCGCACATCGTTTGGCTCTACGACGGGGAAGTCTCCCTCGAAGCGGGCCTTTACTTTATCGGCAACAAACTCACCGTTCGGTTTCAACCGCGCGTTGGCCTGTGCAATGTTGTGCGTGTCTTCTTCTTCGGCCGTAAGGAAAATAATATCCCTGGACTTCACTTTCCCATTATCGACTTTGCGATACGGGGTCTCAATGAAGCCCATCTTGTTCACCTTGGCATGAACACAGAGGGAAGAAATCAAACCGATGTTCGGACCTTCGGGTGTTTCAATGGTACACAAGCGTCCATAGTGCGTATAGTGTACGTCACGAACCTCGAATCCGGCGCGCTCGCGCGACAGACCACCGGGCCCGAGTGCCGACATCCTTCGCTTGTGCGTGATTTCGGCCAGCGGATTTGTCTGATCCATGAACTGGGACAACTGGTTGGTCCCAAAGAAAGAATTGATCACCGAAGACAGCGTCCTTGCATTAATAAGATCAACGGGCTTAAAGTCCTCGTTGTCGCGAACGTTCATCCGCTCTTTGATAGTACGGGCCATTCGGGCCAACCCTACACCAAACTGGGTGTACAGCTGCTCACCCACGGTGCGCACCCGACGGTTGCTCAAATGGTCAATGTCGTCCACGAGAGCCTTGGCGTTTACAAGCCCAATCAGGTATTTCACGATCAGGATGATGTCCTGGGTGGTGAGTACCCGCTGGTCAGCGCTTAGTTCAAGGCCTAATTTCTTATTGATCCGGTAGCGTCCCACTTCGCCGAGGTCATAGCGCTTTTCGCTAAAGAACAGGCTCTGGATAATATCCCGTGCTGTTTGCTCGTCGGGGGCTTCCGTGTTGCGGAGCTGGCGGTAGATTTGCTCTACGGCTTCCTTCTCCGAATTGGAATTGTCTTTGGCTAATGTGTTGAAGATAATGTGGTAGTCGGTAACATTCACATCGTTGCGATGAAGGATGACGGACTTAACGCCGCTTTCCATGATCGTCTCCACATCCTCGGATGCGATAACGTGATCGCGCTCCAGCAATACTTCGTTCCGGTCGATGGAGACCACCTCGCCCGTATCCTCGTCCACGAAGTCCTCCGTCCAGGTCTTGAGAACCCGTGCGGCCAGCTTCCGGTCAATAACCTTTTTGAGGGTCGCTTTAGAGGCCTCCACTTCTTCGGAGAGTCCGAACAGATCAAGGATGTCCTTGTCTGTGCCGTAGCCAATGGCCCGCAGCAGGGTGGTTACAGGGAATTTTTTCTTCCGGTCGATATACGCGTACATCACCGAGTTGACGTCGGTGGCGAATTCGATCCAGGATCCCTTGAAAGGAATGATTCGGGCGGAGTATAATTTGGTGCCGTTGGTGTGCTTGCTCATGGCAAAGAACACGCCGGGTGACCGATGCAGCTGGGAAACGATGACGCGTTCTGCGCCGTTGATCACAAACGACCCTTTTTCCGTCATGTACGGAATGTTTCCAAGGAATACCTCCTGCTCGATGGTTTCAAAATCTTCGTTATCCTCGTCGTTACAGGTGAGGCGTAGTTTTGCTTTCAGCGGAACGGAGAAAGTAAGCCCTCTGTCGATACACTCATCGACGTCGTATTTTGGCGGGTCGATGGTATAGTCGACAAATTCCAGCACAAAATTCTCGCGTGAATCTGAGATCGGGAAGTTCTCTGCAAAAACCTTGAAAAGGCCTTCATTCTGTCTTTTCTCGGCAGGTGTTTCTATCTGCAAAAAGTCCTTGAAGGATTGAAGCTGGAGATCAAGGAAATCGGGATAATCGAGGGTCCGCTCGATGTTTGAAAAGTCAATCCTGTTGTTGATGGTCTTCTTAGCCAAGGTGCGTAATGTTTAGTTTCCAGGACACAAACAAGTAGGGGTACAAAATAGAGTAAACCCCACCCAATCCCGACGAGTCGGAACGGGCTGGGGCCTACTGTGAGGCTAGACGGTACCCAGCGTCTTTCAAGAAGTTATTTCAACTCTACGTCGGCACCAGCCTCTGCGAGTTGCTTCCTCAAGTTTTCTGCTTCGTCTTTAGGCAAGCCTTCTTTGATTGTCTTGGGGGCTCCGTCAACCAAGTCCTTGGCCTCTTTCAGGCCCAGACCGGTCAATTCCTTCACAAGCTTCACGATCTGAAGTTTGTTGGCTCCGGCGGCTTTCAATACCACGTCGAAATTCGTCTTCTCAGCAGCAGCGGCTCCACCGCCGGCAGCAGGTCCGGCAATCGCTACAGCGGCAGCTGCAGGCTCGATGCCATATGTTTCCTTCAGGTAAGAAGCCAATTCGGTAACTTCCTTAACAGAAAGTTCAACCAGTTGATCGCCCATTGATTTAATATCAGCCATTGTTGTAAGTGTTTAGATTCAGTTAATAATTATTTTGCTCGTTGTTCCAATGTTTTCACCAGTCCGGCTAACGTTCCCTTGCTGCTCAACAGGGCAGACAATACATTCTTAGCAGGTGCCTGGAGGGCAGAGAGGATGTCTCCGATCATCTCATTCTTCGACTTGAGGTTGTTGAGTGTGTTAAGATTCTCCTCGCCGAAATACAGGTCGGATTGAATGGAGGCTCCCTTAAATACAGGTTTTCCCTCATTCTTCACGCGGTATTCCTTGATGGCTTTTGCCGGGGCATTACCAATTTCTTTCGAAAAAATAACACCGGTAAAGCCTTTCAGCACCTTGAACATCGGTTCAAAATCACCGCTGGTCTGCTTTTCCAATGCCTTCTGTATCAGCGTGTTCTTGTATACTCTGTATTCCACCCCTGTCTTAAAGCATATCCTGCGGAACGTATTGATTTGTACAACAGAAAAACCTGATGCATCGGTAAAATAAAAGTGATTGTGCTGGGAGAATTTTTCTGCCAACTCATCAATAATCTGTCCTTTTTCTTCGCGGGTCATCGTTGTTTAAATTTATTAGAGTCCGCCAATCGTACTGCTGTCAATCCGTATACCGGGGCTCATGGTCGTCGAAAGGCAAATGCTTTGGAAGTACGTTCCCTTCGAAGAGGCTGGCTTTAACTTCGCCACCATGTTGATAAATTCAGCGGCATTGTCTTTAATCATGTCCGCGCTGAAAGAAGCCTTACCTACGGAAGCGTGAATGATTCCCTGCTTGTCAATTTTGAAGTCTACCTTACCCGCTTTCACATCTTTCACTGCTTTCCCAACTTCCAGGGTAACTGTACCAGACTTCGGGTTGGGCATCAGACCGCGTGGTCCCAATACCTTACCCAGCTTACCAACTTTTGCCATGACGGTAGGGGTACAGATGATCACATCGATATCCGTCCATCCGCCTTCAATTTTTGTTACAAACTCATCCAGGCCGACATGCTCCGCGCCTGCATCCTTCGCCTCCTGAACTTTGTCAGGGGTGCAAAGCACCAGCACACGAACCACCTTACCCA
Source organism: Cytophagales bacterium (assembly GCA_034440075.1). Lineage (GTDB taxonomy): Bacteria > Bacteroidota > Bacteroidia > Cytophagales > Cyclobacteriaceae > ELB16-189. Next base: position 102,441 of record JAWXBL010000023.1, read on the forward strand.
GACCGTGCGGCAGGGAAACCACGCCGCGCACCATCTGATCCGATTTCTTCGGGTCTACACCCAGTCGAATATCGACATCAACGGAGGCGTCAAACTTGGTAAACGTAATCTCCTTTACCAGTTTGGAGGCGTCATCGAGCGAATACTCCTTCTCAGGTGTATACTTTGCCTCAACAACTTTTCTGTTTTTTGAAATCCGTGCCATACCAATTTATTTTTTATCCCAGGGGGCTTCTCCACTTACTGTTACACCCATGCTTCGGGCCGTTCCTGCAACCATCTTCATCGCCGACTCCACCTTAAAGGCGTTGAGGTCGGGCATCTTTGTCTCTGCAATCTTCTTGATTTGCGTCCAGCTGATAGAACCCACCTTCTGGCGGTTCGACTCCTTGGACCCCTTTTGGATCTTGATGGCCTCCATAATAAGGACAGCCGCAGGGGGCGTCTTGATGACAAAATCAAAGGACTTGTCATTATATATAGAGAGCAATACGGGCAATACCTGTCCCTGCTTGTCCTGTGAACGCGCATTGAACTGCTTGCAAAAGTCCATGATGTTGAGACCTTTTGAACCAAGCGCAGGTCCGATCGGGGGGGCGGGATTCGCCTGACCTCCCTTTACCTGCAATTTCAAATAACCCGTGATTTCCTTTGCCATTGTGCTCTTAGTCTAACTTTTCAACTTGCATGTAGCTCAACTCAACCGGTGTATTCCTTCCGAATATTTTCACCATGACGTTCAACTTCTTCTTGTCTTCAAAAATCTCTTCCACAGCGCCGGTGAATCCGCTAAAGGGCCCGTCCATAACTTTTACAGACTCCCCTCTAATGAACGGCCGCTCCAACTTTTCTCCCCCTTCATCCACCTCATCCACCTTGCCAAGGATCCGGTTCACTTCCGACTGCCTCAGCGCCACCGGCTCCTTCACAGAGCCTGAAGTGCTGCCTCCCAGAAATCCCAGAACGCCTGGAATGCTGGTTACTGTATGGTGCGCCTCCGGATGGGCCAGGTCGGCTGAAACCAGCACGTACCCCGGGAAGAAGTTCTTCTCGCGCATCTTCTTCTTTCCATTGCGCATCTCGTACACCTTTTCCGACGGGATCAATACCTGTGGTATCGACTCTGTCAGTTTGGAGCGCTCAATTTCAGTTTCCAGGTAGATCTTTACCTTCTTTTCCTGACCACTGATAACACGCAATACATACCATTTCAGTTCGCCCATCTCCCTTAGAATTAAAATTCCCGGTAGAACCAGGCAAGCGCATTATTGAAGCCCAGGTCAATCAACCCAATAACCAGTGCGAAAATCAGCGATGCAACCAACACCAGGATGGCGCTGCTCTGCAATTCGTTAAACTTTGGCCACACAACTTTGTTGCGTACCTCGTCAATCGATTCCAACACGTAGTTTTTTACCTTTTCCATCTATATCCTCCTTTTCAGGGCTTCTGGTCTATATTTTTACCGCCTTCGGCGCTTCCAAAACGCCTTCCGGACAACTTCTTTCTTCATCGTGCGAGTTCCTGCACTCGCTGCACGGGTGGAGAGACTCGAACTCCCAGCCAACGGTTTTGGAGACCGCTACTCTACCAATTGAGCTACACCCGTCTGTACGGTTAGCTTTTTAAGCTTTGAAGCTGGTTTCCAGCTACTCGGCCTCCCGATCCCGATAGCTATCGGGATTATCGGGATGAGCTACACCCGTTTGGCTTTCCTTTCCTCACTTTTGCGGAGAGTTCCTTCGAATTTACCCATACCCGAAATTCAAAAGGACTGCAAAGGTAGAATAAAAGGGGTCAAAACAAAAGCGTTTCCGGGAAATTTCCAGGAAACGCTCTCTTTTGATAGTCAACCACTTAGGTGCCTGTTTGACACCTCCGTGGGAGGAGCCAGAATTAGTCTGCTATTTCCGTTACCTGACCAGATCCAACGGTCCGGCCACCCTCGCGAATAGCGAAGCGGAGACCCTTCTCCATGGCAATCTTGTTGATCAATTCAACCTCGATCGACACGTTGTCGCCAGGCATCACCATCTCAACCCCTTTGGGGAGCATGATTTCGCCTGTTACGTCGGTCGTCCGGAAGTAGAACTGGGGACGGTACTTGTTGAAAAACGGCGTGTGACGGCCACCTTCTTCCTTGCTAAGTACATAGACTTCCGCCTTGAACTTCGCATGAGGGGTTACCGTACCCGGCTTGCAAATAACCATACCGCGGCAAATATCGGTCTTTTCGATACCGCGGAGCAGGAGCCCTACGTTATCACCGGCTTCACCACGATCGAGGATCTTGCGGAACATCTCCACACCAGTAATGGTGGAAGTGAGGTTTTCAGCGCCCATACCCAGAATCTGGACAGGGTCACCGGTTTTGATTATACCGCGCTCAATACGGCCAGTCGCCACGGTACCACGGCCCGTAATGGAGAACACGTCCTCCACAGGCATCAGGAAATCCTTGTCAATAGCACGCACCGGGATGGGAATGAATTCATCCACAGCATTCATCAATTCATCAATCTTCTCAACCCACTTGGCCTCGCCGTTCAGCGCGCCCAGGGCAGAACCTTTGATGACGGGGATGGTATCGCCCGGGAACTTGTAGGTCGTGAGGAGCTCACGTACTTCAATTTCAACGAGTTCAATCAATTCCGGATCGTCGACCAGGTCGACTTTGTTCATGAAGACAACCAGGGCAGGAACACCTACCTGGCGGGCCAACAGAATGTGCTCGCGGGTTTGCGGCATCGGGCCATCCGTAGCGGCTACCACGAGGATGGCGCCGTCCATCTGGGCAGCACCTGTAACCATGTTCTTTACATAGTCAGCGTGTCCAGGGCAATCGACGTGCGCATAATGGCGCTTCTCTGTCGCATACTCTACGTGTGAGGTGTTGATGGTAATACCGCGCTCTTTTTCCTCCGGCGCATTGTCAATAGAGGAGAAGTCTCTTTCAGAAGCCAATCCCTTCTTTGCGAGCACCTTTGTAATTGCTGCAGTCAGCGTGGTCTTGCCGTGGTCTACGTGACCAATGGTGCCTACGTTAACATGCGGTTTCGAACGATCAAATGTTTCCTTTGCCATATTTGAAAATCCCAGTTAAGTGTTTAAGTGTATAAATTGTTAATTAATAGTTCTAGTTCTGCTCCCCCATCAAAACATCATGGAGAAGTAATACACCCTAAACATCGTAAGCCTTTCGGATAGGATTTGCCATACGTTGGCAAGCGCAAGGTCAGCTTTTGCATTCGTGATGGTCGCTACGCATCTGCAAAAACAGGCCCTGCTATTCAATATTTCAAAGTTCCGGGGGTGAAACGCCTTTCCACCCGTTTATAGTTCTCCGTTCTGAGCCGTTGAACAGTCCCGATAGCTATCGGGAGAACTGTCAATCTTGATTCAATACCCAGTCAACTTCTTCGAGCCGTTGATGAGGATTGAACTCACGACCTCTTCCTTACCAAGGAAGTGCTCTACCACTGAGCTACAACGGCAGATCACGTGGTGATTTTGTGATCCCGAGATTTTGTGATTTTTAAATCACTCAATCGCCAGATTACTTAATCGCCAGATGGCCCTGAGCGGGAGACGAGGTTCGAACTCGCGACCTATAGCTTGGAAGGCTATCGCTCTACCAACTGAGCTACTCCCGCCTGTTCATTTGATGATTGGCTGATTTGGTGATCTTAATCCCAAATAAACCGAATCTCTAATCCCCAAATAACACTGTGGGGGGAACAGGATTCGAACCTGTGAAGACATAAGTCAACAGATTTACAGTCTGTCCTCGTTGGCCGCTTGAGTATCCCCCCGGGTTTTATTCACACATTTTACGTAGCCAACAAGCCCAGCTTGAAACCTGTGTTGTTATTTCCAAGAACGCATGCTTTTGGATCATCCGGCCGTTGCCGAACCCTATTCCAAAAACAGGAGTGCAAAATTAATGGCTTTTTCCTGATAGGCAAGCCGGTAAATGAATTTAGACCCCAATTAAGTTCAAGGTCCAATCCCCAGCCTACCGTGCTTCGGAATTCAATATTCAAGGTCTCAGGTTCAATCTTGACTTGAACCTGCCTGCGCTGAGACAACTTCGTCAGGCAGGCCTTGAACTTTTGAACCTTGATCCAACCCATTTCTACATGAAGACGATCTCCCCTACCACCCCGTCCCCGAACTCCTTCTTGAAAAGCTCCAGCATGTGGGTTTTGTGATACCCGAGGTCCTGTTTAAGCGAGGGGGACTGCAATTCAACAAAAAGGACCTTGTTTCGGATGTACAGGCGCCGGGTACGCTTGGCGATGGACTTTCCCACGATGCGTTCCCAGGAAACCACCACGCTGGCTTCATCAAATTTCGGCTTCAGGTGTTGTGTTTTGAGCAGATCCTGGATGGCCTGACTGATGTGGATGGCGCTATCGTGCTTGGAAGATTTCATTAAAGGACGGCTAAGGTACGGAGAATCTACGGACCCGGGCCTTCATGGCCCCCTGATCGGCTAAATTAAGTATAGCCTCCGGAAGGCTATTTCTTCTTCCGCCGCTCAAAGATAAAATCGCCCCCCTCATCACCGGCACCCTGGATGACGCCATAAACAGGCCTTGTCGTGGAGTTGTTCGTTATGGGTTCATAGATTCGCGTATACAATGTCACCGCTGGAAGGTAGTCTTCTTCATTATCCCTGAGTTTTTTGACGAGTTGATCAAGAAAAATGCTTTTGTCGGGGACTTCACTAAGATTCCCACTCGTCATGGCTCTGCGGCTGGGATCCCTGTACATTTCATTGAGTTGCAACATGCGCTCGGAGCTAATGCCCCTGCTTTTAAAAATGCTGCCGCCAAAACAGGCATCCGTTATCAGAAGCGTATGCTTCGATTTGATGGAGGCCATCGCCAGGTTGTCTTTCACATCACTATTGGATATCCAATTACTGCGGCTATCCCTTTTGGCATCAGCCGGAAGCCAATACCCCAGTTCGCGCTGTTTGTCCCAATATCCATGTCCTGCGTAGAAAATAAGGAGATTGTCCTTTTCAGAGGTCACTTGCGACAACTTGTCGAGGGCATCGATGATGTCATGGCGGGTTGGGTCCTTAAGCAGAATGACGTCACCTGGATCAAACGTGTATTCACTGGTGATCAGGTCATATATTTTTTGCGCGTCAGCAGCAGGTCGGTCCAAAGACTGAAGTCTGGCATCTTCATATTGGTATTTTGACACCCCCATTATAAGCGCGCGGTATTTTCTTACAGTACCGGTTTCAACAGGTTTATCAGAAAAGTCGACAGCAAGGGTGTTGGTTCTCTCTTTAAGGGTTTGGCCAAACGCCCAAAAAGAAAGCACAACCAAAGGGAGAAAAATGAGCTTTTTCATAATTACCGTTTTAATATCTTTTTTGTGACAGATTGATTCGCTGCTTTGATCCTTACGATATACAAGCCGGATGCCTGTCCCTCGGCATTCCACGACCAGAAGCCCGGTCCCGACTCCTGTGTTGCTACCCTTGAAACCCGAGCGCCCTGCGAATTAAAGATTTCAACCTCAGCGCCGGTATCCTTTACCCCTGAGGGCAGGGCGTAGGATATAATTGCCTCACTTGCGAAAGGGTTGGGGTATGGATCATGCAAGACCACCCGATCGGGTATCAATTCCTGTTTCACATATTCTTCCTGACCGAGTATTACCTTGAACTCCTTTGAAACGAATTGATCAAACTGGTAACTGCTTTGAACACTCATATCCGTGATTTTGTGCAGTGCAACGTCCAGCAGGAAAATATTTCTTGTGGTGTTGAAGTCTGAAGCGTTCCATTGAATGAAGGTGGCAGGATCTTTCAGGTTTGTCTCCACGTTGAATTTCCAGGAATAATTCTCAGTAGTAGGCACAACGTCTTTGGTGTAGGTCATCCCCACATACTTCTTCGGAAATTTCACTTCCAGGTAATTAAAAAACCGCGGTGAGTTGAAGTCGTCATGATAATCAAAATCCTCTTTCGCTTCCGGGTGCATGCCAAAGCCTCCCAGGCTGTATTCATCGGAGCCGTTTTTCAAGGTGAAGAACCTCTCCCATGAAGGCTGGTCAAGTGAATTGCTGGTCAGGTCTTGCGAAGCAATACGCCCCTGAATGGAAGCATTTTTTGCAACGGGGATAACAATGGTGGTTGAAGCCGTGCCCACGTATTTTACAAAGCCTCCTTCCAGTGGTTTCAGCACGTCTACATTTTCGGCGACGCCCCGGTAGGTTCTGATCTTACTGCTGTTGCCCCCCAGGTTGGTGGCTTCTGTTGGGTTAGCCGCAATTACATCGGCCCAGGAAATACTGAAGTTGTATGGATTGCCAATCTGGTTCCATCCGGGTTTCAGCGTGATCGTGAAAGGGCTCGACGAACTTACATCAACTGTAGTTCCGGCACCGGTGTTGAGCGGGCTTGAGGTTACTGTAATAAACCAATAGCCTTCGCCGGGGACAAGTGCGGTTGATCCGGTCAACTCATCAAACCTGGTGCCATTGTATCTAAACATACGCCACGTTGTCGGGTCATAGCCACCGATCACGTCTTTAAATACGCCATCGGCTGTTTTGTCTTCCAGGATCAACGGAATGGAGATGATACGATAACTGGTTTGCTCGGTGCCACCTGCGGAGCCTGGATAAGATGTGATCGCCAGGCCGGAGGCATGATTGATGTGAGTTTTGTAGAGCGTTTGACTGGTTGAATTGTCCAAACCTGCTCCATCTGTGATCAGGTATTTGTACTCTACACCCAGTTCGGTAACAGCGCTGGCAGGAATTGTTGCGGTGTATGTTGACCCTGTGGAGAGCGTCATGTTTGCAGACACAAAAGTATTGGGAGCCGCACCTGCAATGGGTCGATAAAAAACTCTGGGAGCAGGATTGGTGGCGATTCCGGAGGCATCAGTGAAATTAGCTGAAACCGAAATAGAACTGTTAGGCGCGATAGTAGCTAATGTGTTGTCGGCGGCAACTACAGGAGGTGTCGTATCTATAGGAACAGTAAAATTTGTTGCGCTTGTCCCGGTTAGTCCGGCTACTGTTACCGTGATTGCTCCTGTTGTTGAACCTGTTGGTACTGATGTTGTGATACTGGTGGCCGTGCTGGCCGTAACGGTTGCTGTAGTTCCATTAAAGTTTACGGTGTTGTTAGCGGGGGTTGTACTAAAATTTGCTCCGGTAATTGTAACGGATGTGCCCACCGGGCCACTGCCAGGGGTAAACGAAGTGAGGATGGGCACTTGGGCCAGCATGACCAAAGAAAGAAGGCAGAAGCTAGTGCATGTAAAAACTCTTCTCATGATTTTAGTTTGTCAATCCCAAATCCGGTGGCATGGGAAGCGACGTATTAGACGGCGAAGACTTGGATCCTCCTGTCAAGGCAATCACCGCCCCGATCACCGCAAACGGTATTACTTTTACCAGCGTGGGAATTTTATGCTTGATAGTAAATGGGGTGGTGAGAATGGTCTCCTTTCCATTCACCAGCCGCAACTGATAGCCAGACCCGGTTTTTTGCCTGGCTGGAACAGCCCATTGATAGCTGCCCTTGTTGGCTGACGTGCCAACAACTTCTGAGCTTCCTCCTGGTTTGACTAACTCAATCTTTACGTCCTGGTTTTTTGATCCTCCCTGCCAATCGAGGTTTATCGATTTTCCGCGCTTAACTGAAATGACTTCATGCCGCAACGCAAATGCCGCAATCACTTCCGCATGAATCTCAAAAGTCAGGTTGCCGCGGTAGGTTCCTATTTCATTCTTCGCATCCCATTCAATTTGCTTACCCTTCCCAACGCCCAGACCCTTCCCTACATCACCCGTAACACGTTGAATGGGGGAGCTGAAATTATTGTGCGAGCCGAATAGCGCCACATCGAATTTGTCACCTGGATTGGTGGCAGATAGGTCGTATGTAATAAGAATCTTATCCCCGGCAGGAACAGCCTGAAGGTTCTCCAGTTTCTGTGAAAAAACCAGAAAAGGAGTGGCAGCGAACATCAGAGCCAGGTACTTCATGGATGGGGATTGTAAATAAAGCTACCAAAAGGGCAACCATCGTCAAAAAGCTCCCATGGAATGTCATTCCTGGCTTAATCAGACCCCTTTCGTGCATTAAACTTTTACTATCGAGCCACTGCCCACACCAAAATTCTGTGTTATCAGCCCCGATTTTTTCAACACCTCCAAACTCCTCCCCGGCCGGGCGTCGGTGATGAAAATCTGGCCAAAGGCCCCGTTCGAAACAAGTTTCATCAACTGCCCGATACGCTCGTCGTCGAGCTTGTCAAAAATATCATCCAGCAGCAGCAAAGGCTTGAACCCGTTTTTTTGTTCGAGGCTGTCAAATTCGGCGAGCTTCAGCGCAATGAGGAAAGACTTCTGCTGTCCCTGCGATCCGAAACGCCGCAGCTCGTGCCCCTCCAGCGTAAAGAGAAACTCGTCGCGGTGGATGCCTATCGTTGTGCGGCCCATCGCGATGTCACGGTCCAACCGCGCCGTCAGCTCCTTTTTGAAATCAAGCGTGTCCAGGTCGGAGACGTACTGCAGGCCCGGAGTCTCCCCGGATCCCATGGCCAGAAAACCGTAATGCTTCACCACCAGCGGCGTGATCGATTTTACAAAGAGGGTCCGCTGCTGATGCAGGTAGGCAGCGGCCCCTGCCATCCGCAGGTCGTAGGATTCCAGCAGATCCCGGTCCAGGGTTTTCCTTTCACTGAACATCCGAAGCAGACTGTTCCGGTGGCGAAGGTGTGCCTGGTAGACCATGAGCTGCTCCAGGTACTGCTTGTCGACCTGGGCAAGGAGCGTATCAAAAAATTTGCGTCGCACTTCGCTTCCGTCCCAGACCAGCTCGATGTCGGCAGGGGCCACGAGCACCAGCGGGTACTTCCCGATGTGCTCGGAAAACCGCGTATAATCTTTCCCGTTTTCCGTGATTCGCTTTTTCTTGTCGGCCGCGTAGCTGCAGGAAATTTCGTTGCGCCGGCCATCCACCTCCACATGACCCCGGATTAGAAAGTGATCTTCTCCTATGCGGATATTGGCGGAATCCGAACCGCCGGACGCCCCACGGGTAAACGAAAGGTAGTGGATCGCCTCCAGCAGGTTGGTCTTCCCGCTTCCGTTTTTACCCAGCAAACAATGGATTGATCCGTCGAAGACTACTTCCGCATCCCGGTAGTTCTTAAAGTTCAGCAGTTGTAATTTTTCCAATCGCATGAGGCCTCCGCTGTGGATAGTTGGGATTTGATGATTTCAGGGTTATTTTCGCAGTCCGGTTCAAAAGTAATTCATATGCCTGCCACCACCCAAGCCAAAGCGAAGAGCCCCAAGGATAAGGGAGAATTTTCCAAAGAGACGTACATGCGCTGGTTTGAGATGATGTATCTCATGCGCAAGTTTGAAGACAAGGCTGGCCAGCTATATGGCATGCAGAAAATCAGGGGGTTTTGTCACCTCTACATTGGCCAGGAAGCGTGCGCTGCCGGGGCCATTACCGCGCTCACCCCGGAGGACAGCTGGATCACAGCCTATCGCGATCATGCACACCCGCTTGGATTGGGGACCGACCCCCGGGCAGTGATGGCGGAACTTTACGGCAAGGAGACCGGTGTCTCAAAAGGCAAGGGCGGCTCCATGCACATCTTTGACAAATCGAAGAACTTCTTTGGCGGCCACGGAATTGTAGGCGGTCAGGTGCCGCTGGGTGCCGGCATCGCCTTCGCGGAAAAATACAACAAGACCAAGAACCTTTGCATCTGCTATATGGGCGATGGGGCCGTGCGGCAGGGTGCCTTTCACGAGGCGCTGAACCTCAGCATGCTGTGGAAACTTCCGGTCATTTTCGTTATTGAAAACAACGGGTATGCCATGGGGACCTCCGTGAAGCGGACCTCCAACGTGACCGAATTGTATACCCTCGGGGAAGCCTACGATATGCCGTCCGAACCGGTTGACGCCATGAGTGTGGAGGCCGTTCACCTCGCCGTGGCCCGCGCTGCGGAACGGGCTCGCGCCGGGGATGGTCCGACGTTGTTGGAATTCCGCACCTACCGGTACAAGGGACACTCCATGTCAGATCCCCAGAAATACCGCACCAAAGAAGAAGTCGAAGAATACAAGCGGCGCGACCCGGTGGAAGTTGTGCGGACAACCATTCTGGAGAAAAAGTATGCCACCGAGCAGGAGCTGGAAGCCATCCAGGAAAAGGTGGATGCGGTGGTTGAAGACAGCGTGAAGTTCGCGGAAGAATCCAACCATCCCGATCCCCGGGAGGCCACTACCGATGTATATATGCAGCCCGATTACCCCTTTATCAACGACTAATCCGTCGCTCCGGCCGTTTGTTAAATCTGGCCGAATGTATAGTTTTGCAGCCCTTCTGGTCCGGGTTCCCGGCAGGGGGCTTATGACAGATCACTATGGCAAAAAAAGAAGAAAAGAAAGACCTGCTTGAAAACGCGGAAGTTCTGGCCGAAAAGGTAGAGGGCGCGGAGCATTGGATCGAAGAAAACCCTAAAATCGTATTCAGCGTGCTGGGTGTGCTGGTCCTGCTCGTTGGGGCGTATTTTGGATACAAGTACTACACGGACAGCCAGGATGATCTGGCCCAAAAAGAAATGTTTCAGGCCGTTCGGTACTTTGAAGCTGACAGCCTCGACCTGGCCATGGAGGGTGACGGAAATAACCTGGGTTTCAAGCAAATCATCGACGACTACAGCATGACACCCGCCGGGAATCTTGCAAACTTCTATGCCGGCACCATCTGCCTCAAGCAGAAGAAATATCCCCTGGCCGTTCTGTATTTCGAAGATTTCAGCTCGAGCGATGAACTGGTTCAGGCACGCGCCTACAGTTTGACCGGCGATGCCCATATGGAACAAAAGAATTACGAAGACGCAGCCGCGTACTACAACAAGGCGGCCAACTTTAAACCGAATAAATTTTTTACACCCACGTACCTGATGAAGGCCGCCCTCGCTTTTGAGAAATCCAACCAGAAGGAAAATGCCATCAAAGCCTATCAGCGCATCATTGATGAATACTGGGACAGCACCGATTACCAAAATGCAAGAAAGTTCAAGGCGCGTCTGGAAAACAATTCCTGATTAGTTGAAGATCATAAGGAAAAGGGGATAGCGTGTCTATCCCCTTTTTGTTGTAATCCTTTGTAAATTTAGTCCCGTATCCTAATCACTGCCTATGCCAGGTGTACTACCGTCTTTCCGTGGGGAAACAAAACTGAATCTCAGCAACACCCGTATCGCCCTGGTGGTCGCCGAGTGGAATGAAGAAATCACCGAAGCGCTCTATGCCGGTGCCCATCAGGCGCTGCTGGATTCGGGAGTAAAAAAGAACAACATCGTACGGCGAAATGTACCGGGGAGCTACGAGCTTCCACTGGCCGCGCAGTGGATGGCTGAGAAGAAAGAAATAGATGCCGTCATTTGCCTCGGTTGCGTGATTCAGGGGGAGACGCCTCATTTTGATTATATCTGTCAGGCTGTGGCAAACGGCATCATGCAGGTAAATCTAAAGGCTGGAAAACCGGTGGCGTTTGGAGTGCTCACCACGCTGAACAGAAAGCAAGCGCTGGAACGGGCGGGGGGCGCTTTTGGAAATAAGGGGGAAGAAGCCGCTGTCACCGTTATTCAAATGCTGGGGCTGAAGCCGTAGCCCCTAGGCTCATGTCTACTCGAACTTGAAATAGAAATCTCCAATGATGTTGGAGCTATCCCACGTGTATTGCTTCTCTCCTGAAATCTTCAGAACGTTCCTCCTCACCTCCTTAAATACCTGTTCGATGGTTTGTCCGGGTCTACGCATGGCGCTGAGCAATTCCTGTGTATACAATCCATTTCGGCCCTCGCCGTCGGAGGCCACATAGCCGGGGGCGGTTGCGTAGGCGATGAACGAACCTTTGGCGCGTTTGATCTCCGCGAGTCCGGCCTCGGTAGACCGATAGCCCGATGGAAACGGGTTGTTGCGGCAGGCATCCAGAATGAGAATGTTCATCCGGGAATTTGACCGCTCCATGTTGGCCATGATAATTCGCTGCACGGGCATGCACGTGCGTGGAATATCATCTTCATACTGAACATTGGCTTCTACCGGTACGAGGTAGTTCTCTCCTTCATTTTGAATGCCATGACCGGCGTAGTAAAACAACCCAACCGTCTGATCTTTGGGGCCTGAAGCCAGCTTTTCATGGAATTCCTTGAAAGCATCCCGCATCTGGTAATAGGTTCCATTGATCAGCTTGGTCACCTCAAAATTTGACTTCTTCAGTTCGTCGGCCATATCATTCGCATCGTTCTCAGCGTTACGCAGCGGAGAGATGTTCTTGTACTTGCTGTTGCCGATTACCAGCGCATAGCGCTTTTCATTCTTAAACATGTCGGCCAGCGTCGGGTCGGCACTTTTGGTAACAATTGGCGGAGCCGCAACGGTTTTCACCGGTTCTTTCTTGGGCATTACCACCTTCGTATCGGTAGGAGTTACTTTCGCCACCTCCACCGGTGCTGAGGCAGCAGTTGCATCCCATTCGCGCAATTTATTCTTCACTTCAGGATTGCGGGAATCCTCCGCGGATGCCTGACGCATGTCTTTGATAGCTGGTTGCCTTTCGCCTTTCTTGTCATGTGCGAGCGCCCGTTCGTATAGCAATTTCGCACGGCTTGCCGGGTCGGTTATTGTTTCCAACGCGCTGCTATATTCTTTCAGGCCATCGTCCAGGGCGTGGAGGTCCACATACGATTGGGCCATGAACCAGTGGATGTTCCCTGCATTCTTATGGCCCAACTGTAGTGCTTCATCGAATTCACGAACGGCGCTTGTATGGGAGTTGGTCTTGTAGTAGGAAAGGGCGAGGTAATAGTGGACATCCACGTCGAGGGCTTTGTCACGGAGGTGACTGTCGAGGTAGCTGTTGAGAAGATTGATGGTACTTTCGTAATCCTTCTTTTGATAGGCGTCAATGCCCTGCTCATACAGCTTGAACTGGGCCGTTGTCTCAACGGCCGCCAGCAAAGCCATGCCGATCAGCCAAACTTTTCTCATCTCAATCTAAATTAAACGAAATTCCCGCCGCAAAGTTTATGGAGGTGAACCCCAGGCTGCTGATCGGAAAAGCGTCACTACCCAGGTCATTGACATCATTACTAAATGAACGGGTACTCACAATATCCATTGGGAAGGTGTACCCAAAAGAGGCCTGAAAAAAAATCGAAACTGGTTTGGCGGGATTGATCTCTATTCCTGGCCCCACGAAGATTCCGCCTGTGATCGAAGATTTTGACTTATAGGTCCCAGACGCATTGAGGCTGGGGTTAGGAAACCAGTCGCTCTGCGAATAGTTGTATGCCCAATATTCCGCCACGCCGGAAAGAGCGCTCATCGAAGTGGAGGCGATAAAAGGCTTGGCGAAACCATACACGGAAACAATCGAATTATCCTTCACCGGAACGAAATTGAATTTCAAGTTCAGGGCCGCCGAGAGGATACTGACGTCGCCCCCCGAAAGGGTTAGAAAGAAACCCTGATCAACTACGGCAGCATTCGTATCATAATAAAAATTCTGACTGATGCCCGTACCGTTAATGTCCGGCTTGTTCTTCAACACGCTTGCGTCGTATTTGAAACTGAGGTAGGAAACCGAACCGCCCAGGGAGAAAACGCGGTTGAGCCGCTTGTTGTATCCGCCCTCAAAGTTTATTCCGAGGGAATAGTCTCCCAGGTTGGAGCCCGAAGCGATGGAAACGCCTCCACCAACAAAAACTCCCTTATCCCGCTGAATGCGTTCCTTCTTCACGATAGCTCCTTCGTCCTGCGCCACAGCCAGGACTGAAACCAGCAAAAAAATCCCCAAAAACTGAATTTTCATAGAGGCCTAATTTATTTTTCAACACCTAAAACCCTTTCCGCAAGATAGGTCTTTCAGGAATTCAATGTGATCTGGTTCAACTGAAAAAATTGAAAAACCACCCGCTACATGCCCTTCACGACTTCATTCCCAAATTCGGAGCACTTCAGCAAGGTTGCCCCTTCCATCTGGCGGTGGAAATCATACGTGACCCGCTTGGAGGCAATGGCGTTTTCAAGCCCTTTGTAGATCAGATCTGCAACCTCCTGCCATCCCATGTACTCAAACATCATGGCGCCTGAAAGAATTACCGATCCGGGATTCACTTTATCCTGGCCCGCATACTTGGGCGCTGTCCCGTGCGTGGCCTCAAAAATGGCGAAACCGGTTTGGTAATTGATATTCCCTCCCGGGGCAATCCCAATCCCCCCCACAATGGCTGCAAGGGCATCCGAAATATAGTCTCCGTTGAGGTTAAGGGTGGCCACCACCGAGTATTCATCCGGACGCAACAGAATTTGCTGAAGAAAAGCGTCGGCGATGGAATCCTTGATGACGATTTTGTGACCCTTGTTGTTGATCACCTGCCAGGGTCCTCCGTCCAGGTCGACGGCGCTGAACTCCCGCTTGGCCAATTCGTATCCCCAGTCCCTGAATCCCCCTTCGGTGAACTTCATGATATTTCCCTTGTGCACCAGAGTGACACTGGGCTTTTTGTTGACGATGGCGAATTCGAGAGCCGCGCGAACCAGCCGCTCGGTACCTTCCCTCGAAACCGGCTTGATGCCAATTCCGGAACTTCCCGGAAAGCGTATCTTCTTGTACTGCTTCGGGAACGATTCCTTGAAGAAGGCCATGAATTTTTTATTGTCTTCTGATCCCTCTTCAAATTCAATTCCAGCATAGATATCCTCGGTATTTTCCCGGAAGATGACCATATCGGTTTTGTGCGGTTCCTTCACCGGGGAAGGAACCCCCTTGAACCAGCGAACGGGCCGCACACAAGCATAGAGGTCTAAGTCCTGACGCAAGGCAACGTTCAGCGAACGGATACCTCCGCCAACGGGGGTTGTGAGCGGGCCTTTGATCCCCACTAGGTATTCCTTGAAGGCGGTCAACGTCTCTTCCGGCATCCAATTGCCGGTCTTGTTAAAAGCCTTCTCCCCTGCCAGGACTTCCTTCCATTGAATCTTGCGTTTCCCCTTGTACGCTTTCTCTACCGCCTTGTCAAACACCCCCTGGGCTGCAGGCCAGATATCCACACCGATTCCGTCGCCTTCGATAAAGGGAATTACCGGAGCGTCCGGCACCGTAAGTTTTCCGTTTGCAATCGTTATTTTCTGGTCACTCATAATCTTTTATTAGACGGTTGATTCAGCTATTCAATTAATTCGGCTCCTAATTTAGGAAAATAACAGCAGATTCGGGGAAATTTAACTCGTAACGGCACGTTTTTGGAGGACATCGTCTCATGAGAATTTTTCTATTCACCCTGGTTCTTCTTTCGGCGCACGGGGCGCCCGCCCAGTCGGTATGTGTCAGCGAGGAAGAAGACAAATTGTATAGGCTGATTATGCAATACCGGAAAACAAAGAAGCTGAAAGGCATCCCCTTTTCCTCCAAGCTCACACAAGTAGCACAGGCGCATGTCCGCGATCTTGTAAAAAACTTTGATTACGAGAACCGGGGAGACTGCAATCCCCACTCCTGGTCATCCGACGGTTTGTGGGCTCCCTGTTGTTACACGTCCGATCACAAACAGGCAGCGTGTATGTGGAATAAGCCCTCAGAGATTGCAGGGTATGAAAGTGAAGGGTACGAAATTGCCTACTACAGTTCCGGGGAAGCAAACGCGGATGAAGGACTCGAAGGGTGGAAAAGAAGTCCGGGCCACAATCCGCTGCTCATCAATACCGGCACCTGGGCGAAAATTGAGTGGCGGGCGATCGGTATCGGAATCTACAGCCACTACGCGGTGGTGTGGTTTGGGGTATTGCCTGATCCTTCCCAACCGGGAATTTGCCCCTGAGGGCTAGTACATTTCCTCCTTGTTGGGAAAAGATTTGGCCTTCACGTCACCGACATACGCGTTTACTGCAGCTGTTATCACGGTGTCCAGGTCGGCATAGCGGCGAAGGAACCGCGGTTTAAATTCCTGGTTGATCCCAAGCATATCCTGCATCACCAGCACCTGGCCATCGACAGAGCCTGCTCCAATTCCAATGACCGGGATACGGATAGCTTGGGAAACTTTCTCGGCAAGCGTGGCCGGTATTTTCTCAAGTACCAATCCAAAACATCCGCACGTCTCCAGCAGCTTGGCGTCCTCCATGAGCTTTGCAGCTTCGGTCGCTTCTTTTGCGCGCACCGTGTAGGTACCGAATTTGTATATCGATTGGGGTGTCAGGCCCAGGTGTCCCATCACCGGAACACCGGCACTTAGAATTCTTAGTACCGAATCCTTTACCTCGCTTCCTCCTTCGAGTTTGACAGCATGCGCACCCGATTCCTTCATGATGCGGATGGAGCTCCGCAGGGCCTCGCCCGAACTGCCCTGGTAATATCCGAACGGAATGTCGACAACGACCAGGGCGCGCTTTACCGCCTTCACCACCGAGGTGGCATGATAGATCATTTGGTCTAGCGTGATAGGCAAGGTGGTTTCATTTCCAGCCATCACGTTGGAGGCAGAGTCTCCGACAAGAATGACGTCCACTCCAGCCCGGTCAATGATCCGGGCCATGCTGTAGTCATACGCTGTGAGCATCGCTATTTTTTCTCCCCGGTTCTTCATCTCCTGAAGTTGGTGCGTTGTGATTCTCTTTAGCTCCTTCTTTGAACGGGTGGGCATGATGCGGTAGTTAGTGAAGGTAAACGCCAGATTTTTCCCCAAGCACAACGCTGACGTGTTCGTTTAATGTGGTGGAAAGTTCGTAACCGGTATAGGTTGGCTGTATCGGAAAACCTGGGTGGCTTCTGTTCACAAGAACTGCCACTTCAATCTTTTTTACTTCGATCGACAAGAATGGCTTCATGCCGTACGCAAGGGTCCTCCCGGTATTGAGTACATCGTCGACAAGAATGACGGATTTCTTTTTCAATGCCTCCGGATCGCCGTCGATTTCGATATCCTCGCGCAATGGCATTTCTTTATTCATCGACACTTTCACCAACGTTACTTTCAGCGGGGAAACGGCGGAAATTTCTTTTGCCAGCAATCGCGCGAGTGAAAATCCCTGCCCGTCGATACCGGCCAGCACGATGGATTTTTCACTGAAGTTATTTTCATACACTTCAAACGCCATGCGCCGAATTTTCTGCTGCACCTGGGCATGGTCTAATACCAAACTCCGGGTCGTTGTCATGCTTCAGGGATTGGAATCATCTTCGTGTCCTTAAAAGTTGACAGGATGACCATGGATTGAAGGTTGTCCACTACTTCAATATTTGTTACTTTTTCCAACATCAGGTTCTGGTAGGACGGAATATCCGTGCTTACCACTTTCAGGATAAAATCAGCTGAGCCTGTAACGTGATGGCACTCGATGATTTCATCGATTTCCGCAATGGCTTCAATGAATTTACTAATGTTCTCCTTGTTGTGTCCTTTCAAGGTTGCCATCACAAAGGTGCTCACGCCGATGCCGACGCCCGCAGGATCCACCACCGCATGATAGCTGCGGATTATGCCGGCCGTTTCCAGTTTCTTCACCCGCTCCAGGGTAGGTGCGGCAGAGAGCCCGATTTCCTGGGCTAGTTGCGCATTCGTGATGTTTGAATTGGCTTGCAGCAATTCGAGAATCTTCCGGTCAATGGAATCCAGTTTCGTTTTCATTCACAACGTAATTTATCCTAAAGGTAATAAGTTGGAACGATGAAAAAGCAGGTTACTGCCGAAGAAACCGCGTGGTTTGCTGTCCGGCCGACGTTTGGACGGTCACGTAATACAACCCGGAAGAAAGAAATTCCAGGTCATGGACAGACTGATTCAGTCCGACAATGCTTGCGGATTCCCATTCGTATACTTTCCCCCCCATTGAATTGAACACGACGACACGAACCGATCCGGCCTTCTTACCGATCCAGTCGATTTGCAACGTGCCTTTGTTGGGGTTCGGGTAGGGCGGCACCAGGTAGTCGTTTTCATCGAAAGAGATGCAGCGCCTGTTGTTGTCAGGTTTCACATCTTTTTCAGCATTCACTTCGACACAGAGAAAGTTAAAATCAAACTGGCTTGGGGAAACAGAAAAGGAAAGGGTCCGGGTTGCTGATTGCCCCGGATTAATATTCAACGAAAGTGTTTCATTGACGACTGCCTTGTTTGCAAGAAAGAGACTTACCTCAACCAGGCCCGCCGGAATGTTTCCGGTGTTCAGCACCGTGACGACGGCTTTCAACTTGCCGGTCGCGGGGTCCGTGGTGAGTGAAAAATCACTCAGGGCAAGATCCACCGCCGGCACAAGTACGGAAATATTGAGTGTGCGGGTATCTGCGCACCCAAACGAATTGGCAGCACTTAATTGGACCTGGTAATCACCCAGCGCTGTAAACGTATACACCGGGGACGGCCTTGTACTATACGCTGCAATCTTGTCGTTGAACGTCCAAAGAAACTGGGTGGCCGTAACCGATGAAGTGTTTATGAACTGCACCGTAAGCGGTGGAGCACCCCGGTCGGGGGAAGCCGAGAAATTGGCAGTCGGTGTTGGGTTGATAGTAATGTTTTTTGACAACGTGTATTTGCATCCGGAAGCATGCGTCGTGGTCATCTTTGCATTGTGTACTCCCGGTGTAGAAAATACAAAAGGCGCCGGGTTTCCAGTCACCGCATTGCCGGCAAAATTCCAGTTCCAGCCCGTTATCGGATCGATCGGCGATGATGTTCCATCTGTAAAAAGGGATTCCTTGCCGGCACATTGGTTCGTCGTGGCGTACGACAGTACCGGAGGTGCAGGAACATTGATCGTTCGCAATTGTACGTTGCTGCAGCCGCCCGGCGACGTGGCTGTTAGCGTTGCCGTGTAGTTGCCAGGCGCCGTGAATGTGTGCGATGGATTTGTGGTCGTATAGGTGGCCGCTCCAATTTGCCAAATCCGCGACTGAACCCCTCCGCTGGAGGTGTCGGTAAACACCGTTGGCAGGTTCAGGCACGACGGCCCAACCGAAAAATTAGCTGAAGGAGATGCGCCGATGGTAATGGACTTTACTTTTGATCCCTGACAACCAAATTCAGAAGTGGCCGTAAGATTGACGAGGTAGTTACCGGCGCTTGTGTAGGCAAACGCTGGAGCCTGAAGACTGGAAGAACTGCTGCCGGGATCGCCAAACATCCACGACCACCCGGTAATGTTGCTGTCGGGCAGAGGCGGTGTATCGTTTTGAAACGGGGTCGGTGAATTGCTGCATGAAAAGGGCGGAAGGCCGACGGAGAAGTCGGGTTGGGGCACACTCCAAATGTGAACAGGCTTTGAAACAGAATTATTGCAACCCGCTGCGTTTGAAACGGAAAGGGCTACAGAATACAATCCGATGCTGGAATAATTGTTTTGCGGATTTACCAGGACTGAACCATTGCCGTCTCCAAATGTCCAGGTGTAGCCAGTAATTCCTGGCCCAATTGATAAATTGATAAACGACACGCTTGTGCCAAGGCATTGGTCCGTGAATGAAAAATCGACAACGGCGCCTTGTTGAAGCACACCAAAATTTTTCGTGATCTGCGTAAAGCATCCTGGAAGTGAAGCCGTGAGTGTGACCTGCTTTGAGCCGGTACTGACAAAGGCATGATCAAGATCCGCGGTTGTTGATACATCAACTCCCTCAACATTCCACACGTACGTCGGTAGAGAGCCCGGATCCTTTAACGTTGAGTTGAGGAATTGGTACGATTGGTTTGTACAGACCGGGGATGGTGCCGGCAAGAGGAAGTCCGCAGAAGGTGGGTTGTACACCGGCACGTTCCTTATCACCGTATTTGAACAAGAACCTTCCGAGGCAATTAGTTTTACGGGGTAGGTTCCACTTGCCGCATATACATGGCTTGGATTTGTGCTGGTTGACGTGGCTCCATCCCCAAAATCCCAGCCTATTCCAGTAAGCGTGGCGGAAGAAACGGGTGCAAAGTTGAACGGCGCAGATACACATTGATTGGTCCCGGCGTCAATTTGAAGCGGCGGTGCCGGAAGATTTTGCACCAGGACGGGGAATGACTTGCTTTCTGATACACCGGTCGCGTAAGTAATTCGTATTGAAGGAAACTTCTGACCGGCGGTAGCATACGAAATCAATCCCGGATTCTGATTGGTTGAAAATATGCTCGAAGAGCCGCAGGGATTATTGGGAAACAATAGGGCATACATGTTACTATTGCTTCCGTCAAGCGTAAAGCCTGTCCAACGGTCAGATTGCTTAGCAGCAAAAATTGTCCATGTTGAACTCAATACACCGCCTAAATTACCATGATCGATGATCACCGGTGTTGGGGTAGCAGGATTTAGTCCAATATCAATGGATGCTACACCTCCTGTCAGACTAGAAGCCAATCCAAACAAGTAATCACCCTCCTTCTCGATCCACAAACGGTAGGGAGAGAAATTGAATTGGTTGGCCGGATAACCAACAATAACAGGAACAGATGTTAAGTCAGTTCCATAATCGAGTCGAACAAGATTTTTTGTGCCCAGTCGCAATCCGAATGCCGACCAGGACGTACAATTATCTACAATTTCGATATCAACAATATAACCCCCAACATTTACAATGTTCGGCGCACCGGGTGCCTGGTCCAGACCATTTGGAAATGGAATGGAGGTAACCGTGCCGGATGACTCTGAAACCAGAATAACAAACGAATTGCCACCGAGGTGAGCAATGTCAAGTGCCCCTTCAATGCCCCCGATCCCTGTTGCGATGGTCACAGCCCCCGGAGAACTGTTCTCCAAAGACGCTCCAAAACTTACCAAAAGGAGTCGGCTATTTTGCTGATTGTACACAACGGCAAACCAATTGGTTCCCTGCTTTATTACCTTGATTGACGTTGGATTGCTCAGCAGACTACCCAGATTGCCAAGATTTACTTCTGCCGGGGATGGGTTTCGCAAATCTGTTCCATAATCTATCCGGCTGATCGTATTGGAGGTATAACCCACAACGAAAGAATGCCATTTCCCTTGATCTTGGACAACAGCCAGATCGAAAGGCCCAACGACGCCGGCTGCTCGTACCAACGAGGCTTGCGGTGTCCCCATCAAGTCCCCTGTACAAAAGTCCCACTCATAGAAATCGGCTACGGTCGTCGTGCGTACATCAAACGACCCCCCTATACAGCTTGTGCCAGGTGCGATAACAGCAATAGAATTGCATTGAGAAAAACCGGCCAGGGGTAACCCTGCCAGAACGACCACCAAATAGCTCCAACTAGGCACTTTCAATTAAACTGAATTAACTACTAAATACGGAAAAGAAGCCGAGTGTAACACATGAGTAGAAAAAGAAACGCCAATCCGATGCGTACAACATGGTCCGCCGACGCAATACGACGACTGAATATCAGCCTCTCCGGTTTGGCTAACAGAGACTGCGCAGCACTAATCGCTTACCTTCATTCGCTCCCGTATTTTGTTCCAACGAGGACGTACCTCAGACACAAATATCGACCAATGCCCATCCAGGTAATAACCCGCTCGAGGATCCCTTCGGTGTAAAGGAGTACCGCGTAAATGACTTTACTATTTGGCACAAAATTAACACCCACGTACCCGCCGCTCAACGGCAAACTAAATATAGTATTGAAACTTGAGTGAACAATTTTGTAGTTATAGACTCCCAATATTTTCACCGCCGTTTCATAGTCACACTCTGCATCTCGGTGAAAGGAAATCCTCCGCATCGCCCGGAGCAGGAAATTGACATTGGGATCGAAAAAGATTATCTGTGCATCACTCTTTGAAACACGTGCAATTTCTTTCATGACCCGCTCGAAGTCTGACTCACGAAAAACATGATGCAACGCGTCTCGGAGAATAATAACATCAAAGTAACCGTCTTCAAAGGGAAGTGACTCAGCTCCACAAACAAGATAGTTCAATAGTGGAAATCTTTCCTTCGCGACCCGAATGGACATTTCATCCGTGTCAATTCCCACACAGTCAACCCTACCTCTTGAAATTTCCGCCACGGTGCTCCCATATCCGCAGCCAACATCCAAGGCCCGCTTCCCTTTCATCAATTGCTGAATGATCCGGGCATGCTTTTTATCCACCTCGCCCCAAAACGAATCAAGTCTCTTTTGTGGGCTATTTACTTTCACTATGTTCTTGTTTTTCCGATGTCGCGCTCCATGAATTATTTGACTTTAATTTTGTTGAATTCCGATACCGAATCTACGCGCTGAATAATATCTCTCCTCTTGAAATGTAAATTTAAATGGATTGCATCCATCGTCGACCGATGAACCAAGGTATCCCCTATTCTATAATCAGCCTCCAGGCTCATCGCCAATTTCTCATAATTCTTTCCCTGGGTTTTCCCATGACGTTCCGGGACAACACTGATGTAAGCCGATAAAATTATTAGAAGTAAATACGCCAACACAATAGTCTTTGCCCCGTTTCCCCGATTCCACAGGTCCCCGAGGGAGGCGCCCAAGAGGATGCATGCGAAGGGAAGTGAAAAATTTGCATACAACACCTGAAATGAAATGGTGTGTTTCGAAATCAGAGCGATAGCGACAGCCAGCAAGGGGGCTGAAAAGAACAAGAATATCAATGCAAGGAATGTTGCCCTATTTCCCACAATCGATTTTCGCGCCATAAAGAAAACAGCGAAGGGCAATGCAAGGAATGGAATTGCTTCGCGAATGCGGAATCCAGCATTCTGCATCCCAATGCCAGCCAAATGGGTTACCATTTGAAAAAATCCTGCGGTGATGGTCCTGAAGTCTGCGACCGCATATAGTGGATTCGAGGGATCACGCTGGGACAAGGTCTGGTAGGCCGCATTCCGGACAGTCATTACTGCGAAGCCATCTAGGCCGCCGACAGCCAGCCACCCGATCAGCATGAAGGAAGCAATCATTCCGCCCATGACCAGTTTTATCCAAATGGTGCCTTTTCTGAAGAAAAGTATAGCCACCAAAATTTCTGTAGCCAGGATGTATCCTGCAAAGTAGTGTGAAAGTAACGCGGCCCCGGAACAAACGCCGTAAGCCAGTACAGTCCACCAACGGGATTGCGCTTCCCGGTTGCAAATGACCCAAAATAGATAAAATGAAAGCACCACAAGAAAAGTGGTCATGGCATAGGAACGGGCTTCCTGCGCGCTAATTAATGCCATGTGGTGGAGCCCGAAAATTAAAACCGTCCAAAGCGCCATGCGGTCACTGGTAAATAGGAGTCTTGCCAGGAAAAATATCACAACGGCCGATAGGATTGAAAAAAATACCGATATCATTCGGACAGACAAAGCTGAATTGCCAAAAATCTCCGTCCAGGCAGAAACCACGAAAATGTAAAGCACTCCATTTCCGGAGTCGCGCTGACTATTGGCAGCGGCTACGCGCTGAATGCTCTTTTCACGCTTGAAGTCAGCGCTGAGGAAGGTTTTATCCGGCGGGAAAGACAATCGATTACCGATCCCATTCGCTTCCAATAAGGTCTGATTCTCATCAAACCAAAGAACGCGTTCTTCCAACTGGATGCTCCGTACGATAAGGGCGCTGAGGAGGAGTCCACCCAGAATGAAATTGATCTTCATCAAACCAATTGTTTCAACAAGTATGAAACATACTGCCAGCTTGTTCTTATCATTTTCATTTTCGATTTCCCCACTCGGGCATCCGACTTCAATATCATAGGAACCTCAATGATCCTTGCATCGAGCCTAACCGATTTGAGCAATAACTCAAAAGCACAAATAAACCCGGGCTCGCGTATTATGCGTTCGTGCTTTTCCTTAATTTTTCTGATCAACTCCACCCGATGGACCCGGTAAAACGAACTCAACGTCAACACTTTGATATCGAAAATAAATCGCAGAAAGGTATTGATCCCGAGGGAAATTATTTTTCGCAACAACGAGGTCTTGCTAAAACCTCCACCCTGAGCATACACAGAAGCCAATGCGAGGTCGTAGTGCCATTCCGTAACCAGGGAATGCATCAGGGGCAGAATGCTCAGGTCGCACGTGTTGTCTCCTTCCATGGTAACGATGCAATCCTCACTTCCCGCTGATAATACAAGGATGTATTCAAAACCTGCATTAAAAGAAAATCCAGGGCCTGAATTGGTGGCATTATTTAACAATTTATAGGTTCCCTCCTGAAAATGCTCATTCACCAACCTGGCAGTGTCATCGGTCGATCCATCGTTTACAATAACAAAATATTTTTGATCATTGGGCAGCAACTGCGATAGCCGGGAGGCGAGTTCCGGAATATTTCTGGATTCGTTATATACCGGTATTAGAAAATAAATCATATCAAACCAGGGCTTTCTGCCATTCAATCGTCTTCTTCAGACCCTCCAATAGATTGTGAGTTGGCCGGTAATCCAGGTGCTGCACAATTTTATCAATAACCGGAACCCTGCGTCTCACATCCTCGTATTTCCCGAAGGTAGCATACGGCACCAACCGGATGTCTGGCGTTGTTCCCTTTCCCTTGATAAGTTCAACAATCAATTCGGCTAACTGCTGGATGGTAATTTCTTCAGCGGGATTCCCTGCAATGTTGAATATATCATTGCGTGCACGTTCGTTGGTGATGCACCGGTAAATTCCATCAACCGTGTCTTCGACGAAGGTAAACGTTCTCGTCTGTTCCCCATCTCCATGAACCTCCAGCGGCTTTCCTTCCAGGACGTTCTGGATGAATACTGCTTGTGGCCCACCCCACCAGGTTCGGTTTTGGTTTGGCCCGTACGATCCAAAAAACCGCATGATGGTATACGTGAGTCCAAATTCCTGATGAGCAGCCTGGATCAGTTGCTCACTGTAGATTTTGGATATGGCATAAGCCCACCGCTTTACGGTTGTCGGGCCTAACAAGAGATCCGATTCTTCGTGATAGGGTACTTGCGGGTTTTTACCGTAGACATCGGATGTTGAGGCAAGAAGTAGGTGCATGTTGTTCCTAAGGGAATGCTGGATAGCCTTCGAAACCATTTTTGAATTATCATCCAGTGTTTTCCATGCTGTACTGTAGCGAGGAATTTTGTGAGAAGCCAGATGAACCAGGGAATCCCCGGCATGTTCTTCCAGGGTGGATTCGTCCAACAAATCCCGTTCATGAAATGAGAATCGGGGATTTGTGATCAGTCTGGAAATATTCTCCGGATTACCAAAACTGAAATTGTCGATGCCAACGACTTCATGTCCTTCGTTCAGTAAACGTTTCGACAGGTTAGATCCGATAAACCCGGCCGCACCCGTTACGATGATTTTCATATTCCCGTCGTTTGCATTTTGCGATCCATCCCCCTCGAATCGATCGATAACTTGATCATCTCCTGAATGCCCTCCTCCAATGAAATCAGATTGCCACCGAGAATCAATTTCATTTTTTGAGAGTTGGGCAGCCTTCTGGTCATGTCCCCTTCCTTCAAGGGAGGGAGAAATCTAATCGGTGATTTTGAACCAGTCAATCGAACAATCAATTTTGCCAAATCCAAAATAGTAACTTCCTTTTCACTGCCGATGTTGATCACGTCATTCACCACGAGGCTCTCTTCCAGAATCCGTTTGACGCACTCCGTGTTGTCGCGAATATGGCAAAAGGTCCTAGTCTGATTCCCCGTGCCATATATTGTAATCGGCTCATGTGCCAATGCTGCGTGAATGAATTTGGACATAACAAAGTCATCGGTTTGACGAGGTCCATACGTGTTGAAAAAGCGAAAAATCGTATATGGCAAATTGAATTCCATTTGATAGGCCCTGCAAAACGACTCCCCTACATTCTTTACGACAGCGTACGGAAGGCGGGAGTTGAGCGGTGTAGTATGTTCGTGTTGCGGAAATTCCGTCGGCTCGCCATAGACTTCCGAAGAACTGGAATAGAAGACTCGCTTCACGCCTGTTTCTTTAGACAGATCCAGGACATTGCGGATTCCCCAAACATCCTGCAGCACCATAACTGGATTTGCGAGAGTTCTCTTTACGCCAACTACCGCTGCATAGTGAAATACATAATCAAAATGATGCATCTTCATCACAACTGAAAGGCTGGTAAAATCGTTTACATCACATTGAATGAACTTGCAACGCTCGTGCAATGGAATCTTATTCAGGCTGCCGGTAAGGAGATTATCAACAAGGACAACGTAGTACTTGTCGCTAGTGAGAATAGCCTCCGCAAGTGAACTTCCTATAAACCCCGCACCTCCGGTAATTAAGATGTTTGTCATGATTTCAGGATCAAAAATAGGAAAGTTACAATGACTTTAGACCTGGATAGATAGCCTGATATGCCTCCTCCGCTATCTTAAAACTCCGGTACGTCCGGGCCACCTCCCGTATCTTTTGAAACGTTTCTTCACGGCGCCTTTTCAGCAGTCGGTCAATTATTTCGATTGCCTTCTGGTAAGACGCCGTATCAAATTGTTCCAGCACAGCGCCAATTTCCAAATTTGCCACTATTGCAGAATCATCTGAAATATTCTTTGAGATGACTACCGGGAGTCCCGTCGCCCAATACTCCCCGTCTTTGATCGGTGTGCAGTATCGCTTGGAAGGAACTGGTTTTACCGGGGTAATGGCAAAATCGGCCAGTCCCAGGTACTGCGGTATTTCATGATGAGGTACGAACCTGGTCGTTATGATTCCAATATCCAGGCGGGCCTGATAGCAAAAGGCTTCAATTTCATGCCGTGACTGGTTGGTTAGAAACAGGAAACGAAAGGAGTCACCCCAATATTCATGAGCAACCCGAAGAAATTCGAAAACTTCCAGATCAAGGTAAATCCCTCCTAACTTTCCCGCGTATACGCAGACAATTTTGTCTTCCAACTCCATCTCACGCAGCAGTTTCGGGTTTTTGATATTCGCCACTGAAAAGTGGTCGAGATTAACACACGCGGGCTTCACGGCAAACCGTTTTATTTCAACGTGATACTTCGACCGCGCGTACGATCGCATGCCCTCGGAAGCCGCAATGACTGCGACTGCCCGCTCAGTTTGCTTTTTTTCAAACCAAAAAAGTATCCTGAATGCCATTCCACTTTTTTTCCACGTTCCGTTTTCAACCATCGCCTCTGCATGTGGCTCGTAACTGTCCAGAACCAGTTTTCGTCCCGAGAGGAGAGAAAGCACATACCCCGCCGCCCCTGCCGGAGTGGCAAAGCAATGGATCACCTCAATTTTTTTTCGGAAAACAAACCCCAACAACCAGGGGATCATACCAGCCCAACGCGCTATGGCCAGAAATCCGAAAGGAGTATAACGCAACCTGACCCATTCAACTCCTCCCGGTCCAAGCCTCCTTTCAACGTTTTCCCTGACCCCTTTGATCGAAGGTCCTTTCTCCAACGTTACCAGAAATATCTTGCTGGTTGCACTCTGGTGTGTGCGAATGAGTTCAAGGTAGGGCAGCGTGTATGTTTGGATCAATGCATCATCAAAGTTCCAGTACGTTAGAACCAAAATGTTGCCGAGATTTTTTTCAGTGTATGCCATCAACCCGACGATCTCCGATTCAGGTGATTCAACTGCTCCAATGTGTCAACTGTAAACCAGCGTTTGGGGTAAATGCCGGAGCAATACAACTGCTTCAGATTGATCAAGTTTCCCCAAACCTGATTGAAGTCCTCTACGGGGTCCATCAATTGGTTAATTTTTTGAGGGTTGATCAATTGAATGCCTGAACAATAGATCCCCGATGGCTTATTTCGGTTAATTTCTTCAACTACGCCGGCGGTCTGAAATATGAAATCGCCTGCAAGACCCTCTACCGGCTTCACCGGAACCACCATACACACCGGATCATTCTTAGCGTGATAATCGCGAATCAGAAGGTCACTGTCCAATTCGACAATGTTGTCGCAGGTAAGGACCAATACAGGCTCGTTGAGATTTCGCATAACAGTGTTGAAAATCCACCACGCGTTGCCTTTTCCATCGGTATTGAAAACAGAAGAAACCCGATGCTCGATCACATGCTTTGCCAACATCGCGCCTTTGTATCCCACCGTTATATGAATGTAATCTACGGATGCTTTTAACCGCTCGATCCCATTTGCAATCAACGTAGACCCTTCGTGAATGGCCATGGCCTTGGGAATCTCATCGGTCAGGGGCATCATTCGTTGTCCCCGTCCAGCCGCCATAATTAATGCATGATGTATTTTCATTACCTGATCAGGATTCCTCTGGAGGAATATTTGTTATCAAGTTGACAATTTCTTCCCTTGAAAGGCGAATTGCATTTGCAGAGGATAGATTTTGAGTAAGAGGTGTACTTACTTTTTCATTGAACGAAAGCAAGAAGTGCCGAACTTTGCCGTAAAGGACCTCCCTTGCATACGGCAGCTCAATGTCTCCAATGAGGAATTCGTCGTCCCGCTCACCAGGCCTTCCTTCAATCCGCTTCCAAGATCCTCCTTTCTGATCGGTCCATACCTTCAACATGTCTTCAATTTGCGCTGCCCGCATTTCCCTTGAAAGGACCTTCCCCTTAACTTCCTCAATATGGTCAATAGCTGTCATTACCAGTGCAACAGCCTCATCCACGGTGAAGAAAAAGCGTCGCATTTCAGGTCCCGTAGTTCCGATAACTCCGGACTCTTCATGCATCTTCTTCCAAATGGGCAACACCGAGCCCGTGGACCAGGCAACATTGCCGTATCGTACACAAGTGAATCGAGTTTCGCTTTTATCATTCATTGAACAGAACATGCGCTCCATCAACGCCTTACTGAGTCCGTAAATATTCCGTACAGGAGGCGTTGCTTTATCTGTTGAAATACCGACCACCACTTCAGCCCCTTTTTCGATTGACACCCTCGCCACATTTTGCGAGCCGGTGACATTTACATCAACGCATTCCATGGGCTGCCTTTCTGCAAGATCTACGAACTTCGTGGCTGCCGCATGAATTACAATCTGAGGCTTCACTTCAGAAAAAACATCACGAACGGATTCGATCCGAGAGACATCGAGAGGTAATACGCGACAACCCGTCAACTGTCCTGCAAAAAGATTCTGTTTGTTGTTCCTGCCAGCCAGCACCACGGAATATTCCCCTTTCATTGCCTGCCCAAGCCGTCTACCCAGAAAACCAGTCCCACCAGTCACCAATACAGTCTTTTTCATGCCCTAAATTTTACTCTTTATTCTCATAAAAGAAATTTGAAGAATCCGCAGGAACCGGAGGTCTATGATCAGGCCGGGCTTTCGCAAGATTGCCTCCTTCAAATACTTCCTTGCCAGCGAGTAAAATCCCGCTGTATTCGCCTGGGAGGCGGCCAGCATGTAGCAGGAGCATTCGAAGGTGGTGAGATGGGGGCTATAGATTTTACTCAGGAAAGGGTCCTTTCTGAACTTTTTAAGCACATAGTCCTTTTTGATAACATAGGTCTCCAGATCATACTGTGTGGTGGATCGGCCCGGGTGGTGGATGATTCCGCCGTAAATCTTGTTAATCCTGCCAACAGGATAAGTCGCTAAAATCCGCAGCCAGTATTCCCAATCTTCTATTCCCTGCAACTCTTCGCGCGTATCAAAAGCAAATGAAGTGAAGATCTCACGCTCAATGAATACACAGATGCAGGAAAGAAAGTTGCCTCGGGCAATAGCCCGCGTAGCATTCTCAATAGGAGGAAACCGGTAGCGGTATAACGGCTTCATGTCTTCATTAATCAATTCGTATAGACTATGAAAAATCTTGTATTCATTATTCTCCTGAGCAAACGCATAGGCAGACTCCAGGGCGCCTGGGTATATCACATCGTCCGAATCAAGAAAAGTTACAAAATTTCCGCGGGCATGACTCATTCCAGTATTCCGTGATAAAGCCCGTTCATAATTTTTATCGTGCTGAATAAACCGAATGGTCTTTGATGCAATGAGCGGAGCCAGTACGTCCCGGGTATTATCGGTGGAGAGGTTATCTACCACAATTATTTCGTGATCAGCAAATCGCTGCTGGATCACGCTTTCAATCGTTCTCAGAATCAAGTGAGCCCGATTGTACGTGGGAATGATAACGCTGAAAAACGGCTTCTCATTCATGCCCAAATGGAATTAGATGAACGTCAAAGAAATCTTCCCGGGCACAAAATTCTTCACGTTCAATCCGTGATCCTTCCAGCCAGACCTCATAACCCCACTCCTTTAGTAATGGGAATATTTCTTCCGGACGATGGTTATTTCTCCGAATCAGGATGGGATGTATTGCCAGAATTATTTTTGGCTTATCCCTTTCAATTACCTGGGCGGCTCCACGAAGTACCGACAATTCCGTTCCTTCCGCATCGATTTTGATAAAGTCAATCCGTGGTATTTGATTTTCCTTGACATAACTGTCCAACGTGACAACATTTACCCGCACCGGAGTCCGGGCCTTATCCGTACGGACGACGAGGCTGTTTGCGTTGCTCCCCTCGTGGGAGTCAATGTGGAAATCCGCTTTTGTGACAATATCCGAAACCGCAGCATGGACTGGGGTTACCGTTCCGGTTAGGTGATTAATTGCAATTATGCGGCACAACGCCTGAAACGTTACTGGCGTCGGCTCAAATGAATACACTCTTCCCTCTGCCCCCACCAGTTTGCCCGCAATTACTGAAAACAGTCCCAGGTGTGCTCCTATGTCGACGCATTTCATATTCTTTCCGCAGTGCGCCCTGATAAATTTCACATTTTCGATTTCGTAGTCAGGCTCATGATATTTGGACCATTTGGGCGGAAACCGAACCCTGAACCCACTGATTTCACGTTCAACGCCCCTTCTTAGGGTTATCAAATCCCATATGAAATAAGTAGCATTTTTTATCGATCTCATCATCTGATCACGCATTGTGAAATTCGTCGTAGCTGGGAAGAATTCGCTCAATAGAAAACCGATCTTGAACAATCACCTTGAGCGCCTCTCCCATTCCATCATAGGCCTTTCGATCCTCATACACCTGGTGAATAATTCCCGTCATCTCACTGACAGCTTGATCGGCCGATACAAGGAACGAATTCTCACCGTGCACAAGGTATTCATTGACATCACCGATATCGCGGCATGCCACAACCAGTTTCTCCCTTAAGCCAGCCTCCTTTATTATCACTGAACTTGAGTCTAAAATAGAAGGATGAACAAGCATGTCGGCTGCGGAGAGGTAATCCATAATATTCGATCGGTGGCCCAGAAGAAAAACGCGATGTCCAAGTCCTTTAGTATTGATTAGAGCAGTAAGGGTTTCTATCGCGGGACCTGTGCCTAACAACATAAGCTTGACATCAAGGCCCAGCTTTATCAGATTCTCCACGATTTGGATAGAAAATTCGGGTCTTTTGGCGGGTACCAGACGGCAGGCCGTAATCAGCAGCAATTCGCAAGCATGCGACTCCCGGATGACCTTTACCTCTCGTGACTCGGGGCTTGCATACAATCCAAAATTATAGGCCAGCCTGATAACAGTAATCTTTTCCTGAGCAACCTTTTCCCTTTCCACCATGTAAAGCTTGGCCCGTTCTGATACAACAATAACCTGACGCGCCATGCGATATACCAGTCTGACGATCCGGATGAAATTCCGATTTCCGGACAAGACGGCCTCATCAATAATGTGTCGACAGGCAATAACCCTTGCTTGAACGAAATACTGAATCAGGACAGCCGGTAGAGCGGCTGTTTCCAGGTGGGCATATATAATGTCTACTTTGTTTCTGCGACAGAATAGAAATAGA
This sequence comes from Cytophagales bacterium, assembly GCA_034440075.1. Lineage (GTDB taxonomy): Bacteria > Bacteroidota > Bacteroidia > Cytophagales > Cyclobacteriaceae > ELB16-189. The sequence goes on from JAWXBL010000023.1 coordinate 134,200, forward strand.
TGCAAGCTGTGCCGCAGGTAATAGATAATGGGAGACCGTTTGCCGATTACATGAGAATGGACCTTCACTCCTAATTGCTCGCATCGCTCATGGTAGGCTCCCCTCGGTGCGTGTGTCAGCAGCAAGACGTTGTGGCCCTGATTGACAAATGCCTCCATGAGCGACTCCGTATCACGCGACCGCTGATTGAATGGAGCATAGAATACGATGTTCATTACTTCGACATGGGCCTGGCGGGAGACCCGACGATTACACTATTCTCGGGGAAACTTTCATTGACAAGACTGTGTGCCCCAACGACAACATTTTCCCCTAAAACGACTCCCTGAAGAATGGTGGCCTTCGTGCCCAACCAAACGTTTTCGTTTATGATGATCGGTGCCGTCTCGAATCCGGAGTCGCGGAGTAGGGTGTTGCCCCCATATACATGGTTTTGATCCCGGATCACAACCATTTCACCGATCGAACAATGGGGCTTGATCTCAATAGAATCGTGAGCGACAATCATGGAGTATGCCCCAACGTAGCAGTCCGTTATTTTGAGTGATCCACCCTTCTCCACTTTTATATATGCACCTTTGGCAATATGGGTTTTCCTTATTTGTAACTGTGCTCCATCACACGATACCAGAACAACTCCGCTTGAGATAAAGCAATCAAAACCAAGTTCAATGGATGGATACATTGCCCTAAAATGAAGAATTCGAAGCATGGAGAAGAAAGTCTCCATAAAAGATACGATAAAGCGGTAGACCCTTTTGATTGTCCTCATACGTTGCCGGTCAGAATCTCCCAGGAATGACTGCGATCGCTTTCCTCAAGCATTTTCATGCTTCTTGACACTACATCCGGATAGCTCAGCGGCCCCTTCGCTACAGTTTTTGGCATGAATCTATTTTTCACCCCACCCAACAAACTCCTCACATTTTTAACTCGCTGTGAAAGGGTTACCACAGGCTCGTCCGGCAAGTACATTTTGCGAACCTTTATCCGCTCTTCTTCAATCGCACGATAAAATTTCACCGAATTGCTCTCCGGGCCGACGATGTTCACAAATCCCATCCCCGAATAGAACGCAATAGCTGAATTCAGTGAAGAAATTCGCATGGAGTACTCCATGTCCACTATTTTAAAAGATGGATTAAACAGGCCCAAGTATGAAAGTGAAGATTTCCGGATTACCAAACTTAATCCGCTAAAGAGAAATGGACTCTTTTGCTTCTGCCAGACCTTGAACCCCTCAATAAAACAAGAGGGTGAAAAGGATATGCTGTCCATGGATCGGTTGACGCCATATCCATCAAACCCCATTACGTCAATTCCAGGATTAGAAACCATGAAAGACTTGCATCTTTGAATCGCCGGAAAATGATACACGTCGTCGTCTGTAATTATTTTCAGTAATTCGCCGCGTGCCAATATCATCGCCTTGTTTATCCCGTGAGCCTCTCCCGAATCTTTCTCCGAAATGAATTGGTGGATTTTCCCTTCGTCCTTCAACTTTTTCAGATAGTCACCGGTTCCATCACTTGACTTCCCGTCAACAACAACGATTTCTTCATCTGAAAGAAGGGCCTCAATCGCCAGAGGAAGAATTACCTTGAGATATTCAATCTTGTTATATGTGGTAAGAATAAATGAAAGCTTCGGGGATTCGCTCATGGTTATTCATATCCGAGTTCTTTCGCAAAAGCGATCATCTTTTCCCGCTTTCTCAGTTTCACGGGCCTTGCAGGTACGCCCACGTAAATTGTCCAGGGCTCGGTATTTTTGGTCACCAACGACCCGGCACCAACGACACTTCCTTCAGCAAGGATGACACCGGGTAAAATTACAACGTTTGCCCCAACTCCGACAAACCGCTCAATCCTGACCACAGAATGTTTTACACGATCCCGGTACGCTTCCGGAACGGTCACGCTGGTTAAGCCCTCTCCCATAAACTCGTCGCTTCCAGCCAGAATTCTTGTCCCGGCAGCTATGCTAGCGAAATTTTCAACCTCTACTTTGCTTTTCTCTCCACCAATAATGACGACGTACGGACCTATGTGAATATAATCACCAACGATCGCCTCCGTGGTGATGTATGTGCCAGTATCAATTGCCACATTATTGCCTACATCCACCAAATGTGGGCGTCGGATTTCAACTTGTTGACTGATAAATACGTTGGAGCCACACTTCCTGAGCAGGGAATAGTCGAATTGTTTTGAATTTAATCCCATCTTTTGGTCAAGTTAGTAGGGATAGATCGAGTTGTAATATTGAATAGTACTTTCAACACCCTTTTCAAACGGAGTAAACTCAAACCCCTTGAATACTTTCTTAAACTGGGTGTCGTCCATTACTTTTTTAGGCGCTCCGTCAGGCATGTCGTGATTCCATCTGATTGTAAATTTATTGCTGAAATGCCCGTTTATTAGCTGAACCAGCTCGCGGATACTCAATCCAAAATTCTGTGCAATATTAATTGGTTCAGACAACCCCACCATACCTGGATTCTTAAGAATCATAGAAACAATCCTGGCGAAATCAGGTGCGTACAGCCACTCGCGAATTGCCACCCCTGTACCCCAAATCTCAATTTCTCTCTGACTCTGCTTCTCCGCTTTTACAAATTTTGAAATCAGCGCGGTGAGCGCATGGGCTTTATTGGGATCCGTGGAATCAAACGGCCCGTACATGTTTGGTACAAGCAGGGATATGGACCGCAGCCCGAACTGCATACTAAAACTCTCTCCCACAGACCAAATCAGCCGCTTGGTGGACCCGTAAGACAACACGGAACGGTGAAGATGTCCATCCCACCAATTGTCTTCCTTGAACGTATCCGCTTTTGCCGGGTAAGCACAGTTTGCAATTGGATTAATGATAATACCTCCCGGATTTGACGCGGCCATTGCCTCGTACATATTTACAATCATCCGCGTGTTGTCAAGCATCACATTGGCGGCATTTTCGGTTACGTAATTAAGGCTGCCCACATGCGCGGCACAGTTTATTACTATGTCCGGACGGACGCTGGCAAAAAGCTGTTTTGCCTCCTCCAGATTCCGCAAATCGACGCCTGCCTTCCGTGAGGACGATTTGAATGGTATACCATTGTCAGTTAGGTGAAGAGCAACGTTTCTTCCAACAAATCCAGAACCACCGAGCAGGAGAATTTTCATTTCACATTCAATTTACCATCCCGATTTTATTGTATCCACAATATATCCTGCTTTTTCCAAATCGATGCCATCATGGATCGGAATGTGGATTTGGGTTCTATCAAACTCAAGCTGATTTGGTAAATCAGCTTTCCCGCCAAATACGCTGTTGCGATCAATGCGCTGATGGACTACCGACGAAGCGATACCCCGGTCACGCAGCGCTCGTATAAAATGATCCCGCTTTTCGACATGAGCTCCAAAAAGCCAGTGGGCACTTTCCCTGCCTGGTGCCTTTTCAAAGAGGCGCAAACCGGACACGCCTGTAAGGTTTGTCTGATAAAACCTCGCAATCAAAATCCTTCTCGCTAATCGCTCCTTGTAGTTCCGGAGATTTGCCACGCCCAAAGCCGCAGCATAATTGTTCATATGGTATTTATACCCTGGCACCTGGACATTGTAACTCCTTTCTCCCAATGCATTGACCGGCGATTCAGAACGATTGATCCCGAACCAGCGGCGGGACCTGGCCTCGCTTACTAAAGCAGGATCCTTAACACACAATGCACCCCCATCCCCGGTCGTCACGTGTTTAATACTCTGGAATGAAAAACATGTGAAATCTGAAATTGATCCAACGGGCATACTGTTGTAAGTGGCCCCCAGTGCCTGCGCTGCATCTTCAATTACGACAAGGTTAAATTCACGGGCTACCTGTGTGATGGCATCCATATCACAAGGATAACCAGCCCAATGAACCGGGATGATAGCCTTTGTTTTCGGGCTGACTTTTTTACGAACCGACGAGGCGGAAAGGTTGCCGGATCCCAAATCGATGTCAGCGAATACAGGAATTGCTTTCTGGTACAAAACAGACAAGCCGGTAGCTATAAAGGTTTGAGCGGGCAATATTACTTCGTCACCCTCCTTAATCCCTGCCATGCTAAGTGCAAGATGCAGAGCAGAGGTTCCCGAATTAAGGGCCACACAATTTTTTAACTCCAACGTGGTCTCTAATAATCGCTCAAACTCACTCACAACTTCTCCCTCGCTGAGAAAGCCCGAAGCAAGCACCTTTTCAATCTCCCTGCTTGCCGATGGATGGATATATGTGTTGAAAAATGGTATCCGCATCACACTTTAATGTTAGACCACTCCAAAGCCGGGAGCAACATAAACTTTTCAAATTGCGTTGACATCTGACCGCGGGCAAGGCAACGATCATCCATTGGGTCAACTACCGAACAGTGCAGGGCACTGAGAATCAAGTGATGGTACTGGTAAGGGCTTTGAGTATACAATCCCAGAACAAAAGAGTATTCTCCTGCTTTCAAAAAATTGGCTGGAATTTTTACGGTACTGATATACGGTCCACGTTCCGTCTTCCCCGAGCCATCCCAATCAACCTGGGTATCTCCGGACCAAAATAACTTCACCCCGTCATAATTGACCAGTTCAATACTTGGTGTTATTCTGACTCCATCCAGGTTTTCCCAGGTTAATTGCACAAAAAAATCCTCGCATGTCAACAGCTCGCTTGTTGATTTTCCTTGCACGTTTAAAATTTTCGCTTCGGTTAGACGCGCTGCCCGTGAGGGAGCCCCTGGTTCATCAAATTGCTGATGCCCGGTATGAAGATTGTGACTTCCTGCCAGATACTTACGAACCCCCTCATGAACGGTCAGGACTCCCGAGGAACGACCTTTTTCAAGGTATACACATTTGGTGCATAGTGATTGCACTGTTGTCATGCTGTGACTTACAAACAAGACCGTCCTTCCTCTCCGACTCACCTCTTCCATCTTTCCGAGGCATTTCTTTTGAAATTCTGCATCACCTACTGCCAGCACTTCGTCTATAACAAGAATTTCAGGCTCCAGAAAAGCAGCAACAGCAAAGGCAAGTCGCAGCTGCATTCCACTCGAGTAATGCTTTAGTGGGACGTCGAGAAACCTTTCTGTTTCCGCAAAATCGACAATCTCATCAAATCGCGATTGTATTTCTATTTTCCGCATGCCCAGAATGGACCCATTCAAAAAAATATTTTCTCTGCCGGTTAGTTCCGGATGAAAACCGGTGCCCACCTCCAGAAGACTGGCAATCCTCCCTCTGCACACAATAGTTCCACTTGTTGGCGGAGTAATCTTCGACAGAATTTTCAGTAACGTTGATTTGCCCGCACCATTCTTTCCAACAATACCAACCGAATCACCAGGCTGAACATCAAACGTCACGTCCTGCAGGGCCCAATAGTCTTCCAGTTGATTTTTCTTCATGGAGAAGCCACGGCTCAGCCTTTCTCTCAGGCTGAGATAAGGCTCTGACTCATGGTTAATCCTGAACTTTTTTGAAACGCCTTGAAGTTGAAGAATTGGCTTCATGAAAGATCCGCAAAATACATTTCCGTACGCCGGAAATATCCCAACCCCACCAGCAGCAGTAATAGCGAAGAGAAAATACTGATCGTGACTAAGAGTGGGTCAGGCACTGTTGGTGAGAGTGGAATTCTGAAAATAGTGATCGCCGCATACATCGGATTCAGCGCAACAAGGAATTCGAGCCATTTGTTCTTCAGGATCGAAAGGGGATAGATCACCGGTGTCACGAAAAGAAGTACTTGAACAAGAAACGGAATCACATACCTGAAATCCCGGTACTTTACATTTAGTGCGGCAAGCCAACAGCCTGGGCCAAACGTTGCGATCACGGTGAGTAATAAACCCAGTGGCCACCAAATGAGGGCCTGCGGCACGTCTACCGGTTGCTTATAAAAAATGAGGATTGGAATAAAGACCAGGAAGGCCATCAGAAAATCAAAGACAGCCACGAGAATGGCGGATACAGGAATTATCAAACGGGGGAAATAGATTTTCTTAATCATCTGTGCATTGCTGACCATACTGTTGCCGGCATTCGCAAGCCCTGAAGAGAAGACAAGCCATAGGATAAGGCCGGAAAAAACGAAAACAGGATACTTGATATCTCCCGTTGGTATGGCAAAGGACCGGCCAATAAAGACCGTAAAAATTGCCATAAGGAGGATGGGCTGCAGAATGGCCCAGAGAAATCCCAGAACAGTTTGCTTGTATTTTACTTTGATATCGCGCCACGTGAAAAAGTAGAATAGTTCTTTGTATTCTATTAACTCTTTCAGGTTTAGACTGAACGTATTTCTTGGCTTTATCTCGATGTAGTATTCACTTTTTTCCTCCATGTTGAACAGATACCGCTAAAAGGCGTATGGGACACAAAAATGCAGAAAAATAATCACAGATTGTTACCTGACAGTTGCACTGGAAAGATCTCCCAACCCCTAATCAAGGCCCTTTCTTTAACCATACACATAACTGCATTCCCTGGTTTGTATACTTCATATAGGGCACAAGAAACACATTGAGCAATTTCGGCATATATGTTTGGGCAACATAATAGTCATGATGTGCAATTTCATAATTATTCCGCTTACCATTTTCCTTGAACGACCGCAACGAAAATTCATAAAGGTGGTAAGGCTCATGCATGGGGCTGATGTTTGAAACGTAATCAAGGCCCTGTAGTCGGTAGAATAAGTTTGAAATTTTGTTGATCAGCCAATCGGAGGACGGAACCTCAATCTGCATTATCCCGCCTTTCTTCAACCAGCCCATGGCTTTATGAATTGATTCAGAAGGATTGTACAGGTGCTCCAACACGGCACCAAAAGTTATGAAATCAAAGTGATTTTTCGGAAAATCTGCCTGTTCTATGGAACACAACGCAAGTTTCCCCGGATCAATGTTCATTCTTGCGATGGCATACATGTGAAAAGGTTCCGATGGCTCAATGCCACAAACTTCAAACCCGGCATTTTCCAAGGCAATCATACATTTTCCTATTCCGGCACCAATATCCAACGCAGTATCTCCAGGAGTGAATTCGTAAAGCTCCTTTAACGTTAGAATTTCTTTCTTAAAATAATCATCACCAGTCTCAAAATATGAATTCGGCCAGTATGCTTCCGCCGGAACACCGTAATGATCTGAAATGTCACAGGGTCTTGGTTGCGGGTTGGCGCAAATGAGGCCGCATTGGGCACAAGCAAGCACGGTCGTTGTTATTCCTATCTTGTTTCTGGGGTTCTTACCCTGAGATTGACTCAGACGTTTACCAAGCACCTTGTGAGCTGCTAGACCAGAATCGCACATGTTGCAACGATCTATGTATGTAAATGAATATCTTTTTTCCAGGTTTTCCACAGTTTCACTAGGCCATATTAACTTATCGAATACTTTGCGTAACAGTTGTATCAGGGCTTCAGTAATTTTGAGGTAATTTTATCAAGCTACAAATGTTCATTTTTATTTTGTGTTAAAACAAATGGCCCAGAATAATTCAAGGATTATCCAGCATGGTAGGGCATCCATGCTAACAATTTCATAAAAAACTTATTGTGGACCATAAAAAAAGAATACTTTTCCTCTGTCCGTACCCGCTAGGCTCTGCCCCCTCCCAGCGGTTCCGCTTTGAACAGTATTTTCAACTGCTTCGCCGGGAAGGATATACCATAGAAGTACAGCCATTTCTTACTCATTCTGCGTGGCGCCTGCTCTATATGAAAGGGCATTTTGTTCCCAAGGCAGCCGCTATCATGAAAGGGTTACTTCGCAGGATTTGGCTCTTGATTTATCCGATCCGCCGAATGGATTATATTTTCATCCATCGCGAAGCCTCGCCACTTGGACCGCCGATCATTGAGTTCATTATTGCCAAGATTTTTAAGAAGAAGATGATTTTTGATTTTGATGATGCCATCTGGTTGCCAAATACGAGTGAAGAGAATAAGCTGATTGCCTGGGCAAAATGGCACTCCAAAGCTGCCGACATTTGCCGATGGAGCACCGCGGTGAGTTGTGGAAATGAATACCTCAAGACCTATGCTGCAAAGCACAACCCGCACATCGTTTTGAATCCTACAACGATTGACGTTCACCACCTACACAATCCAGGACTTCACTTGCATCCTTCAAAAACTGACGTGATCACCATTGGGTGGACGGGTACCCACTCCACGTTGCAATTCCTGTATCCCCTCCAGAAAACCATGGCCACCATAGAAAAAAGGTTTGATGGAAGAATTCGGTTTGTGGTGATCGCCGACCGAAAACCAGCATTATCAATCGCTTCCCTGCATTTTGTTCCCTGGTCAATTGAGCGGGAGATTCCGGATCTCCTCACAATTGACATTGGTCTAATGCCTTTGGAGGATGAGGAATGGTCACTTGGGAAATGCGGGTTGAAAGTCCTTCAGTACATGGCGCTTCAAATTCCAACGGTAGCTTCGTCAATAGGTGTTAACCGATCCATCATCGAGCACGGTACGAACGGATTCCTCTGCGATTCGCCAGAATCCTGGGAGCGAAGCCTGATTCTCCTAATTGAAAGTGAGCGTTTGCGAAAGCAAATGGGTGAAGCAGGAAGACAAACAGTCCTGTCTAAGTATTCCATCGAGGCTAATCAGGAAACTTTTCTTTCGCTCTTTGAGTAATCAAGCAGCAGAATCAGCGCCGCAAGAAAAAAAGGAAGCAACGGTACTTTATACCGGACGAGTGTACCAAAATTATAGGTAGACACACCAATGGCGAATGCAAATATGATTGAGAATGAAAGTGCGAAAAGGATGTTAAAGTTTGAAAGGCTAGCAAAAATGAGCAGCCGTTTCTTGGCTATCACATAAAGCACTACCAATAAGAGTAACATGCTTTCAACGGCCGAAAAAAACATCAGCGGATTTCGAACTTCCCACAGATAGGGGCGAAATAAAGACACATTTACTGCTTGCGGAGCAAGGCTCAGCATAGTACCTAATGAGCCGTCTAACTCACCCAATGAGTATCCGGAGCCTGCATATCGACCGGACCAGTACCGTATATCATATGCGGTCACCTTGGCAGTCATTGCAATTCTTGAAACGGCATACCGCTCATCATCTTCCCCAACTTTAACGACAGACAAGTACCCAGACAATAAGAGCACTCCTGCAACAAACGGGACCATCATTACTTTCAGGATCACCGACTGGACGCGTCGCAAATGTGACAGGCCTATCCAAAGTATCACCGAAGGCAAGTAGGCCTGGAGGACGAATTTTCGAATGCTGAAAATCAGGTAAAGAGCAGCCAGCAGCAGGACAATATTCACCAACCCAAATTTTCGCTCGACGAATATTCTATAAAACTGATAGGTCGCAATACCCAGGCACGCCAACGTAACAGAATCCTTTAGTACCCCGCTTCCCCAAAAGAAAACGGAGGGAATAAAAAATGCTGCTACAGCCAGCCTTCCATGTAAATGCGGGAATTGCTTATAGAAAGTGAGATAGAATTGCCATGATCCAACAAAACTTAGAACCGCAAAAAGGCAGGCCGTTGCTGAATAGGTTGAAAACGTTAACAAATCAAAAATGGATGCAATCTTAATTACCATAAAGGAATTGGCATCTCTGAAGAGATAAATACGTGAAGCATACTGATATATGTCTGTATTTGCTCCGCTGTTTGCCCACAGGAGCTTCAGGCCAACCACAGGGGATTCAACGAACGCCTCCCAAACAATCCGACTCCCGTAGGTATGATACATGAACGTATCTCCGCCGTCATAGTAGAATTGATAGACAATCCCCAGTGCCAATGCTCCCAGTAACTTTAATGTGAGGGCCGGAAAGAAATACGCCCGATTCAATTCATCCGTTACCTGTGGACGAATGAGGTAGGCCACCCAATAAATGAGAAGAATGACAACGGGAGTAATCAGAAGGTCCCGGAGCTCCACAAGCTACCTGTTTGAAAAGACGGCGGGCATGTTCTTGAATTCCTCGCGAAGTCCCTTTTCCAAATCAATGGAATGCCGCCATCCCAACGCATGAATGCGGGATGCATCCATCAACTTTCGAGGAGTCCCATCCGGTTTGCTTGCGTCAAAAACTATTTTACCGGTAAAGCCGACAATCCGCGCAATCAGTTCAGCTAACTCCCGTATCGATAACTCCTCACCTGTCCCGACATTGATAAACCCAGGTTCGTCAAACTCCCTCATCAGGAAAAGACACGCCTCCGCCAGGTCATCGACATGCATAAATTCTCTTAAGGGAGATCCTGTTCCCCAAACCTCTACATGAGGCTGGTTAGAAATTTTTGCTTCATGCACTTTTCGCAGTAGCGCAGGAATAACGTGGCTCGTCTCAAGATCATAGTTATCGTTGGGCCCATAAAGATTTGAAGGCATGGCGGAAATAAAATTGCAGCCGTATTGACTCCGGTAGGCATCGCACATTTTGATTCCCGCTATTTTTGCAATGGCATACGATTCATTGGTCGTCTCCAACTTCCCGCTGAGTAAATACTCTTCTTTGAGCGGTTGTGGGGCCAATTTTGGATAGATGCAGGAACTTCCCAGGAACAGCAGCTTTTTTACATTCGTGAGGTGCGCATGGTGAATGACATTGGTCTGAATCATCAAATTATCATAGAGAAACTCCGCACGGTAGGTGTTGTTTGCAACGATGCCGCCCACTTTTGCCGCCGCAAGAATGACAAATTCCGGCTGTTCAGCGCTGAAAAAATCAGCAACAGCCCTGGAGTTGCGAAGATCCAGTTCGGATGAGGTCCGTAACAGCAGGTTCGCAAAACCTCCTGCTGCCAATTTCCGCACGACAGCCGAACCTACCATGCCCCGATGGCCCGCCACATATATCTTTGACTCCTTGTTCATTATTCTTTTCCGCGAAGAACCTGATATCCCCCCTGTTTCAAAACAATATCTCTTCGAAACTCGTCCAGATCCGCTTCTACCATTTCCTTAATCATATCCGGCAGTGTGCGGGTAGGTGTCCACCCCAACTGCTCCCGGGCTTTGGTCGCGTCACCAATCAACAAATCAACTTCCGTCGGCCTGAAATACCGGGGATCAATCTCCACTACAATTTTTCCCGGCGACAAAGCGATATCCAGATTACGGGTATTCACAACGATCCCTTTTTCTCCGTCGCCTTGTCCTTCAAACGCAATCGTCACCCCAGCTGCAGCAAAGGCCATCTTGCAAAAATCCCGCACGGTCGTTGTCTTGCCCGTGGCAATGACAAAATCGGAGGGCTCTTTTTGCTGCATCATCATCCACATGGCCTCCACATAATCTTTTGCATGACCCCAATCACGTTGGGCGTTCAGATTCCCAATAAAAATTTTTTCTCCCAGCCCGAGCGCGATTTGTGCAGCACCCCGGGTTATTTTTCTCGTTACAAAGGTCTCTCCCCGAAGCGGGCTTTCGTGGTTAAACAGGATACCGTTGCAGGCAAAAATATTATACGCCTCCCGGTAATTAACTGTGATCCAGTATGCATACAATTTCGCGACCCCATAGGGCGACCGGGGATAAAACGGGGTCTTTTCAGTTTGCGGAACTTCCTGGACCAATCCGTACAACTCCGAACTGGAGGCTTGATAGAACTTTGCCTTGTCTGTCATTTTCAGGAGACGGATGGCCTCCAGAATGCGTAGCGCACCGATGCCATCCGCATTTGCCGTGTATTCGGGCTCCTCAAAGGATACCATGACATGGCTCATGGCACCCAGGTTATAAATCTCATCGGGTTTCACGTCATTAATGATGCGCGTGATGTTCATGGCATCCGTCAGGTCCCCATAATGCAAATGAAAACGATGGTTTTCTTCGTGGGGATCCTGGTAGAGATGATCTATCCGTGCTGTATTGATCAGAGAAGACCTGCGTTTGATGCCATGGACTTCGTATCCTTTTGAAAGCAACAGCTCGCTTAGGTATGCTCCGTCCTGCCCTGTCACTCCCGTAATTAGTGCTCTTTTTTTCACTGAACTTTTATTTTAATCACCTTTTTCAAGATTTTTTAATCGCCGCTTGGCATCTTTAAATGCCTCGTCTTTCCGGCTTGCCTTGCTGCGCGCCTCCTTAAAATACTTCCGGGCCAGTGTCTTGTCCCCCTGCTGCGCAGCAATCTCGCCCAGCGCAATCAGACTGTAAAGATAATACCCGGAACTGGTCGCCCCGCTTTCTTCTGCAAACTGTAACGTCCGCAGGTAGTTCGTTTTGGCCTCTTCGGAATTGCTGCGCGCCTCGCCCAATTGCCCCAAAAAGAAGGAGGCATACCTGCCGCTGGTTGCTTCGTATCCAATCATGCCGCTGTCAATTCTGGAAAGGATAGCCTTGGACTCCCGCTCCATGTCCACGTACATTCCCCGCGCATACAACATCCGGGCATAGTACCGGTGAAAATACGGATTATCCGGATAGGTCTGATGCAGGTACTCGGCCAATTGATGCGCCTCTGCATTTTTGTTTTCATAACTATTCCATATCCGCATCAGCCACACCATGGCTTCTGTGCGGGTATAAAACGCATTGAAGGAAACTTCCCGCAACTGCTGCAACCCAAGCTCCTTGTCTCCTTTTGGAAAAAACCATAAAATGGGCTTCAGCGCCGGGTAATTCTCGCGCACCCAGACCGAAAAATAATTATACAACGCATCGCCAAATAGCAACTCCGGGCTTAGGAAATTCATTTCCTTGCACTCTTCCAGGTACTGAAGTGCCTTCCTGCCTGCCAGCGCCGCTTTCCTCCAGTCTTTCCGGTCTTCGTCTGAATATAAACGCCCCTTGAACCCGTACGCAGCAGCCAAAAAGAAGGCAGCCTCAATGCGATACTCGGGAGACTTTGCACGCAGCCGCTCCCCGATGAGAATCGTGCTGTCCATGTAGGCCAAAAACGGTCCATCGTGCGACCGGTCCCCCAGCGCCGGCATGATCTTCCACCATTCACTCAACCCCAGCAGAAAGTACGGCAACGGGTGCCATCCGTATTTCTGTTTGAACCACCTGAATTGCTGTTCGGCCTTTTCGAACTTAAAATTATACAAGTCGTTTAAAGCCTGGGTGGATTCAATCTGGACACCGATGTTGGAAATGAGGATGATCGTCGTGTCTTTTTTAGGCAGGACCTGGCCCATGGATTGGAAATTCCACAAGACTAAAAGCACAAATACTATTTTGAGGCTATCTTTCAACCCCGCAAAAATAACATCCCTGACTCAGTAATTGCTATGGACCTTCCCGCTGAATCCCATTCCATCTTTTCGACACCGAAGCGACAAACGTTTCTTCTGCTTTGCCTGTCTACCCTGGCCCTCCTCTTCATCAAGAAATCCATGATTGAAAACGAAACCGCCGCTTTTGAGTTCATGGCTGATCAACCGGAGGGCTCGGTCCTGTACATCCGAAGCACCCTTCAGTACCTCTCCATACCCCTGATCTACCTCTGGAAATTTACCGCCCTGGGCCTTGTCCTCTGGATGGGATGCTTCCTTTTTGGATACCGCGTGTTGTATTCCCAATGCTGGGGCATTGTGCTTGTCGCTGAATTCGTTTTTTTGATCCCCGAACTCATCAAGATCACGTGGTTTCTTGGCATTCAAACGGATCCTACCTATTACGACATTCAGGCGTTCTACCCGTTGTCACTGATGCATTTCTTCGATTACCAGGAACTTCCAGCCCGATTTGCTTATCCAAGCAAGGCCCTCAATCTGTTCGAGCCCATCTACTGGCTGGTGCTGACGCTGGGCATCCGGCACTATGCGAAGAGGGGAATGAAGCCTGCCTGGACGATTGTACTTACCTTCTACCTTCCTGTGTTTCTGCTTTGGCTGGTGTTTTATATGATCGTGTACTAGCTGTCTTCACCGACTCAAAAAGCATGTTTTTGGCCATAATTAATTGTCTTGACGGCGGATTGAGTATTTTCGCCCCTTACATTTTTCAACAGAAATCATGACGTTTCAAAAGATCAATAACATCGGGGGCTGGTTCGCTTTTGCGGCATCATTGGTCGTCTATTGGCTCACATTTGAAGAAACTGCCAGCTATTGGGATTGTGGTGAATTCATTGCCGTAGCCTACAAACTGGAGGTTTCACACCCACCCGGCGCACCCTTATTCATGCTTCTGGGAAGGCTGTTTTCCTTTCTTTCGTTTGGCGACGTGACCATGGTCTCCTACTGGATCAATTTCCTGAGCGTACTCGCCAGTGCCTTCACGATCATGTTTCTGTTTTGGTCGATCACCTTGTTTGGGAGAAAATTGTTGGGAGTAAAAAAAGACGCCGAGCTTTCTGAGGGTCAAATCTGGATGCTTATGGGTGCCGGTCTCGTCGGCGCTCTTGCCTATACATTCTCCGATTCGTTCTGGTTCTCTGCGGTGGAAGCTGAAGTGTATGCCTTATCCGCTTTCTTCACAGCCTTTGTGGTTTGGGGGATCCTGAAATGGGACGTCATCGAAGACGACAGCGCTGCCAATCGCTGGCTGGTGTTTATCGCTTACGTTATTGGTTTATCGATCGGCATTCACATGCTCAACCTGGTGACAATCCCAGCCTTGGGGCTCATTTACTATTTTAAGAAATACAAGACCACGCGCTGGGGAATCGTGGCCGCTCTCCTGGTCAGCGGCGGTCTCGTGCTGTTCATCAACGATCTCATTGTACCCGGTCTTCCCACGTTGGCCGGAAATTTTGAGCTTTTCTTTGTGAACAACATCGGGCTTCCCTTCGGATCCGGCGTTATTGTATTCTGCCTCCTCCTTATAGGCGGATTGGGGTTTGGCATCCGGTATTCCCATCTGAACGATAAACCTGTGCTGAATACTTTTTTACTTTCTACAGCTTTCATCCTCATTGGATACTCATCGTACACCGTGATTGTCATTCGCTCGAATTACGATACGCCTATCAACGAAAACGCGCCCAAAGACGTGATGTCGTTCGTGCGCTACCTCAAGCGGGAACAATACGGCAGTCGTCCCCTCCTCTACGGGCCCTACTTCACCGCAAAAATTATTGACCTCAAGGAGAAGGCTGCCGTTTACACAAAGGGTAAAGACAAGTATGAGATTACCGACCGCAAGTTCGATTATGTGTACGAACCTGGTCAGCAAACCATTTTTCCCAGGGCCTGGAACCCCGAGTACAAGCAGCAATACCGCAGCATCCTGGGGCTTAAGGAGGGGGAAAAACCAACATTTGCACAGAATATCTACTACATGTTTCGCCAACAGATCGGGCACATGTATATGCGTTACTTCATGTGGAACTTTGCGGGGCGGGCAAGCGACATCCAGGACGCTGACTGGCTCGGACCCAATGACTGGTTTGAAAAACTTCCGGAGGAATTGGCCACAAACAAAGCGAGAAATAATTTTTTCATGATCCCGTTTGTTCTTGGTCTGATCGGCATGTTTTACCAATTCATCAAAGACACCAAGAATTTTGCCGTCGTTGCCTTGTTGTTTGTTATGACCGGAGTGGCCATTGTGGTGTACCTGAACTCTCCCCCGCAAGAGCCGCGGGAACGCGATTACATCTATTCCGGGTCTACCTATGCATTCACCTTCTGGATAGGCTTCTCGGTGTTGGGCATTGCTGCATTCATCAATGGGTTTCTGAAAAACGGAAAAGTGAGTGCCGTGCTAGCCACCACCCTGGCACTTACCGCTCCTTTTTTAATGGGCTTTCAGGGTTGGGATGATCACAACCGCAGCAACCGGTACTTCTCCGTGGACTCCGGGAAAAACTACCTTACTTCGTGTGATCCTAACGGAATCATCTACACAGGCGGCGATAACGATACCTTCATGCTGTGGTACGCTCAGGAAGTGGAAGGTCACCGTACCGATGTGCGCGTTGTTGTGTTCAGCTATTACAATACAGACTGGTACATCGACCAATCGATGCTCAAGCAGAATCAGTCGGAGCCATTTAAGTATACACTGACACGGGAGCATTATAAGCAAGGGGGACCCAACGACGTACTGTATTTTACAGACCTGAAAATACCGGCCATGGATCTGAAGCAATTCCTTGACCTGCTGAAGAAAAACTACCCACAGCTGCGCTATGATCGGAGTAACATTGTTCCAAGCAAGGTGTTTACTCTCAACATTGACAAGGCGGATGTGCTTGCCAAAGGAATCATTCCGAAAGGAATGGATAGCCTGGTGGTTGATCAGATGCGCATCAAATTAAAAGGGAATGCCCTTGAGAAGAAAGACCTGGCGTTCCTGGATGTACTGGCCACCACCAACTGGGAGCGGCCGATCTATCTTAACAACACCTCCCTCTCGCAGCTCAATCTCCAACTCCGGGAGTATGTAGTTCAAGAAGGAAATGCGTACCGCGTTCTTCCCATCAGAAACACACGGGCCGACCGCGAAAACCTCGTGAATATTGAGTCATCGTATAAGAAGATGATCGATGAATTTGGCTACCGCGGCCTTGATAACCCAGATCTATACTTTAATGAAGACTACCGGGGCTTTATTCAGAATCACCGGGGATCCCTGAATTCTCTCGCCGAAGCTATCCTGGATCAGGGAGACATAGCGCGTGGAAAGAAAGTCCTCTATTTCAGCCTGGAGAAAATGCCGGACAAGGCCGTTCGATACGACATCACGACCGTGTCCCTGGTGGAATTGCTTTTCCGTGCGGGCGAAAAAGAAAAAGCGGTGGAGATCGCTTCTGTAATCGGGAAGAGAGCCGAAGAGATGATTGCCTATGAAACAAGAAAGTACAGCGGAATCTCGATGGAAATCAGAAAGAACCTTTACGTACTCGGTGAACTGCAGCGTATTCTGTACGAAAACAAACAGGAAGAACTTGCGCGTACCTTAGAGCAAGCCTATGAGAAAAGTTTAGAGGGGCTGCAGGTCCGCGATCCGGAGCGAGGCAACTTCTAAATCATTTTCGGACAAGCAGAAATAGGTCCAGAGCCGTGATTGGCTCTTTCGTCAGGAAATAATCTTCGTGAGTTATTCCCCGCACGAGCTCATCGGAAACTTCCTGAAGCCGTGTGCGGTTTAATCGATTCATAAGATCGTAGGGAATTTTCAACAACGCTGCAGGAAGCCGATGCTGGAGGTCCAGTACATCCCACCGCATCAGGCGGTTGACCGATTTCCGGTTTCGTTCGTGATATTCCATCACCTTTTCATTACCACCCAGTCCAAGCGTTTCAACCGATGAAAAAACCATCGATGCCAGTTGCGTTAGTTCAGGAGCCGTATATTCCCGGATATGCCAGGGATTTCGTGATAGCGATAGCGGTCGGTTGGGGGTGGTAATCAACGCCACACCCCCGGGGCGAAGAACCCGTTGTATCTCCTTCAGGAACAGCATATCATCCTGAATGTGCTCAATGACCTGAAAACTTACTACGGAATCAAACCGGGAATCTTTGAAAGGCAGGGGAGGCAAGTGCCCTTGCACAAATTCGGAGGAAGGGTATTTCTGACGAAGCTCTTCGATGGCTTTTGGGATCTTGTCAATAGCACAATAGGAGCCAATAGTTGGCAGCAGCAGGTCGATCCCGCGCCCCTCCCCGCAACCTACCTCCAGCAGGTCGCCACCGACCCATTCCTTTGCCAGAACATACGGCTTCAGAAGCCGCTGATGAAGCGGATTGTCGGACGCCAGCCGGTCCGATGTTATTTCTGTCGTGTAGATGGATGCCATAAGCCGGCAAAAATACAGCATTTACCAGTACACCCTTTTTGTTCTTTCTTCGTTATTTTACCGAGATCCTATGCGTAACAAGAGAATCGTTGGCTTCATATGCTTCTTCCTGGCCTACCTGCCGTCTTGGAGTCAGGCTGTAAACGCAATCAATTTTCAATACCTCTATGATCCGCTGAACGAAGTTAGTGTTCAGTTTCTGCCCGTGAACCGGGGAGACAGTATTGCAATCGTTTACCAGGTCCGATCCAACCAACAAGCCGTGTCGTATCTTCTTACGTGGGAGCGAAAGGACTCTTATGCCCAGCGCCAGGGAAATGCGCTTCAACAGACCGACACCGCAACCATATCTTCCAACGGACTTGAGGGTCAGTTTACGTTTTCCAAGCCCGACAAACCATGGATCCTTGACCTGAAAATAACCAACCTTTCATCCGCCAAGAGTTGGCACTTCATTCGCCAAATAGAAGCCCATCACCCGGTCAACGGGTTCATGGAAAAAGACGGTAAGAGGCAATGGACTACCTATCTCGACGCTGAAAGCCGCTATCGGATTCGGGGCAGCGGATCTGGAAAGCCTATTCATATTTCCTTCTATAAAGAAAATTTCACGACTCCATCCCCACCCTTTGTTGTCAAAGAAATAAAGATGGACCGGTTTCTGTTTCCCGACTCGGTATTTTCGGTGAACCCCGGATCCGAGCTGGGGCCCTTTCGCCAGGAAGGACTCTACCTGGCGCAGGAAGATACGATGTCCGCCCGTGGCTTTTCTTTCCTCATGAAACGGGACCCCTATCCGAAATATAACAAACTGAGTGATCTGAAGGGTCCGCTCTTGTTTGTCACTACGCGGGAAGAAAATGATGCGCTCGGACTGGCAGGCGAAGACAAACTGAAGTTTGACAAGATTATTCTTGACATTACCCGGGACAAGGAAAGGGCCCGAACATTTATGAGAAACTATTTCAAACGCGTGGAATACGCCAACTATTATTTCAGTTCATTTAAAGAAGGCTGGAAAACAGATCGCGGCATGATCTACATCATTTTCGGGCCTCCCAACGAAGTCCAACTTGACGGACAAGATGAAATATGGTCGTACAGGAATCCAAGACAGGAATTTTATTTTGCGAAAGCGGGAAGCGTCTACCATCCGGATCATGCTGTCCTTGTCCGCGAAAAGAAATACGCCGAAGACTGGTACCAAACCATCGATCTTTGGAGGAAGAGCCGGTTCTGAGGGCGCCCTCCGAATTTCTTCATCTCCTGCCCCGATTAATCAGAATAGAATTACTTTTGAAAAAGATGTGTACGTATGGATAAGACTGATTTGATTTTTGGAACCCGGGCGGTCATGGAGGCTGCCCGATCAGGTCGTCAGATCGAAAAGGTTTTCCTGCAAGCCGGGGTCAACAATGACCTGATGAAAGAATTGGTTCAAACACTGAAGGAACAATCCGTTCCGTTCACTTGGGTTCCCCCGGAAAAACTCAATCGGCTTACGAGTAATAACCACCAGGGTGCCGTCGGGTATTTATCAGCCATCCGGTATGCTTCCATGCAGGCAATCATCGATCACGCCTACAGCGAGGGCGCCGTTCCGTTTTTTCTCTTGCTCGATCGAATAACGGATGTACGGAATTTTGGCGCTGTTGCGCGTACATGCGAATGTGCGGGCCTGCATGCGATCGTCGTGGAGGAGACAGGGAATGCTCCCGTTACCGGTGATGCTGTCAAGACTTCAGCGGGGGCCCTGCACCACCTGCCGGTCTGCCGTGTGAAGTCCCTGAAACAAGGGATCAAAGATCTCCAGGCAAACGGGATTCAGGTCGTCGCCTGCACTGAAAAAGCTGACAGAACACTCTTCGATCTCGATCTTTCAACGCCCACAGCCTTGCTCTTTGGATCGGAAGAAGATGGAATTTCGCCGGCGCTTCTCAAAGAGGCAGATCTTCAGGCAAAGATTCCGATGCGGGGAAAAATTGAATCGCTAAATGTATCTGTCGCAGCGGGGATCGCGATATACGAAGTGGTCCGACAGCAGTCTTACTCTTCGAAACCCTGACAGGCAGGCGTCTTGACGACGCTTACAGGTACTCCGTGCCGTCGGGACGGGACTTCAGATCGTTGACAAAACGGCGAAAGAGCCCTTCCTTCTCTTTTTCGCAAACGATCACCACGTTATCAAATACACCTACCAAATATCCGTCCAGGCCCTGCACGACAATCAATTTCCCCGGGGAGCCTTTGATCACCGAATTATTGATATCGTACGCGAGGACCTCACCGCTGATCACGTTATTTTCTCCGTCCTTCTTTGATGCCTCATGCAGAGAGGCCCACGAACCTAGGTCCGACCAAGCGAATTTGCCCAGGGAAAGGTAAACGTTGTCGGCCTTCTCCATGACCCCATAGTCAATGGACACGCTTTTTGTCTGGGCATATATACGGGCGACCTGAGCCTGCTCATCGGGGGTCCCCAGTTTGGGTCGAATCTCTTCAAACGCTTCAGACAATTCTGGCAGGTAGGTCTGAAAGCTATTTAGTATGGCTTTTACCCCCCAGACAAACACTCCGGAGTTCCAGACAAAATCTCCACTTTCAAGAAAAGTCTTTGCAAGCGCCAGTACAGGCTTTTCAGTGAACGTTTTGACCTTCTTAAGGTCTGATTTTCCCTCCAGGAACTGAATATAGCCATACCCGGTTTCAGGCCGTGTCGGCTTAATCCCGAGGGTAATCAGCTTGTCCTGCCCTTTGGCGTGGTCGACCGCCTTTTTAATGGTTGACCGGAATTCCGTTTCGTTGAGAATAAGGTGATCGGATGGGCTCACCACCATGACCGCGTTCTTATTTTCCTGAGAAATGCGATTGGCGGCATAAGCGATACAGGGCGCGGTATTTTTCCGCATAGGCTCTGCAACAACCTGATGGGCATCAATCCCTGGCAATTGCTCTGCTACAAGCCTGGCATGCTCCTGGTGTGTGACAATCCAGATATTTTCGGGCAGGCACATCGGCAGGTATCGCTCATACGTGGATTGAAGAAGCGTTTTGCCCGTGTTTAGGACGTCGAGAAATTGTTTAGGCTTGGCATTCCTGCTGTACGGCCAAAAGCGGGTGCCCACGCCGCCGGCCATCAGGACAACGTATAAATTCTTGTTCATTTATTGCATCTCAATAACATTTCAGCCCTCCGACCGTTCAGATGTGTCAACGGTCCAATTGACCTCATTCTTTGAACTATCTCCGTGGAAATTTAGTATATTCAATGCAGCATCGATCTACATCGATTGCAGGAAACAAATGTAAGGATTTAATCGACTCAGGAACTCATGATAGTGGCAGAAGATAAAGGCACACTCCACGCGCAACTAAAGGAATATTTTGGATACTCTTCTTTTCGTGGAAATCAGGAAACGGTAATACGGAACATCTTAAGCGGGCGCAATACGTTTGTCATAATGCCCACCGGGGCCGGCAAGTCCCTCTGCTACCAGCTTCCAGCCATGGTCAAGGACGGGTTGGCAATCGTCATCTCCCCCTTGATTGCCCTGATGAAGAACCAGGTCGATCAACTCAATGCGTACGGGATTCATGCCCGCTTCCTCAATTCAACCCTCAGCAAAGGAGAAATCACCCGGTTGAAAAGGGACTGTGTTAATGGAACGGTTAAGCTCCTTTACGTGGCCCCCGAATCCCTCAACAAGGAAGAAAACATCGCGTTTCTGCAAAAAGTAAATGTGTCCTTTGTAGCCATTGATGAGGCCCATTGCATATCTGAATGGGGTCATGATTTCCGGCCGGAATACCGCAAGATCAAAACGATGATTGGTCAACTGGGTGATATGTCCGTTATCGCCCTGACTGCCACTGCCACGCCTAAGGTACAGTTGGATATTCAGAAGAACCTCCAGATGGAGGAGGCCGACGTCTTTATTTCCTCCTTCAATAGGAAGAACCTCTATTACGAAGTCCGGCCTAAAAAGGAAACCAAAAAACAACTCATCCGCTTTGTCAAAGAGCACAAAGGCAAGTCGGGCATTATCTATTGCCTGAGCCGCAAGAAAGTGGAGGAAATCGCACAGTTGTTAAAAGTCAACGGCTTCAGCGCAGCCCCCTACCACGCAGGGCTCGAGCCTGACGTCCGCATTAAAAACCAGGACGGCTTCCTCAACGAAGACATTGATATCATTGTTGCTACCATCGCTTTCTGAATGGGAATTGACAAGCCTGATGTCCGCTTCGTTGTTCATTACGATGTTCCAAAGTCTCTGGAAGGGTACTACCAGGAAACAGGACGGTCTGGCCGGGATGGACTTGAGGGCATTTGCCTGATGTTCTACAGTCACAACGATCTTAGCAAGCTTGAGAAATTCAACAAAGACAAGAGCGTCCAGGAGCGTGAAAATGCGCGCGTACTCTTGCAGGAGATGGAATTCTATGCCGAATCACCCGTTTGCCGCAGGAAGCAGCTCCTGCACTATTTCGGTGAAGAATTCATGCAGGCGAACTGCGGGTCGTGCGACAATTGCGTCCATCCCCGCGAGCGGTTCGATGGCACTGATTCTGTACGTATTGTGCTGGAAGCTGCCAAGCAGACCAACGAACGGTTTGGGCTGAACCATCTCGTCCATGTGATTCGGGGAACGGAAGATGAGTATGTTAAGAGCTACGGCCATTTTGATTTGGAAATCTTCGGATCCGGTCAAAAGGAGGAACCTGATTTTTGGAAATCAGTTATCCGGCAAACCTTGATTTACCTATACCTCGAAAAGGACATCGATAACATCGGCGTGCTCAAACTCACTGAAAAGGGAAGGAATTTTCTCGTGAAACCCCACAGTATCGAATTGGCACGGGATCATGACTTTACCACAACCCTGGAAGACGAGGAAGTATCTTCCGACCGAACGCCACTTAACACAAAGTCATACGACGAGAAGCTATTTGAAATGCTGAAGAACCTGCGGAAGCAGGTGGCCCGTCACAAGAATCTTCCGCCCTACGTCATATTCCAGGATCCTTCGCTGGAGGAAATGGCAACCACCTATCCCACCACAACCGAGGACATGGCTGCTGTGAATGGCGTTGGCATGGGGAAGGTAAAGAAGTTCGGAAAGGAATTCCTGGAACTCATTCAAAAATACACAGACGACAACGACATCCTGACGGCGACTGAAGTGGTCGTGAAATCTTCCGTCAACAAGTCAAAGATCAAGATCTTTATCATCCAGCAAATTGACCGAAAGGTTGACCTGGAGGAAATTGCTGAATCAAAAAGCCTAAGCTTTGAAGATCTTCTTACGGAAATTGAAAACATCTGTTATTCGGGAACAAAACTTAACCTTGATTATTATATCGATGATGTTCTTGACGACCACAAGCAAGATCAGATATTTGATTACTTCCTGAAGTCCGAAACGGATAGCATTGATGAAGCGCTTGCTGATAGCAGTAACTCCGAATACAGCGAAGAGGAAATGCGCCTTATGCGGATCAAATTCCTGAGCGAGTACGCCAACTAACGGTGAGACGCTTGCCCATCGTTTTCTACCTTTACCCCCTTTACTGCTCATGAATATCCTGTTGATTGGCCACGGCGGCCGGGAGCATGCCCTGGCCTGGAAAATAAAGCAAAGCGCGCTGACTACCCGACTATTTGTTGCTCCGGGAAATGCCGGAACCGCAGAAGTAGGACAAAACGTCGATATCCGTCCTGACGACCTGGAAGGAATCGGGCAGTTTTGCGAAGCGAATAAAATTGAGTTGCTGATCGTGGGGCCCGAAGCACCGCTTGTTCTCGGGATACGTGACTATTTCGAAAGCCAGGCGTCCCTGCGTCACGTCCTGATCATTGGACCCGGAAGCAGTGGGGCCCGGCTCGAGGGGAGCAAGGATTTTTCCAAACAGTTTATGATCCGGCACAGCATACCAACGGCCGGGGCACAAACCTTCAATGCCTCGCAGCTAGCAGAGGGGTTGACCTACCTGGCCACATGCGCATTGCCCATTGTCCTGAAAGCAGATGGACTCGCAGCAGGAAAGGGAGTTATCATCTGCACAACGCTTCCTGAAGCAGCGGAAGCCCTACGCAACATGCTCGAGAAAAGACAATTCGGGGCAGCCAGCGAACAGGTTCTGGTGGAAGAATTTCTTACTGGCATTGAGTTGTCGGTCTTCATTCTCACGGATGGGAAAAATTACGTACTCCTTCCAGAGGCCAAGGACTACAAACGCATTGGCGAGGGCGACCAGGGACCAAACACCGGGGGCATGGGGGCAGTCTCTCCTGTTCCGTTTGCCGACGCGGCGTTCTTGGATAAAGTGAGGTCTCGGATCATTGAACCAACCCTGCACGGGTTACAAACAGAAAAAATACCGTATCAGGGATTCATATTCTTCGGACTCATAAAAGTGAAGGGGGAGCCTTTCGTTATTGAATACAATGCACGGATGGGCGATCCAGAATGTGAGGCCGTGATTCCTCGCATACAATCAGATCTCGTTGAACTCCTTGTGCAGTGTGCCAAGGGGGAACTGCAAAATTCATCCATGACCATTTCATCAGAACATGCCGTCACCGTCATGCTGGTTTCCGGAGGATACCCCAACACGTATTCGAAAGGAAAAGTAATCCTTGGTCTTGACACCCTTTCATCCGGGCTTTGCTTTCAGGCAGGAACCAAAGCAGACAAGGATAAGGTCTTAACTGATGGAGGAAGGGTGTTGGCCGTTACCGCAAAGGGACCTGGTCTGCAGGAAGCCAGAAAAAGTGTGTACGCGTCCATTCAGGGCATTTCATTTGACGGGATGTACTATCGAAAAGATATTGGTGTAGATTTGCTTTAAGGTTATGATTGATAGCGCCATGTGCGTTTAAATATAGATTGCGAATATGGGTTGCGCATGCGGAACAAAAAAGGGTGGAAAAGTCTCTGGGTGTCAGAACAACGGCGCTTGTGAGACGGGCGGATGCAATAAAATGAATGTCTTTGACTGGCTGTCTAACATGGACATGCCCGTTGCCGATCGTTTTGACATCGTGGAGGTCCGCTTTAAGAACGGTCGGAAAGACTACTATCGGAATTCTGAGCGACTTGATCTGAGCGCAGGCGATGCAGTCATCCTCGAAGTGCAGAATGGCCATCACCTGGGGCATGTATCTCTGCAGGGAGAACTGGTCCGGCTGCAGATGAAGAAAAAAAATGTGGCCAACGACGGAGAAATCAAGAAGATATACCGCCTGGCAAACCCGAGAGACCTTGAAAAAGCAGAAGAGGTAAGGCAGCGCGAGCTGCCCTCCTTGCACCGGAGCCGGGAGATCATCCGTCAGATGCGGATGGGTATGAAGCTTTCCGATGTGGAGTTTCAAGCCGACGGTATGAAGGCAAGCTTTTTCTATTCCGCAGAAGAACGTGTTGATTTTCGCGAACTTATCAAAATCCTCGCCGGAGAATTCCGGGTCCGTGTCGAGATGCGTCAAATCAGTTTACGACAGGAGGCGGGCCGGTTGGGAGGCATTGGTGTCTGCGGCCGTGAATTGTGCTGCTCCACCTGGCTGAGTGATTTCAAGAATGTGGCAACCAGCGCGGCACGGTACCAGAACCTGTCGCTTAACCCAAGCAAACTATCCGGTCAATGCGGACGCCTCAAGTGCTGCCTGAATTACGAACTGGAAACCTATATGGATGCGCTCAGGCATATCCCGGAAATATCCCGCCCTTTACTTACCGAGAAGGGGGAAGCTACCCTTCACAAGACCGATATCTTCCGTAAGATTATGTGGTTTGGCTACAAGGAGGAAAGCGCCTGGTATCCGTTAAACGTTGACCGAGTCAACGAAATACTGCAACTCAATCTAGCAGGGCAGAAGCCTGCCACGCTGGAATTGAATGTTCTGGTAGAGCGGGAACCGGTTTCCGTGCTGAACAGTGATCTGATGCAGCTCGACAAGAAGTTCAGAAACAAGGGAGGACGCAACAAGCGCAGATCGCGGCCGCCACGGCGCGATAACCGGGGCAAAGGGCCCGGAAATTCACAGAGGCCCAAGTAGTCCTGCCCCGCATGATCAGGATCCCATACCTATCGTCCTTACAACTTTATCTTATCTTGGCCGTGACTGGCCTCACAAGTTCATGCGACCCCACCCGTTTGTATGAGCAGAATCATGAATTTCCGAAGCGCACATGGCTTGCTTCCTATGAGCCTGCCTTTGAGTTTAACGTTCCTGATACACTGGCAACGTATACCCTCTACTGCAACGTGAGGAATTCGCTGGACTATCCGTTTTCACGCATCTTCGTCAACTATCAGCTCATTGATTCAACCGGCCAGGAAGTTTCCAGGAATCTTGTCAGCAACTTCCTTTTTGACCAAAAGACAGGAAGGCCTGCCGGAGAAAGCGGGCTCGGCGATTTGTACGATCATCGGTTTCCGTTGTTGGAGCATTTTCGGTTCCGCACAGGAGGAAAATATACCGTAAGGCTGAGCCAGTTTATGCGGCTGGACACGCTTTCAGGGGTTCTGGCCGTTGGTCTTCGTGTTGAAAAGGACAACACGGAAATGCCCAACCCCTCAACCCCCTAGGCACAAAAAAATCCTGCCCTAGCGGGCAGGATTTGAATTCATCGTCACGAAGGCCTATGCCTTCACAGGCTCGCTGCTGTTCTTGTCAAGGTCAATCACCATCGGCGCGGCAATAAACACGGTCGAATACGTTCCAATAATAACTCCTATCACCAGGGCAAAGGAAAATCCACGCAGGGTCTCTCCACCAAAAATCAGTAACACCAGCACGACCAGAAGGACAGTGCTCGAAGTAATCACCGTACGACTTAAGGTTCCCGTGATGGCGCTGTTAAAAATCTTGTACCTGTCATGACTTGTACCGAAACTCAAGTACTCACGGATTCTGTCAAAGATGATCACCGTGTCATTGATGGAATAACCAATGATGGTCAGCAAGGCCGCAACAAACACCTGGTCGATCTCGAGGGACAGGCCGAATACCCGTGCTATGGCAAATGCAGAAATAGTAAATAATACGTCGTGGATCAATGCCACGATGGCTCCTGTACTAAACTGCCACTTACGAAAACGTATGAAGATGTAAATGAAAATGGAGAAGATCGAAAGCCCACCAGCCATCAAGGCAGAATCTTTGATATCATCGGCGATGGTAGCGCCTACCTTGGAAGTGGAGGGGATGGTAAAATTCGTGTCATCCAATTGACCTTCCTGTTCAATATATTTCTTACCCGTGGTTGCCTCGAGACTTGCAATGAGTTTGCTTTTCACCGTTTCATCTGCCTGCTCCGATTCATCCTCTACAAGATAGGAGGTTGTAACTTTCATCACATTGTTCCCACCATAGTTTTTCACTTCCGTACCCGCATTCTCAAACCCGGCAGTCAAGTCCGTTTTCATGCGGGTGGCCTCTACCGGTTGGTTGAAAGCAACAACATAAGAACGCCCTCCCTTGAAGTCTACCCCCAGGTTCAGCCCGTTCATAGCGATTAGTCCAAATCCCACCAGGATAAATGCACTTGAAAAGATGTACGCCTTCTTTCTGTAAGAAATGAAATCAAAGGTCACATCCTTGCCGATCGACCAGGAAATGGAAGTTTCGAATGAAATCTTTGTCTCATCGCCCTTGCGGATCATCCATTCAACGATAACCCGGGAGATATAAACCGCAGAGAAAAACGAAGTTCCAATACCGATCATAAGGACGATGGCAAATCCCTTGAGCGGACCAAGGCCGTAGATGAACAAAAACAGTCCCGTCAGGAATGTGGTCAGGTTGGAATCGAAGATGGCAGAGAAAGCACGTTCATACCCGAGCTTCACCGCTTCTTTTAACTTTCTTCCTTGCCTCAATTCCTCCCGGATACGCTCATAAATCAGAACGTTTGCATCTACCGCCATACCCATTGTCAATACAATGCCTGCAATTCCCGGAAGGGTGAGAGCGGCATTGAACTGAGCGAGGATGCCCAGGATGAAAAAGACGTTGAATAAGAGCGCCAGGTCAGCCACAATGCCGCCTTTCGCATAGTAGGCAATCATGAATATTACTACCAGGGCAAGTCCTGCTGCAACAGAAATCAAGCCTTGGCTTTGTGCGACCTTGCCCAGCGACGGTCCGATAAATGCTTCTTCGACAATTCTTGTTGGCGCCGGCAGCGATCCGGCCTTCAATACGTTTGCCAAATCCTTGGCCTCCTCCAGCTCAAAACTCCCAGTGATCTGGGAGTTACCATTTGGGATCTCTCCCTGGACAGTAGGAGCCGTGTACACATAATTATCCAACACAATGGCAATTCTTCCCTGCGGGCTCTTGCTTGCAGCCGCTGCGGTGACCTTGGCCCAGGTGCGGGATCCCGCTGCATTCATAGTCATGCTGACCGCTGGTCGCGCAAATTGATCATAATCCAGTCGCGCATCGTTGATCACTTCGCCGGACATCAAGGGCTTTGCGTTACGGCCAAAATTTACAAAGTTCAGGCGCAGGTCATCCACACCCGGCGTAAGATCAGACTCCGGTTTTACATCCCAGAACCAGCCTATGGATCGAGGCATGACTGCACGAACGTCCTCCCGCTTGAAGAGGCGGTTGATCTGGGCTGTGTCTTTCACGGCATAGAGGAAAGGGATTCCCGGATTGCTCAATGCAAATAGCGGCGAAACCGTCAGGTTCCTGAGGGAGTCAAGCGTGTTGCTGGTTGTATCACTGGAAGCGCTGCTTAGCTGCTTTTCCAGGGCCGTCAAGGTAGTATCAGCCTTGACACCATCGGTCTTGGCATCCGGGGATTTTGGAGCAGCAAGTGCCTTTGCGACATTTTGTTCACGCAACAACATTTGATTTACTCCCATAAGCGCCTGGCTCAACTGGGGATCGTTGTATTCAACAATTTCCCAGAACTCCAGCCGGGCTACCCCCGACAGCAGTTTGCGCACGCGCTGTGGGTTGTCAGCACCTGGGATTTCCACCTGGATGCGGCCACCACCCTGAAGACGCTGGATGTTTGGCTGTGAGGTTCCGAATTTGTCAATACGGGTTTTTAATATGGTAAACGAGCGGTCAAAGGCCCGTTCAATTTCTTCTTTCAGGAAGCTTACCACCGCAGCATCCGAATCGGACAGATTCACTCTTCCGCGGTTAGCCGTCGTTGCAAAAAGGGAGGCCAGCGTTCTGCCGGGGTTGTCGGCTCGGAATGCGTCGTAAAATAAGTCGGCAAAATTTGAATTGCTGGTCTTGTGTTTTTCACGTGCTTTCTGAAGTGCGGTTGTTAGTACGGGATCCAGATTGTTCCCGCTTAGTCCCCGTACAATTTCTGCCGGAGAGACCTCAAGCACCAGGTGCATCCCCCCCTGGAGGTCCAGTCCCTGGGTGAGTTCATTCTCCTTAACTTCCTTGTAGGTGTATGTTGCCCCGAACAGGTTATACACCGGCAGGTTCCAGATCGAATCGAGATAGATCTGTTTCTTGACCAGGCTCAACGATCCGTTTTTGTCGGTGGCATGATCGATCGCACCCTGCTGAACCCGAGAGGCTACAAACGTGAATGAAAGGTAATACACGCACAGCGCCGTGATAATAATGGCCAGGACGACTACAACTCCTTTGTTACGCATAATAATTATTGTTTATAAATGGTTGGTATCGAATAAAAAAGTTTCAGGAAGTACCGCCGATCGGCAGTTTCCAAACAATCAAAGACGGACTACGATCAGGGTGCCTGAGGCGAAATGACGGTACGCAGCAAGACCTTGAACAAAGAAGTGATCAAGGTTCCCGGTGAAAGTTGAACGGGCCGAGGGCCAACTTCAACAATCACTTCCTGGACAACGAACGGCTTAACGCTCTCTGTTGTCACTGCCTGGCTGGAAGTTACCGCATCAGAAGGAACGGTAATGAGCTTCTTATGAGTCTCTTCCGTGCTTTCCGAGGTGGTCTTGGCTTTGGAAAGAAAAGAATTTGCTTCCCGTTGAAACGTGGGCGAAAAAAGGATAATGAGCGCCGCCAGAATACCAGCCGCAACCATCAAATTCCTTCCTAATGCCTTGTTCTTCATAATCTTCAGGGGGCACAAAGGTAGAAATTGACAGCTCATTTGCAAGGATCAAATGAGCTCACAACAAGGAGCGGAGGTACACGGAAAGCACATCCATGGCCTTGTCGAACCCATGGTCGTTGGGGATGACGATGTCTGCCTTGTGCTTCAGCGGCTCAATCAGGGACTCATACACCGGCATGACATGATGTTCGTAGCGGTACAATACATCCTCCAAATCATACCCCCTATCAACCCGATCCCGTTGAATTCTCCGGCCAAACTTAACATGGTCTTTGGCCTCAATAAATACTTTCAAATCAAGTTCTGCGTCAATCTCCTCAAAGTACTGCACAAACAGCCCCTCCACCACAATGATGGGTGCCGCCCGGAAGGTCAACATACCGGGCTCAGTGGAAGGATTGTTAAACGTGTATTCCTTCTTAACTACATCTACACCGCTTTTCAGCGTACGCAGGTCAGCGTGAAGTTTGATGCGATCAATCGAGGTCGGAAGGTCGAAATTTTTCACCTTGTTCCCGTCCAGCGGTTGGTCCTCGCGGGGCCGGTAATAATGGTCCTGTGAAATGAGACACAGTTCGGCCGGTGTAAAGCGCGAAGAGATGCCCTTCAGGAAGAAGGTCTTTCCTGATCCGCTACCGCCAGTAATTCCAACTGTGTATGGAGTCTTCACGTCGTAAGATTAGGATGCAAAATGGCAAAACAAAATGCAGAAACCGTTATTGCGTCCGGAGAAATTCAACCAGCTTTTGAACTGCCATTGCCCGATGACTGATTTGATTCTTTTCTTCCATAGTCATCTCAGCCAGTGTTTTCTGTACATTCTCCGGCAGAAATACCGGATCGTAGCCAAAACCTGTATTTCCCCGTCGTTCTTCCAAGATTACGCCTCGCACAATTCCCTCAAAATACCATTGGCCCTTCGGAAGCGCCAGCGCAACGACGGTGCGGAATTGTGCGGACCGGGAATTTGAGCCTTCCAGGTTCTTAAGGAGTAAATCAATGTTATGGTCACTGTTGCGCTGCGGCCCTGCATAATGTGCGGATATGACCCCCGGGGCTCCTTCCAGTGCGTCTACTTCCAGTCCCGAATCGTCAGCAAAACAGGGAATGCCATATCGATCAAAAACAAAAGAGGCTTTTTGTGCCGCATTCCCTTCCAGCGTATCCTGTTCTTCGGGCAGTTCCACGGTAATACCTGCCTCACGCAGCGTTATCAATCCCACGGCGCTACCAAGCAGGGACCGTACTTCGTCTACTTTGTGGGAGTTGTTGGTTGCAAAGCAGAGACGCATGCTCCGTTGCCCACGCTAGAACGTGAACCCAATCAATTCGACTTCAAAAATGAGATTCGAATTGGCAGGGATCCGTCCACTTCCGGTTTTTCCATATGCTAATCCGGAGGGGACATAAAAGGTCGCCTTCCCTCCCTTGGCTACATACCGAAAGCCGATTTGCCAACCTCTGATTAGTTCAGAAAGGGAGGTGACAAACTGCTTCGGAGGTTCTGAAGATTGATCAAATGTAGCCCCGCCGCTCAGAAACTTTCCAGTGTACTTAACTGTAAGCTTGCTGGTTGCGATAGGAAAGGTACCGGTGCCTGCGTCATGAATAACGTAACGCAATCCGGTGACATCTTTGATTGCAGTAATTCCGTTCTTTTCGAGGTATTTGTCAATAATTCCTACGTCCTTCTTCAATTGCGCCTCATCCGACAACACGTTGTCCGTGCTGCAGTGCATCATCAGAAGGACCAGGACTCCAATCGCTGCTTTTTTCATACTCAAAATTACTTAAAATCAATAAGTTCCACTTCAAAAATCAAGTTTGCATCCGGCGGAATTCCTGGCTGGTAGCCGGTGACGCCGTACCCCAGCTTTGACGGAATGTAAAACGTTGCCATTGAGCCTTTGGGGAGCAACTGAAATCCAATCTGCCAACCAGTTATCAGACTCGTCAGGGGCCATTCAACAGGTCCGCTTGATTGATCAAAAATCTCGCCGTTCTCCATCAGCATTCCCTTGTATTGGACCCTGACTGTGCTGGAAAGCAATGGCTTCGCTCCTTTACCAAGACGGGTAATAACATAGCGTAAGCCTGATTTGTCGCGCAATGCCTTGATTTTCTTGCTGGCGAGATAGGCGTCAATCGCTACAGTGTCGATGCCGATTTGCCCTTCCGACTGCGCCATGGATTTTTCGTACTCTTTTGCCTGGAGTTGCTGGTAGAGTTCGTTCACGCCCCGCTGATCCGTTATCTCAGAAACAGAGAAAATAAAAATGAGTTTGTCGCCGTCTTTCAGCCCGGCGGGCATAGGCTGTCCGTCAAAGAGGATTTTCGCATCCACGGGGACCTCAACACTGTCACCCTTCTTCATGACCCGAAACGCGCTTTCAACGCCCTTTTCGGTATCCACTTCCGTCGCCAATCCAACAGGAACAAACATGGGTAGATTCTGATTCCGCGTGTCCCTCCAGATCGAATCCTTCGCGTCTTTAATGACCATACTGGTAACCAGGAATTCACCGGGCTTCGCATATTCCCCGATTCCCTGCCTGTGGACTTTCATCTTCAACCCGTTCGGGGCTTCGCGGATGGTGTCGCAGGCTATACAGCATAGGAAAGCTAGAACCGATAATTGAGTAATTTTCATTGGAATTTATTTATGAATTTAGTTTTGATTTGTATTCAGGTAAAACGTCTAAGAATTTCTTTAACGCCTCCTCTAACGTCCCTTTGAAGGAACCGCCAGAGGCGTTCTTGTGACCCCCTCCATCAAAATGCGTGCGTGCCATTTCGTTTACAGAAAAATCACCAAGTGACCTGAAAGATATTTTGATTTCCGATTTTCGATCATACATCAGGACTGACAATCGGATGCCGCTTACCGACAGGCCGTAATTCACCAACCCTTCTGTATCTCCGGTCTGTGACCCAAACTGTCTCAGCTCCTTGGAGGTAATGGCAACATAGGCTGTGTTACAGTCAGGAATAACCTTTAGTTTTTGACTCAGCACAAATCCGGTCAGACGCAGCCGATCCAGCGAATTGTTGTCGTAGATCAGTTTGGCAACAAGGCTGGGGTTCGCTCCATGCCCAGCAAGTTCTGAGGCTATCTTGAATTCATTCTGGGTAGTGTTTGAATGTCTGAATCCCCCCGTATCCGTCAAGAGCCCGGCGTATAGGCAGTTTGCAATGTCGGCATCCAGCAGGTGCTTTTCGCCAAGCTGCTCAATCAGTTGAAAAATGAGGCCGGCTGTCGAGGCCGCCTCCGGATTCCATTGCTCATAGGCTGCAAACCGTTCCGGCTCCAGGTGATGATCAACGAGCACTTTTACTCCCGTTGCTTCACGGATGGAGTCCTGGAGATCCTCCGTGCGCTGCAGGCTGGAGAAGTCCAGACAAAAAATAATCGATGCGCTGGCGATCGCTTCCCTGGCACGCTTGCCCGGCCCGTCTGTTTCTTTGGATACAGCGATCACTTCGCTGTTTCCAGGCATCCACGACAGAAATGCAGGATAATCGCTCGGGGTTACTACCAAAACGCGATGACCTTTCTTCTTCAGGAATCCTGCTAATCCCAGAGAAGACCCTAACGCATCTGCGTCCGGCTTAAAGTGTGTGACCACCACAATGTCCTGAGGGGTCTCTAGAAGGAGTTTTAGGGCCTGGATGTTTTCCATGAAGGGGGCAAAAATAATTAAGGATTACCGTATTATTTGAGATTTGTTTCCTTCACCCATGCCGGAAGGCGTTGCGGGGTTGCCGATAACCAATATTTGACTGGAATACCTTCCTGATTAGGGCTTCTTTTGATAATTTTGCCGCCGAAAATCAGTCCGTGCGCCCCATTCATATTTGCGAAAGCGCCCGAATCAGACGTCAACCCGATTAAACAAAAAACAATAACCCATGGCAACAAACAGAACTTTTACAATGATTAAGCCGGATGCTGTATCAGCTGGTAACAGCGGCGCAATAACGAAAATGATCGAAGAAGCAGGCTTCCGGATTATCGCCATGAAGAAAACAAGCCTTACGGCCAGTTTAGCAGGTAAATTCTACGCCATCCACAAGGAAAGGCCCTTTTACGCCGATCTCTGCACCTACATGTCCTCCGGACCCATCATTCCTATGATTCTTGAAAAAGAAAACGCTGTCGAAGACTTCCGCAAATTGATTGGCGCCACAGACCCTAAAAAGGCTGCGCCGGGAACGGTTCGGGCGCTATTCGCAAAATCAATCGATGCCAATGCCATTCATGGCTCTGATTCGGACGCAAATGCGGAAATCGAAGGCAGTTTCTTCTTCTCCCAGTTTGAGCAATACTAACCGCAGGGCTGACGGGAACGCTCCGACGAAGTTGTTTTGAATTTTAAAAACTGACGCTTGAAAGTTCGATATGAAAATTAATCCGCACTATTCCGAAAAATTCGAAACCCGGCACAACGGTCCCGATGAAAAGCAGGTGGAGGAAATGCTGCGGGTCGTGAAAGCGGCATCCATGGACCAGCTGATTGCAGAGACCATTCCCTCTGCCATACGCCTCAAGAAGGGATTAAACCTGCCTCCGGCTCTATCAGAAGCGGAATTCCTGAAGGCGTTCAAGAAGACTGTTTCCAAAAACAAAATATTCAAATCCTTCATCGGCACCGGGTATTACAACGCGGCAACCCCGGGGGTTATCCTGCGGAATGTGATGGAGAATCCGGGTTGGTACACCGCCTATACACCATACCAGGCAGAAATCGCCCAGGGTCGCCTCGAAGCACTAATCAATTTCCAGACGATGGTAATCGACCTGACCGGTTTGGAAATCGCCAACGCTTCGCTACTCGATGAAGCTACCGCCGCCGCGGAAGCCATGCACCTGCTTTTCGCTTCCCGGAAGGCAAACAAAAAAAGTGCAGCCCGGTTCTTTGTCGATGAAACTGCTTTTCCGCAAACCATTGACTTGCTGAAAACCCGCTCGGAGCCCATTGGCATTGAACTCGTCGTCGGAAATGTCCATCATCTTGATGTTACTGATCCAAATCTTTTTGCCGTGTATGTGCAGAACCCGGACGGACATGGGGGCCTTCATGATTTTACAGACTTTATATCCGCAGCACACGAGAAGGAAGTTTTTGTGGCCATGGGCACGGATCTTATGAGCCTTATTCTGGTGAAGTCCCCCGGTGAGATGGGCGCTGACATCGCCGTTGGATCTTCGCAACGATTCGGCATACCGCTCGGCTTTGGAGGACCACATGCAGCATTCTTTGCAACACGTGAAGAATTCAAGCGCTTGATTCCTGGCCGCATCATTGGAGCTTCCATAGACGCCAAGGGTAATCCCGGGTACCGCATGGCCCTTCAAACACGTGAGCAGCACATCCGACGCGAAAAAGCAACTTCCAATATCTGCACGGCCCAGGTTCTGCTTTCCGTAATGGCTGGCATGTATGCGGTATACCACGGCCCGGACGGATTGAAAAAAATTGCTGGCAGGATTCACGGCTTGACCCAGATGCTTAATAGTGGAATTCGTGAGATTGGTTTAGAACAGGTTAACGAAAATTTTTTCGATACCCTGATAGTAGCCGTTCCTGATGCGGAAGCTGTTGAACGGGAAGCTGTTGAGCGGGAAATAAACTTCCGCTATTTCAAAACACCCCACCTCGGGATCTCGCTCGATGAAACATCTACGAAAGAGGATGTCATCGCCATCCTCCATATCCTTGCCTCGGCAACCAAGAAACCATTTGCCGGTGAGGGAGTCGAGCCCAATCAACTACTCTGGCCCACAGCGCTCGTACGCCAATCAAAGTTTCTACAACACCCGGTGTTCAATACACACCACAGCGAGCACGAAATGCTGCGGTATATAAAGAAGCTGGAAAACAAGGACTTGTCCATGGTTCATTCTATGATCCCATTGGGATCGTGCACGATGAAACTGAATGCAACAAGCGAAATGATTCCGGTGACGTGGCCTGAACTTGGACACATCCATCCATTTGCTCCGGTTAACCAGTCCAAAGGATATCACGAAATGATTCAGCACCTGGAAACCTGGCTCAAGGAGATTACTGGATTCACCGGTGTGTCGCTTCAGCCGAACAGCGGAGCGCAAGGTGAATATGCCGGCCTCCTCGTGATCCGGGCATACCACCAAAGCCGCAACCAGGGAACCCGAAACATATCCTTGATTCCTGCATCCGCACACGGCACCAATCCGGCAAGTGCAGTGATGGCCGGGATGGAAGTCGTGGTTGTAAAATCCGATGCGGACGGAAAAATTGATGTTGCCGATCTAACCGCAAAGGCGGAGTTGTATAAGGAGAGGTTGTCCTGCCTCATGGTAACGTACCCGTCGACGCATGGCGTTTTCGAAGAGTCCATCGTTGAAATCTGCAGCATCATCCACACGCACGGCGGGTTGGTATACATGGATGGAGCCAATATGAATGCTCAGGTGGGCCTTACTTCGCCCGCCAACATTGGCGCTGACGTTTGCCACCTGAACCTGCACAAGACATTTTGCATTCCTCACGGTGGAGGCGGACCCGGCATGGGCCCCATTTGTGTGAATGACAAGCTGAAGTCTTTTCTTCCCGGTCATTCACTTGCAAAAACCGGAGGCGATCAGGCCATCACCGCTGTTTCCGCAGCTCCCTATGGAAGCGGAAGCATTCTCGCTATCTCATACGCCTACATTGCCATGATGGGCGCTGCCGGACTAACCAACGCCACAAAACTTGCCATCCTGAATGCGAACTACATCAAGGAACGGCTGGAGGGGCATTATCCCATTTTATATACAGGTTCCCAGGGACGGTGTGCCCACGAGATGATCGTCGATTGCCGCGCCTTCAAGAAAGCGGGAATTGAAGTGGAGGACATTGCCAAGAGGCTTATGGATTATGGCTTCCATGCGCCGACCGTCTCCTTCCCGGTAGCCGGAACGCTGATGATCGAACCAACAGAAAGCGAAGCCAAAGAAGAGATAGACCGCTTTTGCGAAGCGCTGATAGAAATCAGAAACGAAATCAGGGAAGTCGAAGAAGAAAAGGCTGACAAGACGCTTAACGTATTAAAAAATGCCCCACATACCATGGCGGTGATAACGGCAAACGAATGGACCTTGCCTTACAGCCGGGAGAAAGCGGCGTTCCCGCTTGCTTTCGTCCGTGACGCAAAATTTTGGCCCAGTGTTAGCCGGATTGACAGCGCCTATGGTGACCGCAACCTGGTTTGCAGCTGCCTTCCAATCGAGGAATACCAGCCCGCGTAGCCACGTTATTTCAGGCCATGCTGGTCGATGAGGTACACGAGGGCCGTCATCGACGCTGAGCCAAGTTCGAGCTCACGCTTATCCGCTTTGTCGAAGGTATCTTCTGCCGTGTGGTGGTAATTAAAATAACGCTGTGAATCCGGAAGGTAACCAATGAGCGTAACTCCTTGCGGCCCGAGCGGCCCGATATCCGCCCCGCCGCCCCGCTGACTGAAATCAGAAAGCCCGTAAGGTTCCAGCAAACTTTTCCAGGCCTGGATTTTCGCTCGGGTGGATTCATCTGCTGCAATGGTAAATCCCCGGGGCGTGAAGCCTCCCCGGTCGGATTCAATGGCCGCCAGATGCTTTTCCTTATTTTTTAATGCCAACTCAGCATATTTCTGTCCACCCCGCAAACCATTCTCCTCATTCATAAACATGACTGCCCGGATCGTGCGCTTGGGTTTGTAGCCCATTGTACTCAGAATCCGCAGCACTTCGATGGATTGCACACAGCCCGCACCGTCATCATGCGCACCCTGGCCAAGATCCCAGGAATCAAGGTGGCCCCCCACGACAATGATTTCGTCCTTGTGCTCCCCGCCGC
This sequence comes from Cytophagales bacterium, assembly GCA_034440075.1. GTDB lineage: Bacteria > Bacteroidota > Bacteroidia > Cytophagales > Cyclobacteriaceae > ELB16-189. Next base: position 171,854 of record JAWXBL010000023.1, read on the forward strand.
GAAGTTCGCCCACTACATTAAACGATGGCGCATCGTCCAGTGTCTGGCAATGCATCTCCATATAGAATGTCAACCCGCCGTCTTCCCGCAGCAATCTGCTCAGCAAGTCAGCGTGCTTGGTGCTGATCGCCATCGCAGGAATCTGCGGTATATCGGGTGCGTAGCGGAGGGCCCCGGTATGCGGATACTCCTCGGCATTAACACCCATTGAACGGACAATGACCGCAACAGCACCCACTTTGGCCGCTTCCGACGGGCCTGCACTGCGTTGATTCGCTGCCCCGCCGTACGATGCAAATGTCTGAAGAAGGGTGGGGTCCATCGGCCGGTTGAAAAAGACAATTTTCCCCTGCACGTTCTTCTTCCCCAGCCTGGATAACTCTTCAAAGGAATTGACTTCGATCACACCGGCAGCGATTCCCTCCAGTCCGGTTCCCATTGAGCCTCCCAGTGCGCATACATTGACCTCCACGGTACCCATCTTTTTTGAATTCAGTATTCTTCCTATCTCCTTTTGGCCCCGTACCCAATGCGGAACCATGACCGGCTGTAACCAGACCGAGTCGAACCCGAAGCCCTCCATCACATGACGGCTCCACTCTACGGCAGCAGCAGCACCGGGTGATCCGCTCAATCGCGGCCCTACCTTGTTGCAGAGATAATCCAGCATCGGATAGGACTTACCCCCGACCAGTGCGTTGTCAAAGATCTTGCGGATGGTGGTTTCGTCGGCTGATTGCGCCACGGCCATGGAGCCTGCCATCAGCAGAAATAGGGCATACAAATGTTTCATCCGGCCAAGATAGAACTTTCCAATAATGGAAATTGTAATACCTATACAAACGGTTAACTTCGTAGGTTACATAGCATGGCATTCCTTTTTGACTCATTTGAAGGCTGGAGAGCATACGCCGACAAGCACAAGATGTCGCTGGTTGATGTTGTGTTGGATTACGAGGTCGAGCAAAAAGGCAGAACCGCTGAGGGTATTTGGTCAGGCCTTGATGCTGCATGGGTCGTCATGAAAGAGGCTGTAAGAACCGGCCTCGAAGAGGATATGACGTCGCGTTCCGGAATGATCAACAACGGGGCAAAAAAAGTATACCGGTATCCCACTGCAGTCCTTTCCCGCGAATTTCAGCAGCTTATTTCCCGGGCGCTTGCGGCCAAGGAAGTGAATTCCTGCATGGGTCGCATCGTCGCTGCCCCAACGGCCGGTGCCAGCGGAATCATGCCTGGCGTACTGTTTACTTTACAGGAAATTCATAAGATCCCCGACAGGAAAATTCTTGAGGCCATGCTCCTCGCTGCCGGGGTTGCTCTCATTATGGAGCAGAAGGCATCCATTTCAGGAGCGGTAGGTGGTTGCCAGGCGGAGACAGGCACGGCTGCCGCTATGGGGTCGGCAGGCATTGTTTATTGCCTTGGCGGAAATACGGATCAGATATTTAATGCAGTCGCCATCACGGTGCAGTGCATGCTTGGCCTGGTATGTGATCCCGTGGCGGGACTGGTGGAGGTCCCGTGCGTGGTGCGTAATGCCAGCGCTGCGGCCATCGCCAACAGTTCAGCGCAGATCGGACTTGCCGATGTGAGCAGTGTCATTCCCGTCGATGAAGTGATTGAGGCGATGGGTGAAATTGGCGCAAGCATGGAAACGCGCTACAAGGAAACGGCGCTGGGCGGTTTAGCCGCGACGAAGACCGCGCAAAAAATTTCAAAAAGGGTATTGATCCGCGATATCGAAATGCTGCCCGACGAGGGAACGAAGTAAGCGCTAGTTCTTCCGGATAAAAATAAATTCCCCTCCTTCATCCCCAGTTTGCCCAATCTCGCCGTACTGCGGAACCTGATTGTTTGGACTCCTATTAATCACATCGTGCCGGATCCCACTGAACAACTCCTCTGCAGTTACATACGGCTCCTGGTTTTCATGAAGCCGATTCAGCAATGCTTCCAGGAAAACACTCTTGTCCGGAACTTTTTCCAGCGTGCCGCTGGTCATCGCCTTGCGGCTCTTCCGCAGGTATAAAGTCTCGATGGCGGCAGACGCATTTTCAAAGACGGCGCGGCTTTTAAAAATTCCTCCCGAAAAACACGCGTCTGTGATCAGCAACGTGTGACGGGCACCAATCCCCGCAATGTAATCGCGTAGCGTGCCGTTCGACAGCCAAGAAGAACGCTTGTTGGGTTCAGCGTCCGATGGAAGCCAATAGCCCTGCTCCAGTTGTGTATCCCAGTATCCATGGCCCGCATAGAAGATCATCAGGTTATCGATCTTGTCAAGCTTGCTTTGCATCTCATCAAACTTGGCATACAGTGTATTCCTGTCCGGGTTTTCCAACACCATGATGTTTTCGTTAAGGAATGCATACTCATTCACAAGCAATGATTTGAGCTTGTTCATGTCCTTGACAGGCTGGTCGAGGTCGGTAATGGACGGATCTTTGTAATCCTGAATGGCTATTAACATGGCGTGGTACTTTTTCGCATCGACGCTTCCGCTAAATCGTTTATGTTCAATTAATATTTTTTCCTCCACCGAGTTTCCAGCATTGTCCATGGCGTTTACCAGCAGGGTTTTCTCCGAATTCATGGTAACTGAAAGATCCGCCAGGTAGCGGTTCGGCACCGTGGGATCCGCTTTAAGCGGAATTCCGTTAAGCATCACCTGCTTGACTCCGCTCAGATCAGAAATTTCCAGCATCACGCGAACCGTCGGCTGATGGACCACCGATTTGCGGAATCCTGTTGCCACATCCCGGGAGCTCAACAGCTTTGGGCTGAGCACCACGATGGACGGCGGGGTTACATCAAACGGCTTCCACGGTTGAATATTCAATGCCGTGACATCGTAGAGTGAGACCGAAGTACTCAAGTCCGCTACCGCCACCCATTTCCCATCCAGCGAAAAGGGATTTGCAGTAACGAGCGCACTAAAACCACCGAGCCGCTGGATGACTTTCCCAAACGGATCTAGCAGGATCACCTCACCCCGTGCACCTCCACTAATGATGTATTGACCATCCCCGCTGTAGTGGATGTCAGTAACCCAACCCTTGTTTGCCTTAAAAGTTGATTTATTTGATCCGGTTTCAAGGTCCCAAAACTTAATGGACTTGTCGTAGCTGCCGCTGGCGAGAATCTTTCCGTCAGCGCTAAATGCAAGCGTCCGCACCCAATCCTGATGGCCCGTGAACCTTTGGGCCAGTGTGCCAGTCTCCACAATCCAGAGAAGAACGGTGTTGTCGGCAGAACCCGATGCGAGCCATTTGCCATCAGGAGAAAAATCCAGCGCCAGAACTTTTTCTTCCTTGCCGCTAAAGGTGCTGATCTTTTCCCTCGTAGTCAGGTCCCAGATGCTGATTTTGCCGCCTTCCACTCCGGTGGCAAATACCCTTCCCGTGGGGCTAAACGCGATGGCTCGCACGAGCCCTGTTTCTCCGTTCAGCTTTTGAATCTTGGAGTCTTGAAAATCGTACAAAGAGAATGTTCCGTCTTCACTGGCCGACGCCACATACCGGTTGTCATAGCTGAAAGCCAGTGCCATCACCTTGCCGGGATGGGACGGCAGATTCCAGCTGTCGCCATTGGCAATGTCGTATACGGCCAGGGTACCCTTATCTCCACCGGCAACGAGCCGCCTGGAATTGGTGGAGAAAGTAAGCGTTCGCACCACCTCCTGATCGATGAGTTTCAGTTTAAGTTTTTGTTTCAGTACCATTTGGGCTGGGGATGCTGTGATGCATGCCCACCCGAGAACGATGAGTAATAATTTTTTCATAATATTTTAGTATTAGAAATCTCTCTTCTTCTTCCCTCTGCCAACATAATATTTGATCCCTCCGGTTGCCTGAATCCAAAAGGCTCCATCAAAATTGGTTGGTGATGTGTACTGAATATTCGGACTGGGGTTACTTGTATTCATGTTCAGCGCCTTGGCAAACGTATCATCGCTCGAACCAAAATCAGCACCATGGAGGCCGACTTGAACAACCAACGAGACCGGTTGGCTAAGTTTGAATTCAACGCCGAAATCGGAGGAAATCCCAAGACTTGAAGAATAACTTTTTTCAAATCCAGGAATCGTTTGAGTTGGGTATTGGGTTGAAACGGCCTTGGATTGATTTACTTTATTCGAGTTCGTGAAATAAAACCCTGCCTGCAAGAACGGAACCACTTGCCTCGTATTTTTCACAAAATTGACCTTAAACTGTACGCCAAGGGAATTGCTGCTTGCCGTTCTGAAAGTCTGAGGCATTGTCAAGGTGATCGTTCGATATACCAGGGAGATTCCAAGAATTCTGCTTGCCTCCCAGGTCAGGTTGAAATTCAAGGAGGGTCCGCTACCGGCCTCCCCAACCACCATTGCCCCACCCCCTGATGACTGCCCTGGTGAATTGTATGAAGTGCGCCAGGGTCTGTCAAGTGGGAAAGAATCTCCTCCATCTGAGGAGACTGCGTAGCCAAAATGTGCTCCAAACGAAAATTGAGCCTGGCTTCTTGTTGAAAGAAGGAGGAACACCAGAACAACCAGAACTGCAATGGAAAGCGACCGGTTTTTCATATGCCATCCTTCTTTTGGAGAACGGCAGATTGAATTTAGTCCAAATTCAGGAGATAAGGGACATTGCTTGGAAATTTCTGCCTAGAGGCCCAATTATTACCAATTTTCGCGTTTTCAAGCTTGCGTGCTTCGGGCTCGAATGCATCGCAACCCTTTCAACTTGGTGGTCACTAAAAGTCTCTCTTCTTCGTCCCTCTGCCCAAATAATACTTGATCCCTCCGGTTGCCTGAAGCCAAAAGACTCCATCAAAATTGCTTGGCGATATATACTGGCTATTTGGACTGGGGTTACTGCTGTTCATATTCAACGACTTGGCAAACGTATCATCGCCTGAGTAATAATCAGCCCCATTTAGACCGCCTTGAACAACCAATGCGAAGGATTGGTTTAGCTTAAATTCGACTCCGAGGTCTGCCGAGAACCCAGCGCCGGTTGAATAACTCTTCTCAAACGCAGGCATCGTTTGAGTTGGGTATTGCGATGAAACGGCCAAGGTTTGCTTTAATGTGTTTGAGTTCGTGAAGAAAAATCCCCCTTGAAAGAAAGGCACCACCTTGTTTGTATTTTTCACAAAATTGACCTTGAACTGTACGCCAAGGGAATTGGTGCCCGCAGTTCTCGAATTTTCCGGCATAGTTAAGCTGATCGTTCGATATACCAAGGAGATGCCTAAGATTCTACTTGCCTCCCATGTCAGGTTAAAATTCAATACGTTTCCGCTACCGCCTTTCGCAATCGGGATGCCACCACTCCCCGATGACGGACCCGATCCAGTGCCCACCGTTGGCCAAGCTTTGTTGAGTGAGAAGAAGTCGTCACCTCCACTTTCAGCGACCGCAACGCCAAAATTGGCTCCAATGGAGAATTGAGCGCGGGCTCCCGTTGAAAGAAATAGTAACACTGGAACAACCAGAACTGCAATGGAAAGCGACCGGTTTTTCATATGCCATCCTGTTATTAAGAATTGGCCATTGAAATTAGGTCAAATTCACAAGACATGGACGGCCCTTTCAGAAATTTCTGTCCGGAAGCCTTATTTCAGGTTAAATACCAATGATTTGGGATAGGGATTCCATCCGGCCGGGCCTCCGGTTAACAGATTCACTTCACGAACTCCGGCAAAACCTCACCCCCTATGAAATAGATAATCGTGCTGAAAATCAGCGCCCAAGCCGTCGCGCTGATCAGCATAAAAAAGATGATCTTCTCCTTGGGACTTCCCGAGCTTACCGCCAGCAGTGTGCCGCCCAGCGGGGTGAGAAACAGCGGCGTAAGAAACGCTATCCACGTCAGTCCGTATTTCCTCCACAGGGTCACCTTGCGTCGGTTTTTTGGCGTAAATTTCTTCTGCTCCCGGAAGAAGCGCTTTGACAAAATTGTCCGCATCCATTCACCAAAATACGTAAAGGCCACTACCGTTGTCATCATCCCGCCGATGGTAGCAAGGACCGTCGTGATAAAATGAAGCCGCGCAGCAAAACCAAGCGTAGGCCCAAAAATGAATTTGAGCATGCTGAACAGAAATACCGGAATGGCTTTTAGAATCTCTTCCCCCATCTTACTTCGGACCAAAACTTAAGTCTCCCGCATCGCCTAGACCCGGTACAATATAAAAATCCGCGTTAAGCTTTTCATCAATCGCAAACGTCCAGAATGAACACGGTATTTTGATCTCTTCTTTCAGGTGCTGGATGCCCTCCGGGGCCGCAATCACGGAGGCCAGGTGTACGTGAGACGGCCTTCCTCGCGTCAGCAGCAGTTCAATCGCGGCAACCACCGACTTCCCGGTTGCGAGCATCGTATCCAGCAACACAACCGTTTTGCCTTCGAGGCCCGGCATCGCCACGTAATCAGCCTGAATCTGTAAGTCAGACTTCCCTTCTACCCGGTAGGCGCCGATAAAACCAGTTTCCGACTGATCAAACACGCGCTGAAATCCTTCCAGAAAGGGAAGGCCCGCCCGCAGAATAGTAAGCAACACCGGGCTTGTCTCCGGCAGTTGAACTGTCTTGCTCCCCAGCGAAGTGTGAATCACATCCTGCCGGTAGGAAAGTTTTTTTGAAATCTCATACGCCATGAATTCACCAAGCCGGGCCAGGTTGTATCGGAAAAGGGCACGGTTCTTTTGCGTGGCCGGGTCGCGCAATTCGGTAAGGAATTGGTTGGCTATGGAAGGTTGGTCACCAAGATTATGAACAATCATGGACTCAGGAATGGAACAAAGGTTTTACGATGGCCTGCAATGGGGATGTTCATTCAGATTTCTTTTCCGACTGCATCGCCATTACATACGCCTGCCTGTAGTATGTGATGAGGTTACTCCAGTCAAAAGCAGCCGAATAGCTCTCCACGTTGTTGCGTTGCTTGATCCGCTCGCGCCGTGTTTGGCTCAGGAACCGGTAGAGCGCCACCGACAACTGGCGGGCACTCCAGTCAAAGGTCCGGCGGCCACGTTCGATGACAAACATTCCGTTCTTTTCGTAATCGGGAAAATTCTTCGTCAGGTAATCACCAAATCCGGAGAGGTCGCTGGTGACCGACGGCACCCCACTGGCCATGCATTCCAGAGGCGTATACCCCCAGGGCTCGTAATAACTTGGGAATACTCCGAGGTGACACCCCCGTACAAATTGCCCATAATCCATTCCAAACAGCGGACTGGTGGATGTAATAAAATCAGGGTGATACACAATCTTCACTTTGTCTTCGGGACGATTCAGCAAATTCCTTCGTGTAACGAACTGCACAATTTCATCGGTTTCTTCGCTCACCAACTTGTGTGTGACTACGTTGGGAAGTTTATTGCTTTTCCAGCTCTGCACGGTCCTCCTGTACCGGAGCTTCCAGTAATCGCTGACAAATTCATTCAGGTCCGGGAGCCGGTTGCCGACTTGTGAGGTGGACGTGTTAAAAAGACCCTTCCCCACCTCTCCTTCAATAACAGCGCATGTCTGCCGGATCTCTTCCATCATCGCCCGGGACTGCAGCACTTCCGGCCGAATGCTGTAGTATTCGCGCTTCGTCACAAAAAACATCACCACCGTGATATCGGCCTTTTCTGCCTTCAGCCGCTCATTCAGGCGCCACAACGCCTCTAGTGTCAGGTCAAAACCCTTGTTGCGGTACTCATACCTTCCCGATGTGAACAAATAGATGGTCTTGTCAAGATCAAACGTGTAGGAGTGAAAAAAATGACCCATCACAAACTCATTGATCTCCTTCTTGTAGAGCGCATGCAGGTTCTGAAATTCATGCAGCGCCTCAAACCGTTCAATGTTCAATCCGTTGGGAACAATGACATCCGGCTTCCTCCTGAGTAAGTACTTGCATTCCCGCGCCGTCACGTCGCTGACCGTAGTAAACACATCGCAATGCTGCGCGCATCCATATTCGATTGACTCCTCGGTGGCAATGCCGAATCTTTTTGCTTCCACTTCCCGGTCAAAGAAAGGGAGGTGGGCGTAGAAAAGCGGGGAATTGATGGCCAAGTGTCTCCCCAGCTGCGTAGCGTGGGTGGTGAAGACCGTCTTGATAGGCATCTTTTCACGCTTGATATCCAGGATCGGAAGGCCGGCCATCCATTCGTGAAAATGGGCCAGGATCGGTTGATTTTTTGAAGAGAGCTTTACCACTTCATCCAGAAATAGCTTGGTCAGGTACCCGAACGCCACCACCTGATTGATCAACACGTCCGTTTCCGGCGTGCTCACCGCATGATTCTTCCACAGCAAATACTTGATCACGCTCAGCGCCTTGCTCTCGATCACGTTTGGGTTGAGGAGCACGACGCGCGGCCTCCCCGTTATAAGCCATTCGGCATAATGGACATCGTACCCACGCTTTCTCAGGTTGGCTGCCGCAATGCCAAACACATCCTGCACATCTGTCAACGGCTCCAGTTCAGAATGGATGGCCTTCCCGATGTATGGCCCAATCATGCAAAACGGACCGTCTGCACGTTCGGCCATGGTGGGTGCCTTGGAACGGATCACCGTATATATTCCGCCAACCTGGTTACACACCTCCCACGCTACTTCGATCAGCATGGACTTGGGAAACTCGTCGTTGGATTTTGTTTTGACCATATTTTCTAAAAAATACATGGATTTTCAGGACAATCAAAAAATGATTTCCCCATACCAATCAGGCCAAAATGACCGAAAATATTCGGTAATCACCAGATTATCAGACAAAATTTCCTGAAATGATTCAATCTGCTTTCTGGCTGATGATTTGTTCATCATCAAACACAGAAAGCACAAAAAAATGAACTTCGAAAAGTTTACGATCAAGTCACAGGAAGCACTACAGAAGGCAGCGGAGATTTCCATGGCGTCAGAGCAGCAAGGCATTGAACCAGGCCACCTGCTCAAGGCCATCGTCGAGACTGACGAAAATGTCTTTGGCTATTTGACGGCCAAGTTGAATGTGACCCCGGCCATTCTGGAATCGAAACTCACGGAGCTTTTGACTTCATATCCCATTGTTTCCGGGGCCAAGCCCTACTTGAGTTCTGCATCCAATGCCATCCTGCAGCAAGCCGAAAAGGAGCTGCGCGAATTCAACGATGAGTATATCTCCGTGGAACACCTGTTGTTGTCCCTCTTGGCATCCAAAGACCGCGTGGCTTCTGTTCTTAAGGATGCGGGCTTCAACCGAAAAGATCTTATCAAGGCGATCAAGGAGCTTCGCGGCGATTCCCGGGTTACAGACGCAAATGCCGAATCCAAATACAAGTCCCTGGAACGTTACTCCAAAAATCTAAATACGCTAGCCAAGAAAGGGAAGATTGATCCGGTCATTGGCCGCGATGAAGAAATAAGGCGCGTCCTTCAAATCCTTGCCCGGCGCACAAAGAACAATCCTATTCTGCTCGGAGAGCCCGGAGTGGGAAAAACGGCTATCGTCGAAGGAATGGCCCAGCGCATTGTGAGCGGCGATGTTCCAGAAACCCTGAAAGACAAAATATTAGTTTCTCTGGATATGGGCTTGCTGGTAGCAGGCGCCAAATACAAGGGAGAATTTGAAGAGCGCCTCAAGTCTGTAATCAAGGAAGTAACTGATTCCGACGGCCAGATAATTCTGTTTATAGACGAAATCCATACCCTCATTGGCGCCGGCGGCGGCGAAGGATCTATGGATGCGGCCAACCTGTTAAAACCTGCTCTCGCCCGTGGTGAACTGCATGCAATCGGTGCTACCACCCTCAAAGAGTATCAGAAATACATTGAGAAAGACAAGGCATTGGAAAGACGTTTCCAATCCATTCTTGTCGATGAGCCTTCCGTAGAGGATTCCATTTCCATTTTGCGTGGCATCAAGGACAAGTACGAACTTCATCACGGTGTGCTCATCAAGGATGATGCGGTCATATCCGCCGTCGAACTTTCGCATCGTTACATTTCCGACCGGTTCCTGCCTGACAAGGCCATTGATCTCATGGACGAAGCTGCATCAAAACTTCGGATTGAAATGAATTCAGTGCCGGAAGAGCTCGACGAGCTGAACCGACGGATCATGCAGCTCGAAATTGAGCGCGAAGCCATTCGCCGGGAAAAGGATCGCGAAAAGGAATCAGCGCTAAACAAAGAACTTTCGACACTCTCTGAAGAGCGGACCGACGTGAAAGCACGCTGGGAAAGTGAAAAAGAGATCGTGCACGGAATCCAAAAGGAAAAGGAAGCGATTGACAAACTGAAGTTTGAAGCTGATCAGGCCGAGAAATCTGGCGATTACGGCCGGGTGGCCGAAATTCGGTATGGTAAAATTGCGGAGTCAGAAAAAAAATTGTCCGCCTTGCAGGAAAAAATGAAGACCATGGGGGACAGCGCCATGCTTAAGGAAGAGGTTGACAGCGAGGACATCGCGGAAATCGTTGCCAAATGGACGGGCATTCCGGTTTCCAGAATGCTACAAAGCGAAAGGGAGAAGTTACTTACACTCGAAGAAGAACTGAGCAAGCGTGTGGCAGGACAGGAGGAAGCGATCCGTGTGCTCGCTGACGCTGTCCGAAGAAGCCGTGCCGGACTACAGGATCCAAAACGACCGATCGGTTCCTTCATTTTCATGGGAACTACCGGAGTCGGCAAGACTGAACTCTCCAAAGCGCTGGCCGCTTATCTCTTCAACGATGAGAATTCGATGGTGCGCATTGACATGAGCGAGTACCAGGAACGGCACAGCGTAAGCCGGTTGATTGGCGCGCCTCCCGGCTATGTTGGTTACGAGGAAGGCGGGCAACTCACCGAGTCCGTGCGGCGCAAACCCTACAGTGTGGTGCTACTCGATGAGATCGAAAAGGCCCACCCCGATGTGTTCAACATCCTCTTACAAGTACTAGACGACGGGCGCCTGACTGACAACAAGGGGCGCGTTGCCAATTTTAAAAACACGATCATCATCATGACCACGAACATCGGCTCGGCATTGATTCAGGAAAAATTTGAGAAGATTACAGACGAGAACTATTTTGAAGTAATTGAGGAAACCAAGGAGGAAGTTACACAGTTGCTCAAGAAAACAGTCCGACCGGAATTCATTAACCGCATAGATGAAATTGTTATGTTCCGGCCGCTCACGCGACAGGACGTGCGCAAGATCGTCACCATCCAGGTTGACTTGATCAAGGTGCGTCTTCTGGAAAATGGAATCCACCTGGAAGTAAGTGACAAGGCTATGGACCGACTTGCCCAGCTAGGATATGATCCACAGTTTGGCGCCCGGCCGCTGAAGCGGGTGCTGCAACGGGAAATCCTGAATGAATTGTCCAAACAGATACTTGCGGGTGGAATCACCAAAGACTCCGTCATCCAGGTAGCGATGAAAAACGACGTTGAATTTGAATTCATCAACGTCCAGCCAGTGGCAGTAGCCTAAGGAGACCTACACGCCTTCCTCGATTTGGAAAATGCGCTTTAGGCGCTCCCGTCCCTTGCCGTCCATTAACATTACCAGGTAGTCCCCATTCTCTATCGTCAGGTTCCCTTCGGGATTCTTGTACAGTTTCCGCTTATCATCTGTCACCCGGACCAGCCCAAAGAGGACCACATTGGATTTCATTTTGAGATCGAAGAACGCCTTTTCATACGGCATGCCGATCAAGGGATTGCTGCCCGTAATAAGAAACTCTTTCATATCGTATTCATGCTCATCGTGCGCATACGCAATTAACTCCTCCGTCAGGATGGCCACATCGGGTTCGTAAATGTAACTCGCGAGGAGCTTGGACGAGATGTCGTTTTTGGAAATGGCATAGGTGCATCCCGCGTTGAGAAAGGTATTCTTCAAATTTCCGTTGTCCAGCGTAACAACATAGTTCAAGTCCTGGTAATGCTTCTTGATATTGATGATGTATACCAGTTTCTCAGCGTCATCGTTCAGATTGATAAATACCACCGAAGCCTCTTTGATATTTACTTTCTCCAACAGGTCGAAATTGTTGTAGTCCGAATACAACGTGAAGACGGTTTCCTCCGGATAGAACTCATGGATGATGCCGATGCTTGAGCGGTCTTTGGTGACGATGGCCACCGGCCGTCCCGCGGCAGCCAGGTTGCTTACAACCGATTGGCCAAACTCATTCCATCCGATGATCACGACGTGCTTGGTGAACCGCGTCCCACGGAGTCCCAGTTCCTTTTGTTCTTTGAATGTTGTCATAAGATTTGCAATCTGTCCAATTATAAAACCGTAAACACCAAAACTTGAAAACAGAAAAATAAAACCAACCATCCGACCCCAATAAGTGACCGGCAGCGCATCTCCGTACCCGACCGTGGTAAGCGTCTCCATCAGGTACCACATGGCATCCTGGAGTGAATTTATTTTGCTTCCCGGAAGCCCGCTTTCAAGCCTCAGCAGCAAGGCAATTAAACCGCCGTAAACCGTGAGAATAATGACAACCGTGGTAACGACGCGGCGATAGTTAGGTCCCTTCATGAATAGTTACGGATGACAATATGCAAGAAACGGAAAAAAGAACCAGGAAAAAACTGTGTGAACCGTTCCCGTCAGTAGGTCAGATTGATGGAGTCACACCGCAGCAGTACCGCACCCATATCTTTGACGTCAATCATTCCGCGGTTATGCCCCCAGCTATTGTAAATATACGTGGCAATCTCAGCCACTTCCAACTCGGTGAGTGCTGAAACCCCGGGCATCGGCTGCTGATAGACTTCTCCGTTTACAACGATGCGTTCTTTCAAACCAAATTTCATCGAGCAAATCACCTTTTCAAAATTCTTGTCCATGAAATCAGAGGAAGCCAGGGGTGGGTAAACCAATCCGAGGCCCTGGCCGTCGGGCTGATGGCAATTGCTACAATGTGTGAGGTAGAGACGTTCTCCTTCTACCACGTATAATTTGAACTTTGGATCGCGAGCACCACAGCCGTTGAAACTATACACGGCCACAAAAACGAGCACGAATGCTGTCGCCGTCCAGCGCCACGAACCAGGCAATCTATTCACTTCGTAACCTGGCTATGTCGGCGATCAGTCGATCCACATCAGGCGCTTTGGTGCCATCGTATTTTCCCCGAATTCTTCCGAGGCGGTCAATGAGGAGAAACGCCCCGCTGTGGATGAAGCCGTCAGGCTCGCTCTTGTCTTCCATCGCTGTAGCGAAATAGCTCGTTTGCGCAATTTTGTAGACGGAGTCCTTGGGGCCATTCACAAAATTCCACCGGCGGCTGTCAACACCCAAACGCCTGGCATAGTCGTGAAGAAGCGCAATCGTATCGTATTCGGGATCGATGGTATGAGACAGGAAGAGCACGTCGGGCATATCCTCTGTTGTCTGGTAGACGCGCAGCATCTGCGTCTTCATGATGGGGCAGATGGTGCGGCAGGTTGTAAAGAAAAAATCCGCCACATAGATCTTTCCGTTCATATCCGCATTGGCGATGACCACGCTGTCCTGATTCACAAATTGAAATGGAGCAATGGTGTGGTAAACAGTATCTGCCCCCACCAGATGCCGTTCGCCGTAAATCGGGAGCTTTTCTTCGGGGGCACAGGAATAAATCAGACTGGCAACAAGCAGCGCGCTGCTATATCCACGTAATTTCATCATTCTCAAAAATCTCATAGTTATCAATCGGGATTGCATTTTCTCCAAAATAAATATTCTCACCGTTCTTTCTATAGCGGGAAAGTGTAAGCAGCGGCTCCCGGCCCTTCTCTCCCGTGTCCTGGTCAACGGTAGTAAGCACACACCGGCTGCAGGGTTTTACGGCCGCAAAACGGTTCTTCCCAACAGAAAATGTTTTCCAGGAATCCTCTTCGTACGGCTCACCCCCCAGAAACACCAGGTTTGGCCTGAAGCGATTCATCGGAACCGGTTTTTCAAGGCGCCGATTCAGATCATCCAGCGACGCCTGACCGATGATCAGCACGGGGTACCCGTCGGCGAGGCTCACATGCTCTTCTGCAAGGCGGTAATCGGGATCAACAGGCCGGGGGTTCTCCTCCGGAAACGATACGAGCTTGCAGGAGATCCCTAGCCGACTTGAAAACCATGGATGATAGGGGCCGGGTACGGCCAGCACTTTAACCCGGTCATTCCAGATCTGAGCATTCAGTTCAGGACCCTGCTCATGTTCATCCCCAGGAAGGTCAATCGTCTCAGCACCGTGTCTGATCGTGAAACCAGATTCGTTGCGCTCCAGCTTAAACAGCGACATTCCTGGATGGACACGCTGTGTCATGAATCGGTGCTCCTGATCCACCAACATCCATCGACGATCATGGCGCAATCCTTTTTCCTGCACCCGGACAGACTGCATCCGAATGCCGCCCAGCGACTTAATCGGATAAATCCATATTTCAGAAAGAATGCGTGTATTCATGAAACTTGATCGGCTGGATTGATGCTGACACAAAGATCAACTATTAGCTCAAAGAAGAAAAGCAATCTGATGGGCAAAGCATCGGCTCAACATGTGCTGCGGTTTAATTTTGAAACGATGGCCTCCAGGGCTTAAAATAACTAGGGCACCCCTTAGAAGCTTACTCTTCCTGATAAAGGTAAAGCGATTCGTAATATTCGCGGGCCATACGCTTTGAATCAAACTGCTCCACCACATCCTTGTGGGCCCTGGCTATGATCTTAAACCACTGGTCGGGCTTCTCATAATATGTCGGGATGATCTTTGTCTCCAGCACTTCGTAGATGCGGTTCGCTTCAATCCGATTTTGTTCCGATTCAGCCAACGATCGCTCGGCCGGTTCCACGGTAAAACAATTTTTCCCATTAGCGGCAAATTCCGGAACCCATCCATCAGGAATGGAAAGGTTTACACAGCCGTTCATAGCCGCTGTCATGCCGGAGGTCCCGGAAGCCTCGCGGTAGATCTTAGGATTATTCAACCAAACATCAGCGCCTCGTTTGAGCAGCGCGGAGAGTCCCAACTCATAACCTGTCAGAATGGTGCACCCCTTCATGTTCCTTGTTTTCCAGACTATCTCGTTGAACATATCCACGGAAGCCGTGTCTTCAGGGTACGGCTTACCTGCCCAGATTACCTGGCACGGATAGGCGGCATTGGAAATTATACGGAAGAATTTTTCCAAATCATAGAGCAAGAGGTTGGCCCGCTTGTACGATGCAAACCGCCTGGCCCACACAATGGTCAGCACGTTTTCATCAAGCAACTTCCCGGTCTGATCGGCGACAACATCAAACAGCTCACGCTTAAATTCGATTTTTCTTTTGGCCGCCTTCTTCCTGTCTCCCTTTTCAAAGGCAGTTTCAAGCACCTCGTCATGCCAGTAGGCATGGCTTTGGGCATTGGTGATGGCTTTGATTTCACAACATCCCGCGAACCCCTTCCACATTTCGCGCGATACCGTCCCGTGCAATTGCGAAACTGCGTTTGCGATTTTTGCCATGCGGAGCGCGGCCAGTGTGTAATTCAGGTTCTTGCTCCCTGCCTCCATCAGAGACAGGTACTTTTCTTTCTCCACACCGTCAAAAAAACTCATTACTTCCAGGCGGCCTGCATCATGCTCTTCGTTGCCGGCGACTTCGGGTGTGTGGGTTGTAAACACCACCCGTTTCTTGACTTCGGAAAGATCTTTGTACTTGTCCCAGAGATAAAAGCAAAGCGGAAGTGCGTGACCTTCATTCAAATGATAAATCTCCGTGTCGCGGCCAAGGATGTCCAGGAGTTTGGCTCCTCCATACCCCAGCAACAAGGACTGGGCAATACGCGCACTTTCGTGATGGTCATATAGGCGGTCTGAAATTGTCTGTGCCAGGTGATCGTTCTCCGGTAAATCCGTTGTCAGCAAGAACAGCGGGGCGGTTCCGAAGACCTCCGGCTTCAGCAGCATGGCCTTCACCTTCACTTCATGATTGTGAATACGGATAGAAAAGACAATTCCCGTGTCTGTCAGAAAGGAATACCTCTTGGCTACATACGTCGCTTTCATGCTACCGTCGATGTCGCGGACCTGATCGTAGTATCCATATTTCCACAAGATCCCAATGCCGATGAAGTTCTGCTTCAGCTCGAATGCGCTCCGCAAGTGGGACCCTGCGAGAAACCCCAATCCTCCGCTGTAAATTTTCAGCGACTGATCGATGGCAAACTCCATGGAGAAATACGCCACCGGCTTGCAGTAAGATTTATCAAACAAATACGGAAATAGTTCGTCGCCTTTCATGATGTTCTCTTTGATTTGGACGGGGCGAAACTAAGAAATCAATGAGGATTGTTCGTCGTGAATGGTCACTTAAGAACGGAGCAACTGGCGCAACCGTTTGAACCGGCTACTTTGATAGATTGGAGCAGACGACTTCTCCTTTCCGGTTGCACATCATGTGCACAAAATCATCGCCCGGGGAAATCGACTTTCCGAATGAAGCGTCCACCGTTCCCTCCCAGCCCAGCAGGTTGATCGATCTGTCATTAACTTTCACAACCTGGATGACAACGAGAGGCCTGGCGGTTGCAATCGGATGAATTCCTTCCACATCCCCTTTGGGCCCGAAGTTTACAAGGAACGGACTTGTTTCTCCCGGCCGTGCCTTATGCTCTTTACCCTGGAGATCCTTTAACGAAGAATAGTTTCCTATAATCATGTGGCCATCGAGAAGATTAATCATATCCACGGACGTCCCTGCAAATGGGAGTTTGCGGCGCCACAGGATATCTCCCAGGGCGTTGACACGCAGGAGCGTCATATTTTCCACCGTGACATGATTTGGCTTTTCCTCGGATCCTTTGAAAAGAAGGACAAACGAATTACTTCGCTCCGTAAAATTGAGGTTTCGAGCGTAGGATTTCTCCGGGAGACGCAGCAGAAATTTTTGTTCCCCCTTTTCATTGAGGTAGATCAAAGAATTCCGCGCTTCCGGCTCCGCAAGATGAACGGAGCGGACGATAAAGGCGCAACCCTCCTGCGTCAGCTCAAACGGTCCCGGGAAATTGTGCGCATCAGTTGCCGTACCCACACTGTCAACCTTCAGGCTGAAATGCTGAATCCATGCGGGTTTGCCGTCGGCATTCACCCGGGCAACATACGTCACCGTCGCATTGGTTTTCTTGTCGGGCACCTGGATTCCTACCAGGTAAACACTCCCGTCCGGACTTTTTTTGCTTAGCAGCGTGATCGCTTCACCTTTGGCGAGCAATTCAGGTGTTGCCGCCCTCGCAGTCATGGAAACATTCAACCTGCCAAAGCGAACAACCTTGTCGCCTCCCGGCACCACTGGCCGTGTTGCAATGCCCAGCACCGACGCCCGGAGACCCCCGCTGTACTGCTCGTAGGTAATCCGGATATTCTCCTTTTCGATATTAGTAAACTTCTGCAATCCATCCTGTCCGCCGTAGTGTTTCCCGATAAACTCATTGTGTTTGGCAATTTTCTCATTGGTCGACCGGTTCTTCACCCGGTTAATCAACGTATCTGCCGTGCGGTTTGCATACATCAAGGCGCTGTAGGATGTGGCATCCCGTTCCAGGTTTGCGGTGTCGGGGACAAACGCCTTGGCCTTCAGAAGCCAATCCTGCTTGAATGCCTTGAACTCAATGAGTGACAAAGCCAGCGATTGTTTATCGAAATTGTTGAGGTTGAAAACTAACTCCTTATCTGGCATCACAACTGAAATGCCTTCTCCGTTCGTGGTCTCGATCCGGGCAAGGTTCTCAGAAAGCCGTACCTCATTCTGACTCAATTGCTTCCGCAAAGAACCAATCTCTCCCGAAACGGACTTGTGTACATGATCCACCCACTCCCCATAGTTCCAAAACGCCAGGTCATTGGTAAGAAAATTCATCCGGGTTATCAGGCCGTCCAAACGATACGTCACAATGGGTTTGACATGATATTTTTGCTTGTGGTAAGGAATGGGAAATTCTTTCGTCAGCGTAAGGTACCGGTCAAAATAGAACCTGGCTGAATCATAATTCTGCTTCAACCGGATCAGTTTCGCATCCAGGGCAGGGTCAAGAAAAAGGTATACATCTGCCAGGCTGAGAAAGTCGTTGTTGATTTCACTGAAGATCTTCACCGCGTTATCATAGTAGTTGACACTCCGGGTGAAACTCTTATAAATGGGCGGTACTTTTTCCAGATAGAGCACCGCACTGTCATATCCCTGCGTGATTTTCCGATCAACCACATCATACGCCACGTTCGGTCTACCCTTCACATCCAGCGTCTTGAAGATGGGGAAATAAAAGTCATTATTTTTGCTGACTTCACGCTCATCAATCAGGATTTTCGCTTTCGTGTAGCCTAGCTTTGCCTGCTCGGCATTGGCAAGAACGTATTCGTACCGCGCCAATACATCAGCCTCCCTGTAATTTCCTTCATAAATAAGTGCCAGTCGGAACACCGCATTGGGGTGATCCATGTCATTGTCCATCATATACTCTTTGAGGACATTTTTCTTTTCGTCCCTGCTCATACCGTCGAACAAGGGCACAATGTATTTATACTTTGCGCTTTGGGCACCCGCCTGGCCGATTGAAAAAAGTATCAGAATTAAATACTTATACATGATTAAATACTTAGTATCCGCAGTTCAACGCGCCGGTTCATTGCCCGGTTGGCCTCACTGTCATTTGCCACTTTCTTTTGAGCCTCTCCGTACCCTTTTGCAACAAACCGGTCAGGGTTGATCTTATTTTCCGTTAAGAATTCAGCGACGCTCTTCGCACGATTCTGTGAAAGCACCTGATTATACGTTTCGGAACCCACATCATCGGTGTGAGCTGCTACCTCCACTTTCAACGTTGGATTCTCTTTCATTAACTGCACCACGCGCTTGAGTTCTGTGTACGAGATATCAGACAGCTGAACAGAATTCGATTCAAACGTTATATCGCGCAAAGTTAATTTTGCATCCCGCTCCAGCTTCAGCAGCCGGATATCAACCGGGGCAATAGCCCCTCCTGCAGACAAATCGAGAACAGTGGAGTTAAAGGCATATCCCTGGTCACTGGTAACTTCTACCTCATACCGGTCCCCGGTTCGCAGCGATACCATTTGATTTCCCGTGACCTCGATCACCTCATCACGACTCATGTTCTTCAACACAACCCGTGCCTTCACTTTGGAATTATTTACCAGGTCAGACACATTGACCATGACGTCTGTCTTTTCCGGGATCAGTTCAGCAAATTTTTCAAAATTGCGATAAATGACAAGACCCGATACATTGAAGTCGAGGATGGAACTCTTAAAGTGTTCGGCACTAAGAATGATCTCGTAGTCTTTGCCAACCGCCAGCTCGGCCAATGCCCTCCCATCATGCGGGTCGTTCTGAAAGTCCTTAACGAACGTATTCTGACCCTTCTCCCGAATTTTCACCTGGGCTGGGATGGGTTCGAAAATTTCCTTATCACTAATGTTTATGCTCAGTCTGACCGACTTGAACAAATTGACTTCCTGATCCAGTTCCTGATATTTCTTGACTTGACGTAAATCCAATGCGTACGTATAGGAGGAATATCCGTTTTTTCGGAACTCTATATTAAAGGTCTTTCCCACCGGTAAAACGATCGTATACCGTCCATCGGCCTCATTGCTTTCCATGGACATGACCGGCTCGGAGGTTAAGGCATCTGTCACCTCAATGTGTGCCTCAATCCCAGCCTTCGTGTCCTCATCACGCACAAAGCCCTGAAAGATGTTGTTCATGAACTGCCGGAGCTTAGGCGGGATGATCACCGAATAGATGTCGACATTGTTATAGGTATAGTACATCAGGTCGCCCTGCGCTGAAATGCAGGGCAATTGATCGTCTTTTTCGGTATTCACATAATTCAGCGGCTGAGGCATTGTCCACTCATCGAGATCGTTGAGTGTAGATTGGTACATGTCGTATCCGCCGTTGCCTCCCGGACGGTTGGATGAAAAAATTAGCGTCCGGCCATCTGCCATGATGCGTGGCGCCTTTTCACAATCCTGGTTGATGGGCCAGGGTAATTTGGTGGGCTTCATCCACTTGCCATCGGCATCTTTGGTTGACTTGTAAATGCAAAGGCAGAAGAGATTCTCTTTATCCTTGCGAAGGATCTTGTCTTGCGGACCGTCCTCATTCTTTCTGACAAAATACAAGGTTGCGCCATCTGCGCTGACCGACGGAAATGCCTCGTAGCCTCCGTTCGCGTACCCGTCCTTGTCTATAACAGGTTGTGAGTTAATGGGCGCACCTACATTCTTCGGCGCCCCCCAACCATCAGCCGTGCGTTCGGAAAAGAAAATTTCGTGATCTCCAAAATTTCCCACGGAACGAAAAAAATACATGGTATTTCCATCGAAACTAAGGCTGGGGCCTCCAACGAGGTCGGTACTGTCTCCAAACGAATTCACGCGGTCGAGGGAAATGGGTGGTCCCCATACTCCGTTCTCCAGGTGGCTCTGAAAAAGCGCATATTTTTTGCCTGCTTCGGCCCGCTCGATGATCATCGTCTTTCCGTCGGCCTGAATGGTGGGTGCATATTCCGTAACGGCCGGATCGCTAATGGCAGGCTTTTTTGTGCCGTTATAATACAGCATGGAATCAATAGGCTGGGGTGCCCCAACCACCGGAGTCTGCCCGTGAACCTGCGCACAATGAGCCACTCCAATCCAGGCAATCAAGAGAACACTAACAGGGTTTTTAACCATCTTCCTTAGTTACCGATAAGAACAAATGCACCCCAAAAATAAGGTATTTGATACTTTTCTTTAGTCTGAAGCTGGGCATTCCGGAAAGCTTCCTGCTTGGTCGCTCCCTTCAACCAAAACGTATAAAACGAATGCATGAGCTCCTGCGTCGCCTGGTCATCTACCTGCCAGAGACTCATAAGCACATTATTGGCCCCGGCAACCAGGAACGACCGCTGCAGGCCGTATACGCCCTCTCCATTGCGCACTTCGCCCAATCCCGTTTCACAGGCCGACAACACCACGAGCTCTGTTTGGTCGAGGTTGAGATTCATCGCTTCATAGGCCGTCAGCACCCCGTCTTCTTTACTTTTCGAGGTTTCGCGGTCCACCCCGGCACCTGCCAGCAACACACCCGACCGGAACAAGGGATTGGTTGTCAACTCGGCAGCTGCGTTGTCTTCCACGTCAAGATCACTCAGGAAAAACCCATGCGTTGCTATGTGCACTAGTTTGGGATTCTCCGATTTTTTGATGTTATCCTCCGTGGCTTCTGATCGCTTGTATCCGTGTGCATCCCATTTGTTGTCGAGGAGTAACTTCTGAATCTCGTCCACTTCCTTTTCGGTCGCCGGCAAAACGGGAATTCGCTCCTGATCGAATCCCAGAGATCGGGCCAGACTTCCTTTGGAGCTGTGCGCAACCACATCATTAATCCCCAGATTGAAATCGGCGTAACCGAACAAAGAAGCAGTATTTGCAGTAGACCTTGGCCCCGCATCTCTTTCAATCAGCTCCCGAGTGTTGCTAAGTTGCCGTACACGGTAATCGTCTATGACAAACCGTCGGGAGATCGGCTCATACAATGAATTGAAGTTCACTTTATTGAATACCCCATCGCAGCTCAGAAATACTGTAGTACCGGGATTTAACTTATCCTGAAGTGGCCTCCAGTAAAAGGAGTGGGAAATCGTGTCCTGATAGTGATGCTTGATCGTATTCCGGTGGTACTTGAATCTCCGACCCTCCAGCTGGGCGCCTAGTGTCCAGGTAATCAGCTCCGGGCTGGTGCTTGATCTGGTGACAATTATCCCAATATAATAGATGGAGTCCTTGTCATACTTCTTTCTGATTCGAATGATTTCAACGGCTGCCTCCCCCTCACGCAAAGCACGCTGCACCTCTTTCCAGGTCACAGTCTCCTGATCGTACTGCGACCGGAAGGCACCCGATTTGGCAGAAAGTTTCTTCTCCAAATCGTTGGCCGTTCCCTCCATATCAGACAGGTCAACACGATACTGCTCCCGCTCTGCCTGCGATGCATTGTAGTACCGGACGATTTCTTCCTTGAGGCCAAGCCATCTTTTGAAAGTCTCTTTCAATTCCGTGTCCCCACTTGCCAGAATCCGGGTCCGCACCTTGCTGGTGGCGTTCAGGAGAATGGCTTTGGTGGAGAGTTGAAGATCGTACAGCTTTTCCAGCGTGACACTTGACTCGGACGGATTGGCGCGCAGATACTGGATGCAGAAATCCTGATAGGCATCAAACACCGGTTTGATCTTCGCATAAAAAGCACCCTTTTCTTTTTCGCTCAAAGCAGGAAAGAATTCAACCACCTGCTTTTGATATTTCATGACGACGGGCTCATAGTATTCCTTGGCCTTCTTCCATTGTCCCTGTGCATGATAGATTCCGGCCAGGCCGTACAGCGATCGGGCATAATCCGGGTGATCCTCCCCTAGCACCAGCCTCCGCAGTTCCACGCATTGCTTCCACGTAGTTTCTGCCAATGCGTAGTTACCCTGATCCTGGTACAGCGCAGCCAGGTTGCTCAGCGTCGTGATGTAGGATGGATGATTCTTTCCAAATCGCTGGAGTGTTGTTTGAAGAACCTGCTCAAGCATGGCCTGCGCCTCGGATCGCTTCCCCAGCTTCTGGTAAAGGGTAGCCAGGTTTTGGAGTGTGATTGCATATTGCGGGTGATTTTCTCCCAGGTTCTTTCGATCTATTTCAAGTGCTTCTTTCAGGAGCGGCTCAGCCTTATCATACGATGCCTCGAGTTGATACAGCGTAGCAAGGTTTTGTATCGCCGTGGCATACTCCTGATGCATTCTGCCCGAACTTTTTTCAACGATCGCTTTCGACTCCAGCAGAAGTGTTTCAGCGTCGCGGTAATTACCCAGTGTTTGATAGAGGAGTGCCAGGCTGTTCAGTACAACCGCATAAGAAGGGTCCTGATCTCCTTTGACTTTCCTGATTACTTCGCGGGCTCCCTTAAAGTATGGCTCAGCTTGTGTGTAGTCACCGGTGACCTGCAAGTAGCGACCCCGGCTTATCATCCCGTTTGCATACTCCATCGACTCTTTCCCCAGGGTACGCTCGAAGATGAGCATGGCAGAATCGAGTTCACCCTTCGACCCCACGAGGTCCCCCACGCGCAAGCGAAGGAGCGCCATGTTCTCCAATGCGATCCCATACGCCAGACTGCTTCTTCCGGAAAGTTTTCGCGTAGCTGCAGCTGATTTTCGAACGATCTCCAGGGATTCCGAAAGCCTTCCCTGATACTGCCTGACGGCGGCAAGGTTGTTCAGGGCCTTTGAATAATATATGTCCACCAGCCTGGTTCCTGCATCATATGGCTTTATTACTGCAGCATATAACGAATCTGATTTGCCATAATTACCCATCCGAAGCTCAATTTCCGCCAGACCACTGGTCATGATGATCCATTCCTTTTCTGGCCTTCGTGGAAGGGCTTCCATTCTGAGTGCTGCCTCCTTAAATGCTGATTGCGCCTTCGTCAGTTCACCGGCCTGTGTGAATACAGTTCCCAACTTGTTCCAGGCAGTAAGGAACATCGGGTGCTGCGCTCCATAAATCGCCTCAATTAGTTTTCTACTTTCTTCGATCCTGGTCAAGGCTTCCACGAAATTGCCACGGTCGGCAAGCAGGGTTGCCAGATTAAGGTTGGTCTCCGCATAACGCATCGATGATTGCTTTTCAGTTTTATCATACAAGGCCAGCGCTTCCCGGTAATAGGCTTCAGCCCTGGCATAGTGTGCACGCGCATAAAAAAGACTGGCGATGGACGAGGTGGCCGAGGCCAGT
This sequence comes from Cytophagales bacterium, assembly GCA_034440075.1. Lineage (GTDB taxonomy): Bacteria > Bacteroidota > Bacteroidia > Cytophagales > Cyclobacteriaceae > ELB16-189. The sequence continues at coordinate 195,630 of JAWXBL010000023.1, forward strand.
GCCTTCTTTCCTTCTGGCTTTTCACGCATTTGGGTAAGGATGGCACCGCCGGCCTCTTCCTGATCGAGGTAAACCAGGTTGACCGCCCGTGCTCCTAGGAGTGTGTAATAAGTAGAGCCCTCTTTACCGGCAAGTCTTTCGTAGCCGGCCAGCGCTTCTTTATATAAGCCGTCGGCCCTCGTAAAATCTCCCATCTTATGAAATGCGTCCGCCATACCGTAAAGAACCAGCGGATAACCCAATGTATTTGTTAGGCCGGCGGCTGAATATATTTCCTGCGTTCTGGAAAAGGTCTTCAGGGCTGAAGAATAATCCCCGGTTTCCAGGTGCAGCATTCCCGAATAATACATGGCCTCCAGTATATCCTGCGTGTATTCGTTCTTCTTTTCAACTGCAGCCAGGGACAGCGTGAAGTACGCTCTTGCTTTGGCCTGATCTCCGAGGAAGTAATTAGTGACGCCCAGTTTCAGATTGCACTCGATGACCGGCAAGTCATCCGATTTGTAGTATTGATTCAGGATGGTTTCGCATTCCAGCAAAGAATTCAGCGACTTTTCATATTGACCCAACTGCTGCTCGAACAGTGCTTTGTTGGTAAGGGCAACAGCATAAACCGTGTCCTTTTTGTCAATCCGTACCTGCAGCTCTTTCTCCAGAAATGCAATTCCCCGAGGAAGTTTTTGCTGGGCGTAACTGATGGTGGAGAGCAGCCGCAATATGGCCGCGTAGTTATCGCCAGTTGCGCCGTTTTCAGAAACATACGATTTGTCAGACTCCTCAGCCAGCAGAAAGGCCTGGTCATACTTATCGGCGGCGTATAAGTCCTGCGCTTGCAGGTACTTATCTTTCCAAACCTGACCCCTGGATTCGACTGAAAGTAAAAGAAGGAAAATCCCCGCTATCCATGCTTTTTTCACCATACTGATCCCTCCGAAAGCAGAAATTTACTCAATTCGGGCCTACCTACCAAGATAGAGGCCCTCGGGATAAGTCATCCAGACTGCCGTGCAGCATGCTACATGTACTTCATCTTAAGCGTTGCGACAACGGAAGAGGAAACGGCTACACGGGCCTTGTCAAACGATGGAGGTCCGAACATTCCCATGGCATCGTTGGAGAATCCGAAGCCTTCGGTGGGTATTCCGAAAAAATTTGAATCCAGTTTTCCGTTTTCATTGGTGTCATGGATAACACTGACCGCATATTCGCCGGCCGGTACATTGTCAAACAAAACAACCACCTGGCCGGCAGCCGCACGTACCGTCTTCCCGATGATGGGCTTTTTCAGAAACGTCTCCTGGTCTGAAAAAATACCGACAATTATCGCTCCCTGGTCATTCTTTACCTCATCAATAATTACTTGAATGCTGTTTTGTGCATCGACACCGCGGTGTGACAAAACCATAATAACCCACGCAGTCCAAAATATTGTTTTCATAGTCCTTCTTTTCATCAAACTTCAACATCCTTCAGGAATCCCGAAAATCAACCTTGCTGAATTGTTGCAATCTGCAGACTACCTGCGAAAGCAAGGAGATGAGCTGAAATTGAACCCGCACGGTCACATTATTCGTTTCGCGGAACAGGGGCCCAGCTCGCATAAAACCACCTCCCTTTTGTGCCCGATTTTGTTAAATTAACGAACTCAAATCACATTGAACCATGGCATCCATAACCCTCACCATCAACGATCAGAAGCACAAAATTGATGCCGACCCGGCAATGCCCCTGCTGTGGGCTATTCGGGAAATCGTCGGACTTACCGGAACCAAATATGGCTGCGGCATAGCACAATGCGGGGCATGCACCGTGCACTTGGATGGGATTCCGGTGCGCTCGTGTTCTGTACCCGTTTCGGCTGTTGCCAGCAAGCGGATCACGACCATAGAGGGATTGTCTGCCGACAATTCCCACTTCGTACAGCGCGCCTGGATTGAAGAACAGGTGCCTCAGTGCGGCTACTGCCAAAGTGGACAGATCATGACGGCCACCGCCCTGTTGCAGCGGAATCCGAATCCTACTGACAAAGAAATCGATGCTGCCATGCAGGGGAACATTTGTCGGTGCGGAACGTATCCTCGGATCCGCAAGGCTGTCAAAACGGCCGCAGCAATAAGGAGTAAGTCCACTTCAAAATAACCGCGAAACATTATGAGACACACTACAAACGTTTCACGAAGGGTATTCATCAAATCCAGCGCCCTGACAGGAGCAGCCCTAACGCTGGGGATTTCATTTCCCTCCGCCGGCAAGGAAACAAGCATCCTGCATGCAAAAGATGCTGAGTCACTGGGCGAAGAACTGAATGCCTGGATTTCCATCGACACTACGGGAAAAGTTACGATCACCAACCACCGAGCAGAAATGGGTCAGGGGTCCTTTCAATCCGTACCACAGATTATCGCTGAAGAACTGGAAGTTGACCTAAGCCAGGTCAATATTGTATTCGCCCAGGGAGATGGAAGAAAGTATGGTGACCAGGTGACAGGAGGAAGTTCAACGATCAGCGGTTCCTACCAGCGACTGCTCCGGCTTGGCGCCTCCGCGCGCGAAATGCTGATTGAAGCTGCAGCGAATCGCTGGAAAATTGCTCCGTCAGAATGTTATGCAGAGAATGGAATTGTCATTCATCGCAGCTCTGGCCGGAAATTAGGATACGGAGAACTGGTTGCCGACGCCTCCAAACTCAACGTTCCTTCGTCGGTGACACTTAAAGACGCACGCAACTATAAAATCATTCGTAAACCGCTACCCCGCCAGGATACACCGCAAAAGGTAAATGGGAAGGCCATTTTTGGACTTGACAAGAAGCTGCCCGGAATGTTGTATGCAGTCGTAGAGCGTAGTCCCCGGTTTCTCGGCAAGGTCAAAAGTTTCAATGAGGCGGACGTAAAGAAAAGCAAGGGAGTTAAATATGTCATAAAAGTTCAGCGCGATGTTTTTGGCATTCACATGGAGGGTGTAGCCGTGGTTGCCGACACCCTGTGGGCCGCCATGCAGGGAAGAAAAGCGCTTCGTGTGGATTGGGATGACACCGGGTTTGACCATCACAACACCGATCAGTTGTATTCCAAAATGAAAACTCAACTTGAGTCGGGGCAATTCCTTCCTTTCAAGACGCAGGGAAATTTTTCAACTTCTTTTCAAAAGGCAGAGAAAAAAATTGAAGCACAGTATGAAACCCCTTATGAGTCACACAGCAACATGGAACCGCTCAATTGTATCGCAGATGTGCGGGCCGATAGTTGTGAGATTTGGGGGCCCATTCAGGGCCCGGACTGGATTCAGGGGGAGATCTGCGGCTTTCTGAGCCTGCCTCCGGATAAAGTAAAGATCAACATGACGTTTCTTGGCGGAGGTCTCGGCCGCAAGGCGTTTCCGGATTATCCATATGAAGCGGCTTTCATTTCCAGAGAGATCAAGGCTCCTGTCCAGGTGGTGTGGATGCGGGAAGACGACATGACTATGGGACCCTTCCGGCCGGGGATGGTATACCAGTGCAAGGGAGCACTTAGCAGCAGGGGAAGGATCTCAGCATTCGAAACCATCATGGCCGGCCAAAATATGGGCGCGCAAAATCCCGGGGCCGACAAAAGTCAGTACAATGGCGACGTGGTGGATGGCCTGCTGAAACCTTACCTGGATCGAATTCCGAATTATCGTTTTGGAGATACACCCCTGGAATCCCCCATCCCTGTAATGTGGTGGCGGTCGGTCTATGCCTCCACCAATGCATTTGCCTACGAAAGTTTCCTGGATGAACTGGCCGTTCTCGCCGAAAAGGATCCGCTCGACTTTCGAAACGAGCACCTGGGCAACCCGCGTTACACGGCCCTCATAGATAAACTGCGTGCTGTAACAGGCTGGAATTCAAGAAAGAAAAATGAAGGGTATGGCGTAGCCATCACGGAGTGTTTTGGAAGTATCGTTGGGGAAGTGGCAAAAGTATCAAGAAACGAATCCGGGAAAGTACGGCTCGATAAAGTCTGGGCGGTAATGGATTGTGGATGGTATGTAAATCCTGACATCATCAAAGCACAGGTGGAGGGCAGCATCATCATGGCGCTGGGCGCTGCCACGCATCACGCCACCCATTTCGCCGAGGGAAAGGCTGTGGAAAAGAATTTCGATCGCTATTTGATGCCTCGCATTTCCGACGTTCCTGAAATTGAAGTTCATATTATGGATAATGATGAAAAGGCCGGTGGGGTCGGCGAGCCAGGGCTTCCTCCGTTTGCCCCCGCGCTGACCAATGCCATTTTTGACCTGACGGGCAAACGGATTCGGACGCTCCCGTTCAAACTTAATGACGCTTAATTTGTTCACCAGCAACATCTATTATTTAGCAACCTGAATCATTCGCATGAAAAAACCATTTTTTATTCTTTCGGGAGTCCTTTCAGTCACGCTGCTGATAATTCTTAGTTCATTCCAGAAAACACCACCCTTCGATCTCAAGTCCAGCATGGTGCGTGGAAAAGAGATTTACATGACTAATTGCATCACCTGCCACATGGATCTGGGACAAGGCATTGAAGGGATTTATCCTCCGCTTGCCAAATCCGACTACCTCATGGCCGACAAGCGGAGGTCTATTCAACAAGTCCTGTATGGGGTTTCTGGCGAAATAAAAGTTAATGGCAAGCCTTACAACATGGAGATGACGGGATTCTCACTCAGCGATAAGGAAGCGAGCGATGTATTGAATTACGTCCGCAATACGTTTGGAAACAAAGGCAATCCGGTTACCCCCGAAGAGGTGAAGGCAACCCGCAAGAAGTAGCCGCCAAGGTCAGAAAGAATAGTTAACTTGCTTATTCATCCATTTTGACGAATTGCAAATACGTTTTTTGGCTCCATGAAAGAGTTTAAGTCCATATTAACAGCATACGGGAAGGTTGATTTCCACAAACACCAGGCGGCGCTTGCCACCGTAATCCGGGTACACGGCTCTTCCTACCGGAGCCCCGGTGCGCGCATGCTGATTACCAACGATGGCCGTTGGGTTGGCTCGATCAGCGGAGGTTGCCTGGAGGGCGACGCGCTTCGCAAAGCCCGCAGCGTGATGTCAGACAAGAAGCCCATGGTGGTTACATACGATACTCGGGAAGAGAGCAATCAAAACCTAGGCATCGGGCTTGGCTGCAACGGCGTGATCGACGTGTTGATAGAACCAGTAGTCCCCGGGGATGCTCACAATCCGTTAGCAATATTTGAACAGTTCATGACCGCACAGGAGCCGCTGGCCATGGCCACTGTTTTTTCAGGAGAAAAAATTGGGCAAAAGTTTCTGATCAACAATCGTGGCGAGGAGTACAGCGGTCAGCTTACGGAAGCTCCCGAATCCCTGAAAAGGGGGCTGCAGCAGCTCTTCGAAACAAAGAAATCAGAAACCCTATGTTTTGAAATTGGAAATGACTTCGTCGATGTATTTCTGGAATTGATTGAGCCGGCCATTTCACTCATTCTTTTCGGCGGCGGCTTTGACGCCCGGCCTGTCAGCCAGTTGGCAAAGTCACTGGGGTGGGAAGTTCAGGTGACCGACGAATGCGTGGCCCACATTGCTCCGGTTTTTTTTCCAGAAGCCGATAAACTTTCCTTGTGTCACCGCGACTTTATTGACCGTGACTTCCGTATCACTCCCTATACCGCGTGTGTGCTCATGTCGCACAACTACGAATACGACCGTGATGTGTTGGTTAAGCTGCTCTCCTGCCCCACTCCGTATATAGGGATTCTGGGGCCGCGCAAACGTTTTGACAAAATGCTGGAGGAATTTGCGCAACGGAATATGAAATTTTCAGATGAGCAGATTCACCGCGTTCACTCCCCCATCGGCCTTGACATCGGTGCCGAAGCACCGGATGAAATTGCGCTCTCAATTGCTTCCGAGATTCAAAGCGTGTTTTCCAGCCGTTCGGGAGGGTTCCTAAAATACCGGCAGGGGCCCATTCACCACCGGGATGCCGGTTCTGATCAGGTTTTCAAGCAAGTTTACCTGAAGGGTGAGCCGATCTCCAAAACGGGCCAGGGTTGAATCGATCACCCCTAAGAATTGCAGCCCTCGTGCTGGCCGCCGGGCCCTCTTCGCGGATGGGAAAATCCAAACAATTACTTACCATTCAGGGGGTGTCGCTCCTCGAACACACCATTCTCGTTGCCAAAAAAGTTTGTTCACCCGTTGCGGTAATCCTCGGCTCGCAATTTGAAAATCATCAGCAAGTCATTTCGCACCTTGCGGTGGACGTTGTTGAAAACAAGCGCTGGTCAGAGGGAATGGGAAGTTCGCTCAAGGCGGGCCTGTCACACCTTGCAGCGCTAAACCCGGATGCGGTCATTGTCCTCGTAAGTGATCAGCCGTTGCTAACAGCAAACCACCTGAAAGCACTTGTCGAGGCCTATCAGGTTTCCCGGAAACCAATTGTTGGTTCGGCGTATAGTAATACGGTGGGCGTTCCTGCCCTCTTCGTCAAAGAGATTTTTTCCAAACTATTTGAAATTGAAAATGCGGAAGGCGCCAGGAAGGTCATTGCAGCATTTCCGGAGCAGGTGGCATCAGTTGCCTTTGAGGGTGGCGAAATTGACCTCGATACCGAGGGAGACTACAATGCATTCATAAAGGGCACCTCCTGACTCATCCATCAGCCTTCACCCCAAAACTCGCCAGAACCCTGCTCACCGTTTCCTTATTGTTCGCCATGACAAGGAGGTGATCACCCCGTTCAATGATTGTTTCTCCCGTTGCTGAGAGATACGTTTCATTGCGGTGAATTAACACCACCAGGGATGTCTGTGGTAACCTCAGTTGGACAATCGCTTTGCCAATGGCCGGTGAATGCTCTTCAATGTCCAGTTCAATCAATTCCGATTTTGAACTGTCCTTTAGCTCAATGTCCAGGGGAAACTTCCGTCGTACCTTCTCCGGGACGCTGACATGCAGCCACCTTGCCATGATGGGAAGCGTAGTGGCCTGCAACACAACTGAGGATACGGATATGAAGAACACCAAATTGAAAATTGTGTCGGCATAGGCCACACCCGCCAATAGCGGATACGTTGCAAAGACAATGGGAGCGGCGCCACGCAGGCCGACCCAGGAGACAAAGACTTTCTTTCGCAAGTTCATGTCCGTGGCAAACGCCAGGGAGATGAACACCGCAACAGGCCGAGCCACAAAAATCAGAAACAGGGAGATCATGATTCCCTGGGGAATAATCGGCGGAATTTTGCTGGGGAATACAAGCAGCCCCAAAGTAAGAAACATGATGATCTGCATGATCCACGCCTGTCCATCAAAAAACTTCATCAAGCTCTTCTTGTGAATAAAGCTTTCGTTTCCCATAATGATGCCTGCCAGGTAGACCGCAAGAAACCCGTTCCCTCCCAACGTGTCGGTGAGCGAAAAGGTGAAGAACACCATGCTCAGGATCAAGACTGGGTAAAGACCCTCCACATCCAGGCTGATCCGATTTACAATCCAGAACATCAGCTTACCGAAACCATACCCGCAGATGGCTCCGAGTGTCATTCCCACTAGGAATTTAGGAATGAGTGTCAGGACACTTGCATCCGGCTGCTGAACCAGGTAGATAAAGCTGATCGTTAGAAAGTACGCCATCGCATCGTTGCTCCCGCTTTCAAATTCCAGCAGCGGCCGGATGTTTCCCTTCAACCCCACGCTTTTCGTGCGGAGTATCGAGAAAACCGCTGCTGCATCCGTTGAAGAAACAATGGCCCCCAGCAGCAATCCTTCCAGCAGGCCAAAGCCCATAACGTACGACGTAAATACTCCGACCAAAAGCGCAGTGATCAAGACCCCGATGGAGGCCAGCGAGATGCCGTCTTTCAGCACCGGTCGGATGCTCTCCAATTTGGTGTCCAGGCCGCCGGAGAAGAGAATGAATGTAAGCGCAACTACACCCAGGAATTGGGCGATTTTTGGGTCATCAAAGTAGATGCCTCCCGGTCCGTCGGAACCCGCCAGAATACCAACAATAAGGAAAAGGATAAGTGTTGGAATACCCAGCCTGAAGGAAGTCTTGCTCGCTACAATACTGATGAACAGCAGCACCGATCCAACCAACAATATGTTTTCCGTTGTTACATTCATCGATTCACATTGCCTCTTCTAAAGATACCTTCATTATTTCAGTCCTTAATCATGAGGACCATGATTCTCGAATAATTCCGATATTGCCTTCAAATACGCATCATGGATTCACCGGAGTCAACCAACGATCAATCCTACCTGAACCGGGCTGTAGAAATCAGTATACGGCTTGGGTTGCTTGCTGCCTTGCTGGGTTGGTGCTTCCTCATCCTGAGTCCTTTTTTCTCCCTGTTGCTTTGGGGAATCATAATTGCTGTAGCTGTGTACCCGCTATTCTCCTGGCTCAAGACAAGATTTCGGGGACGAGGAAAATTGGCTTCGTTCATTGTCACATTCACTCTCTTGAGCATTCTTCTTATTCCATCATGGATGCTGACAGATTCTCTGTTCCAGGGAATCAATTATCTGCGGGATGCGTACGCCAACAACGGCCAGCTCATTCCTCCCCCGGATGAAAGCGTAAAGGCGTGGCCTCCGATTACCAAACCCATCGTGGAGCTGTGGACACTTGCATCCAGCAGCCTGCAGTCGTTTATCGTTCAATACAGGGAGCAGGTTACGGAAGCTGGTCGGTGGCTGTTTTCAGCGGCAGCCGGCATTGGCCTTGGCATGCTTCAATTTGTGCTTTCGATCATCATCGCAGGGGTTCTGCTGGTGTACTCTGAATCGGGTGGGAAAGCTGCAGAACGGATATTGGTGCGGTTGTCCGGTGCGCGGGGCATGGAATTGGCCCACCTATCGGAGGTGACGATCCGGCAAGTAGTAAAGGGGATCTTGGGTGTCGCGATTATTCAAACTGTCCTTGCAAGTATCGGGTTCTTTGTCGCCGGCGTACCGGCCGCAGGCCTGTGGGCCGTAATCTGTTTGATTCTTGCCATTGTACAAATCGGCGTGGGGCCCGTCGTCATTCCGTTGGTCATTTATATGTTCTCCGCCTCGGATACGCTCACGGCCAGCCTCTTCATGGTTTGGTCCACGTTTGTATTGATCTCCGATAATATTCTCAAGCCCATCCTTCTCGGCCGGGGAGCTCCCGTTCCCATGTTGGTAATTTTTCTTGGATCCATTGGGGGTTTTGTGGCAAGCGGGTTCATCGGCCTTTTCCTCGGAGCGGTGATTCTGTCATTAACCTATAAACTGGCTGAGGGCTGGCTTTCTTCAGAAAAAAATCCGACAGGAAATGACGAGCAGGTCCCCGATCAAAACATTTCAGCGGCCCCAAAGTAGGTGCGGTTGACCTGAAGATTGTGGTTCAATGGTAAACTTTGTTGAATTCCTGGCAAGGCTTGGTCTATTTTTGCGAATATGATCTTCCGAGGCTTGAATTTCTTTCCATGTGCGATTCTTCTCCTCTTCGCAATATCCTCCTTGCAGGCACAGGTTCGCATACATACCGACTCCCTAAGCCTCAAACAGTTGGAGCGCACCGATTTGATTGATTTTGTATCCAGCGCTTTCAGCGAAACAAAGGTTCATCGGCCGGGAACGGAAGGGACCGTTCACTTTTCAACAATCCCTGTTGCTCCGAGTCCATCCGGCCAGGGAAGCATTTCTGTTTCAGCCATCAATGCCTCTTTCTTCATGACCAAAGAGACAAACCTCAGCACGATTTATTTCTACCCCTACACGAACTTCTCTACCAATTACGGCATTTCATTGACGCCCTATATCTGGTTTCCAAAAAATGAATGGAACGGGACCGGTGATTTCCGGGTTGCCTTTAACGGGCTTCGCGAAAACGGTTTGGGTGGGGGTGTCCCTCCTTCGGAATTTAACATCGTCGACCACTCCCACATTCGGACGTACTTTACAGCACACACCCGCATCATCGGTGATTTCTATCTCGGCACCGGCTACAACCTCGATTATTTTTACGGCGTCAAAGAAAAGGACCCTTCGCCCACAACCACCAGTGATTTCAGGAATTATGGTATTGGGACTGGCTCGGAAACCGTGTCATCAGGGGTCACGCTCAATTTTCTGAGCGACACCCGCCGGAACTCGGTAAATGCAACGGGCGGTTATTACATGGCCGTAGTTCTCCGTGTCAATCGAAAAGTCATGGGAAGCACCTATGACTGGAGTTCCATTTACCTGGATGGAAGAAAGTACTATTCATTCTCGGCTAAGAGGCACAAAATCCTTGGCGCCCGGGCTTTCTACTGGGGCACTTTTGGTGACGTCCCGTACTTCAACCTCCCCGCGACCTTCGAAGATCCCGGCGGGCGCGCGGGACGCGGGTATCTTACCGATCGCTTCCGTGGAGCACACATGCTGTTTACCGAAACGGAATACCGCTTTGACATTACATCGCATGGGTTCCTGGGGGGAGTCCTTTTCGCCAATTTGCAGAGCTATACCGACCAGGCCGGGAGATTTGATTATGTGCTACCGGCGGCGGGATTTGGGTTCCGTTTTAAGTTTAACCGACATTCAGATACCAACATCACGCTGGACTTTGCGCTGGGAAAAGAAGGTTGGAATTGGTATTTAAACCTGGGCGAGTATTTCTAGTGACACGTCCTTCTTTCCTATATTTAATAATCCGGAAATTTAAGTAGGGCCGTTTAAGTCCCTTCTATTGATTTGTCACGCAATCTAAAACCATGACCCTTCGCTGCCTGTTTACTATTGTTGTTCTGCTGGCTGGATGCGGGCCAAAGAAAAATGAAGTGAATTCAACAACTGAGATGAAGACTCCCCGGCCAGGGATGGTTTGGATTCCTGGAGGAGAGTTTACCATGGGTACGGATGAACCCGAAGCGTATGAAGCAGAGCGTCCGGCACATCAGGTCAAAGTAGATGGATTCTGGATGGATGCGACCGAAGTTACCAACGAGCAATTTAAACAATTTGCTGATGCCACCGGATACATCACCACAGCGGAAAAAAAACCGGAATGGGAACAACTCCAGAAACAATTGCCGCCGGGAACCAATCGACCGCCTGAAGAGAATCTCATCCCGGGATCACTCGTCTTCACGCCCCCCGATTATGCCGTAAGTCTCGAAGACTATACCCGGTGGTGGTCCTTTCGACCCGGCGCCAACTGGAGGCAGCCGGAAGGACCTGGCAGCACGCTCGAAAAAAAGTGGAACCACCCTGTCGTGCATGTCTCCTTCGACGATGCCCTGGCCTATTGTGCCTGGGCAGGAAGGAGACTGCCGACTGAAGCCGAATGGGAATTTGCCTCGCGCGGCGGGCGGGAGAACGAACGTTACAGTTGGGGAACCGAGTACCGGCCTCAGGGAAAATTTATGGCGAACACATTTCAGGGCGTCTTTCCGGGCGCCAACGAAGGCGAAGACGGATTCAAGGGTAGTTCACCCGTCAAAACGTTTCCACCCAATGGGTACGGACTTTATGACATCATCGGTAATGCTTGGGAATGGACTGCCGATTATTTTGATGCAACCTATTATAAAGAGCTCTCGCGGTCGCGGCTCACGGTGAATCCAATGGGTTCGACAAAGTCGTACGATCCAAGGGAGCCATTCGCAGAAAAACGCGTCACGCGGGGCGGATCTTTCCTGTGCGCGACAGACTATTGTGTGAACTTCCGTCCGAGTGCCCGGCAGGGTACTGCGTTCGACAGCGGCAGTTCCAACGTTGGCTTCAGATGCGTTGTTTCCGATACCGGCCGGTAGCTTACGCAGCCACCGCCTCCCTATATCAGAAAGGATTTATTCCGCTGATCGTGCTGTACTTTAAGCTCGGCTTCTGATTTGGATATACATATTTATAGGCGCTGTGAGCCATCAATGCTGCCTCGTGAAACCCACTGAGGATCAGTTTCAATTTCCCCGGATACGTGTTGATATCCCCAATGGCGTAAATACCCGGAACACTCGTAGAATAATCCAATGTGTTCACCTGGATGTTGTTCTTGTCCAGCGCCAACCCCCATTCACTGATAGGCCCGAGCTTAGGACTAAGGCCATATAATGGGATGAGGTAATCCGCCTCGATCGTCTGAATATTTTTGTCCCGGTCGACAACCGAGACCGACTGAAGTTGGGCGTCACCATGCGCCGCCTGTAAATCCGCATTCAGGAAAAGATCCATCTTGCCTGCCGCTGCCAACGCAACGACCTTTTCACCCGAGTCTGGCGCGCCGCGAAATGTTTCATTTCGGTGGATAAGCGTGAGCTTGCTTGCAACAGAAGCTAGAAAAATAGTCCAGTCAAGGGCGGAATCACCGCCGCCGGCAAGTACCAATCGCTTGTTGCGGAAAACTTCCGGATCCTTGATCATATAGAGAATCCCCTTCCCTTCAAATTTGTCAAGATTTTCAATGACCGGTTTCCGAGGTTCAAAGCACCCGAGCCCGGCAGCAATTACTACCGCTTTGGCCTGGATGGTTGTTTGGTCAGAGGTCACGATCTCAAACGATCCGTCTTCTTTCTTTGTCAGGTTCTTTACGCGCTCACCCAGTGTGAACGTCGGGTGAAACGGGGCAATCTGTTTGGATAGGTTGTCAATGAGCTGATGCGCATTTACTTCAGGATATCCCGGAATATCATAGATTGGTTTCTTCGGGTAGATCTCCGTAAGCTGCCCTCCCACCTGAGGAAGGACGTCTACCACATGGCACCGCATTTTCAACATGCCCGCCTCAAAGACGGCAAATAGCCCCACGGGCCCAGCTCCTATTATGCAAATATCCGTTTGAATCATATCTCCTTACCAAGACAAGCAAATGACCGAATTGTTTCCGGCCAGACCGCTTATTTCTGGCGCGCAAAATTATGGGAAAACTAACTCAAAATGAAGCGCTATGAATTAACAGGGGCGCCAGCTATTTTTACCTCTCCTTATTGCTGATTCGGGGTGTAGCACAGCCCGGCTAGTGCGCTACGTTCGGGACGTAGAGGTCGGAGGTTCGAATCCTCTCACCCCGACAAAATCAGAAGCCGCACGGAGTGCAGGGCTTTTTGTTTTTGAGCGAGCCAGGCGCCTCGTCTGAGCGAGCGAAGAAAACAAA